>CAYPJA010000014.1:0-24492 GCA_964411005.1 uncultured Prevotella sp. | reverse complement strand
ATGATTACAGCAGACCAACTGAAGGATATATTGGATCGGGTGGACAAGCTCCATCATTATTTGAAGATAGATCAGAAGCAGATAGAGTTTGAAGAGGAGCAACTGCGCACGCAGGCTCCCGACTTCTGGGACGACCCCAAGCGCGCTGAGGCGCAGATGAAGAAGGTGAAAGGCATCGAGAAATGGCTCACCGGATATAAGCAGGTGAAGGCTGACAGCGAAGAGTTGCAACTTGCTTTCGACTACTGCAAGGAAGGCGTTGTGGACGAGAGCGAGGTCGATGCCGGCTATGCGAAGACGCTGAAGGCCGTCGAGGAACTGGAACTTAGGAATATGCTGCGTCAGAAGGAAGACCCGATGGAGGCAGTGATGAAAATCAATTCGGGTGCCGGCGGTACCGAGAGTCAGGACTGGGCACAGATGCTTATGCGCATGTACCAGCGTTGGTGCGACGCCCATGGCTATAAGGTGACCATCTCAGACATACAGCCTGGCGACGAAGCCGGCATCAAGAGCGTGACGATGAAGATAGAGGGAGGCGAATATGCCTATGGATTCCTCAAGAGTGAGAACGGCGTGCATCGGTTGGTGCGTGTCAGTCCCTATAATGCACAAGGCAAACGCATGACGAGTTTTGCCAGTGTCTTCGTCTCACCGCTTGTCGATGATACCATTGAGATTTATGTTGATCCGGCCACGGTCAGTTGGGATACGTTCCGTTCCAGCGGTGCCGGTGGCCAAAACGTCAACAAGGTGGAGTCGGGAGTTCGTCTGCGTTATCAGTATGAAGACCCTGATACTGGCGAACATGAGGAGATTCTCATCGAGAACACCGAGACGCGAGACCAACCCAAGAACCGTGAGAAGGCCATGCAGTTGCTGAAAAGTCAGCTCTACGACCGTGCCATGAAGAAACGCATGGAGGAGCAGGCCAAGATTGAGGCCGGCAAGAAGAAGATAGAGTGGGGCAGCCAGATTCGCAGCTATGTCTTCGATGACCGGCGAGTCAAGGATCATCGCACCAATTATCAGACCTCTGATGTCGACGGGGTCATGGACGGCAAGATAGACAGCTTTATCAAGGCTTATCTGATGGAGTTCTCGCCCGAGGATGAGGACAAATGAAGATAGTCTGAAGACAGTTGGAAAGAAACAAAGATAAGAAACCTATAAAAGAAAACCATTATGACTGAACAAACGAAAAAGTTGAGCAAGGCACAGCGCCAGGCTCAGAATGACAAGAAAGCAGGGAAAATCATCAAGTGGATTTTTGTCGCTCTGATTCTGTTGGCTATCCTCTTCATGGTTTGGACCTTCAGCATCATGTAGTAATGAGTGGTCTGGAGATAGAGCGTAAGTTTCTGGTCAAACGCGGCGACGCCTACAAGCGTGTAGCTTTTGCCAGCAGTCATATCCAGCAGGGGTATATCCCGGCCAAGGGAGCGACGGTGCGTGTGCGTATTCGCGACGAAAAAGGCTTCCTCACCATTAAGTCACACAGCCGCAATGGCGGGCTGAGCCGATATGAGTTTGAGAAGGAAATATCGCTCGATGAAGCGCGCCATCTCATGCAGTTGTGTGTAGGTGGAGTCGTAGACAAGCGGCGCTGGCTCGTCAGGGATGGCGGCCATACGGTCGAAGTGGACGAATTCTTCGGTGACAATGCCGGGCTCGTCGTTGCTGAGATTGAGCTGGAGAACGAAGATGAGGCGTATGAGAAGCCTGACTTTCTGGGGCCCGAGGTTACCGGTGACCCTCATTTCCGTAATTCCAACTTGCTTGTTAATCCTTTCTCCAACTGGAAAGAGCTCGTGCCGCCAGCATACCGGTGAGTTGACCGATTACTACACCAATGCCGTCAGCGATGAAATCGACTATGTCGCCACTTCTTCGGCCGCCCGTGCAATAAGCTTGTGCGAGCTCTACAAGGCCGCCCATGGCCCACGGCATGACGAATGTCCACAGGAAACGGTTCCGTTTGGATGGCTGGGGGTGACGTAAGGTATATTCGGCCCATACCACTGTGCACAAACCACCGTACATGACGAAGTGAGTCCATTTGTCGATGAGGCTGATTTGGTTGAGCGGTGTTTCCGGAATAGGGATGAGGCATAGCACCCAAATGATGATTATGACGGCTAAGGAAAATGGATAACTGCTGACTGTTTGGCGTAATCTATTCATGTTTGCTGATGATTTCGATGCAAAAGTACATAAATTTTTGTAATTTTGCAATCGGAATCGTAACAAAAAGATAGATTATGTCGGAAGAGAGAGTTAATTTCGGAAGTAAGCTGGGCATGATACTGGCCACCGCAGGTGGGGCTGTGGGCCTCGGCAACGTATGGCGCTTTCCCTATATGGTGGGCGAAAACGGTGGTGCGGCTTTCATTTTGATCTATATCGGGTGCATATTATTGCTCGGCATACCCTGCATGGTGTCCGAATTCATCATCGGTCGTCATGGTGCAGCCAACACCTATCGTGCCTATGAGCGCTTGTCGCATGGTACAGCATGGAAATATGTCGGCTTTTTGGGCGTTCTGACGGGCTTTCTCATTACGGGCTATTATGCTGTCGTGGCGGGTTGGTGCCTTCAGTATGTCTACGCCAGTGTGGTGGGGCAACTCAGCGGTGACACGGCTTACGTGAAATCCTATTTCGAAACATTCGCTTCTGATCCCGTCAAGCCGGTGCTTTGGACGATCGTGATGCTCTGCACCACTCATTATGTCATCATTCATGGAGTAAGAGGCGGCATAGAGAAAGCTTCCAAGTTACTGATGCCCACCTTGTTCCTGCTGTTGCTCATCATCGTAGTGGCATCGTGTATGTTGCCGAATGCGGAAAAAGGTATAGAATTTTTGTTCAAGCCAGACTTTTCTAAGGTCAACAGCAGAGTCTTTTTGGGCGCTTTGGGACAGTCGTTCTATTCGTTGAGCATTGCAATGGGCTGCATTTGCACTTATGCGAGCTATTACAGCCGCCAGACCAAGCTGCTCTCTTCTGCCGTTCAAGTGTCTGTGGTCGATACGCTGGTTGCCATTCTGGCCGGACTGATGATCTTCCCAGCTGCGTTTTCCGTGGGCGTCAATCCTGACAGCGGACCGTCGCTCATCTTCATTACGCTGCCCAATGTCTTCAATGAGGCCTTCGTCAGCATGCCATGGGTGGGTGCAGTCGTTTCTTTGCTCTTCTATGCGCTGCTGTCATTGGCGGCCTTGACATCGCTCATGTCGTTGCACGAGGTGTCTACGGCGTTCTTCTACGAGGAACTGCACATCACGCGCAAGAAGGGAGCGGTCATCGTGACCGTTTCGACATGCGTCATCGGTGCGTTTTGCTCTTTGTCATTGGGCGATATGAACTATTTGGAAGTAGGAGGTAAGTCTTTGTTTGACTTGTTCGATTTCGTCACTGGACAGATTCTCTTGCCGTTAGGCGGATTCCTTACCTGCCTTTTCTTGGGTTGGTATGTGCCCAGAAAGGTTGTGCGTGATGAGTTTACCAACTGGGGGACAGTGTTTCAGTGCTTCTTTGTCGCATTCCTTTTCCTGATCCGTTATGTCTGTCCGTTGTGCATTGCGGCCATCTTTCTGCATCAGTTTGGTGTTTTGTAGAGCCTGGCGATGTGGCTGTAGAATCGGTTTCTTTCAAGAAAGGTAACTTTTAAAAGTCAATAAACAAGAATGAATGAACGTGGTAAATTTGGAACGAAGATAGGAGTGATTCTTGCCACGGCGGGCTCTGCCGTTGGCTTGGGAAATATCTGGCGATTCCCTTACATGACGGGGGAGAACGGCGGTGCGGCCTTTATTGTGGTCTACATCTGCTGCGTGCTGTTGCTTGGCATACCGGGTATGGTGGCCGAGTTTATCGTTGGTCGCCACGGTGCGTCCAATGCCGTGCGGGCTTATCAGTCGATGTCGACTGTCAAGGCATGGCGTCTGGTCGGCGTGTCGGGCGTCTTCACGTCGGCGGTCATCTTGGGCTTCTATGCTGTCATTGCCGGATGGTGCCTTCAATATTTGTTCGCCTCCATTCTCGGGCAACTTCATGGTGATGCTGCTTTTGTAAAAAACTATTTTGTACAGTTTTCTACGTCAGTCTGGCTTCCCTTGTTTTGGACGCTCATCTTCATCCTTCTCACCCATACAGTCGTTATTCGCGGCATCAGAAAGGGGATAGAAAAGGTGGCCAATGTCCTCATGCCTACCTTATTTATATTGTTGGTCATCATTGTCGTGGCATCCTGTTCGCTCGACGGTGCCATGAAGGGTGTTGACTTCTTGTTCAATCCTGATTTTTCTAAGCTCAGTAAGGGCGTCTTTTTGGATGCCCTTGGTCAGGCTTTCTTCTCCTTGTCGTTAGGAACAGCTTGTCTCTGCACCTATGCCAGCTATTTCAGCCGTCAGACACATCTGTTGGGCTCGGCCTGCCAGATAACGGGGCTCGACACGCTGATAGCCATTTTGGCAGGCTTGATGATTTTCCCCGCGGCCTTTTCGGTCGGCATTACGCCCGATGCAGGTCCCTCTTTGATATTCATCACGTTGCCCAATGTCTTCCAGCAGGCGTTTGCATCCATGCCGGCTGTGGGCTATGTCATCTCCATTCTCTTCTATGCTTTGCTCGTCTTGGCTGCGTTGACATCCACAATCTCCATGCATGAGATAGGTACAGCGTTCTTTTATGAGGAACTGCACACCACGCGGCGGCGCGGCGCATGGGTTGAGACCTGCGTCTGCATAGTCATTGGTGTACTGTGCTCTTTGTCTCAGGGTGCTGTTCATATTCGGGTGTTTGGCCTTAATTTCTTGGATTTCTGCGACTTCCTCACCTCCGATATCCTTCTTCCGTTTGGTGCTTTTGCCACTTGCGTTTTCATCGGATGGGTGGTACCGCGCCAGATTGTGAAAGATGAGTTCACCAATTGGGGCACAGTGAAGCCCACATTCTATCCCTTGTGGCTGTTCCTTGTCCGCTTTGTTTGCCCTGTTTGCATTGCAGCTATCTTTTTGCATCAGCTTGGAGTGGTTTGAGTTTTATGAAACTGTTTAGAGATTTTTTCTATTTCAATAAGTCTGATCGCATCGTACTCTGCGTCCTGTTGGGCGTAGGCTCGGCAGTGGCCTTGATGGTCTGTCTGCTTGGCGGTGATACCCATACGGCGCGGACTGCCTTGCAGCGTGACAGCGTAGCGGTTGACAGTCCCCGTTCCCATGCTTATTATCGGGTAGAGAACCAGCCAGTGGAGTTATTCACTTTCGACCCCAACACCGCCGATAGCACGGCGTTGTTGCGTCTCGGGCTGCAGCCGTGGCAGGTGCGCGCCATCTATCGTTATCGTGCCAAGGGTGGAGTCTTCCGTGAGCCGCAAGATTTTGCACGGCTCTACGGACTGACACAGAAGCAGTACAAGCAGTTGCTTCCTTACATCCGCATTTCCGACGACTATCGTCCGGCCGCCGAACTCTATCGTCGACATTCTGTGGACGATGATTCCCAGTCCTTCCCCGTAAGCCCAGTTGAAGAACGTCCTCGTCGTTACGACTATCAACCCAAGATTCGTGACGGCGAGCATGTGGCACTCAACAGTGCTGATACCACTCAGCTCAAGACGGTGCCTGGTATCGGTAGCTATTATGCCCGCCAGATCGTGCGCTATCGGGAGCGGCTTGGCGGATTCGCGTCCGTGGAACAGCTCCGCGAGATTGATGGCTTCCCTGTCTCCGCGATGTCCTTTTTCACGGTCTCCACCACCGGCATCCGCAAAATCAACATCAATAAGGCGACGCTCTCACAGCTCAAGGTACATCCCTACATTGATTTCTATCAAGCCCGTGATATTGTTGATTACCGTCGGCTGCACGGGCCCATTCACAGCCTGTCCGATCTGCGGGGCCTCAAGACATTTCCTCCAAATGTTATCAGCCAATTGGAGCCATACATCGTTTTTTGACTTCCAACACAACAAAATGGCCCTTTCCAACGTTTTCATATAATAAACATAACAAATGAAACCATTCATATCTATGACAACAACCTTTTCCGGCAGCCTCCGCATGCTGCCTTTGGCCGCTTTGTCGATTGTCGCCGCACGCGCTGTGGCTCAGGACCAGCGTCCCAACATCCTTTACATCATGAGTGATGACCATGCCTTTCAGGCTATTTCCGCCTATGGTAATGCCATTTCCAAACTGGCTCCTACCCCCAATATCGACCGCATAGCCCGTGAAGGCATACGCTTCGATGAGGCTTTCGTGGAAAATTCTCTTTCCGCACCAAGCCGTGCCTGCACCATCACGGGGCTCTACAGCCATCAGAATGGTCAGCGACAACTCTGTGAAGGCATTGACACCACCAAGACCTTTGTGTCCGAGCTGATGCAAAAAGCCGGCTATGAGACTGGCATGATCGGAAAGTGGCACATGGAGTGCGAGCCGAAGGGATTCGACTACTATGACATCCTTTCCGGACAAGGCACTTATTACAATCCTGAGTTCAAGTCGAAAGACACCAATGGCAAGTATGTGCGTGAGGAAGGTTATGCCACTGAGTTGATTACACAACACGCCATCGAATTCCTTGACCACCGCGACAAGTCGAAACCGTTCATGCTGATGGTCGACCACAAGGCTCCGCACCGTTCTTGGATTCCTGCACCGCAGCATTTGGGCATGTACGATAATGTCGAGTTCCCCGTCCCCTCTACTTTTTACGAGGACTACAATGGCCGTGGCCCTGCTGCTCATCAGCAGAAGATGAACATCATCAAGGACATGGAACTCAACCTTGACTTGAAAGTCAGCGACCGTGCCGACACCGCAGCAGATGTCAACACGCTCGTCTACGAGTCGGGTCGCTTCACGGATGCGCAGAAGCAGGTGCTTGCTGACTATTATGAGCCCCGCAACAAGGCGTTTGTCAAGGCAGGTTTGCAGGGCAACGACCTTGCCGAATGGAAATATCAGGCTTATCTGCGCGACTATCTCGCCGTCATCCACAGCGTCGACGAGAGCGTCGGCGAATTGCTCGACTATTTGGAGAAGAACGGCTTGCTCGACAACACCATCGTGATTTACACCAGCGACCAAGGCTTCTACATGGGTGAGCACGGCTGGTTTGACAAGCGCTTCATGTATGAGGAAAGTCTGCGCACGCCGCTTGTGATGATGTATAAGGGCCACATCACGCCGGGCACCGTGTCCAACGCCATGGTGCAGAACATCGACTATGCCCCCACTTTCCTTGATTTGGCTAAGGCCAAGCAGCCTAAGGAGATGAGCGGGCGCTCTTTGCAGCCGCTTTTCAAGACTGGCGAGGCGAAGAACTGGCGTAAGAGTATTTATTATCACTACTACGACTACCCCACATGGCACATGGTGCACAAGCAGGACGGCGTGCGCACCGACCGCTATAAGCTCATCCACTTCTATGGTGAGGGCGGCACGAAGGCACAGCAGGAGAACCGCTACCAGCGCATGCCCGGAACCATGGAGTATGAGAGCTTTGTCGACATGGTGAAGAGTGGCTATATCAATGACCGCGACCAGACTGCCGTCAACTATAATGAGCTCTACGACCTCCAGGCTGATCCGCAGGAAATGCATAATGTCTATGGACAGCCCGGCTACGAGAAGGTTACGAAGCAACTGCAAAAGGAACTCGACCGTTACCGTAAGCGGTTGAAGATAGATGAATATTAATCTCTCGCCCCTCCCGCTTCCCGGTGGGAGGGGCTTAAAGTCTTGATTCCTGAAAGACGTGAGCATTGCATACACAGAAATGAAGAAAAGTTTTATGTCACATATCCAAATGTTTAAGAATCTCTCCGTTGTGTCATGGAGAAAGAGCGGCCGTATCATTTTGTTCTTTATTCTGCTGTTTTTTTGTCAGATGGGGCTGGCTCAGACCGGTGCTGACAGTCTGATAGAACGCTATAAGACGGTCAACGGCGTGCGCTGTATGCCGATGAACAAGGAACTCATGATGGGTATCCTGTCGATGGCTGGTGAGAACGGTGTCGATAAAGACCGCCTTGACAACATGCGGAAATCTTTTGAGGCCATCGACGCCATGACCACGATGATAATGCAGGATTGTGAGCAAAGCATTCGCGATAGTTTTATGGTCGAGTTCAAACGGTTGCCTGCGCATGGATACAAGCTCGTAGCCCATCAAGACGAGGGTGAGTCGAAGGGACAACTTTGGCAGCAGGTGCTTCTCAAGGATGGCAAGGTGGCTGAGTTCCTGTTCCTCTCGCTCAACAAGAACTTCCTCAATTTCATACAGCTTAAGACCCACATGACGCTCGACGAGTTCCGGCGTCTCATGGAGAAGGGGGACATGCCCGGCCTGTAGCCGTGGCTACGCTTCCCTTGGGGCTTGTGTGCAGGCGGGGAATAGGATATGCAGAAAATAAAAGACACGGAAACCAATGCTATCGGTTTTCGTGTCTTTTGTCGGGATGACCGGACTCGAACTGGCGACCCCTACGTCCCGAACGTAGTGCGCTACCAACTGCGCTACATCCCGATGCTGTCGTCACATGTCTGTGGCTTAGCGAGTGCAAAGGTAATACATTTTTCTGATATGCGAGCATTTTTTATCGAAAAATATAGATATGTTCTTCTGAAAAGCAAAAAAAACAAAAAAAGAAGGTGTTTGTTATGGCTTTTTCAGACCTTTCAGTTACCTTTGCACTCGCTTTCGGAACAACCGACATCTACTGAGATGACAGAAGGTTGATTCCTGTACTCAAAGCATACGGTGCCTTAGCTCAGGTGGTAGAGCAATGGACTGAAAATCCATGTGTCCTTGGTTCAACTCCAAGAGGCACCACATCCTTTCCTTTAGCCCTGCAACGCTTCGGAGTTGTGGGGCTTTTCTTTTTGTGCGATGAGAGCCCTTACTGAGGTTCACCCGATAATCCTCTTTTGTTTTTGGGAAGTTGGGATACAACCAATAGGTATGATTCGTGAATCCATGACTTTATAAGTATGCGGTCAAAGTGTGTGAAGAAGATATCACTCCAATGCTTTTTGTTCCAATGATATGCAGGTGTGACGTATAAGGACTTCTCACGTAGTATTTCGTTTCTCTCTGGTGCGAGCTTTAGTGCAAATCTTGGCTCACATTCTTTCATATTGTTTTCCTTTCCTCCTAACCATAGACACATGAAAATTTTGCCTTCAATTCTAAATGTGACGTTGTCGTCGCCAAAGGGTTGATCTTCCGTAACGCCAGGGAGAGATAATACATATTCTCTTACTGTTTCGATATTCATATTACATCGTTATCTTAGTTATGCTGTTGATTCTACAAGACAGCTACAAAGTTATAGGTTTTAGTGGAAAAATTAAAATATAAGTCGAAAATATGTCTATAATCAAAAAAGTATGTCTATGGTAAGTCCTTCTTGTTCTACGGCAACGACATATCCAATCGCACCGTGCGCAAGGTGGTCAAGGTGCGCATAGGCGGCGACATCCGCTTACAGCTCAACAATGAATAGTCGGACGAGCCTGTCGTCATCCGCAGTGTCTACATAGCTCGCAGTACCGACTCGTCGGCCATTCGGCCTTTGTCGTCGGTTCTCTGTCAAATGAATGGTCGGCACGGCTTTCTCAATGTGAATTATCCATCGATTACGAGGAACATCAAGGATTTTACTCAATTTGACCAAAATATCAACCTTTCGCATGTCAGCATTTTGGGGTAATTTTGCAGCCAAAAAATCAAGAACTTACCTCAAAGATGAAGAAAGTAAAAACAAACAGGCTCATTCCATTTTTTGTGGCAATGATGTCTGTGGTGTGCGCAACAGTCCAGGCGCAACCCATAGAACGCACGATGAGCTTAGACGAGTTGTTTGGTTTGGCCGACAGCGTGTGCCTTGCCATCAAGCGTGCCGAGAGCAACGTGAGGGTAGCGGAAGCGGCTGTGAAGGTGGCTGAGAATAGGTTGTTGCCAGACATCAACTTCTCGGTTTCGGCCACCTACAATGGAAATGCCTGGATGGCCGACCGAGACTTCGGCCATGGGCAAATGCTACACTCTCCACATTATGGCAACAATTTCGCTTTGGAGGTTGCCCAGGTGGTGTATTCGGGAGGAGCCATAAGGCGTGGTGTTGAGCGTGCTAAATTGCAGGTACAGCTGGCCTCACTCGACGTGAGCAACCAACAACAGCGAGCAAGGTTCCTTCTAACAGGCTACTACCTAAACGTCTATAAGTTCCGCAACATGTTGCGCGTCTATGATCGCAACATCGAGCGCACTGAGCAGGTCATAAGGGATATGCAGGCGCGCGAGAAGCAGGGCTTGATACTCAGCAACGACATCACGCGCTATGAGGTGCAATTGCAGAACCTGCATTACAAGCGCACCGAGCTGATTGGCCAGATTGACATTTTCAACAATCAGCTGGTGACGACACTCTCACTGCCCGAGGGCACGCAAATCATGCCCGACACTACGCTACTCAACCTCTCGATGCGCGAATACGCGGAGGCCGACTTGCGCGCCATGGCCTATGAGCTTTCACCCACATTGCAGACAGGGAGGGCAAATATCAGCCTCAGTCGCAATCAGGAACGCCTCGTACGCGCCGATATGCTTCCAAAAGTGAGCCTTATAGCCGGCGACCGCCTGCAGGGACCGCTGACCATGGAGCTGCCCCCCATAGACAAGAACCTCAACACCTGGTATGTGGGCGTTGCCCTTTCGTTCAATCTGGGAAACCTCTACAAGTCGCGACGCGACGTGGCCCACAGCCGACTCGCCACCGCGGCAGCCCAAGCCCGCTATGCCGAAATGCAGGAAAATGTTGGTTTGGACATACATCAGGCCTATGTCAACTATCATAACGCCTTCGAACTGCTGCGCACACAAGAAAAGAGCCTGCAGCTTGCCACGGAGAATTACGCAGTGACGGCCAATCGCTACAACAATGACCTTGTGCTGCTCATCGACTTGCTCGACGCCGACAATATCAAACTCGATGCCGAGATACAGTATGTCAACGCACGAATCAACATTATATACAATTACTATCGTCTGCTTTATGCGGCAGGGACGTTATAACGAACAAAGGAAAAGAATATGAACAAGAAATCAGCAAAGAAACTGCTCCGAAACACAACTATCATTGCCATAATAGCTGTAGCACTTGCCTGGGTGTGCAGCCACTTCATCCACCTCGGGGCGGTGGAATGGACAGACAACGCACAGGTGCGCCGCAACCTCGTGCCCATCAACAGCCGTGTGCAGGGCTATGTCAGTCGCATATGCTTTGATGACTTTGAGGAAGTGAAGGCAGGTGACACGCTAGTCATCATAGACAACTCGGAGTTCTTGTTGCGTGTGGCTCAGACCAATGCCGCATACCAGCGTTCGCTGGTGGACAGCACTGCAATGGGCACAACCATCTCGACTACGGAGAACAATCTAAGCGTAAGCGATGCCGCCATCGAAGAGCTGCGCATACGTATGGAGCAGGCCGAACGAGACTACCGCCGCTATGAACAGCTGCTGGTACAGAAGGCTGTGACACGCCAGCAGTATGAGAACATGAAGGTCAACTACGAGGCCATGAAGTCGAAGTATGACATGCTGGTAAGGCAAAAGACGAGTACAAGGCTCATGAAGACCGAGCAGGTGCAGCGACTCGGTCAGCGCAGGTCTGAGATTAAGTCGGCCAAAGCGGCTCTCGAACTGGCTAAGCTCAACCTGTCATATACCGTAATCACCGCCCCCTGCAACGGCATTGCCTCGCGCAAGAACATTCAAGTTGGGCAGTTGATACAACCTGGACAGAACCTTCTGTCGCTCGTGGAGAGTGATAGAGTGTGGATAATTGCCAACTACAAAGAGACGCAAACGGCAAACATTGCCGACGGCATGCCCGTGAAAATCAAGGTTGATGCTGTGCCGGGCGTAACCTATAAGGGTACGGTGACGACCATCGCCAACGCCACTGGCTCGCAATACTCTGTCGTGCCCGTGGATAATTCCACCGGTAACTTTATCAAGGTGGAGCAGCGCATCCCCGTCCGCATCGACTTCTCCAAGGAGAACAGCGCCAAGGATCTGAAACGCCTGCGCTCAGGAATGAACGTAGAGTGTGAAGTAATCTACCAGTAAGTATGGCCAAGGAGACTCCTGAGCAAATAGCCTATGCGCGCCAAATCATGGCGTGCAAAGATTTCATGCCGTGGGGCATGCGATTTGCGTTGTTCATAATCCTCATAGTCGTCTATCAGTTCACGGGCGGTGTTTACATGTCTGCCGTGTCGCAAATGTCCGGCTCGTCGTCGTGGATGAACGAAGACATCATGATGGCAGGCTACGCCTCGCTGATTGGTATGACAATGTTATTTCCCGTCCAGTTCCGTGTGATGTTCCGCTTTGAGAATCGCACAGTGCTGATATTTTCTACCGTGGTGCTGATGATTGGCACGCTGATATGTGGGGATTGTGACAACTTGCCAATCGTGGTAATTACGAGCTACATCTGCGGAGTATTCAAGATGGCGGCGACATTCTTCTGCATTTCCAATATCCAGCTATGTATCTCGCCCATCCGCGACTTAGCCTACTTTTACCCATTCCTGTATACCATTATTTTGAGCTGCATCCAGCTTTCGGGTATCGCTACGGGGTACTGTATTTGGATGTGGAACTGGCAATCGATGCACCTCGTTATGGTTGGCGTGCTGGCAGTGGCTCTGCTTGTCATTCACCTAACGATGCGCCGCCACTACCGCCTTGGTCCCTACCAGCCGTTTAAGGGCGTTGACTGTCTGGGAGCGGTGTTGTGGAGCCTATTCTTGCTTTGCGTGCTGTTTATCGGTCTGTATGGTGCCCACTACGATTGGTGGCAGGGCGTGGAGATTCGCACGGCAACGCTCTTGGCCTTGTTGTCGCTCGGCTTGGCTGTTTATCATGCGGCAACAGCCGAGCAACCGTTTATCCATCTTGCGACATTCGTTCAGCCGAAATTCTTCATCATTTCGGTCTTGTTTGTCAGCTACTCGATTTTGAGCGGAACGGCAGGTCAGATTCAGAATATGTTTGCCGAGGGCATTTTGGGCTTCGACATGTTTCACTCCATCTCGCTCAACTGGGCTGTCGTGGTGGGAATTTTTTGTGGCACGCCATTCACCTTTTATGCCTTGGCTCGTAAGAAGTGGCGTCCGCGTAATGTTGCCATTGTGGGCTTTGCCTTTTTTACGATGTATCAGGTGGCGCTTTACTTCCTGATTGACCCCGAGACCGAATTCCGTCAGTTGTGGCTGCCTATGTGGTTCAGAGGTGTAGGCACGGCCATCTTGTATGTTGTGCTTGCCTATACGCTCGGAAAGAATATTCCATTTGTATATTACTTTCAAGCACTGTGTGCTATTGGCTTCATCCGTACGGGCGTAGGTACTCCTGTTTGTCAATCGGTGCTGTCATACCTGCTCAGCATATTCCGCAAAGAGAGCCTGCAGCAACTCTCTATGGAGATGACTCTCGACAATCCTGCCGTTCAAGACTTCACTTTACTTTATGCCCAGTTGCAAAAACAGTCGATGATGGTGGGACTGAAAGAGGTGTTTGGCATTGCCGCCGCTGTGGGCATTATAACCATTTTCTGCCTGTGCTTCTCTGACCTGCGTGGCAAGTTCAAGGGTGTCATTCCCAAACTGCCGAGTCTTTGGCGGATGGTTAAATATGACAAACGGTATTAACCAGAACGGTGGGTCGTTACGGCCTGCCGTTCTCTTTTAGCGCGTGCGAGTTGCGATACGCTTTGGGTGACATTCCGGTATATTGCTTAAAGTATTTGCGAAAGGTGAATTGCTCGGGAAAGTTCAGCTCGGCGGCAATTTGCTTGATGCTTTTGTCGCGCCGTTCGAGGAGCAGTTTGGCATAGGTTGTCGTTACGGTCGCTATCCATTCCGAAGGGGTCTTGCCCGTTGCAGCCTTGACGAGTGTTGTGAAGTGCCCCTGCGACAGGTTTGCCTCCGATGCATACCATGACACGCTGCGCTCGTGGCTGTAGTTCTCGTGCAAGGCGAGGATGAATCGGTAGGCGATGATCTCCTGCTTGCTGACGCTGTCCACTTGCGCAGGGGCGTTGCGGAGGTGGTTGTCAATAACTTCCAACATCGTTTCGTGACGAATGAGGTCGATGTGGTGCAAGAGGAGCGTGCGCTCGTCGGAGTGAATTTGCGTATCGAGGCGTTGCTGTTTTTGAACGATGCGGGCGTCTTGGCGGATGATATACGAAATTTCCTCCTCTGACAGTTGCCAGCAGGGTGATTCGCACACCTTGAGTGGGATGCCCGTTCCAATAATCAGTTTGAAAATCGGATAAAAGACTTTGAGGTCGTTGACAAACGATATCGAGCGGAAGTCTTCCGAAGGCACGATGCTGTTGATTTGCACAAGTGGGGTTACGATGAACACGCATCCCCGTGTCAAGATGAAACTTTGCCCATTGATCACGAGGTCCGCACGTCCTTCTGTGCAAAGGGTAAACCCACCCTTGTTCCAATAGAAAGGTAGAGGGGCGCTTTGCGGCGTACTTCCTTTGTTGTCTGCCATGTGATAGTCTTGGATGAATTGACAAGACAAAGGTAATGAAAAGGTATGGGTTTCGTGCATGGAGTCTTGTGCAATTTTATTCGTAATCTTTGATATTGCTCAATATTCAAGTGTTATTGACCTTGCCGTAAATTGACAAACAGAGTACTTTTGCAAAAACTTTCTTTTTAAGAATATGGGTATTAACGATCTTACTTGGAATCCGTGGCATGGTTGCCATAAGTGCAGCGAAGGTTGCCAAAACTGTTATGCTTTCTTTCTCGACAAGCGTTATGGCCGCGATACCAGTCATGTGTCACTCAATAAGTCTAACTTCGCACTGCCAATCAAACGTGACAAGACGGGGCGTTACAAATTGCCTGATGGGGCATTTGTTCGTGTGTGCATGACGAGCGACTTCTTCCTGGAGGAGGCCGACGCGTGGCGTGACGAGGCTTGGGACTACATTCGCCAGCGGCCTGGCGTTACCTTCTCGTTGCTCACGAAGCGTGCCGAGCGCATCATTGACCATCTGCCACACGATTGGGGAAAGGGCTGGGGGCATGTCCAGTTCGCAGTCTCGGCGGAGAACCAACGACGGGTTGACGAGCGTATCCCATATCTGCTGAAGGTGCCGTCGAGGCACAAGTGGGTCAGCGTGAAGCCTTTCATCGGCGAGGTTGACTTGTCGGAGTATCTTGCTACGGGCGAGATTGAGACCGTGCTTGCTGGAGGTGAGAACTATCTTGGTTCGCGCCCGTTGCATTATGAGTGGGTGAAGTCGCTCAACGAGCAGTGCCGTGCCACCGGAGTGCGTCTGATATTCGGACAGACGGGCAACGTGTTTGTCAAGGATGGCAAGGAGTATAAGATTCGCAACCGTACCGAACAGATGATTCAAGCCTTGAAGTCGGGACTTTACTATCCGGAGGTTGACATTGACGCTGAAGTCGCCAAGGTGTTGGAGCGCAAGGAACGCATGAAGGCCCTGCGTGGCAGAAAGTGTGAGGAATGACGGATGTGAGACCTTTATTATAAATCGCTGCGCCCACGAGTCGCTCTGCCTGTCCAACGCCGTGTGGTGGCATCCGCAGACTGGTTCCGCATCTCGCAGTCACGAGACGTCAACGGCAATTATGAGTCGTGCTTTTCATGGACGGCGAATCCTTTTAAAGATTCTTGAACGGGAGAAGTACTCAGAAAACACGACAGGTGGGATGCCGGGAATGGATGTTGGTGGGACATGAGTCCGGATGAGGATTTGCAAGAGCAGGTCTCTGACAGGGCAAACTGTGGTGTTTTGAAACGCAAGCGACGGTCTTTTGGAGGGCAATATATGGCTTCTTGCGCGGCAAAAGACCACTGAATAACTGTGTGGTGAGGGGCGTATGAGCGTGCCTCTTGCCGTCGACGTTACCGAAAGACACGAAAAAAGGAGAAGCGTCTCCGCTTCTCCTGCTATGCAAAGTTACATGATTTCTGTGGAAGATGGAAATAGGTGGCCAAAAAGGCGGACAGATTTCTCCGGTTTTTGTGGCCGCTTCGTGTGTGCTCTTACTCCTACAGCAGTTCTGGCAACTGGAAGAGTCTGTCGCCGTTGGAGCCCTTGATGAGGATGCAATAGCCCTCGGGGCGATGGCCGGCAATGGCCGTCCTCACCTCGCCGACGTCGTGGAAGCGGCGGAAGGGGCAGTCGGCAATGTGCTCAAACTCGTCGCCCACGAGCCACACCACGTCGATGTGGAGCTGTTTCAGCTGGTCGACGACGCGCCGATGCTCTTCGGCCGAAGCTGCGCCAAGCTCGCGCATGTCGCCGAGGATGGCCATTTTCGGGCTGACCTCCATGCGCTCGAAGTTGTCGAGGGCCGCCTTCATGCTCGTCGGGTTGGCGTTGTAGGCATCGACGATGAGGCGGTTGTGGGGAGTCACGGTGAGCTGTGAGCGGTCGTTGCTGGGGCGGTATTCTTCCAGGGCATGGTTGATGAGCGACGCGCTGACGTCAAAATGCAGTCCGACGGTGATGGCGGCCAGCATGTTGGGCAGGTTGTAGGTGCCCACGAGGTGTGTGCTCACCTCATAGGTGGCGTTGCCTGTCTGCCAGCGGAAGCGCAGGCACGGGTCGCAGGCGATGACCTCGCCGCAGACCGCGGCGTCGCTGTCGAGGCCTTCTGCATAGGTGAGCTGCCGCTTGAACGGTCGCGCTGCGGCCATCTCCACAAGGTCGGCGTCGCCACTGTTGAGGAAGAGCAACGCGTCGTGTGCGCTGAGCCAGTCGTAGAGTTCGCCCTTGGTGCGCTTCACGCCGTCAAATGAGCCGAATCCCTGCAAGTGGGCGCGACCCACATTGGTGATGAGGCCGCACGTGGGCTCGGCATATTCCACGAGCTTGCTGATGTCGCCCGGGTGCGACGCGCCCATCTCGACGACGGCGATGTCGTCGTCGGGGCGGAAGGTGAGCAGCGTGCGCGGCACGCCCACGTCGTTGTTGTAGTTGGCCTCGGTGTGCACGACCTTGTATCTCTGTGCCAGCACGGCGGCGACGAGCTCCTTCGTTGTGGTCTTTCCGTTGGTGCCCGTGATGCCGACGACGGGTATGTGGAACTGCCGCCGGTGTTCGCGTGCCAGTTGCTTATAAGTCACGAGGGCATCTTCGGTGAGTATGTAGCGGCTATCGCCGGCGGGGATGCATTCGGGATCGTCGACGATGGCATAGGCACAGCCCTTCTCCAGGGCGGCCGCGGCAAAGCGGTTGCCGTCGAACGACGGCCCTTTGAGGGCGACGAAGATGCTGCCCGAAGGACAGTGGCGGCTGTCGGTGGTCAGCTGTTGGCCACAATCCAGGTAGAGCTGATATAACTGTGAAATTTCCATATTTGATGTTATTTTGATGCAAAGTTAGAAAAAAGATGAGAAAGGCAGCGTGTGGGATAAGAGATTTTTTGTATTTTTGCATTTGTATGAGTGACTATACGATAAACGTGCGTGGCCGCTTGCTGTCGCTCGCGCGGCCTGCCGTGATGGGCATTCTGAACTGCACGCCCGACAGCTTCTTCGCGGGAAGTCGCAAGCAGGCCGAGAAAGACATCGCCGAGCGCGCCAACCAGATCGTGGCCGAGGGCGGCACCATCATCGATGTGGGGGCTTTCTCCACCCGTCCTGGCGCTGCCGAGGTCAGCGAAGAGGAAGAGATGGCGCGCTTGCGACATGCTCTGCCCGTCGTGAGGCGTGAGCAGCCCGACGTGGTACTGTCGGTCGACACCTATCGGCCCGATGTGGCGCGCATGGCTGTGGAAGAGTTTGGCGCCGACATCATCAACGATGTCTCCGAGGGTGGCATCACCGGCATTGTCGATACGCCGTTGGCCGAGCCGTTAGACGACGGCAGCCCCTATCCGGCCATTTTCCGCATGGTGGCGCAGTTGCGTGTGCCTTACATCTTGATGTCGGTGCGCTCGAACCTGCGCGACATGATTTATCACTTCTCGCGCGAGGTGCAGCAGTTGCGCGACTTGCATGTGACCGACATTATCCTCGATCCCGGCTATGGCTTCGGCAAGACGGTGGAGGAGAACTATGCCGTGCTGCGTGGTCAGCGGGAGCTGAAAGCCTTAGGCCTTCCCATTCTCGCGGGCCTGTCGCGCAAGCGTTTGGTTTGGAAACCGCTCGGCATCACCGCCGACGAGGCCCTCAACGGCACCGCCGTTGTTGACACGCTGGCGTTGCAGGGCGGTGCGGATATCCTGCGCGTGCATGACGTGAAGGCCGCCGTCGAGGCCGTTACCCTCGTGGGCATGGCCGCTTCACCGGCCGTTCCCGAAGGGAAGAAAGGCTGAATGCTTAAGGTTAACACAGTGGCGAACAAAATAGTATGCCCTTTGAATTTGGAATAAAAGATGCCGTCGACATCATTCTTGTCGCGCTGATTCTCTACTACATCTATCGGCTGATGAAGGAGAGCCGCTCGCTCAATGTCTTCATCGGCATCATGGTGTTTGTGCTGGTATGGCTGTTTGTGAGCCAGGTGCTGGAGATGCGTCTGCTTGGAGCCATCATGGACAAGCTCGTCAGCGTGGGTGTGATTGGCATCATTGTGCTGTTTCAGCAGGAGATACGCAAGTTTCTCTATTCGCTTGGTGCCCACCGGCGCGTGAAGAGTTTCGTCAAGTGGTTCTCGTCGGGCAAAGACAAGGCGCAGGAAGAGGACAAAGATACCATCCTGCCCATCGTCAACGCGTGCATGCATATGTCGAAACAGAAGGTGGGCGCGCTCATCGTCATTGAGCGTGCCGAGCCTCTCGACGAGGACATCGAGTCGGGCGACGCCGGTGAGCTGATCGACGCACGCATCTCCAGCCGTCTCATCGAGAACATCTTCTTCAAGAACTCACCGCTCCACGACGGGGCGATGGTTATCTCGAAAGGTCGCATCAAGGCTGCGGGCTGTCTCCTGCCGGTGTCTCACGACGTGAGCATACCCAAGGAACTGGGCCTGCGTCATCGTGCCGCTCTGGGTATCTCGCAGGGGTCTGACGCCATAGCCATCGTTGTGAGCGAGGAGACAGGGCGAATCAGCGTGACTGTCAAGGGGCAGTTCAAACTGCGTCTGTCGGCCGAGGAGCTGGAGAGCATTCTGGCCCACGAGATGTCGGCGTGACCAGACAAGGGAAAGACAAAACACTTATCATTTTTTATATATCTATACATTATGGATTTATTACAGCAAATCGTTGCGCGTGCCCAGGCAGACAAGCAGCGCATCGTGCTCCCCGAAGCTGAAGAGGAGCGTACTTTGAAGGCTGCCGACCGTGTGCTGGCCGACGGTATCGCTGACCTTATCCTGATAGGCAATCCTGCGCACATTCAGCAGGAAGCCGAGGAATGGGGCCTGAAAAACATTGGGAAGGCGCGCATCGTCGACCCGCTGCATTTCGACAAGACGGAAGAATATGCCGAGAAACTGGCCGAGTTGCGCAAGAAGAAGGGCATGACGGTGGATCAGGCTCGTGAGCTCATCACCCACAACAATCTCTATTTAGGTTGCATGATTATCAAGAGCGGTGACGCCGACGGACAGATCTCAGGCGCGCTCTCTACGACCGGCGACACGCTACGCCCGGCCCTGCAGATCATCAAGTGTGCTCCGGGCATCACTTGCGTGAGCGGTGCCATGCTGCTCATCACCAAGTCGCAGTATGGCAAGGACGGCGTCGTACTCATGGGCGATGTAGCCGTGACGCCGAACCCCACCGCCGACCAGCTGGCACAGATTGCCTACACCACGGCACGGACCGCACGCGCCATCGCAGGTGTCGACGAGCCTCATGTGGCCATGTTGAGCTACTCGACGAAAGGCTCGGCCAAGGACGCCGTCGACAAGGCTACGGGCAAGAGCGTCTACGTGATTGACAAGGTGGTCGACGCCGTGAAGATAGCCCGGGAGAAATTCCCCGACTTGCAAGTAGACGGTGAGTTGCAGGCCGACGCGGCCCTCGTGCCGGCTATCGGCCGTCGCAAGGCTCCCCAGAGCAACATCGCCGGCCGTGCCAACGTGCTTGTGGTGCCGAATCTGGAGGTGGGCAACATTGGCTACAAGCTCGTGGAGCGTCTTGGCGGCGCCCTTGCCATCGGTCCCATCCTGCAGGGTATCGCCCGACCGGTCAACGACCTCAGCCGTGGCTGCTCTGTCGACGACATCTACTATATGGTCGCCATCACCTCTTGTCAGGCTCAGGACGCTAAAAGAAATTTGTAATAAATAACATTTGTAATTAGTAATTCGCAATTAATATATGAAAGTATTGGTGCTCAACTGCGGCAGCAGTTCCATTAAGTATAAGTTGTATGACATGACCGACGAGTCGGTGTTGGCTCAGGGCGGCGTGGAGCGCATCGGCCTGGACGAGGCTTTCGTCAAGGTGAAGATGGCTGACGGGTCGAAGAAGCAGATCATGGCCGACCTGCCCACACACAAAGAGGGCGTACAGCTCGTGTTCAAGTGTCTGCTCGATTCCGACTTCGGAGCTATCAAGAGCCTTGACGAGATTGGTGCAGTCGGTCACCGCATCGTGCAGGGCGGCGACCTCTTCGAGAAGAGCTGCGTCGTTACGCCGGAGGTGGAGAAGGGCATCGAGAGCCTGATAGACCTGGCTCCCGTGCACAACAAGGGCCATTTGGCTGGCATCAAGGCCGTAGACGAGCTCATGCCCGACGTGCCGCAGGTGACTGTGTTCGACAACGCTTTCCATTCGACCATGCCCGATTATGCTTATCTCTATGCCATTCCTTACGAGTGGTACTCGAAGTATCACGTGCGCCGCTACGGTTTCCACGGCACGAGTCACCGTTATGTGTCGCACCGTGTGTGCGAGTTACTCGGCGTAGACATCAAGACGCAGAAAATCATCACCTGCCACATCGGCAACGGTGCCTCGGTGGCTGCCGTCAAGTATGGCAAGGTCGTCGATACGTCGATGGGCCTTACGCCGCTGGCCGGTCTGATGATGGGCTCGCGGTCGGGCGACATCGACCCCTCTGCCGTGACATACATGATGGAGAAGAGCGGCATGACTCCTCACGAGATGTCGGAATATCTCAACAAGAAGAGCGGTGTGCTCGGCATCACGGGCATCAGCAGCGATATGCGTGAGATTGAGAACGCCGACAATGAGGGCGACAAGATGGCCAATCTGGCTCTGGCGATGTACAACTATCGCATCAAGAAATATATCGGTGCTTATGCCGCAGCCATGAACGGTGTTGACATCATTGTGTGGACAGCCGGTGTGGGCGAGAATCAGGAAGGCGTGCGCTGGGACAGCTGCACGGGTCTCGAATACCTGGGTGTGAAGATGGACCGCGAACGCAACCATTGCCGTGGCGTCGAGCAGATTCTCTCGGCCGACGACTCGAAGGTGAAGGTGGTGTTGGTTCCGACCGACGAGGAGATTGTCATCGCTCGTGACACGCTGGAGCTCGTCACCAACCGTTGAGACGAAGGTGCCGGGATGGCCTGAGAAATCTGGCGAACCGGAAACCGGCCGACAGAGAAAGCCCGTGGTACCACGGGCTTTCTTGGCTTTTGACGATTCTTAAGCGTTCAAAACTTGCAGGAATCAGTTTTTTGTCGTACATTTGCCGACATGGAACCTAACTATCATTCATCAAAGCGCATCGTTACATTTGGCGAGATTCTGCTCCGCCTTTCCAAACCTGATTGCCGCCGTTTGTTTCAGGGAGGCGTGTTCTGTGGCGGCTATGGCGGATCGGAAGCCAATGTGGCGGTCAGCTTGGCCCAGCTCGGCGACGCCGTGGAGTATGTGACGCGCGTGCCTGACAACGCCATCGGCACGGCCGCGCTGATGCATCTGCGTGAGCAGGGACTCGATGTGAGCCATGTGGTGAGAGGTGGCAAGCGCCTCGGTACCTATTATATAGAGGCTGCTGCGGCCATGCGTGGGGCACGCGTGGTCTACGACCGCGACGAATCGTCGTTCAACACACTCGGCTATGGTGACATCGACTGGAAGCCCGTGCTTAGCCATACGGATATCTTCCACTGCTCAGGCATCACTTGTGCGACCAGCCGCGATGCCTTGCAGACCACGATGGATGCTGTCAGGACGGCCGACGAGATGGGCGTGGAGCTGACGTGCGACATCAACTATCGTGGCAGTTTGTGGCGGTATGAGGGAGCCGACGCACGGCGGTCGCTCAGCGAACTGATGCAGTACAGCTCGTTTGTCTTTGGCGACCAGAATGAATGGTATGTGGCCAGCGGGCTGGAGCCTATCCCGTTTACGGCCCTCGATGATAGTTTCCGCTTCGACCTCGATGCCTACCGTCGCTATTTTGACCGGCTGCACCACCTGTTCCCGCGTTGCCGGCGCATGCTCATGGCACATCGTAATCAGCTCTCGTTCCAACATCACGTGAACGCCGGTGTGCTTTGGGCCGACGGAAGCATCTATACTTCGCGTATCTTCGACATACGTGACATTGTCGACCAAATGGGCGTGGGCGATGCCTGGGTAGCGGCTTTCATCCATGCGTGTGGCCGTTGGTCAGGCGATGAACAGCGGTGTCTTGACTTCGCGACGGCCGCTGCGGCTTTGAAGAACAGCATACCCGGCGATCAGAACCTCGTCAGCGAGGATGAGATCATGGCCCTGCTCGCACCGGATGCCCAGGACGCAGTCTGATTACGTGGCCATAGACAAAAACAAAAGGCCAGCTGTTTTTCCTCTTGGAAAAGTTTGTGCATGTCGTTTTTTTGTCGTATATTTGCCAAAAAGGACCTAAAAAGATGACACAAGAGGAGAAAACACAGATAGAAGAGCGTATCGTGGACGTGATCAAGACGGTCTACGACCCAGAGATTCCTGTCAACATCTATGACCTGGGCATGATTTACAATATTGACGTCAAGGACGACCACAGCGTGGATGTCGACATGACGTTCACCGCACCGAATTGTCCGGCGGCCGATTTCATTTTGGAAGATGTGCGCACGAAGATAGAGAGCGTCACGGGAATCACTACGGCCAACGTCAACTTGGTCTTTGAACCCGCATGGGATCAGAGCATGATGTCGGACGAGGCGAAGGTGGAACTGGGCTTTGAGTGAATGGGGAAATCGTAATAGCTGATTAAAACCGAAAGACTGATTGAAAGGATGAAGAACGTCTATTTTCTCTCGGATGCCCATTTGGGCTCTTGGGCCATTCCGCACGGACGGACGCAGGAGCGGAGATTGGTACGTTTTCTCGATTCCATCAAGGAAAAAGCGTCGGCCATTTATCTGTTGGGTGACATATTCGATTTTTGGGACGAATACAAGTATGTAGTTCCGAAGGGGTTTACACGCTTTTTAGGTAAAATCTCTGAACTGACAGATATGGGCGTAGAGGTGCATTATTTCACGGGCAACCATGACATTTGGACCTACGGTTATCTGGAGAAGGAATGTGGCGTGATTCTTCATCGCGCTCCCGTGACCTGTGAGATCTATGACAAAGTGTTCTATCTGGCCCACGGCGACGGCCTTGGTGACCCCTCGGTCAACTTCAAACTGCTGCGCCGCTTGTTTCACAACCGCACTTGCCAGCGGTTGCTCAACTTCATGCATCCGTGGTGGGGCATGCAGCTGGGGCTCAACTGGGCCAAGCACAGCCGCCTGAAGCGCATTGACGGGAAGGAGGCTCCTTACATGGGAGAGGACAAGGAGTATCTGGTGGTCTACACGAAGGAATACATGAAGACGCATCCCGATGTCGACTATTATATCTACGGACACCGCCACATCGAGCTTGACCTCGCCTTGCCGCGTGTCAAGGGGCATACGCCCCGCATGCTTATCCTGGGCGACTGGATCTGGCAGTTCACTTATGCCGTTTTCGACGGTGAGCACATGTTTTTGGAGGAATATGTGGAAGGAGAGTCAAGACCGTAGGAAAAAGCCTTTCTCTTTGATTTGTTTATAGCCTGTCCTGCTCGCGGTAGCTGTAATAGGCCCCATCGGTGATGATGACGTGGTCGAGAAAAAAGATGCGCATGATGTCGCAGGCTTTGCGGATGCGCTCGGTGAGTTTGTCGTCTTGCCGGGAGGGTTGCGTGTTTCCGCTCGGATGGTTGTGGCAGGCAGCAAGGACGGTGGCGTTGCAAAGCAGGGCTTCTTTCATGACAATGCGTATGTCGACGGCCGTTTCGGTGATGCCGCCGTGGCTGATGCAGATTTCCTTGATGAGTTTGAAGTGCTGGTTCATCAGCAACAGATGGAACTCCTCGACATCGAGGTCTTGCAGACGTGGGTGCATGTAGTTGTAGATGGCTGTTGCTGAACCGATGTCTTCCCGGTCTTCGGCGCGCTCACGTGCCCTGCGCTTGCACAGTTCGCAGGCTGCGAGGATGGTGATGGCCTTG
>CAYPJA010000013.1:0-54666 GCA_964411005.1 uncultured Prevotella sp. | reverse complement strand
TCATCGACTACTGCGCCCACTCACGGGCTTTCATGCCCCACTTCCACATTCCGCTTCAAAGCGGTTCCGACGCAGTGCTGAAGCTGATGCACCGCCGCTACGACACCGAGCTCTTTGCCCGCAAGATCCATCTCATCAAGGAGAAAATGCCCGAGGCTTTCATCGGCGTAGACGTCATGACGGGCTGCCGCGGCGAGCGCCCCGAATATTTTGAAGACTGCTACCGCTTCATCGAGTCGCTGCCCGTCACGCAGTTGCACGTCTTCCCCTACAGCGAGCGGCCCGGCACCGCGGCCCTCTCCATCCCCTACATCGTCAGCGACCACGACAAGCGCGAACGCTCCCAGCGCCTGCTCCGGCTCTCCGAGCGCAAGACGCACGACTTCTACACCTCCTTCATCGGCCGCCAGGCCGAGGTGCTCTTCGAGCATGCCGCCCCCGGCAAGCCCATGCACGGCTTCACGCGCAACTACATCCGCGTGGAGCTGCCACCCGAACAGGCCCGAGAAGAATATGACAACGAGCTCCTGCACGTCAACCTCGGCGGTCTCAACAGCAAGGGCAACGCGCTGATGGCCGACATCTGCCACTAAGCGGACAAACGCCAACACCCGAAAACAAGAATAAAAGATATGAAGACAGCAATCGTCATCCTAAACTGGAACGGGCAGAACATGATGCGCCGATACCTTCCCACCGTGCTCAAATATTCGAGAGACGATGCCGAAATCATCGTTGCCGACAACGCCTCCACTGACGAGTCGTTGCAGATGCTGCGAGCCAGTTTCCCGACGGTCAGGATCATCGAGCTTGACAAGAACTACGGATTCGCCGAAGGCTACAACAAGGCCTTGCGGCAGGTCGATGCCGACTATTACGTCCTGCTCAACTCTGACGTCGAGGTGACCCACCACTGGCTCACGCCGCTCATCGAATACATGGACAACCACCCCGAATGCGCCGCCTGCCAACCCAAGCTGCTGTCTGAAAGCGACAAAGACCGCTTCGAGTATGCCGGTGCCTCGGGCGGCCTCATCGACCGGCTGGGCTATCCTTTCTGCCGGGGCCGCATCCTCAATACCGTTGAAGAAGACAACGGGCAGTACGACTATCGCCAGGACATCTGCTGGGCCACGGGAGCCTGTTTGGTCATACGCCGCGCCGACTACTGGAAGGCCGGCGCGCTCGACGGACGCTTCTTCGCCCACAACGAGGAGATTGACCTCTGCTGGCGCCTGCGCATCATGGGCCGCCACATCGTGTGCATACCCGAAAGCAAGGTCTATCACGTAGGCGGAGGCACCTTGCCGAAAAGCAATCCCATGAAAACCTATCTCAACTTCCGCAACAATCTCACCATGCTCTATAAGAATCTGGAGGCCGACCGGCTTCCGGGCGTGATGCGGTGGCGGTGGTTTCTCGACTATCTCGCCGCTTTCGAGATGCTCATCCTGCAACACAACTGGGGCGACTTCAAGGCCGTCGTGCGTGGCAGAAGGGCCTTCGCCAAATGGCGACACGACTTCGACGCCGACCGCCGGCGCATCCAGGCGTCACGAAAGGTCAGCGACGCCGAGATTCTCTCCCCATGCAGCATCCTTTGGAAATACTATGCCAAAGGCCGCCGCACCTATTCCGCGTTAGGATAGTCGCGCTTATCAGACCGGCGTCTCCTCGGGCTTCTGTGTGAAGAGGTCATCGACGCCGTCCAGCTCGTCGCTGTCGAACCATTTGCCAAGCTTCTCCTTGGCCTGCGCCCTCACGTCATCGCTCACATCGCCCCACACCTTACGGAGCACATAAATGAGCACCGCCAAGTCGTCGCTCAGCCCCGCAATGGGGATGGCGTCGGGCACCACGTCGAGCGGACTGATCAGATAGCCCAGCGCACCGAGTATGATGGCCTTGTCCTTCATGCTCACCTTGTCCGACTGAAGCGTATAATATAATATCAAGGCAGCATAAACGAGTTTGGCGCCGGCACGCTTGGCGATGCGTGCTATCTTCTCAAGGAAGGCGGTTTTGGAAAATTTGTCCTTGTATGCAAGAATATCCTGTATGTCCATAAGCGTTGATTGTTGAAGTCGATTGATTGTTATCCCTTGGCCCGGTCATAATGGAGCACCTTCTGGATGTATCGCTCCACCTGCGGATCGCTTTGCCTTTTCAGCCTCACTGCGCGCAACACCCAAAGCAGCAACTCATACACCGCGCACAGCGCAAGACCCACCATGATGGCCACAAACAACGAATAATCGCCCCAGGGCAGCTGCTCATGCGGAAAAGCGTCGATGAAGAGAACGGGCAACACGATCAGAATGCCCCAAATGGTATAGCGCGTCCTAAGGTTTCTGCCAAAATCGAGAATCACCTGTTTCTCAAACAGGTAATCATCCAGCTGCTCCCGCGTCAGCTGAAAGTCCTCCAGTTTCGGGAAAAGGCTGTCGTCCGCATGCTCATCGACGATTCGCGCCACCTTGTGCTCGTAGTCGTCCAAAATATTCTCCATACGCTATATGCTGTTTAGATGTCACCAAAAAGAATGGAAGCAGTGACCTGTAAGCCGGGTTCTGTGCCGCAGAAGCCTCACGGCCCCTGCGGTGTCTGCCATTTATCTACGCCGACGGTCACCCGCCGGCTCAAGCGTTCTACCCTCCGTCGCGCATGCAAGATGCCTCGGGCGGGCAACCCTTCATCGACGGTATACGTGAACTTGCAGCCCCCAGACGGCACGGCCAGACGATCACCCGCCTGCCGGTGGTCTCTTACACCACCTTCTCACCCTTACCGGCCTTGCGGCCGGCGGTTGTTTTCTTCTACCTGAACCTGCCGTCACCGGCAGCTTCCATTTTCAGAAGTGGGGCGCCCTGTGCTGCCCGGACTTTCCTCCCGCATCACCAGGATGCCGGCGACAGACCGATGCACTGCTTCCATTGTGCAAAGATAATCATTTTACTTCATTCCGCAAGCAAAAAAAACATTGTTTTTCGCCATCACCCTCAAAGACAGGAAACCAAGTCCTGCTTCCCCAAAAGCAGAGCTCTTGCGTTCCGAAAGGTCATCAATTGCATTTCAAAAGGCCGTTGCTTGCGTCCTGAAAGACCATCGATTGCCATGTCAGAGCCATGCCTGTAGCGTCCGAACGCATAAAAGGCCCGCTTCACAGCGAGCCTATTACATATTATACAAAAACATTATGAAAATTCTTTTTTTACGAACAAGATGTTATCTATTTCCCTTTCTCGCATGCAAAGGTACACAGTTTTCAGTGATGCTGCAATACCTAAAATGTATGATTTCAGCGAAATACCAAGAAATGGGGAGTCCGTCTTGTCTGAAAAAGGTGGCTCATGCCTCCTCCCCCACCTGCAACAGGGCTGCCAAGGCATCAACAGCCTCGGTGATGTCGGCAGCAAACGAGGTGTGGTCGAACAGGAACTGCCTGCGCCCCTGTGCCAACACATCATAGAGCGAGCGGCTCATGCCGTAGTCATAAGAGCTCACAGCATACTCGATTTCGTCACGCTTCGTGGCGCTTGTCGAGTGATCGTAGACCCGTTTTTTCTGATGGAAGAAGGCGTAGGCCGCCTCGATGCTGTCTCTTGAAATCATGCTTGCAAAATGGGACGTCCCTCTTACGGGGCACAAAGGTAATGCTTTTTTCCGAAAACCGGCCACGTGCCCTCGCCTTTTAGTCCGGAAAGACATAAAAAGACGTGTTTTTCTTGGCCATCTCATGCCTTTCCATTACCTTTGCACGGATTTTCAATCAAGACCTATGCAACTCTCTGCCACTGTCAAAGGATTTGCCAACCGCACCGTGAGTGCCACGTCGTTCGGCCTGATTCCGCTGTTTTCAATTCCCGTTCTCACCATGGGCATGCATCTTCCGTCCATGATGTGCTACCGTTTTGCCTTCGGATGCCTCGGCCTGCTGGCCGTGCTGCTGTGGAAGCGCATTCCGCTCGGCCTGAACTGGAAAGAAGCCGGCGAGATCGCTTTGCTGGCCCTGCTCTACGACACGGAGGCCCTGCTTATGATTCACGGCTACAACTACCTGCCCAGCGGTGTGGCCACAACGCTGGTCTTCTCCTATCCCATCTGGACTGAGCTACTCATGTTGCTCTTCTTCCATGAGCGATTCTCGTGGACCACCATGTGTGCCATGGCTTTGGCCTTTGCTGGCGTGGCCTTTTTCTCGGGTTTGGGAACGGGCGGAAGCGTCCATCCTCTGGGCGTGGCCATCGAACTGCTGGCAGGACTGTTCTATGCCTTCTACATGGTATCCATGTCGAACATGCGGGTCAGACGGATGAACGACCTGAAGCTCACCTTCTATGTCTTCGTCTTCGGCCTCATCTTCTTCGCCATCTTCTCCTGCGCCTTCTCGGGCGGCATCGACGGGATAGCAGACCATGACATGTTCTGGAACCTGCTGCTGTTGGGGCTCATCTGTACGGCCTTAAGCAACGTGACTCTGATTCCTGCCATCCGCCAGATAGGCGCCACGATGGCGGCCATCCTCGGTGCCTTCGAGCCGCTGACGGCCATGATTATCAGCATCGTGGTGTTCGGCGACCAGCTGACGCTGCCCATCGTTGCCGGCTTCGTGCTCATCGTCGCCGCCGTAACGCTGCTCATCATGGCCAAGATGGGAACGCCCCACCGCCATACGTGGACCGGCAAGCGTCCCTACAACGTGCTCACCAGCATCACCCGACGCCTTCACCTGTCGTGAGGCAGACGGTGACAGAGAAAAAGACTAAATATGGATCACTTGCCTAAAGACACGGCCATGCTCGTCTCGGCCATCAATTTTCTGCTGCGCGACGAAGAATACGACACGCTTGATGAGATTTGCTATGCTTTCAATGTAGACCGCAACCAGTTGGAGCAGCGGCTGGCCGCTGCCGGTTACCACTACGATGAGAGACAGAAGCGTTTCTGGTAGACGCTGCCCCTACGGCTACCGCCGCAAGGCGATATTGTAGTTGTAATAAGACTGGTCACCCGTGATTTCCTTGATGACCCGCAGGAAAGGCGGGAATTTCACACGCTCGCTTTTCGCTATGCCCTTGGTCTCCAGAACGACAAGGCCCTGCAGCCGCCCGTGATACAGGTCGAGCTCAAAGCACTGGCCCTGCCAGATGAAGCTCTGCCTCGTCTTACGGATGGAATCACGGTAAGGATCGGCCTGCGCCAAGAGCGACTCGTAAAGAGCATCACTGACCTGCCGGTCGGTCTCTATCTCCTCATGACCCGGCAGGCGCTTCTTGGTCGTGTGCACATTGACGGCCTTTCCGCCCGGCCATATCCGTCGGCGTAGGCGCACCTCGCTCTCAGGGTCGGCCACAAGATAGGTCTGCACAATCTCACTCTCGACGGCACCAGGGATATGGCTGTCTGCAATCTCAACGATGTATTTGCGTTCTTCCGTGACAGGCTGCGGCAGTCCAACTACGAAACTGATTTCCTTGATGACACGATTGAGCTTGGTCTCGAAGTTGTCATGGTTGTTGATGACGCGGTGATGAGGGTGACCCGCCCACGCTGTCACCACCTTGTGATCGAGCTCACGTGCCTTCCGGATGCCCTCGGCATCAGCACGTTCCTGCCTCACCTTGTTGGAGGTGGTGTTGTAAAACTGCTCCGCCCCATCGGCCGCCGACACAAGGTGCAGCACGGCGTCGTAGCGTGAGAGCAACTGCTCGTCGGTGACGTCGCACAAAGCCGTAATCTTGTTCCACATGCCGGAAGGAAGATAGGCCGAGATGTCCATCGCACCCCGGTCGCACACGATGACGACAGGCTCGTCAATGGTCTCAGCCATGGCCGAGAAACAGTCTTCCAGGGCCAACTGCATCTTGAGCGTGTCTTTCTCGCCCTCGTAGAACCACCGCTCGTTGGTGGTAAGATAATCCATGCCGGCCTGCAGGAAAAGCGTGGGCACCTCAGGAATGGTGAACACCTTGAAGCCACGGCTAGTAAAATGATCCATAACGCGCACAAGCGCCGTTGTCTTTCCGGCACACGGGCCACCGGTAAGCACTATTTTCTTTATTTTATTCATAACATCCATATAAATTTCAATGAAAACCACAGCTCAGCAGACAGCACGTATAACAGCCACACGCCGCGCCACGAGGCGATGCCGACGGTGAGCGCATGGAAAACGCTGCCCACAGAACGCAACGTGCCGCTCATCACGCCATAGACAACCGACAGCAGGCTGACCGACAGGCAGACCACGGGAACTACGGCAACCGAGAAGCTGCTGGGACAGAGTCCTCCGGTCACACTGAGCAGAACGGCGTGAGGCACGGCCGTGAGCAGCAACATCACGACGATGATGGCCACAGCCACAACAGCCACCATGCGGACAGCCACGCGCTGCCTGTAGGCCAGTCGGCCACGCGAGCCCCACAGCCCGACGAGACCGCTCTCTATAGCCGCTCCCCAGGCCGTGGCCGCCAGCAACAGCCATACCAACAGCGGCTGGGCGACGTTGTCAACGAACTGGCCAAACAGCCAGCGGATGCCCTCGTGGCTGAGCATGGATCGCATCGGGCTCTCGGGCATGGCAGCCGTGATGAGCCACGACACCAATATCGCCAAGCCTTCGGCCAAGAGCAGAGCCAAAGCTGCGTAACCTAAAAACGAATCCTTCCTCACCGCCTACTGTTCATCGGGATGCAAGTTGTCGATATCGAGAATGCGTAGCTCCAGGGCCCGCACAACCAATCGCGTGGCATTGACCCCAATACGTCCGTTTCCTTCGGGGAAAAGTTTCTGTACGAGATCGTTCTGACGCTTCTCCAGACTCTTCACGCCAAACGGCATGTCACGCAAATTGGTGATCTGCTCCTTCGTATAGCCGAGGGCCAAATGACGCAACAAGCGCTCGTCGTATTCGTCAATCTCATAGTTGATCAGTGCCTCCTGCCGCTTGAGCTGCGTGTTGACGCTCTGCATGAAGCGCTCGACAATGCGCTCCAGTATGGGCTGGTTGAAAACCATGCGCTTGCCCTCAATCACGCTGGCCACATCAGAGCGTGTGAGCATCTCGCCCGTCTTGAGGATGATGCCGTCGCAGCCCGCATCAAGCGCATCCACCCACAGTTTCTCGTTCAAGATCTCGCCAGTGAAGATGAGTACCTTCACGTCGCCATAATCTCTCTTCGTCTGCCGACATATCTCCACGCCCACAGTCGTAGAGCCACCCAAACCGAGATCAAGCAGCACCAAATCGGGCCGCTGCTGCCTGAAAATGTCCCAATAAGCCGTTTCCGAGTCGGCCGTACCTATGATCTCGGCCTCCGGAATGTCGTTACGGAGGATGCCTTCTGTGCCTTTGAGCTCAAGAGGCACGTCCTCGACAATAATCACTTTGAATTTTTCCATATATCGTATATCTTTTGAGGCATTGTGACTTGAATGACCGCCTGTCCCTGCCCGTCAAGCACAGCCTCCACACCGGAGGCGCGCTGATTGGTGGCCTCACCCAACTCACGGATGATCTGACGACACAACAGTAACTGCAAGTTGACGGTGAGCGGCGTGAAGAGATCGCGCGCCTGTGCGGCGGTGACGTGCAGCTCAGGCATTGGATAGCGTATACGAACGTAGGAAGGCGCGGTCTCTACGGCACTGACCACCGAGTGACCGTCGCCGCCGTTCTTTCTCAGTATCTCCTCCATATAGTCAAGCATCTCCAAGTCGACATGCGGCTGACAGGCAACAGCCCGGAAAGCCTGGGTGGAGAGAACAGAATAGAGCTCCTTGTAATAGCTGACCACCTCGCGCATGGCCTGCAAATGGTCGCCAGAGCCATCGATGAGCTGGCGGATGCGCGAAGGATAATACATCGTCTCGTGTTTCAGCGTGGACAGGCAGTTATCGAGCACATTGTTGCTGATATGCAGGCGGTCGTCCTCAAGCTGCACGCGGTGGAGCTCGTCCTGCGCCAGCTCGATGCCAGTCATCTGCTGCCGACTGCTGTCAATGCTTCTCCGCAAGGCTTCCCGCACCTGCTCCACAATAGCATTGAGCGACGACAAACGGTCGCTCATGAGCCGAGGCCCCTGCTGCCAGATGCGGTCAATCTGCCGCAGCTTGTCCTCTGCCGCAGCATGGCTGAGTAGCGTGTCGTTGATGCGTGCGATGCGATCGATGCAGAAACGATAATAGAGCACATGGCGGTAATAAAGCATGTAATAGGCGGGAAACACACACAGCAGAAGAATGACCAGCAGGGCGATGGCCACATGCTTGTTGGTCTCCGACTTCTGCATGACGCGTACATAGGTGGCCAGCGTGCTGTCGGCAGTGGTCTCGCGATAGAGTTGGGTGTAGACGGCATTATTATAGCGGTAGACGTCCCATAGGTGAAGAGCCAGTGCCGCCACGGCGCTCTCGTTGCGCATGGACAGGATGACCTGATAGTCAACATACACGCTGTCGCGGAACCATCTTATTTCGGCAGGAACGTCATTGGAGGGATCCATGGTCTTCAACCGCCAAATGCTGTCAGGACAGAGCAAGCGGTATTGTTCGTTCAGATACTGCCGGACGGTGTCGGCATAAAGCAACGTACGCTCATAATGCCCGGCTATGTTGCTTTGATAGCAGCTGTCGGCATAGCGCCGGGCCAGACGGGCAGCCTCTGCCACGGAACCGGACGTGACCGATGCCGTCATCGGAACAGGCAAAAGAAAGAGAAGCGGGGCCAGCAGGCGGCCAACGCCCTTGGGAAGGCGAAACGAAAATCGACTCCCCTTGCCGGGCCGACTCTCTGCCTGAATAGAACAGACAGAGAAGATGCGGCTCACCTTCTTATAGTTGTCGATGATGCCCTTGCAGTTCATCAGACCGAAGCCGTGACCGGACACTTTCACCGCCTGTGCCCCTTGGTCCGGACTGTCGACGATGGGCTTATGGTCGAAGACGTGGGCCACCTTTTCCGGCGACATACCGATTCCGTTGTCAATGATGCTGATTTCCACATATCTGTCGGTCTCCTCAGCCTGTATGCGAACCGCCCCACCCTGAGGCGTGAACTTGCGGGCATTGTCAGCCAATGTATTGATCATAAAGAGCGTCAGCGTCTTGTCGGCCTTCACGATGGACGCAGTGGGCACGATGGTGAGAGCTACGCCCTTCAGCTCAAACCCCATGCGCGATTTGCCCACGACATCAAACAGCCGCTGGAGCGGAAAGCTCTCTATATGGAGCGAAAGCTGTCCCTGGCGCAACTGAATCCACTGGGTGAGAACGGAATTATATTCGTTGATCTTATCGGTGAGCTCAGCTATATACTCATAGCGTTCCTGCCGTTTTCCATCATTCTCCATACGGTCGAGCTCATTGATGATGCGGTCAATGAAAGGCATGATGCTGTTGACCAACTGTATCTTGGCACGCTGTTCCAAATTGCGCCGCTTGCCCATGGCCACGTGCATGCGCTCAATCTGTATCTGCTCGTCAATCTGCTCCTGTCGCTCTTCGTTTTCCTCTTCCTGCCTGCGTGCACGTTCGTTCCACTGTTCCAAGGGCCGCTGCAGGTTGGGAAGCGAGAACTGCAGATCCTTCTTACGGCGGAGCCGGGCGAAGAAGAACAGCAGGAAGACAACCAAAAGAATCATTACAATGACGGCCACAATCATCACATTGAGCTGCCGCGCCGAACGGTCGAGCTGTCCGGCACGCGCCTCCAGCATGCGATCCTGCCGAGTCCGTTCCTGCATGTCGAGATAGATGTTTCGGTTATAGTCGCTTCCGTGCTTGTCGTCGATGGCCGAACAGGCCAGCGACAACTGCTCACGGATGGACGCCACCAGATCGGGCGCACGCTCTATGACCGTGTCGCGCCTCAATGCGCAGTTCAGGCAATAGATAGCCGACGAATAATCGCACAGGCTCCAATAGCATTCGGCAAGCGTCCGGTAGGCACCGGCAAGCTGATAGACGTCGCCATAGTCTCTGAATATATTTAAGGCACGCTCTGCCAGATTGCCCGCAAGGAGCGAGTCGGGCATCTGGTCCGTGTTGATGAACTTCATGGCAGGCAGGTTGTCATGAATCAGACGCTCGCGGCGGGCCGCTATCTGCAGGTGCTCGCTCATGGCCTGCAGGCTGTTGGCCACCCAATAGGGATAATGATACTGCGTGGCCATCAGATAACAGCGCAACAGGTAATCGAACTCCTGCTGACTGATGTCGGCCGCAGTGCCCTGTGTGATAACGCCTCCCGCACCTATGTTATAGTAATAATTCAATACTTGCGCGGTGTCCTGAACGATAGCGCCGTTGGGATCAATCTGATCAATGGCCTCCACCGACTGGTCTTTCAACCCCATATAATATAAATAGGTAGAAAGAACGATATGATATTCGCTGAAGGCATAAATCATGCGTTTCTGCTGATGGGCGTTCAAGAGAGACTCTTCCTCCTCGATGCGCCTGAGACGCCGGCCGGCACGCTCCCTATAATCATAGAAATCCTTGTTTCGCGACTGTCTTTGACAAAGCCGCATCAGCTGGATGTCGGCTATGAAGAGCTCGACCTGATTGTCGGTCGACTCCAAAGCCCGCCTCAAAAGAGAGTCGGCATAGTTATAATCCATGTGCACGATGCCGACAAAGGCAAGATTGTTGAGAGCCTCGGCCTCACCCGCGTCATAGCCGAGACGCTGAGACAGCCTCAACGCCTTGACGGCATAGGCTCGCGTGGAATCAAGATTGCGGTAATGATAGGCGTAAGAACGCTCGTTCAACCTGTCGACCTCACTGTTACTGGAAGGTGAGCAGGCTGAAAAAAACAGGAGACTCCAGAGCCCCAAAAGCCCTATGAAGCCTCCTGAGATGATATGGTTAAGCGCGCGCCTTGGCAATATATCCTAAAGCCTCACGGCACTTATCAGTGATGGCCTGCCAGTTGGCGGCCGCGATGACATCCTTCGGGAAGAGCTTGGAGCCCATTCCCACACAAATCACTCCTGCCTTGACCCACGCCGTGAGGTTCTCCTCCTCAGGCGAGACGGCACCCGTGACCATGATGTTCGACCAGCGCAAGGGCCCCAGCACATTCTTCACGAAGCTCGGTCCACCGACATTGCCTGCCGGAAACACCTTCGTCACGTCGCAGCCCATGGCCTGCGCATCGCTTATCTCGCTCACAGAGCCACAGCCCGGGCAATAGGGAACAAGCCGTCGGTTGCACACCGGCGCAATCTCAGCATTGAAATTGGGGCCGACAATGAAGTTGGCACCCAACTGAATGTAAAGGGCCGCCGTCGGGGCATCCACAACGGTGCCTACACCAAGAATCAGCTCAGGGCACGCCGTGGCCGCCCACTTTGCCAACTCGCCAAACACCTCATGGGCGAAATCGCCCCGGTTGGTGAACTCGAACACACGCACCCCGCCCTCATAGCAGGCCTTGATGACGTTCTTGCAAATATTGAGGTCGCTATGATAGAACACAGGCACCATGCCCGTTGCCTTCATGGCGGTTATCACTTGAACTTTATTGAATCTTGCCATATTTCCTTTTTCCTAAACTTGATAAACCTATCTCTAATTTGATAAACCTATCTCTGCACCCTTCCCGAGGCATCGCCACCGGCCAAGGCCTCCACTTCTTCCCGGCTGACTATGTTGAAATCGCCCGGAATAGTGTGTTTCAAGGCCGAAGCTGCCACGGCAAACTCCAAAGCCTTGGCCTGATCCCGATAGGTCAGCAGGCCATGGATGAGTCCGCCCGAGAACGAATCGCCTCCACCAACGCGGTCGATGATGGGAAGAATATCATAATGCTTGCTCTCGTAAAACTCTTTTCCGTCATAGATGAGTGCTTTCCAGCCATTGTGTGAGGCGGAGAGGCTCTCGCGCAACGTACTGGCTACAATCTTGAAGCCGAATGTCTTCATCATACCCTCGAAAATGCCATGGTATCCGGCCGCATCAGTCTTGCCACCCTCCACATCGGCCTCAGGCTTGAAGCCCAGGCAGAGCTGAGCGTCCTCCTCATTGCCAATGCAGACATCCACATATTCCATGAGAGGCTTCATGATGCTTTGCGCCTTCTCAGATGTCCAGAGCTTCTTGCGGAAGTTGAGGTCACAGCTGACGGTGACGCCATGACGTTTGGCTGCCTCGCATGCCAAGCGCGTCAGCTCAGCGGCACTGTCGCTGATGGCCGGCGTTATGCCGCTCCAATGGAACCAGTCGGCCCCTTCCATAATCTCATCGAAGTCGAAATCAGCCACAGAGGCTTCGGCCATGGAGCTGCCTGCACGGTCGTAGACCACCTTTGACGGACGCATCGAGGCACCACTCTCCAAATAATAGATTCCGAGCCGGTTGCCGCCACGGGCCACATAGTCTGTTCTCACTCCATATCGACGAAGCGCATTGACGGCACACTGACCGATCTCATGCGCCGGCACTTTGCTGACGAAATAGGCATCATGCCCGTAATTGGCCAGACTGACGGCCACGTTGGCCTCGCCGCCACCATAGACGACATCGAAGACATCACTTTGAACAAAACGTTTCTGACCAGGAGAGGATAGACGGAGCATAATCTCGCCTAACGTAACAATCTTTCCCATGTGCTTGCTTTTGATTTAATGATTTGATATGCAAAAATAAGATTTTTATTTTTCAATACGAAATAAAAAACGGCTTTTCTTACTTTTTTCCATCACATTTTGTATGTGTTTTTACAAAAATAACGGTTGTGTGCACGCACAATTCAATTTTTATTGCTATTTTTGCACTATAATAACATACAAGCATGATAGAGAAAATCAGGATAAAGGATATAGCTGAACGCGCGGGAGTGAGCGTTGGAACGGTTGACCGCGTCATCCACAAGCGCCCGAACGTGTCAAAGAAAGCCTTGGAAAAAGTGGAAAAGGCACTCAAGGAAATGAATTATCAGCCGAACATGTACGCGTCGGCCCTGGCATACAACAAAGAATACACCTTCGTCGTCATCCTTCCCATCCATGAGCAGGAGGCCTACTGGGAAGAGATAGAGAAAGGGGCGCGCAGAGCCGAGGACCAGCGGCGCGACTTCCACATCAACGTGCGCCTGTTTCATTTCGACCGCACGACCCCCGAGTCATTCCTGACCATCGCCAACGAATGTCTGAAACTGAACCCCGACGGCGTCGTTGTCGTGCCCACCGACCTTGAAACCACCCGCCAGTTCACCGACAAGCTTCACGAAGACTCCATCCCCTTCATCCTTCTCGACTCGTACATGCCTGACTTGAAGCCACTGACATTCTTCGGACAAGACTCTTTCCAAAGCGGCTATTTCGCAGCACGCATGCTGACGCTCATCGCCGGAAAGGAGAAGGAAATCATGCTCATGAAGCAAACCAAGGACGGCAAGGTGACCAGCAAGCAGCAAGCCAACCGCGAAGTGGGATTCCGCCATTATATGACCGATCACTTTCCATCCATCAAAATCACGGAAGTGGAGTTGCCGATTGGCGGAACACGCAAGCAGTTTGACCCCATTTTGGAAAACTTCTTCACAACCCACCCGCAAATCCATCACTGCATCACGCTCAACTCGAAAGCCCACATCGTCGGCGAATTCCTGCTACGCACCAACCGGCGCGACGTTCAGATTATGGGCTACGATGTCGTCGAGCGCAACGCCAAGTGCCTGCGTGAGGGCAGCGTGTCGTTCCTCATCTGTCAGCACGCTTACATGCAAGGCTTCTCATGCATCGACACCTTGTTCCGTGCCATCGTGCTGAAGAAGAAAGTGGATCCTGTCAACTATATGCCCATCGAGTTGCTCACCAAAGAGAACATGGACTTCTATCGCCGCGCGCAACTCTGACCAAAGGCAGGAAGTCTCCCGACACGAAACACTTTGAAATCTATAGAATATCAAAGAACAGCATCGAAGAAACCCAAGAACAGCATCGAAGACATTGAATAACAAAAAAGGATTTTTGGCACTTTCGCCCATGTTCGCGCTGATGGCGCTCATCGCAATGTTCACCATCCACTCTGTCGGCCAGACTGGCAACCAGCGCAGCGACAGCAACCTGTCACTGACGGTCGCCTTCCTGATCGCCAGCATCTATGCCATACTCACCTCGAAGAAGTTTCCGCTCGACAAACGCATCGAGACCTACAGCAAGGGAGCCGGGTCAAGCAATTTGATGCTCATGCTTTGGATCTACGTCCTCGCCGGTGCCTTCGCCGCCTCAGCCAAGGCCATGGGCAGCATTGACGCCACCGTCAACCTCTCCCTCCATTTCCTGCCCGCAAGCATGCTGCTGCCGGGACTTTTTGTGGCAGCCTGCTTCATCTCGGTGTCGATAGGGACCAGCGTCGGCACGGTCGTGGCCCTGGTGCCGATTGCGGCCGGCGTGGCCTCCTCGACAGGCACGAGCGTCCCGCTGATGACGGCCGTCATCGTCGGTGGAGCCTATTTTGGCGACAATCTGTCATTCATCTCCGACACAACCGTCGCCGCCACACAGACCCAGAGTTGCAAGATGAGCGACAAATTCCGTGTCAACGTGATGATTGTGGCACCTGCGGCCTTGGTGGTTCTTGCCGTCTACGCCCTCATGGGATCCGGCCTGCAGATTCCCCCCACCCCGGCCATCGACTATCTGAAAGTGCTTCCCTACGTGATTGTACTCGTCACGGCCATCGCAGGCATGAACGTCATGGCCGTGCTTACGCTCGGCATCATCATCTGCGGCATCATCGGCATCGCCGAAGGAGCCTACGGCGTGTATGGATGGTTCGCAGCCATGGGCAACGGTATCCTTGGCATGGGCGAGCTCATCATCATCGCCATGATGGCGGGCGGCATGCTTGAAATCGTACGGGACAACGGCGGCATCGACTTTCTCATCGAAAAGATCACGGCCCGCGTCAGCAGCAAGCGCGGCGCCGAGCTGTCCATCGCGGCCTTGGTCTCACTGGTCAACCTCTGCACGGCCAACAACACCGTGTCCATCCTCACCGTGGGCAATATATCGAAAAGAATCGGCGACCGTTTTGGAGTTGACAGCCGCAAGGCCGCCAGCATCCTTGACACCTTCTCGTGCACCGTGCAGGGCCTCATCCCCTACGGCGCGCAAATGCTTCTCGCCGCCGGACTGGCCGCCGTCAGCCCCATGCAGATAATCCCCCACCTCTATTATCCCATGGCCATCGGCGCCGCAGCCCTCTTGGCCATCCTCATCCGTTATCCCCGCAAATTCTCCTAAAAGCCATGGACATCATACAGCGCAATTTTTTCCGGCTGCTCCGATCGGGAGCACTCAATGAGTTTGAACAGATTGAGCCCATGTCGGCATTCAAGTGGAACCGCCTCATCGAAATAGTTAAGGCACAGGACGTTGTGGAGATTACGCTCAAGGGTCTCAAGAACCACGGTTTCGACAAGAAGATGAACATCACGCCCGAGCTGACAGCCAAGCTGGAATCATACCGCGCATCGGATCCTGCCACGCAAGGGAGCGAGACCTATCTGCGACAGGAGCCCGCGTCTGAGCTAAGCAACCCGCTTTTCAAGCGCCGGCTGGAGCACATCCGCCAGGGAGAGCGACACGCCATCGACTGTTCCATCGAGACGCTTCGCCTGCTCGACATCCTCATTGAGAACGTCAACAGCATGCTGACGAAAGGCATCTCGCTGAAGCTCATCCTCGAACTGGGATTCTACCTGCGCACCAAAGGCGACAAAGTGGACTTCGTCAAACTCGACCGCTGGCTGGAAAAGCTGCACATGGGCCGCATGGCGCAGTTGGAAGGAAGCATCCTCGTCAGCGTGTTCGACTTTGAGAAAGACGAGTTGCCTTTTGTCAACCAAGTGGAGAAAGGTGCCCACGGGCTGGTCATGAGGTCGCTCCGCCACACCGAGAAAGACACGGCCGAGGAGTGGCACTTCCGCCAAAGCCGGACCGGATTCGTACGCAACAACTCGTCCGTGATGCGGCGCAACCTCAAGCGCAGCATGAAATATTTCAACTATGCGCCCATCGAAACCACAAGCAACTTCATCAGCAACTTCGCGAGGTCGCTCTCGGAGATAGAGGAATAGCGTCAAGGCCCGAGAAGGCCAAGGACGGCAAGCCACAAGAAAAACAATTCGGATTTCAGAACGAGGCACAGACGAAAGGGTAATAAAAGTAAAAAAGTAAAGCCTTTTGGGCATAATCTGTAATCTTTTCGCTATCTTTGCACTGATATGAAGAGAATCAGCACTTTCATCGCCATCCTATTGACTGCATTTCCGGTATGGGCCCAGCAAGGCATCGAATGCGAAGACACATGCTCGCATATACACGGCATCGACCTCAGCCACTATCAAGGCAACGTCTTCTGGGAAGCCGTCAGCGAGACCAAGATGGCCTATGTCTACCTGAAAGCGACCGAGGGGGGCGACAGAATCGACGACAAATATGAGCGGAACATCGAATTGGCTCACCGCTACGGGCTCAAGGTGGGCTCTTATCATTTCTACCGTCCGCGAATCCCACAGGAGCGACAGCTGCAAAACTTCCTCACACAGTGCCGCCCGGAGGAACAAGACCTCATACCGATGGTCGACATCGAGACGCGCAGCGGCCTGGAGCGCGAGGAGTTCATCGACTCGCTGACCAAGTTCATACGCCTTGTCGAGCGCACCTACCACTGCAAGCCCCTGCTCTATTCCTATACCAATTTCTATAACGCCAACCTGCAGGGATTGTTCCAAGACTACAAGTTCATGATAGCGCAGTACAGCAGCAACGAGCCCGTGCTGGCCGACGGCCACGAATACCTGATGTGGCAGTATTCCTGCAAGGGTCACATCGACGGCGTAAGCGGCTATATCGACAAGAGCCGCTTCATGGGCCACCACCGTCTGCGCGAAATACGTTACCGACACAGATAAAAACAAATCAAGAATATGGCTATCATCAAATGTCCCGAATGCGGACATCAAATCAGCGACAAGGCACCCGTCTGCCCCTCATGCGGAGTGGAAATCGCCGGCAAGGTGACCCGGTGTCCCCGGTGTGGCGAAGTCTACTTCAAAGACCAGGCCACGTGCCCGTCCTGCCACCATCCCAACGAATTGACTCAGAGATCTGCGGCCTCCCCGGCCGGCGCACAAAAGGGGCAATCGCCAATGGTTCCGCCACGCCCGACGACCACGCCCGACGCGAACCGAAGGGCCGGCTCCTCACCGGCCAACGGGAAGAAGAAAAAAGGACACAGGGTGTTGCTGACCGTCTGCTTTGCCATCGCCACCATTGTCTGCGGCACGATGTATCATTATTACAGCTCAGCCAAGACAGCCAAAGAACAAGAGGCCTACGCCTATGCGATGACAAGCGAGGACCCGCTGGTGCTGCAGAGCTATCTCGACACCTACAAAGACTTCAACCAAACCCACAACGACAGCATCCGCACGCGCCTCACGATGCTTCAGCAGATGGACAAGGAATGGGAAAGCGCGTTGGTCAACAACTCGAAAGCTGCCTTTGAGGCGTATCTCGAGAACCATCCCGGCACCATACACGAAGGGCAGATCCGCCACAAGGTGGACTCCATCGACTGGGCAGCGGCCAGCAAGGCAAACAGCATCGACGCCTTCCAAAACTATCTGCAACAACATCCTGACGGCGAGCACTATGAAGAGGCCAACGACAACGTGAGGAAGCTAAAGGCCGACGCCATCCAGCCGGAAGAGGAAGAGGCCGTCAAGGCCATCATGCGAAAGTTCTTCCAGTCGGTCAACAACAAGAACGCCGACGGACTGACCGAAAGCGTCAGCGGCGTGCTGGCCTCCTTCCTTGGCAAAACCAACGCCACGGCAGAGGATGTGGTGACCTTCATGGAGAGGCAATGGAGCAAGGAAGGGCTGAAGAACCTCAACTGGTATATCAAGAGCGACTACGTCATACGCAAAAAGGAAATCGGTGAGAACAGGTACGACTATGAGGCAACCTTCACAGCCGTGCGCAAAACCTCCTTCAACGACCCCTCGCAAGACTCAGAAGACGCTTATCACATCACGGTCAACGTCAATCAAGACGGCGAAATAACATCAATGAGCATGGTAAAATAGCTTAAATACGAGAAAAAGTCGGGTGCAAATTTGGTAGTATCAAAATAAAGCCTTACCTTTGCACTCGCTTTTTCAAGCATGGGTGGTTTCCAGAGTGGCCAAATGGGGCAGACTGTAAATCTGCTGCTTCTAGCTTCGGTGGTTCGAATCCATCACCACCCACCATCGTATTAGTAATTGCTATTTACCAATCGGAAAATTACTAATTTTTAAAATCAAACGTCCTTATACTCTTTTTATATCGACAAGAACCAAAAATTTCATATAGACAAGAACCAATAAGAACCAAACAAGACCCGGACAAATGAAAATCCCGCATACATTCCGCATCGCCCTGGCCATTCTCACGGCATGGTTCGGAGCCGCATCAAGCCTCGCACAGCAGCAGTTTGTGCTGATCAGCGACGCCTCCTCGCTGAGGGCAGGCGACCAGGTTGTCATTGCCAACGCCGAGAACAACGTCGCCATGTCAGTCAACCAAAAGTCGAACAACCGTGGGCAAGCCACGGTCTCCATCAGTGGAAACACGCTCACGACGAACGACGACGTGCAGGTCTTCACACTTGAGCTGGGCGCGGACGGCTGGCGCTTCCGCGACAACGATCACGACGGATGGCTCACGGCCGGCAGCAGCTCGAAAAACATACTGACAACCTCAAGCACCGAGGATGGCAACAGCCACGCCACCATCACCTTCGACAACGGCGCGGCTACGGTCACCTTCCGCGGAAGCCACACACGCAACACGCTGCGCTACAACAAAGACGCCAGCATATTCTCTTGCTATGCGGCCAATTCGAGCGTGCGAGGCGAGATCCAGCTCTACCGACACGACGCAGAGCCCGTCATCCCCACGGCACAAGTCAACAGCATCGGCGCATTCAACGCCCTGCCCGACGGCACCGAGGCAAGCATCTATCTCAGCGACGGGCAGAACGCGCGCGTCATCCATGCCGGGGAAGACATCGCATGGGTGCGCGACAACTCAGGAACCGTCGCCTTCTACCGCTTCCCGACGAACCCCACCATGCGTCTCGGCCAGCACGTGGCAGGCTACATCACGGGCAGGAAGGAGACCGTCGACGGACTTCCCGTGCTGAAGGCAACCGCAAAGACCAACACCGCGTGGCTCATCATAGCCAATCAGGTGACCGAGCCCAACGTGGACGACGAGAACCCGACGGGCATCCAGCTGCCTGCCGACGGCCAGCACAAACGCCAAGGCACGCCCATATATAATATAGGTGGCATTTACAAGGGAACGACACCGGACGCACTGGAGAAAGGCATCTATGTCATCGACGGCCAAAAACGCATCATCACCAAATAAAGGGAAAAAAGGAAGACGCTCATCATGAAGAAATATATCTTGTCACTCGCATGCCTGCTGACCGCCCTCAACGCCTCCGCGCAGAAGGGCGTCAAGCCACAGTCGGTTCATCTCAAGAACGGCACGGTCGTCACTTTCGAACGCCAACAGGTGGACAGCGCGCGCCTCGTCTTCACACCCGAAGGCGACTCGCTCGGCATCAAGGTCTACATGCGCGGAGCTGAGTCTGTGGACTACCTCTACTCGCAACTCGATTTCGTCACCTTCCACGGGAAAGACAGCGGCAACAACGCCAACCGAAACACCGCCGCCGACCTGGCGAGAAACCCGGAGGCATGGCGGCTGGAGTTTCCGAGGCTCCATCAAGACACCGACATCACCTACGAGATCACCCACTCCACCACCGACTACGGCATCACCTACTCCCTGGAGTGGGACGGACAGAAGCGCGCCCAGCGATGGACATGCTTCGAGTTCAGCGCGGCCACGCCCGACAACAACGTAGGCAGAAACGAGAGTTGGAAAACCGACGATCAGATTCCGGCCGACTATCAAACCAGCCGTTCCGACTTCAGCGGCTACTCGCGCGGACACATGTGTGCCTCCAGCGACCGGCAGAGCAGCGTAAGCCAGAACCGACAGACCTTCCTCTACAGCAACATGCAGCCCCAATATCAGGCGCACAACGGCGGACAATGGGCCCGACTGGAGAAAAAAGTGCAGGCGTGGGGCAACAATCGGTCGTTCTGCGACACGCTCTACGTGGTCAAGGCGGGCACCATCGACGCCACGCCACAAATATTAGACTACACCGGAACAGGCATCCCCGTGCCCAAATACTTCTACATGTGCCTGCTCGCCGTCAAAGACGGGAAATACAAGGCCATCGGCTTTTGGACGGAGCACAAGAACGCGACCGAAAGTTACGAATATACCCACTACGCATGCAGCATCGACGACATCGAGACACAGACAGGCATCGACTTCTTCTGCAACCTGCCTGACGACATCGAGGACGAGGTGGAGGCAGCCTTCGACATCGGCGAATGGTAAGCGACAACAGAAAAAAATAAAAAAACAGCAATTAGTAAAACGCAAAACAAAAACAAAAACATGAACCTAACCAAACAAATTCTTGCAGTCCTGCTTCTGCTGACTGCGCCTTTTGCGGCCGCCCTTGCCGACAACGGATGGGGCGTAACGCCGCAGTCAGGCAAAAGCTATCTGGTCGCCCTGGAGGACGACACCGCCAAAGTGCTCGCCCCACGCGGCCAGCAGTACTCAAACAACACGCCACTGATTTTCCTGCCCCGCGCCAAGGACAACTCACATCTGTGGACGCTCACGGCCATCAGCGGCAAAGACAACACGTTCCAATTTCTCGACTCGCCCTCCAACGAGGCCGTCGACCTGAATCTCAGCAACTCTGTCAACACAAAGGCCGATGTCCTGCTCTGGACCAACCAGATCGGCAACGCCAACCAGCACGTCACGCTCCACCCCGTCAGCGGAAAGGAGGGCGTCTTCCGGCTCACGGGTACGGCCAATGGAAAGACCTACTACGTCACCTCCACCGAAGGCATGCGTGAGGGCGGCACGCTGGAAGTGACCTTCGAGCGCACGCCCGACGCATCGGCCGCCTCCAACTACGTCTTCAAGGAGGTGAACCTGTGGACAGCCACCCCCGAGAAGGGCAAGAGCTACAAACTGGCCATCAAAGACCAGACCGGAAACGTGCTCATCCCCGAGAAGCACAGCTACAAGAACAACTCACGCCTGATCTTCTCATCCTACGACTCCAGCAAGGACGACCCATGGACACTGATGCCCGTGGACGGAAAGGAAAGCTGCTATCAGCTGCTCTCCGAGAACACCGGCGAGGCCGTCGACATGGCCATGAACACAGCCAACCAGGCCAAATACAACGCAGTGCTGTGGACCTCAGAGATCAGCAACGCCAACCAGCAGATCTACCTCAAGCCCAACGGCGACGGATCGTGGCAGCTCAGCGGCATCAACGCCAAAGACGGGAAGACCTACTATCTGTCAACGGAGACAGGCAGCGGCAACACGGTCTACATGATCATGACCAACAACGTGAGCCAGGCGGCCGACATCGTCTTCCAGCTGATGCCCTCGCCCGACGAGCTCTACACCAACGACTGGGAGAACCAGTATGTACTGGGGCGCAACAAGGAGGAGGCGCACGCCACTTACCTCCCCTACTCCGGCACGGAGAGGCTGCGTGCCGACAAGGAATACTACGCGCAGCCCTGGACGACGCCCAACAGCGACCGCTACATGACGCTCAACGGCGAGTGGAGCCTGCTGTGGAACGAGGCCGACACCGTCTGCCTCTACGGCAAGGACGACTTTTGGGGCGACAACGTCAGCACCGACGGATGGGCCACCATCAGCGTACCCTCCTGCCTGGAGATGAACGGATACGGAAAGCCGGCCTACATCAACGTAGACTACCCCTTTGACGACAACCCGCCCTACATCCGGATGGCCAACAAGCGTACCTTCGCCGGAAAGGCCGTCAAGCTGAAAAACTCGGTCGGTGCCTACCGCCGCCACTTCTCGCTGCCCGACAACTGGGACGGCAAGCGGGTCTTCCTCCACTTTGACGGAATCTACTCGGCCGCCTATGTCTACATCAACGGACAGGAGGTGGGCTATACGCAGGCCGCCAACACCGACCACGAGTTCGACATCACCAAATACGTGCGCAAGGGCGACAACAACATCAGCGTGCAAGTCATCCGCTGGAGCGACGGCTCCTATCTCGAAGGACAAGACATGTGGCACATGAGCGGCATTTACCGCGACGTCTATCTCTACGCCACGCCAAAGACCTACATCGCCGACCACCGCATCAAGGCCAGCGTCACGCCAGGAGCCAACTCCGACGACACCGGCTCCGCACAGGCATCCGTCGACATCACCATGTGCAACCGCGACAAGAAGGCCGACAAGAAGACCGTGACCGTCAAGCTGCTCAGCCCCGAAAGCCAGGTCGTCGCCTCCAGCGACATCACCTTCGACTTTGCCGACGGCGACTCCCTGAAGACCTACACGGCCGACCTCGGCTCGCTGAGCGGACTCGCCCTGTGGTCTGACGACGCCCCGACCTGCTACACCGTCGAGGTGAGCCAGAGCGACGCCGACGGACAGGAGGAGGAAGCCTTCGCCACCAAGTATGGCTTCCGCGACATCGACTTCTCCAAGGGCTACCTCACCATCAACGGAAAGCGCACCTATATGAAAGGTGTCAACACGCAGGACACCGACCCCGTGTTGGGCCGATCCATACCCGTCAGCACCATGCTGAAGGACATCATGCTCATGAAGCAGGCCAATATCAACACCGTGCGCACGTCACACTACCCGCGCCAGCCCAAGATGATGGCTATGTTCGACTATTACGGCATCTACGTCATGGACGAGGCCGACATGGAGTGCCACAAGAACTGGAGCGATGGCGCCAGCATCATCAACAGCAGCCGCTGGACGCGGGCCATCCTCGACCGCGAGGAGCGTATGGTGCTGCGTGACCGCAACCACCCGAGCGTCATTGCCTGGAGCCTCGGCAACGAGAGCGGATACGGACAGAACGTCGTGAAAGCCTACGACCGCGTGAGGCAGCTCGACGACCGCGCCGTGCACTATGAGGGCTCGACCAACGCCAACAAGAGCGAGGGCACAGACATCGTCTCGCGCATGTACCGCCCCGTCACCGAGGTGGCCACGAGCGCCAACAACGCCGGCCGCCCCTACTTCCTCTGCGAGTATGCCCACGCCATGGGCAACGGTGTCGGCAACCTCCGCGAATACTGGGAAGCCATCATCGGCTCCAAGTATGGCATTGGCGGAACCATCTGGGACTGGGTGGACCAGAGCGTCTACGACGCTGACGACCTGAAGGCCGGCACCACCACCGTGGACGGCTTCCAGAAGTTCATGTCAGGCTACGACTACCCGGCTCCCGACCAAGGCAACTTCGTCAACAACGGAATCATCACGGCCGACCGCGCATGGAACGCCAAGCTCGACGAGGTGAAGGCCATCTACCAGTGGGTCGACATCTCCACGGCCGGCACCTCCATGAAGCGCGTCACGCTGCAGAACAACTATCTCAGCACCGACCTCTCGCAGTTTGACCTTCAGTGGTCAGTTCTCGTCGACGGCAAGGAGACACAGAGCGGCACCGACCACTCGCTGAGCTGCAAGCCGGGCAAGAAGGTGACCGTCACCATCGACTATGACAACACCGACTTCGCCGGCAAGGAAGTGTTCCTCAACGTGGCGCTGACCACCAAGTCCGCCACCACGTGGTGTGAGCAGGGCTACGCCGTGGCCAAGGCTCAGTTTGAGGTGAGCCGGCCTGCCACGCGCCTCGCCGCCAAGACCGACGCCGGCACCGTCGAGATGACCAAGCGCGGCAGCCGCCGCATCTGCACGGCCAATGGGTCATCGGTCACTTTCGACGCCGACGGAAACATCACGGCCTGGACCTATAACGGCACACCCATCATGACAGCCGACGGCGGCCCGCGGCCCTGCAACTTCCGCTGGATCGAGAACGACGCTCCCTATGGAAACGACCCCAACTATGCCGCCGACAACGGCGTGACCAGCCAGACGGCCACCTTCGCCACGTCGGATGACAAGAAGACGGCCACGGTGACCGTCAACGGCAGCGGACGCAACCACAACTTCAAGTACGTCTACACCTTCTACGGCGACGGTTCCGTCGACCTTGCCACCACCTACAGCGTGGTGGGCAGCGACTGCCGCCGCGTGGGCATGGAAGTCAACTTCCCCGTCTCTCTCACGCAGGTCAAGTATTATGCGCGCGGACCGCTCTCCAGCTATGTGGACCGCGAGGACGGCGAATACTTCGGCATCTACGACAATACCGTCATGGGCATGTATGAGCCCTACGCCCATCCGCAGAGCAACGGCAACCGCCGCCACTTCCGCTGGCTGACGCTGACCGACGACAACGGGACAGGCCTCAAGATCGAGACCGAGGGCGATGTCGATTTCTCGATCACGCCGTGGGACGACGAGACCATGCACCGCACGGGCCACAACTGGGATCTGGGCACGGCCAAGATGCTTACCGCCCACTTTGACGCCACCCAGAAAGGCCTGGGCAACGGCTCCTGCATGACGCCCGGCACGGCCATCCTCGACAAGTATCTCATCAAGCAGGGAAGCACCTACAGCCACACCTTGCGTCTCACGCCCGTCGACGCCGCCTCCACCGGCATCAGCCAGGCGGAAGCAACCGAATCCGGCGTAAGGTTCTCGGCCGCAACCCGTGGCGTCGTGGTCACCGGAAACATTCCCACGGCCGGTACCGTCGAGATCTACAACACGGCCGGACAGCGCGTCGACAGCGTCACCACCGCCGCTCCCACCAACCGCCTCACCATCCCCGTCCCGGCAGCCGGTGCCTACATCGTCCGGCTGAGCGGCAACGGAACGTCAACCACAGGCAAGGTGGCGGTGAGATAAAAGGAGGCAAGCAAGTATTTCCTAAAAACCCGTGCCGCTTCCCTTTGAGGAAGGAAGCACTCACAAAAGAGAGCCGCTCTTCGCACCAACAGCGAGGAGCGGCTTTTTTTTACGGATTCGAAAGACTTTTTATCAGCCATTTCATATTTTCTCCGTCAAATGATCCCGAATTTCCGCCACATAGTAACGAGGCTATTGCGTCAACCGAAAAATATCTCTATCTTTGCCGTAGACATTGACTAAAAGAATGTAATAGGCCAGGAAAACACTAAATCGAATGCCTCAGCGTGCGCCATGCAGGCTGGGGCATTTTTGCGATTCCGCCAGACGGCAGGCCAAGACGCAAGCGTCCGATTCCCGACAAACGGCAAACGACAGGCCAAGACACGGCTATACGCCCCCCGACAAACGGCAGAACGAGACGCAAGCATACGCTCCCACCAAACGACAGACCAAGACGCAAGCGTCCGATTCCGCCAGACGACAGGCCAAGACACGGCTATACGCCCCCCGACAAACGGCAGAACGAGACGCAAGCATACGCTCCCACCAAACGACAGACCAAGACGCAAGCGTCCGATTCCGCCAGACGGCAGGCCGAGACGCAAGCGTCCGCTCTCTCCGGATGGGAGACCGAGCCAATCAAATCATCTTGTATCTCTCAAGGAAAGTGGGCAGGAACGTGCGTCCCACGGGTATGAGGTGCTGCTGGAAAGGGCTGTTGAGCTTTATCTGCGTGTTGCCGATGAGCCTCACATGCTGCAGATTGACTATGTACGACTGATGCGCTTGCTGGAACATCGGGCTGAGCAGCAGGATGTCTTTTGCCGACGTTCCCTTCTTGAGCACGAGTTCCGTGGCGTCCTTCAGCATCGCCGTCCACACCTTGCGCTCGCCGTTGTAGCGGAAGAAGCCTATCTCGTTGCAGCAGGTGGGCCTGATCTCGTTCCTCATCGTCGTCAGGGCCACCACGTCGTAGAGCTGTCCGCGCCGCGCGTCGGTCAGCTGCCGCGTGTCGCTGAGCTGTCGCGTGGCAGGCATGTCGTGCTCGCCGCGGGCGTGCGACAGCACCTCGTAGCGGCGTATCACCTTGTCGAACTCGTCACGCAGGATGGGCTTGAGCAGGTAGTCGTCCTCGCCGCCCTGATAGGCCCTGTCGCCCACCTGCTGATAGAAAGCCGTGAAGACGACGACATACATGCCGGGGTGATATTTCCGCACAAATCGCATCATGTCCATGCCGTTTCCGTCGGGCAACTCCAGGTCGAGGAAGAGGATGTCGGGCGACTCATCCATCAGCATCCGCTCGGCGTCGGCCACCGTTCCGGCGCTGAGCACGACCTTGAAGTGTCCGTATTCTTCCAGCAGGGTGGTCACCTGCTCCTGCGCCGACAGATCGTCGTCGACGATCATTACAGTTTTCATATACATAGCTTGTGTTTTTTTAGGTTGTCAATCTTTCAGGTTCATGAAATTATAGCCCGTGGGGATGGATATCTCCACATGCCACAGACCGTTCTCGCGGGGCCCATAGTCGAGGAGAATGGGCTGCTGGTTGTGCTTGTTGAAGAGGTCGACGGTCTGCCTCACGACGCTCAGCCCCGTGTGCGTGCCCTCGGGTGTCTGCGCGTCGGAGCCGTTGTTGTCGACGCAGAAGCCGATGCCGCGGCTGTCCTGCGTCACGCTCACCCGCAGGAACACCTCGCCCTGCTGTCCGCGCAGCCCGTGCTTGACGGCGTTCTCCACAAACACCTGCAGGATCATGGCCGGCACCAGGGTGGCCTTCACGTCGATGGCGTCGTCGACATCGCAGGCATAGACGAAGTCTCTCGACAGCGACTTCCGCTCCAGCTCCACGTAGGTATTGACGAAATCGATCTCCTCCTCCAGCGGGATGACCGTCTTCGAGACCAGCATCAGGTTCTGGCGGATAAACTTGATCAGCCGGGCTATGCCCTCATTGCCCACCGAGAGCTCGCGTCCCAGCACATTCATGATGAAGTGTGGCGAGAGCCTGTTGCGTATGTTCTGCAGCGAGAGCTGCGTGAGCTGCTTTTGGAAGCGCAGGAGCAACAACTGGCGCTTGCGCCGCTGCGACCAGACGACGAACGCCACGACGAACACCGCGACCAGCACAATGAGGACGAAGCCCACGCGCAGATTGGTGACATGCTTGCGTTGCCGCTGCAGCTCCGTCTCCTGCACCATCACCTTGAGGTCGCGCTGGTAGCGCAACTGGGCTTCGGCCAACTGCTCGGTGAAGATCTTGTCGCGGAACCTCGACTCGTAGTCCCTGGCCCGCTGCAGGCAGTCGTAAGCGCGTGCGTTGTCGCCCTGCAGCCGGTAGTAGTCGGCCAGCCGCTCATAGTGGGTCATCATGTATTTCGGATTGTCGGCAATGGCCGCCGTGTCAGTGTCGCGGAAGCGTTGCGCCGCGCCCTCACGGTCGCCCAGGCAGGTAAGCACGCTGGCCATCAGGTCGTTGAGATAAGCCACCGGCTGCGCGCTGCCGGCCCCGGCCTCCTTCATGGCGCGCTCGGCCGAGAGCAGCAGCGGCAAGGCCTCGCGGTTGCGGCCCTGCCCGTGGAGCACCTCGCCCATGTTCGACAGGGCTATGGCCTCCAGTGCCTTGTTACGCAGCTGGCGGGCCAGCTTCTCCGACTCCACGAAGTCGGCCCAGGCCTTGTCATACCGGCGGTCGAAGAAATAGCGGTTTCCGCGTGCGTTGTAGAACATGTACTTGTCGCTCGGGGTGGCATGGTCCATCAGCTTCGCCGCCGCCCGGAAGCAGCTGTCGGCCAGGCCAAAGCTGTAGATGTCTGAATAGATGGCGGCCTGCATGTAGCGCACGGCGAAGCGGGTGGTCAGGAGCACGCGGTCGCAGTTGTTTCCCAGCAGCGCCGCATCGCGCAGCACGCCCACGGCAGCGGCCATGTCTCCCCTCTCGCGCAGCAGCCCGGCCAGGTTGATGCTGCCCTCGCAGGCGCGGGTGGTGTCGCAGGCCAGCTCCATCTCGCGCCACGAGGTCGTGAAGCACTTGATGGCCGAGTCGCGCCCGCCGGTCATCATCTCGGCGAGGCCTATGTTGTTCCAGTAGAGTCCGGCCAGCGCGTGGTCGTCGGGATGGGCGGCACAGTAGGCACCCACCCACCGGCTCTGACTGTCGAGCACCGTGCGGTCGCCCCGGTAGAGGCTCACCACACCCAGCATGAGGTCGATGCGGCCCAACGCGCTGCTGTCGCTGAGCTGCTTGCGGACGGCGGTGAGACGCCTCACCGTCTCGTCGGGATAGAGGTAGAAAGAGTCTTTATGGTTCTGAATCAGGAGTTCGGCCACGTCGATGTCCGAAGGGCGTTCGCCAGTCCCCTGGTGTCCACACGACGAGAGAAGCGACGGCAGCAAGGCCGTCAGTGTCAAAAATGAAAATAGATGGCGCATAATCATGATGAATAAGGTAATATGTAAAATGCAAATTCGTGTTTTCTTTGGTGGTGTGTGAGCGGCTGTCACCGCCTTCGGTAGGCGTCGCCAAGCAGCCGGATGACGCCCTCCTCCGCGTCCACCAGGCCCGTGTCGACACACTCATAGGGCGTGCCTGACGTATGGCTCACGTTGTCGATGAAGACGGTGTCGCCCACGAGCCGCCACGACCGGAACTCCCAGTCGGCCAGGCCGATGCTCTCCGCCCTTCCGCCCGGCAGCAGGCGGAATCCCTGCACGGACGTCGTGTCTATGGGGTTGGGCTGCACGTAGTCGCCCACGATGGACGATGTGTCGGCCACATGCCCCGCCGGCGACGGCTCCGGCACCTCGGCAGGCGACGCTTCCGCCGACGGGGCAGGCTGCCCACACGACGTAAGCCACAGACAGGCGGCGCACCCGAGAAGGGCCGTCTCACTCAATTTCCTCACCTGCTTCATTGACAAGTTATACAATCGGTTATTTAAGTATATAATCTATTATTATGGATGCAAATATAGCAAAAAATTCCTTAACACAAAAAGATTCGGCCGCCGAAATGCATTTTATCTCATCAAAAAAAACGAAAGCCTCACGCAGGAAAGCCATTCGCACGGTGCACAATATGGAAGACTGCATGAAAAAAACAGCCGTTTTATTTCCTCAATAAGCGGAATTGTGTTAATTTTGCACATCCGCTAACGACAAAACGTCCTAATCAGCAATAATGACAATGAGCACAGAAGGCATCATCAAATCCAAAGGCATCTACCTCCTCGTCAAGGCCACGCGCGACGGCAAGCCCGTCGTCCTGAAGGCGCTGAAGGAGGCGTATCGCGACAAGAGCCCCTTCCGGACGCTTCTGAGGAAGGAATACGACCGCTGCGGCACGCTCGACAATCCCCATCTCGTGAGCTATCTCGACTTCACCGACCTGCCCGACTACGGCAAGTGCATCATTATGGAGCACGTGGACGGACGGCCGCTCAGCCAATATCTGCAAGAGGAGCACACCGCCGAGGAGAAACTCGACATCGTGAGGCAGATCTGCGACGGCCTCGCCTACCTGCACGGCAAGAACATCATGCACCGCAACCTCAAGGCAAGCAACGTGCTCGTGAGCCGCAACGGCGACGCCGTGAGGCTCATCGACCCGCGCCTGCCCTTCGCCGACGACCTGCACGTGGCCTACAGCTCCAGGGCCCACATTGCCCCCGAGCAGAAAGACGGCACCGTGGCCATCGACGGCCGGGCCGACATCTTCTCGCTCGGCGTGCTGATGAAGTCGCTCGCGCTGCCTGCCCCCTACGCGCCCATCATCGAGAAGTGCACCGCCTACAGCCGTGGCGACCGCTACATCGACGTCGACTCGCTGCTCGCGGCCATCGACGGCGTGGGCCACGCCTCGTCGTCGAGGAAGCCGTGGGGCGTGGCTGCCGTGGCAGCCGTCGTCATCGTGGCGGCCGCCGTCGTCATCGGACGCGGCCATGGCGACGCCGACGCGCAGCAGCCTGCCGCCAACCCTGCCGCCACCGTGACCGACACGACGCAGCAGCCTGCCGCCGACGCTCCCGCGCCCACCGAGGCACAGCCCGCGCCCGCAGGCTCCGCCACCGCCGACCTCGCCTTCCTCATGGCCGTGAGGCAGCAGATGTTCAAGGACATCGACAAGATGTTCGACCCCTACCTCACCGGACAGAAGACCAACCGCCGCGCCCTCAACCGGCAGATCACAAAATACTATCGAGGCCTGCTCCGCACCTTCGGCCCCATCGACGACGCCCAGCGCGCCGCCTACGACAAGACCTTCGGCGACTATGTGGCCCGGAAGCGGCAGCAGCTGCCCGCCGAATGAGCGCAGGAGGCAGGCGCGGCCATTGACTCTTTTTGACCTGACGCCCCCCGCGACCCTGTCAAGACCCACATTCAAGCCCCTCCAAGGAAGCCCGGACGGCACGCTGCCGCCCGGGCTTTCGCGGCTCACACGCCGATGCAACTGGTCACGCCGATGGTGGTGCCGATGGCGGTGAGGATGGAGATGACGATGTTGATGATCGTCTTCCACGTTTCGCTGCTTATATGTTTGCTCATGATAAATCACTGCTCCTTTCCTTTTTCTTATTTTAATTATGGTTACTGCCTCATATATATTATGGTTACTGCCTCATATATATTATGGTTACTGCCTTATGTATATTAGTTGCTGCCTCATATATATTATGGTTTTCTTATTATATACAGTGTTTTCCCTAACATGCGACTCCTGCTGCCGAATCCTTGGATGACGCCTGCCTCATACGATTCATGCCTCCAAGAAAACAGCCGTCGGCTGCCGTGTGCCTCGGGCGAAGCGGCGGCGCGCCGGGCCGCGGACGCTCCCCCATGCGCCTGTGGCCCTCATGCGCCGGGCCGCCGCCCGCCCCTTGGCTCACTCGGCGTCGCCGCCCTCCTCCGACGCGCCGACGGCGTTCTTGGGCAACTCACGCACCTCGGCGCCGTTGGTGAGCTCCTGCACGCGCGTCTTGTCCTTCAGCACGTGGGTCTCAGGCTGGAAGTTGACGCGCATGCCGCTCACGTTGTTGGCCGCGCTGAACTCCTTGGCCGTCAGCGCGGGCCTGGTGCGCAGGCCGATCTTGAAGGCGCCGATGCCGTCGAGGCGCACGCGGTAGCCCTCCTGCAGGGCGCGCGTCATCACGTCGCGCATCTCGGCCAGCACGGCCAGCACGTCCGACCGCTTCATGGAGCAGTTGCTCTGCACCTCCTTGGCGATGTCGTCGGTGTCGTAGGTGCCCACGGTGACGGCGCGCGCATACCACTGGCCGCGCTTGGTGCTGTTCTTCCGGTTGTCTTGACGAAGTTTGTAATAGACTGCCATAGTTTTTTTCCTTTCCTTTTTTTAGTTGTTTTTTCCGGCCCCCTCATGAGCGAAGCCCGTGATTTTCAGTTGTTTTTCCGGCCCCCTCATGAGCAGGGCCTTGGTTTTCAGTTGTCTTTGTACAGGCCCCCTCATGAGCGAAGCCCGTGGTTTTCAGTTGTTTTCTCGGCCCTCATGCGGCCTTTTCTTGACGGGCGGGCTCCCGGAAAGCCTGCCCTGAGAACGTCGACGGCCCTCATAAGTCCTGTGTTCTTCTCTCTTGTGGTGACTTGGGGCCTTTTCTGTTCTCGGTTGCAAAGGTAATACATTTTTTTGAATCCTGCAAACTTTTCCGTCATTTTTACGAGTTCTTTTACAAATAAGGCAAATATCCGAACCACGAGACGAGAAAAGAGAAAACCCTCAAAGACCGTGTTTTGCGAAATAAAACTCCCCAAAAGAGCCTCACGGCGACCTTTCCCGACCCCTCATGACGATTTCCGCACCCCACCGACACATCCGCGTCTGCGGGACGGCGACACGGCAAAACGGTCAAAAACCGCGCGTAGAGCCACAAAACGGCATTTTGAGACAGGTCAAATAAGCGCAAAAGCATGGCTGAAAGCGCGAAAGCATGACCAAAAGCGCGAAAACAAAAAAAACTTTGTAAAACAAACGGTAAATCTTTCATTTTCTCTTGCATATTCAAGAATATTTGATTACCTTTGCAGCAAGATAAAATCTTTGTATGACTAAAAAACAATCCTTCACCTTCCACGCCTCATGGATCAGCATCCTATGCGGCCTGCCCGAGGCCTCACGACTGGAGGTCTACGACGCCCTCAGCGCCTATGCCCTGACCGACACAATCCCCCAGATGAGTGAGCTGGCGGCGCAAGTCTTCGAGACATTGAAAATCAGAATCGACCTTGACCGTGAGCGCGAGGCCATCGCCGTCGCGAAGGGCAAGGCATGGAGCGCGCAGGCCAACGCCAAGCGCTGGGCCAAGCACCGCCGGGAGGCCGCCCGGAAGGCTTCCGAGGCTGCGAACGAGGCTTGCGAGGCCGCGAACAAGGCCGCTCCTGATAGGACAAAAACGCTCCTACTCGGAGAAAACCGCATGGAAAGCCAAAATCCGACTTCCGAACACGTTGACGAAAACGCCCAAAACCGTGGAGAAATCAGCGTTTCTCCGAATAGGACAAAAACGCTCCTACTCGGAGAAAACCCCAAAAACGGCCAAAAATCGACAAAAAACGCCCAAAACTCTCACGCTCGCGCGTTAACACTCCTGCTCACCGAAGGTGAGGCTCAGGGTAAGGCTCAACTCAAAGATATAATTATCTCTTCAAAGAAAGAGAGCGTAGAGAAAGAAAGTTTCCCTAAACGGCCGTCGCAGACCGTCGAAGCCGGGGCCGCAGGGCCGACCGCACAGACCGCAGAACCGACTCGGCCGACCGCAGGGCAGGGCGAACAGGCTCTCGGACAGTCGAAGCCGAACGGGCAGACCGCCGAAGCCGAGACCGCAGGGCAGGCCTCAAGGCCAACCCGGCCGACCCGCCACACCGACAAGCCCACCCCGGCCGAGCGGGCCGAGCAAGCCCGCCGGCGTCTGCGGCAGCGGCAGGGCGAGCTCGCCGAGAGCCTCAGGCCCTACGTCGGGCAGTATGGCCGCGACATGATACGGCGCTTCTTCGACTACTGGTCGGAGCCCAACCGCACGCTGAGCTCCATGCGCTGCGACCTGCAGCCCACGTGGGACCTCGCACGCCGGCTGGCCTACTGGGCACGCCGCGACGACACCTTCGCCCCCACGGCCCGTCAGCCCACCGACGACGCCGAGCTGCGGCGCATCGCCAAGGAGCGCGAGCGGCTCGACGAGGAGCGCGAGGCCCGGCGGCAGGAGGACAAGAAAAACGCCGTCAGCTACGACGAGTGGCGGCGCATGAGGCAGCAGCAAAAACCAGCCTGACGAACAGGGCAATCCGTCAACCGCCCCACCTCACCCCGCCGATGACGCACCGCCACACACACAGAAAAGCCTGCGGCGAGCGACGCACTGTTAAAGTTTGTATTTATTCTCCGTAAACGGACAGAAATGGTTACTTTTGCAGGCGTAATAAAAACAGTTTGTAAACACAATAACCACAATACGAAAACATTATGTTAGGAACTCAAGAAATTCTCATCATCGCGCTCATCATCCTGCTTCTCTTCGGCGGCAAGAAGATTCCCGAACTGATGAAGGGCCTGGGGACGGGCGTGAAGAGCTTCAAGGACGGCATGAACGGAATCAACCCCGACGCCGAGCCGACGAGGCAGGAGACATCTGATAAGAAGCACGCGACATCCGGGACGAAAGACGCCGACGGGCAGGCCAAGCAAGGATGAGCCCCGGAGGAGCGAAGAAGAACAAGAAACAGCCTTTCCTCTCAATGCAAGAAGAGATGACCTTCTGGGAGCACCTCGACGTGCTGCGTGGCGACATCATGAGAATGATGGCCGTGACGGCCGTGTTCGCCGCCGTCGCCTTCTGTCTCAGAGACGAGCTTTTCAAGATCGTGCTGGCGCCGTCGACGTCCGACTTCGTCACCTATCGCCTGCTCGGCACTGAGCCGTTCCGCATAAGCCTCATCAACGTGGGGCTGACCGAGCAATTCATGGTGCACATGAAGACGGCCCTCGTGGCCGGTCTCTACATGGCCTCGCCCTACGTCATCTGCGCGCTCTACGGCTTCATCGCGCCGGCCCTCTACAAGCGCGAGCGGCACCACGCCGTGCGGATCGTCACCGCGGCCTACGTGATGTTCATCGTCGGCACGCTGGCCAGCTATTTCCTCGTCTTCCCGCTCACCGTGCGCTTCCTCGGCACCTACCAGGTCAGCGAGGCCGTCACCAACATGCTCTCGCTGCAGTCGTACATCGACACGTTCCTGCTGCTGTCGCTGGTGTTCGGCATCGTCTTCGAGCTGCCCGTCGTCAGTTGGCTCCTGGCCCTGTTCGGACTGCTGCGCCCCGAATGGATGACGCGCTACCGCCGCCACGCCATCGTCACCATCATCATCGTGGCAGCCGTCATCACCCCCACCGCCGACGCCTTCACGCTCTTCTTCGTCTCGCTGCCCATCTGGCTGCTCTACGAGGCAAGCATCGTCGTCGTGAGGCTCACCGTCAAGCCGAGCCGACAAGAGCCGGGACAACCTAAAGCAAACGGGACTTCAGCTTAAAACCAACGAGACAACAACCTAAAGCAAACGAGACTTCAGCTCAAAGCAAACAACACATCAGCTTAAACCAACAACATCAAAACATCTGACATGCAAACAGTTAAGACAGCCACAAGCCTCCATCGGCTTGGCTATTCGGAGCGCAAGACCTATCTCATGGCAGCACTCTTCGTGACCGGCAACATCCTCCTGCCGCAGCTCTGCCATCTCATTCCGCAGGGCGGACTCATCTTCCTGCCCATCTACTTCTTCACCCTCTTCGGGGCCTACAAGTACGGCCGCGCCGTGGGTCTGCTGACGGCCGTGGCCTCGCCGCTCGTCAACAATCTGATGTTCGGCATGCCGGCATCGCCCATGCTCCCCGTCATCCTGACCAAAAGCATCCTCCTTGCCCTCGCCGCCTCATTCGTGGCAGGCCGGTTCGGCAAGGCCACGCTGCCCCTCCTGGCCCTCGCCGTCGCAGCCTATCAGGCCGCAGGGTCGCTGGCCGAGTGGGCACTGACCGGCAGCCTGCAGGCCGCCCTGCAAGACGTGCGCCTCGGCCTGCCCGGCATCCTGCTTCAGATCTTCGGCGTATGGGCACTGTTGAGACTCACCGGCGACCATGCAGCCGACTGACCTCGCCGGCATCCTCCGACGCGAAGGCTGCTCACTGGTGCTGCAAGACGCCCAAGGCCGCGTCCGCCTGTTCCATCAGCAGGGCGTGAGAGACCTGGAGCACCTGCTCGACCACGAGCCCGGGACGCTCAGAGGAGCCCGCGTGGCCGACAAGGTGGTGGGCAAGGCAGCGGCGGCCATGATGGCCTGCGGCGGGGTGAGAGAGGTCTATGCCGAGGTGATGAGCCGGAAGGCGACGCCCCTGCTGGAGGCCGACGGCATCGGCTATGCCTACGGGCAGCTCGTCGACAACATCATCGTCAGGCAGGGAGACACGCGCTGCCCGCTCGAACAGATCGTGGAAGAGGCCACCACGGCCGAAGATACCGTGGCCCTGCTACGGCAACATTTCATGAGAAAAAGAAAAGAACGAACTTAAAGAAAACATAGAACAAGGATGGACTCGAATCAGAAAAACTATTCGCGCCGCGAGTTTCTGAAACGCTTCGGCGTCTCCGCGGCATCCACGCTGGCCCTGCTCACCATCGGTGACCTGCCCGTGAGCGCAGCCAGAAAGAACGACGGGCAAGTGCCACAGGACGGCCCACTGGGAACCGACTGCAAGATGTCGTACCGCGTCAACAACAGCACAGGCGACAAGGTGTCGCTGCTCGGCTACGGCATGATGCGCCTGCCCTACAAGGACGGCCAAATCGACCAAGAGCTGGTGAACAAGGAGGTCGACTACGCCCTGGCACACGGAATAAACTATTTCGACACCGCGCCCATGTATGGCGGCGGAAAGTCGGAGACGGCCACCGGCATCGCCCTCCACAGGCATCCGCGTAGCTCCTACTTCATCGCCACCAAGATGTCCAACCAGGACCGGTCGCTGCACTCGTTCGAGAAGAGCAAGGAGATCTACGAGAACTCGTTCAAGTATCTGCAGACCGACTACATCGACTATTATCTCCTGCACGCCGTGGGAGGCTCGGGCATGGACGAGTTCAGAAGCCGCTTCCTCGACAACGGCCTCCTCGACTTCCTGCTCAAGGAGCGCGAGGCAGGACGCATCCGCAACCTCGGCTTCTCCTATCACGGCAACGTGGAGGTGTTCGACTGGCTCATCAACAACAACGACAAGTATCACTGGGACTTCGCGCAGATTCAGTGCAACTACATCGACTGGCGCCACGCCTCCCTCGGCAAAGGCCGCGGCCACGACGCCGACGCCGAGTATCTCTATGAGAAATGCGAGAAGGCGCACATTCAGAACATGATCATGGAGCCCCTGCTCGGCGGACGGCTGGCCCGCCTGCCACAGCAGCACCTGGCCAAGCTGCAGGCCGTCAAGCCCGACGCCACGGCCGCCTCATGGGCCTTCCGCTGGGTGGGATCGAAGTCGAACGTGCTGGTCACGCTCAGCGGCATGACGCAGATGAACGTGCTGGAGGAGAACGTGGGCACCTTCTCGCCCCTCGTACCGCTGACACCCGCCGAGGAGAGCCTGCTGGGCAACATTGCCGACAGCATGTCAGGCATGCCCGTCGTGCCCTGCACCGGCTGCGCCTACTGCATGCCCTGCCCGTTCGGCGTCGACATCCCCGGCAACTTCACCTACTACAACGACGCCATCAACAACGGCAAGCTGCCGGAAAAGACGGCCGCCGACTACAAGGAGAAGTCGAAGGCCTTCGTCTCCGGACTCAAGAAGAAGATGAAAAAGGACGCCTGGGCCAACGCGTGCCGCGACTGCGAGGCATGCCTCTCCAAGTGTCCGCAGCAGATACGCATCCCCAACCAGCTGTCGCGCATCGCCGACCTGCTGCCGAAGAAGGGATAAGAAAGAAAATCCTTTTTGCAAGCAATCCCGGCAGGAGACGCCTTTTCGCCACGCGAGAGGCCGTCTCCTGCCTTCCGTTCAGCCCTCCCCCACCTTCCGTTCAGCCGTCTCCCACCTTCCGTTCAGCCCTCTCCCTGCGCTCCGCTCAGCCTACCCTCCGCCACGCGTCTGGCCCCTCCCTGCGCTCCGCTCAGCCGAGACGCCCCGTGCAGGCCGCGCGAGAACACGCAGGCGGCACGCCTTTGTTAATAATAACTAACCACCGAAAAAATCCCAAGAAAAACACGTTTCATTTACAAGAAAAACACTAACTTTGCACTCGTATTCAGAGAAATAGGAATTAATAACTAATTTTTTTAAGAATAAAGTCCAAGGACATGAAAAAATCAATTACATCATTGATGGTTTCCTCCATGCTCCTACTGGGAGGAGTAGCTGAAGGATTTGCGCAAGGCCTTACCGTTTCCGGCGACCTGAATGGCGACGGCGTGGTCAACGTGGCCGACTATGTGGCCTATGCCCAGCTGGCCAACGACCGCGATTTCACAAGACCGCAGAGAACGAAACTCGTCGTCAACTTCGACAACGGCGCAACCGTCACAAACGAGAAAGGCTCAAAGGCAAGAGAGGAAGGCCTGAACACCGGCGTCCTCGAAAACTACCTGCTGCTCTCGGCAGCCGCCAACGGCACCGTCAGCGCCACCGCTCCCACCATCACGGTCTCCACGGAGACAGAGCATATCAAGAAAGGTGGCAAGGGCGTTTTCAACGTAAGCTATTCCAACAACACGCTTGCAAACGTCTATAGCTTCCAGTTCGACGTGGTTGTCCCCAGCGGAATCACGATTGACAACATCGTCTCTGCAAGCGGCGTCATCCTCACCAACGACATCCTTCACGGCAGCACCAACGCCAACGGCACCACCACATACCGTTTCGCCTACAAGATGACCAAGACAGGAAGCCCCAAGAGCCTGAACGGCAACCTCGTCAGCTTTGAGCTCAACGTCGCAAACGACTTCTCAGACAGCAGCTTCCCCGTTGAGATCAAGAACTCTCATCTGGCCCTGTACACGCAACTGAATGAGGAGACAGAGGACGAGGACGAAAATGTCGTGGTCACACTGGGCACCGTTTCCGACGTTGTCACAAACAACGTAGAGGACTACACCGTGACCATCGCCGCCCCGCTCACGCTCACGCTCGATGAGAAGTCGACCGAGTCGTTGGCCGCACAGGTTGGCGAGAACGCCGACAAGGCCATCGATGTCGTCAATGTGAAGCGCTCATTTGTCGCAAACAACTGGGGCACCCTTGTCCTGCCGTTCAACGTCTCGCAAGCCGAGCTGCAGGCAGCCCTGCCCGGTGCCACCGTCTGCGAGTTTGTAGGCTACGGCATCTCCGAGGAGCGTCAAGGCTCACTCCCCATCTCTTACACCTTCTACACCAAGAAGTACACGGGTGAGCTACAGGCAGGAAAGCCTTATTTCATCAAGGTGAACTCAGCTGTCGACTACAACACGGGTCTGACCTTCTACGACAAGACCATCTCGGCCAACGTCATCAGCAACCTGCCCCGCCAGATCGTCGACTGCACGGACGGATCCGACCACAGCGGAAGCATCATCTTCTATGGCACCTACTTCTCACAGGACATTCCCGGCAACTGCCTGTTCCTCGCAGGCAACAAGTACTGGTTCTCCGCTGTCAACGCCCCCTCCCACTCGAAGGGCTACCGCGCTTGGGTCAGCAACGTGAGAGTGGCCAGCATGTCTGACGATCCGTTCACGATCACCGACTCGTCAAGCGCAGCCAAGATCAACATGGTTGACGACGAGACCACAGGCGTGGAGGCCGTCGAGGGCACGGAGGTCAAGAACATCAGCAACAAGGTATACAACCTCATGGGCCAGTATGTCGGCGACGACACCGCCAATCTCCCCGCAGGCGTATACGTCAAGAATGGCAAAAAATTCACTATCCACTAATAACACACACTTCAAATGAAAAAGATTTATCGTATGCCTTCCATCAAGGTAATGGCAATAAGCTCAGAAAGTTTGTTGGTTCTTTCCGGAGCCGGAAGCGGAACCATAGGTAACGGTGGCGCTATCGGCGGTGGTGACGATACCATGCAGCCCGGTGGAACAGGCGGCGTCGCAGAAGGCGGAACCGAGGCCGAGTCGAAGAAAGGCACTTGGGACAGCTGGGACTAATCCCGCCACCACACCATTCTGTATATTTTAAATAAAGAAATCGGTCATTAGAGCTTCTCTAATGACCGATTTTCTTTTTGAGCGTCCGGGCCGCGCCGTCACGTCATGCGTGGGCGCGGGCCCTGCGAGCATCGGGCGAGACCCTTTCCGCCCGCCTCCTTTTACCCATGCTCCTGCTGCATCTCGCGCAGCAACTGCCTCTGATGCTCGGTGAGGCCCGTGGGCAACTTGACGCTGTAGGTGATGATGAGGTCGCCGAAGGTGCCGTCGCCCCGGTCGTATCCCTTGCCGCGCAGGCGCACCTTCGTGCCGCTCTGCGTCTCGGGCTTCACCTTCAGCTTGACGCGCTGTCCGTTGCTGAGCGTGATGAGAACCTCACCCCCGAGCAGGGCCGTGTAGAGGTCGATGCTGACCTTTGCGTCCATCTGCCCCGTGTTCTGCCGCTCCGCACGCTGCCCGAAGCCGTTGCCGAAGCCGCCTCCGGCCGAGCGGAAGCCCCTGCGCGAGCCGCCGCCACCAAAGAGATCCTGAAAGAAGCTGGAGAAACCGCCGCCGCCATTGAAGCTGCTGAAGTCGAAGCCGTCGAACGGTCCGCCACCGCCACCGCCGCCCCAGCCATACGACTGCCCGCCGCCGGGGCCTCCCTGAGCACGGTGGAAGGCGTCGGCCTCCCTCCACTTCTCACCATACTGATCATACTTCCGGCGCTTCTCCGGGTCGCCGATGACGTCGTAGGCCTCGGTCAGAGCCTGAAACTTGGCCTTGGCCTTCGGGTCGTTGGGATGCAAATCGGGATGAAACTGCTTGGCACGCTTGCGGTAGGCCGCCTTCACGTCGTCCTGCGGGATGTTCTTGTCGACTCCCAAAATCTTATAATAATCAATGAATGCCATAATCTTTAGCCTCCTTGTCTTCGGCAGGACAACAACAAAAAGTGTGCCACGGCCGTCGGCCGGGCACACTTTTTTGCATGTTTCCCGCCTGCTGCGGACTCACTTTCCCATCGCCGCGGACTCACTCGCCGTTAGGCCGCAGGCTCAGTTTCCGTCAGGCTTGGTGACATCCGCGCGCCGCGCCGGGTACCAGACGAAGCGGTTGAAGTCGTCGGGACGGTCGGGCGAGAAGTCGGCAAAGTCGGGCCGCAGCCCCTCCACAAGGGGCAGCCTCAACGCCTTCATGCCCATCACCACCATCTTGGCCACCTCGTAGGCCCCGTAGGGATTGAAGTGGGTGTTGTCGGCAAGCGGCTTGTCCTGCCCCGGAAAAGCGTGGGCCGGATAGTGGACGAGGGCGCGCTTGCTGTCCTCGTAGCCCAAGGTCTCGAAGAACGTGCGCGTCATGTCATGCAGCTCGATGAGCGGCACCTGCTCGCGGCGCGCCACGGCACGCATGGCGGCGGGATAATCGCCGTGGGTCTCCACGATGTGGCGGCGCTCGGCGTCGAAGGCCCGACGCTGCGTGGGCGTGGCGAAGACGATGACGCCGCCGGCGGCACGCACGCGGTCGATGAAGATTTTCAGGTTTTGCGAGAAGTTATACCACGCCCCTGACCCCGGCGCGCGCTCCTTCTGGTCGTTGTGGCCAAACTCGCAGAGCACGTAGTCGCCCGGACGAAGCATGGCCAACACCTTCTCCAGACGCAACGAGGCAAGGAAGCTGCCCGCGGTGAGACCGCTCTCGGCATGGTTGCTGACGGCCACGTCAGGCCCGAACCAACGCGTGATCATCTGTCCCCAGCTGGCCCACGGCTCGTCGCTCTGGTCGACGACGGTGGAGTTGCCGCAGAGAAAGAGCGTCGTGGCCGACGTGTCACGCTCTATGCGCAGCCGGGCCACGGCCGGCGACTTGCCGTTGAACTCCAGCGAGAGCACGTCGTCCCAGCCATTATAGGTCGTCTCGCGCTCCTTGATTCTCACCCGTCGGCGGTCGTCGATGCGCGGCGAGCGCTTGTTGACGACAAAACGGAACGTCTTCTGCTCCTTGCGGCGCGTGGGAAAGTTCTCCACGAAGAGCCTGCGCGACTCGGCACGCACCGTGGTCTCGGCGGCGCGGCGGCGCGAGCCGAGGGTGACGGTGACCAGATAGTTGCCGTCGGGCACGGCGACGGAAAAGCCTTCGGGCTGCCGATGGTCGCTGAACGTGGTGTCGACGACGACCTGCGACCGCGCCCCCAAGGCGAAGGCGGCGCACAGCACACACAAAAGAAGTCTGCTTTTCATATCTCGAACGTTCTTTTTTAGGGCATGCGCGCTCAGCGAACGGTCTGCAGCCTCAAGGTCTGAGTCTGTCCGCAGCCCTTTGCCCTCAAGGTGACGCGGCCTGCCTGACGGCCTGCGCGGAGGATGACCAGCGCCGACCCGTTGAAGAGCTGGCGGCTCGGCTCGGTGTCAATCTCGTGGTTGGTCATGTCACCATTGCTGGTGGCCACGATGGCTGCGTCGCCCTCGACCTCGAACGTGACCTCATCCTGCGCCATGGGCACGCGGCGGCCCCGGCCGTCGACAGCCGTCACACGCACGTGCATCAGGTCGGTGCCGTCGGCCGTCCACGTCACGTCGTCGGGCTCCAGCCGCAGACGCGCCACCTTCGGGGCCGCGGTCTCCACGCGATGACGCGCCACCACCTTGCCGCCTGTGCGCGCCACGGCCTCAATGCAGCCTGGCTCATACGCCACCTTGTCCCAACGGATCTTGTTGCGCGACTTGGCATCGGACGTGTTTGACTTCGTACCGTAGCTCTTGCCGTTGACGGTCAGCTCCACCTCCTCGGCATTGGTGTAGGCATAGACGGTATAGGTGCCCTCGGCACGGTTCCAGTGGTCGGACAGGCGGTCGCCGCTCATGCGCACGCCGTTCCAGACGACGCCCTGGTTGCTGCCATCGTCGACGGCGATATGCACCGTGGGCTCATCGGAGAAGATCGACTTGAGGAACCATGCCTTCGGCTTCGGCTCCAGCGAGATGTCGAAGATGCCGTCGGTCCAGCCCTTGGCAGGCCAGCCGCGGCTCTCGCCGATGTAGTCGATCATGCCCCAATAGGCCAGGCCGACGACCTTGTCGAGATTCATCTCATAGAAGTTGGGGCCCATGGCACCCATGGAGGCCTCGCTCTGATAGAACGTCATCCACGGGAAACGGCGGCCGTCACCGGGAAAATACATGTAGCGGTAGTTGTATGACTGTATGTCCGTGACCATCGCGAGGTCGCACGGCAGCGAGTCGGTCTCCCAGTTGCGGCCCCGCGGATGCATGGCCACGGTGACGAGACGCGTGCTGTCGTAGCGGTGAAGCAGCTCGCGCTGAAGCTTGTAGGCCGTCACGCCCCAGTCGTTGAACGGCAGGTTCGAGTAGGTCTGCAGCTCGTTGCCAAGGCTCCACAGCACCACCGACGGATGGTTGCGGTCGCGCCTCACCCATTCGGGGATGTCGAGCTGCCAAAGGTTCAGCCAGTCGGTGCGCCCACCTGCATACTGCTCCAGCCACTTGTCGTAGAGCTCATCGACGACGAGGAAGCCCAGCTCGTCGGCCAGGCGATAGAGATCCTCACTGTAGGGGTTGTGAGAGCAACGGATGTGGTTGAAGCCGAACGCCTTGAGCAGGCGCAGACGCTTCTCGATGGCGCGCGGATAGGCTGCGGCACCGAGGGCACCGAGCGTGTGATGATTGGCGATGCCCTTGAGAAGCACCTTCTGCCCGTTGAGACGGAAGCCGAACGACGGGCCGAACTCGATGGTGCGCACGCCAAAGCGCTCGCTCACCCGGTCGGCAACGGTGCCGTCGTCGTTCAGCAGGCTGACCTCAGCCGTATATAAATAAGGTGTGTCGACCGACCACAGGCGCGGCTGCCGCAAGGAAAGGGGCGGCAACTGATATTCGCGCGTACGCCGCTTCGGACTGAAGCGCACGTTCGCGGTCTGCTCGGCCACCACCCGTCCCTCGGCATCGAGGATGCGCACGCGCACGTCGCCACGCTGGCGGCGGCCCATGCGGGTGATCTCGGCCGCGACCGACACCTCGCGGTTGTCGCGGGTGGTGATATAGAGCGGATGACGGGCGAAGAACAGCTCGCCATCGGTCACAATGGCACGTACGTCACGGTAGAGACCGCCGCCGGTATACCAGCGCGAGTTGTTCTCGCGGCGCGTGTCGGCCCTAACCATCAGCACGTCTTGTCCGCCATAATGAAGCTTGTCGGAGACGTCGATGCCGAAGCCCACATAACCGTAGTCGGTGCCGCCGACGCGCTGACCGTTGAGATAGACGTCGCCGACGAGCATGATGCCGCCGAAGTCGAGCTCCACACGACGCCCTTTCCAGGCCTCCGGCGTCTGCAACACCTTGCGATACCAGCCCACACCCATCTCCTTGAAGCCACGTGCCGACAGGCGGCTCTTCACGTTGGCGGCCATGTCACTGTTGTCGGCACGCTCGTCGCTGGCAGGCGCCAGCCAGGGTTGGGAGATCTGGAAATCGTGAGGCAGGCTGACGGACTCGCCGAACGCCTCGTCGGACAGCTGCGCGAGCTGCTGCAACGGCGCGTCGCCCCGATGAAACTGCCAGCCGAAATTCAGACTGACAGTGTCGCGCTGCGCCCACGCGCCTGCCCAGGCCAGCAGGCCGACGCAGCCAAGGATGACTCTACGGTATGTCATACGCTGATGTCTTAATTTCTGATTGTCTCCTTTTATCTCATCTCCTGAGCGTTGCCCACGCAGGCGTTAGGCATCTGGATGTGAAGCATGGCGCAGACGGTCGGCGCGATGTCGACGATGTGGGTCGGCTTCGTGCTCTGCCCGGGACGCACCTGCCACCCATAGAGCACGAAAGGAATGTGTGCGTCATAGGGATTCCACTGACCGTGGTTGGTGCCGCGATAGTCGGCGCTGTTGTCGGTGTCGGCATAGCCGGGACGGGGCGCATAGAAGATGTCGCCGCTGCGGCCGCGGAAATAGCCATTCGTGATCTGCGTCTTCAGAGGCTCGGGGATGGTGGCGGCACCCACCTCGTCGAAAGCGACGGCATAACGGATGCGCGGATCCTTGAGCAGCCAGTCGACGGCAGCCTGCCGAACGGCACGCATGTCCAACCCCGCACGCAGGGCCAGGCTGTCGTCGAGGTCGATGCGGCCTGCGTTGATGTCGAGCACCAGCTGGCCGGAGAGACCCAGCTGACGGCAAAGGTCGGCATTGAACCGCTTCTTCCATGACCAGCTCTGCATGCCTTCGGCCGGCAGGTGGTGGTTGCGCAGGTAGTTGGGATTATGCACGGCGCCATGGTCGGCCGAGAGGAAGAGCAGATAGTTGCCTTTGCCGACGGTGGCATCCAGCTTGGCGAGGAAACGCGCCACGGCCTTGTCGAGCGTCATGTAGACCGACTTGTTCTCCTTGCCGCGCGTGCCGAAAGTGTGGCCGATGGCGTCGGTCGACGACACCGACACGCAAAGCATATCGGTCGACGCCCCCTGACCGAGCCGCTCATGGTCGAGCGCGGCCTCAGCCATCTGGAAAGTGAGGTCGACACCGAGGTCGGAGGTCTTCACATCCGTGCCCGGCTTCACCTGATGGGCCTTGTTGAAATCGGTCACCCACTTCGGAAGCGACTCCATATAATAGGTGCTCGTGACGAAATGGCCTGCCGAGGTGTCCCACCAGTAAGCGGCATCGGCGCTATGACCGGCAGGAAGGATGGCCGCACGGTCTTTCATGGCCACGCCGATGACCTTCGACTGGAAGTCGGTGGCCATGCGCAGCTGGTCGCCGATGGTTGTTCCCTGCATGTTTCGCGGCGACATCTGCCCCTCGCGGCTGTCGCTGCCCACGCTGCGCACCGACGCGTCGCCGCAACAGTAGACGTAGCGCGTGCCCTCATACCAGCTGTTGCCGGCTATGCCATGCATCGCGGGCACGCTGCCCGTATAGACCGAGGTGTGGCCGATGGCGGTGACCGTGGGCACATAGTTGATGAGACAGTTCTCGAAACTGTAGCCGCCATCGACAAGACGCCGCAGTCCGTCGGCCTCATACTGATCATAATAATAATAAAGGTAGTCCCAACGCATCTGGTCTACGACAAGTCCTACCACAAGCTTCGGACGCGAGATTTGCGCCATCGAAGTGAGCGCAAGGCCACAAAAGGCCATCATCAGCAAAGTTTTCTTCATTGGTTTTGTATATTTTAACTGTTTTTGGTTGCGAGATTCATCGCAAATGACTACTTTTGCAACGTGTTTTTCATGGTATTAGATTTTATTAAGGTACAAGGTTGGTTGTCGTGAGACAATCAACCTTGTTTTTTATTTCCCCATCATCTCTTTGACGGCGCGTTCCAGCTGGATGTCGTGGCCTTGGATATCGGCCTCCGGCGTGTTGTAGACGACGACATCGGGCACGAGTGTCTGGTTCTCGGCAAAGGAGCCGTCCTCCAACTGGCAGCCCACCTGAGGTATGCCGAACACCAGCGAGCGATCCATCAGCGTCTCCCACCAGACGGCAGTCATCGTGCCGGCCACGGGCGCGCCAATCACCTTGCCGATGCCAAGGGTCTTATAGACCATCGGGAAGCCATGTCCATTGGAATAGTCGTCCTCGCAGACGAGCACGCAACTGGGCTTCGTCCACTTGTTCCAGGGGTCTTTAGCGATGTATTTGCCATGAGGCACAAACTTCTGATACTCCCGTCCGCTGAGCAACGTGCAGAGATCGTCGTGCAGCCAGCCGCCGCCGTTGTGACGGTCGTCGATGATGACCGCGTCCTTCTGTCGGTTGGCCTCGCTGAGCAGCTCGCTGAACGTGTTGCGGAAGCTCTCCGAATTCATCGCCTTGACATGCACATACGCTATTCTGCCATTCGAAAGACTGTCAACAAGATGGCGATTGCGGTCTACCCAGCGCTTGTATAACAGCTCGTTCTGCGCGCCCTTGCTGATGGCCTTCACCTCGACATCGAAACGCTTCTTCGTATCAGGATTGTAGACCGAGACGCGGACACGCCGACCAGCCTTGCCGTCGAGCAGATGATTATAGTCTTTTCCCTTCAGAATCTTCTCGCCATCAATGGCTTCCACAATGCAGCCACGGCCGACACCCGTCGTCTTGACGGCAAAGGGACCACGCTTGATGACCTCCTCAATCTTCAGGCCGTCGCCATCGTAGCTGTTGTCATAGAACAAGCCAAGCTGCGCGGTCTCGGGGGTACCGGTCCAAACATTGTAGCGGGCACCGGTGTGCGAGGCGTTGAGCTCGCCGAGCATCTCGGAAAGAAGGTCGCGGAAATCGTAGTTGTTGTTGATGTAGGGCAGGAACTTGCCATAGATGTCACGATAACCCTCCCAGTCGACACCATGTATCCGGGGGTCATAGAACTTGTCTTTGACCTGCTTCCACACGTGGTCGAAAAGATATGCGCGCTCCTCATAGGGCTTATAGTTGAACTTAGCCTCGAAATCGATGTTCTTCGTGGAGTTGCTGGAGATGGTATAGCGACGGATGCCTCCATTACACATGTAAAGGTTCTGCACCGTCGAGTCGGCTATCATCGCGCCGCCACCGATGTTCTTCATCACGATTCGCGTGGAGTTCTCCTTCAAGTCGTGCTTCCAAAGGTCATAACCGCCCTCGAAGGCAGCCTGATAGTAGAGATTCTCACCTTTCTTGTCGAGCACGGCATCACCGAGATTCGACGAATTGACGGTCAGGCGGATGACCCGGTCACGGCAATTTTCAAGGTCGAACTCCAGCTTCTTCTCTTTCGGCAGGTCTTTCTTCACCGCCGGGTCGCTCTCTTTCGCGGCCTTGGCGGAAGCCTTTGCCTTCTCGGCCTCATCGAAAAGGGCACGCTCTTCCTTGCTCATGCGGAACAGGTCGTAGGCGTCGAGGTCGAAGAACATGATGTAGGCATCGTTCTCGGATCCCCAACTGCCGTGCGAGCGGTAGCCGGCGCGGTCGCTCTGGAAAATCATCGCCTTGCCGCCAAGCACCCATTTGGCGTTGCCGTCGTTGTAGCCGCTCTGCGTGAGATTGTAGACCTCGCCCTTGCCGTCGGCGCTGACAAGTGCCACATCGCGGTTCTGCCAGCCGCCATTGCCCATATAGTCGGACAGAATCCAACGGCTGTCGGGGCTCCACTGATAGCCCAGATCACCATCGCTGTAGCTGTAGAGGTACTTACCGTCCATGAGCGTGCGCTCCTTGAGGCTCTTGACATCGACCGCCTTCAGCGTGGCACGGTCTTCCAAGAAGGCCACCGACTGACCGTCGGGGCTGTATTTGGGCTGCTGCGCCGTATGGCCCGAACTGACCAGCTGCCTCTCCTCCAGCTCCGTGGCATAGGTGAAGAGCTTCTCGTCTGCGTTCTTGATGGTCGACTGATAAATCTGCCACAGCCCGTTGCGCTCGGAGGCGTAGACGATGCTTCGTCCGTCGGGCGAGAAATTGACGCCACGCTCCTGCCACGGGGTGTCGGTCACCTGCTTGGTCGTGCGATAGTCGACCGAAGTGACATACACATCACCATGGACGACGAAAGCCACCTCCTTGCCATTCGGCGAGACAGCTATCTCGGTGGCACCTCCCGTAAGCGTCTGACGGTTGAGGTCGACGTCGTTGCGGTCGGCCACGACGGTCACCTTCAGCTTCTGCGGGGCACCGTTCTCGGTCTGCGTGTAGATCTCGCCGTCCCAAGCATAGCAGAGGGTGCCATTAGTGGCCACGGAAAGGAAACGCACCGGATTCTTTTTGAAGTGCGTCAGCTGGCGCGCCGTGCCCTCGCCGACGTTCCGCTTATAGACGTTGAACGTGCTATCCTGTTCGCTCAGATAGTAGAAAGCCTGTCCGTCGGGAGCCCAGCGCGGTGTGCGGTCCTCGCCACCGAAGGAGGTCTGCTTCGTGAACTTTCCCTGACGCTCAAGCCAAATGTCACGCGTGATGGACGACTGATGATGCTTGCGCATCTCGTCCTCATAGCCTTTCTTGTCATGATAGAGAACGTCGCCGTTGGCATTGACGCTGACATCCTCCATATGAACCGTCGAGAACAGGCGGGGCCGGCTGCCACTGAGCGTCACCGAATAGACTTGCCCGTAGGTACCGGGAAAGTATATCGACTGAGCCGTGGGCATGCCACTGGACTTGAAAAGAATGGTGGAGTCGTTGAGCCAGGCCATCGGCGTCTCCTCGGCGCTGTTGGTGGTAAGGCGTTTCGGCTCGCCACCCATGCGGTCGACCACATAAACGTCGCCATTGCCTGCGCGCATGGAGAGGAAGGCGATGCGTCTGCCGTCCGGGCTCCACACCGGGGCTGCGTCATAGGAGGGGTTGGTGGTCAACTGCGTAGCCATGCCTCCCGTGACGGGAACCGTGAAAAGGTCGCCCTTGTAGCTGAAGGCTATGGTCTGCCCGTCGGGCGATATGGCCGGATAACGGAGCCATAAAGGATTGGTCTGAGCCAAACCGGACAATGTAAAGGAAGACAATAGGAAAAGTGTTGTCAGTCGTTTCATGTCTTTAATCTATAAGTTTTTAAAAATAATTCAATCCTTGACGAGGGAGGAGGCCGTCTATGCGATATCCATCCCCATTACATAATCGTTCATGAAGAAGCCGTTGCCGATGTCGTTGTCCTCTGTTCGCACCACGCGCATGCCCAAATGACGATAGAATCCAAGGGCGGGATTATGGCGATTGACATTCAGTTCCATGCGGCATGAGCCTTGCTGATGGCAGCGGATGTAAGCCACGGCCTGGCAAAACAGAAACTTTCCCACGTGCTCTTTCTGATGGCCGGACAAGACATAGATTTTCTGCAAATGCCATAAATCCTTGTCTTTCGGCTGCACGGACACGTAGCCAAGCGACTCATCGCCCCGACAGGCAATCAAGTAGACTTGCCGCTCCTCGGTCATTTGCCTGCGCAGACTCTCTATGGAATACATCCGTTCCATCATATAAGCTATCTGGGCGGGTGAGATGATGTCCTGATAGGTCTCAGGAAACACCTGCCACGCCATGTCATGGATAAGTTGGCAATCGGCCAGCGTGGCCACACGGATGCTCATTCGGGTATCTGTCATCGCTAAAAATCATTAGTTCCTACAAAATTACTGATTTTTCATGAAACAGAACTGCATTTTCAGCAAAAAACGCTATATTTGCAATCTACGATCCATATATCGACATGAACACGACAACAGACTTCATCATCCGACTGGCTGTCGCAGCCATACTCGGTGGCATCATCGGACTGGAGCGCGAATACCGTGCCAAGGAGGCCGGCTTCCGCACCCATTTTCTCGTGGCTCTCGGCAGCGCCCTCTTCATGATACTCTCCATGCACGGCTTCGACAGCGTGCTCGCCCCCCTCGGCAACGCGGCCTCCTACGACCCAAGCCGCATCGCCTCACAGGTGGTGACGGGCATCGGCTTCATCGGCGCAGGCACTATCATCTTCCAAAAACATGTGGTCAGAGGGCTGACCACGGCTGCCGGCCTGTGGGTGACCAGCGCCATTGGCATGACCTGCGGCAGTGGCATGTACGGGATGGCTGCCGCCTCCACCGTTCTGGTGCTCATCTGCCTGGAGGCTCTCAACTTCATCCTGCACCGTTTTGGCACAAAAAGCATCCTCGTGACGCTCAACTCCACATCACGTGCCAACATTCAAAAGGTGCTCGAGCGTCTGAGAGAGAACGAAATCGACATTGACAGCTACGAACTGCAGGAAAAGCATACATCCGGTGGCGAATATTACATCGTATCCATGGAGATGAAAGTGAAACGGAACAAGTATCAAGCCGGCATCCTCCAGCTGATGGGCAAGTTTGACGGAGTCAGCATAGAGACAATCGAATGAGGCCAAGAACAAGGAAAAAAGAAGGACGAGAAAACAAAATTGCCAACTTGTCTTGAGACAAATTGGCAATCCAACGTTTCGATAAGTAGGGACAATGGGACTCGAACCCATGACCTCTGCAATGTGACTGCAGCGCTCTAAACCAGCTGGGCTATGCCCCTATCTTTGCGTTTAGCGAGTGCAAAATTAATAAAAAGAATCGTAACCACAAACTTTTTGCCCTCCTTTTTTGCGGATTTTTAAAAATTTGTGTACTTTTGTGGCACTAACCCATTTAAAGAAGGGAACTACCAAGCCAATCTACCAAGCCAATTTGGTATACTTTTTGTCAAACCCATCACAGAGAAAAAGAATCCGATGAGACAACTGAAAATTCAAAAAAGCATTACCAACCGCAACGATGAGGACCTAAATCAGTATTTGACAGAGATAGCCCGCATCCCGATGATCACGCCCGAAGAGGAAAGCGACCTGGCACTCGAGATCAGGAAAGGAGGCAAGGAGGGTGAGCGGGCTAAGGAGAAACTGGTCAAAGCCAACCTACGCTTCGTGGTATCGGTGGCCAAGCAGTATCAGCACCGCGGACTCTCACTGTCCGACCTCATTGATGAAGGCAACATCGGACTGGTGAAAGCAGCCGAAAAATATGACGAGACACGGGGATTCAAGTTTATTTCTTATGCAGTCTGGTGGATCAGACAAGCCATTCTGCAGGCTATGGCCGAACAAAGCCGACTGGTGAGACTGCCACTCAACCAAGTGGGGACTATCTCACGCATCAACAACGAGATAGCGCGCTTCGAACAGGAATATCAACGCAAGCCGACAGCCGAGGAACTGGCTGAGCTGACCAATATAGACATCGGGAAGGTGGATAAGGTCTTGGAATCGGAAACACATGAGATGAGCATCGACCAGCCCCTTAGTGACGGCGATGACAACACCTTCGGAGACACACTCGCATCACCCGAGCACGACAGCCCGGAACACGCCACTGAGAAAGAATCGATACTCACAGATCTCAATGCCATCATGGAGAAAGTGCTTAAGCCACGCGAGATCTCCATCATCCGAGACAGTTACGGTATTGGCGTACCCCTGTGTAATCCCGAGGAAATCGGGAAGAAATATGGCCTGACACGCGAACGCGTACGCCAGATTCGTGAAAAGGGAATATCAAAGATTCGTCATAGCGGTTACGCCAAGTTGCTCACAAAGTACCTGGGATAGACAAACACGGTAAGAAACGAAAAAGGGAAAACAAACAAAACAGAAATGAGGGCGTGTCTCAAATTCATTTGACACGCCCTCATTCTCTGTTAGTATCTTCACTTGCTATTTCTTTTCACGTTTCTGCGCCTCGCTCATCTCATAAGCCTTGGCCAGTCCTCCCCCTGCCGTCTCCTTGTAGAGAGAGGGCAAGTCATGACCGGTCTGTTTCATCACATCAACCACGCGGTCAAAACTGACACGATGTTTTCCATCGGAAAAGGCTGAGTAAAGATTGCTGTCAAGGGCACGACAGGCAGCGAAAGCATTACGCTCAATACATGGTATCTGCACCAGTCCGCACACGGGATCGCACGTCATGCCAAGGTGGTGCTCCAACCCCATCTCTGCCGCATATTCTATCTGTGCCGGACTGCCACCAAAGAGTTGGCACGCCGCAGCTGAGGCCATGGCACAAGCCACTCCAACCTCGCCTTGACACCCCACGTCAGCACCCGATATGCTGGCATTGGTCTTCACCACATTACCGAAAAGCCCCGCCGTAGCCAAGGCATGCAAGATTCGCTCATCACTGAACTTATGCCCTCGTGAGAGATGATAGAGCACAGCCGGCATCACACCGCACGAGCCGCAAGTAGGAGCCGTAACAATTGTACCGCCACTGGCATTCTCTTCGCTCACAGCCAAGGCGTAGGCATAGACAAGGCCACGTGTCTGCAAATTGGCCTTATAGCCCGAAGCCTTGACGTAATAGGTCACAGCCTTACGCTGAAGATTGAGCGGACCGGGCAAACGCCCCTCATGGTTGATGCCGTGCTCAACCGAAGCCTGCATGGCCTCCCAGATGGTCTGCAAGTAATTCCAAATGTCAGGAGACTCGCACCTGTCCACATATTCCCAGTAGCTGCGGCCATTACGCTCACACCAAGCCTGGATGTCCGCCAGCGAATTCATGTCGTATACATTCTCGGTATTGAACATATCGTCTTCGCCTTTCCCCTCCGAGAGGGCACCACCACCGATACTATAGACAACCCATTCGCCCACAAGACAATCAGTATCGTCATAAGCCAAATACTTCATGCCATTAGGATGAAAGTCAAGGAACACCTCCGGCTTCCATATAATATTGCAGGGGGCTATGGACTGCAGCACCTCCTCAATGGCCACATCTGTCATGTGGCCTTTTCCCGTAGCGGCAAGCGATCCATAGAGCACCACCTCAAAACGCCGGGCCTTGGGATAACGGCCCGCAAAAATCTTAGCAGCACGCTGTGGCCCCATCGTATGGCTGCTTGAAGGGCCTTTTCCTATCCTGTAGAGTTCTTTCAGTGACTTCATTATTTTCTTGCTTTTCTCATTCTACGCACTCCCCGATCACGTATCTGACGTACACGCTCACGCTTCAACCCCATCTCCTGCCCTATCTCAGCCAAAGTCAGACGGTCAGAACCGATACCATAATAGAGCTCAACAACCTTGCGTTCGCGACCGTCAAGCACATCCAATGCCATCCGTACATCTCCTGCGAGAATATCTTGCTCGACCCGACTGTCAGCCTCAGGCGAATGAGTATCCGGCAATACATGCAGCAGGCTCAATTCCGAGCTGCCGCCCACCGGCGCATCAACCGACAACGCCTTGTTGCGACGCGCCGACGAAGGCGTACGCTCTTCGGCAGGAATGCGGAAAAGCCCCTGCGCGTCAAGAGCTTTGGATATAACCGCACGAATAAAAGGAGCCGCATAAACGGCGAAACGCGTGCCACGAGTAGCATCGAATTTTTGAGCCGCCTGCAACAGGCCCATGTTGCCCTCCGCCACAAGATCATCCATATCAATGCCACGTCCCCGATACTGTGAGGCCAACGTGACAACATAACGCAGATTAGCTTCCACCAGACGATCAAGAGCCCGCCTGTCGCCTTGCTTTATGCGCGCCGACAAATCCCGTTCCTGCTCGTCTGTCAAAGGTTGCCCTGTGACCGCAGACAAGTTATAGCAGTCCGACTTATTATCTTTTCTCATAGTTCGTCTCTATCAATAAATCCATTTGCGAAATTAGTGATTTTCATGCAGACGACCAAAGATTACCTCATGTTTTTACTTTTTACGCTTTTACATTTATGCCTTTTTACTTTTTATCATTACCTTTGCACTTATGAAATACCTTTTATTATCCGACATTCACGGCTCACTGCCGGCTCTGCGGCAAGCCCTGCACTTTTATCGTGCACAAAAATGCGACATGCTCCTTATTCTCGGAGACATTCTCAACTATGGGCCACGCAACGGCCTGCCATCAGGCCTCGACCCCAAAGGCATCGCAGACGAGCTGAACGCCATGGCCGATGACATAGTGGCCATACGTGGCAACTGCGACTCCGAAGTCGATCAAATGCTCCTGCAATTTCCTATCCTTTCAACCTATACAATCCTCGTTGATGAAGGACGACGCATGCTTCTCACCCACGGACACGTCTACAACGAAGATCAACTGCCTCCCGGACGTTTCGATGCCGTCGTCACCGGACACTCTCACCTTTGGCACTTGAGACAGGACGGCAACGGTACAATCTTCTGCAATACAGGCTCCATCACCTTTCCCAAACAAGGCAACCCACCCACACTTTGCACCTTCGAGCACGGACGCTTTACCATGCATACCCTCGACGGATTGGCATTAAAGTCCATGGACTTATGAATATCCTTGTCGGTTCCCCAACCATTCTCATAGAACTCGCCGACACGGTAATGAGCATAAGGCAAACCGCAACGTTTGTAAAGTTCAAAGGAACGCTTCAAATCCTTATGGTAGCCTTGGGTGCCTTTGCGTAATATGTCGGCAAGGTTGCTCATGGCAAGGTCGTCGCCTTGCTCTATGGCTTGCTCATACCAATAGACAGCCTTATCAATATCCTTCTTTACCATAATACCGATAACCATCTTTGCGGTCACATTCTATATATATTCCGAAGATGTCCTCAATGGCATCCTTATGGCGGCTGAATGTTGTGCGAGCCATCTCCACTCCACCACTCATGTCCGTCTCTACCCACTTGTCGTTGAGATCCGCAAATGAGATTCTTTTGACTTTGTGAATCGTGTTCACCAACCAAACATATTCTTTAAACAATGCAGGTATCTTCATAAATCACTATTCTTAGGATTTATTGGCAAAGATACGATAAAACTGTTTCATTTCATGATACATGACATAAAAAAATTACGGCTTGCTTATTTTTTATAATTTACCTTTCTTTTATGCTATCTGTATGGTTGATATTTCTTTATTATATTCAATTCTTCCTTATTGAGGCAGCTGGTAGAAGGTTGCCAAGATGGGACTGGCATGTATACGCTTTCGTTGTCTTGTATTAACGAAAGCCCCACTCGCCCTACCCTGCACAACACAACAAAAGAACGGGCCCCGTC
>CAYPJA010000012.1:46806-54854 GCA_964411005.1 uncultured Prevotella sp. | reverse complement strand
CTGCGGGCGCGGCGATTGTGTAGCTGTTGTTCTTGCCGGTGGCGGTGATTACCCATCTGCCGTCTTCCAGATGAGGGGTTAGGCCGTCGGTGAAGCAGCCCATTACACCTCTGTTAGGTTGGCGGAAAATCAGGGAGTTTGTGCCGGATACGGACAGGCCGTTACCACCATCGGGGTTGGAGGTGATCTGGTAGCAGCCATCCTCCAGCTTGACGAGCATGGATCGAATCACACTGCCGGATTCTCCGGTGATGGCACGCTCATCCGTGAGAATGAGTTGCATGCCCCAACCCTCGCCACGGCCGAACCATCTCTTCTGTGCTGCATTATAAATGTAGACAGAATCCTCTGTGGTCAGTGGTGATATTTTGGGGATCGGTTGTAACCACTGGGCGTTGGCAAGCTGACCGCCCATTACTGTGCAAAGCAGTAATATCACGAAACGGAATAGCTGTTTCATATTTTTTTAAGTTATTGGTTAAAAAATAAGACGCTTATGAACAGATATGAAAAAAGCGTGGAACCCACCTGTTGCCCGTCCCACGTTCTGAGGCTTCTCGCATTGCCCACTCTTGTAGAACGAGCAACGCAGAAGCCCACGCCGATTGTATATATACCTCACCCTCCTTTATACCTTATATTACTATTAGGTATATGGAAGGTACAGCCAATATACATCCATGAGCATCTATCGTTGCCTCGGTCTTGACAAGAGTTGAAACTTTGCGAGAATTTCAGAACGTCAAGAACTAAGCGTCAGATAAACGCTAAATCCATAAATGTCTATCCCACCCGCCGTAGTCAGGACTTCTGCATTGCTGCATGCACCCATAGAGAAGGCTTCTTGGATGAGTTTATGGTGCAAAAATAGGAAAAAAAAATTATTTAAGCAATATTTTACAGTGGAAATTGTGTGAGGATTAATCGTTTTTACATGTAGCCATGATAAAACGTGATGGGCATATATTTCTCAATGATTACAGTCTCGGGGGGCTAATAGGTTAGTATGTAAAAAATAAGAGGATTGCCTATCGGTAAAGATTGGCAATCCTCATGCGTGGTGGTCATTCTTTTAGTGGGAGAATGATCTGCTTTTTTCAGTTTGTTCCTTTCAGTTCGTCGGCTTTTATGCCGAGGGCGTTCATGATGGAGTAGCCAAGCATCTCCTGCCGGAAGCGGCCTCCCTGTAGGGGCTGCATGGCGAAGACGGTGACGTGCTTGTCATCTGCATCGGGACGGTCGAACAGGGGACGGATGAGGCTGAGTGCGTCGCCTTGCTCGCTATCGGCGATGATCATGATGCGTCTCACGTCTTTCTGCTGGCTGACGGTCTCCACGATGTCGGCGATGAATTGATCTTTCGAGGTGACACTCTCGACAGGAAAACTGCTGACGATGTATTCGCCCATGCGGTCGTCGCGGAAAGCCTGGCCGTTGAGCTCGCTGTCGAAAGTCGACGGCACGAAGTTGTCGAGCCGTCGGGTGGCGGTGTCGTGCACGAGTACGACTTGTGTCTCATGATGACCGGGGCGCAGTCCGCCGTCGAGACTGATGTCAACGGCCCATGTGGCGAAGTCGGCCTTGGGCATGCGGCGGCCAAGCATGCGCTCAAAGTTGACGCTGAGGTTGAAGGCCACGCGGTCGATGTAGTCGGCATCGGCCACGATAACATTCTCGCTCCACTGAATGTGGCTGGTTTGCATAAGTCGGAAATGTTTATTGGGTTACGATTTCCGCGCCGTAGATGCGCGGTGTGGCATATTTGAATTCTTTGCGCGTGGTGGTCTCACCGACGCTCACGCCGCCCCGGTCGCGTGGCACGTCGAAGCCTACGCAGATGCGTTTCTTGCCTGCGGTGAAGGCGGTGGGCAGGTCATAGTCGACGGTGAAGAAACCTTCGTGGGCGGGTGGCGCGCTGGTGTCGACGCGTTTCCCATCGATTTTCAGACCGAAGCGTGTTGCGCTCTCGTCGCCATAGTAGGTGACGCGCAGTCGGAATGGTTTGTCCTGTGGTATGCGCAGGTCGAAGCGCAGGTCGCTGCGGCTCTGTACGTAGGCACGGCCCTCGGTGTTTCCCTTCTCCAAATAGTAGGACTGGAAGTTGTGGTCGTACAGCGACGTGTCGTTGTCCAGTTCGATGCGGTCGTAGATGCTGTCGGCGAAGATGCGGAAGCGCTTGTTGAAGGCTTCCCATGTGGCGGGAGTGTAGACATCGAAGTAGAGCGTATAGCGTTGGCCGCGCATGTCATAGAATGGTGACAGTGTGAGATCGACGGGGCGTGATCCGGTGCCATCGTTGAGTTGTGCGATGCCTGTAGCGCCGAAGGTCAGCCGGTGGGGCTTACGAAGGTGGAAGGCCTGGAGCCAGTCGGCACTGTCGGTGACGATGGCAGGCACGTCGACGACGTGGTTGTTGGTTTTGTCGTATTCGATGTTGCCGCCATATCCACGTTTCTCGTCGTCATCCATGTCTGTGGTGCCGAGTCCGGCTGCCATCACGACAGGGCCGTAGAGAACGGCTACGCGGTTGGGATTATCGGGCATGTGCCAAAGGTGGAACGTGCGCGGAATCACAAGGTCAACCTTGTCGCCATTGTGCCACGTGCGGCGGATGGACAGATAAGAGCCTGCTGTTCCGCTGACAGCCTGCCGTTCACCGTTGATGGTGACAGTGGCCCCCTGCGTTGCCCAGCCGGGAACGCGCAGGCGGACCTCCAAGAGGATGGGCGTCGGAGTGTTGACGGTGAGATGGATATCGTCGAAGCGCGGATATCCTGTCTCCATGTCGACGGTCAGTTGCCGTTGCTTCCAAGTGAGTGTGGAGGCGATATACTGGTTGACCCACAGCACGGAGTCGTTGTGATAATAAATGTTGTTGTTGAGCTTGGCGTATGATTCCACGCCCGTGCCGCTGCAACAGACGTAGCTCCAGTCGGGATCGCAATATTCGCGGTAGGAGCCAGGGCGTTGTGCCACATAGTATTGTGCCGTTCCGGCCAATTGTGGATGCTGTGTGCCGAGGATGCCATTGAGCAGTGCGCGCTCATAATAGTCGGCATAGGCAGCCTGCGGATTCCACATGAAGAGATGGCTGGCCAGCTTGAGCATGTTGTGGGTGACGCAGTTCTCGTGGTCGTTGGGGCCGGTGAAGTTGGCCAACTCGTAGGGACGCGACCGGAAATACTCGTAGTTGCTGTTTCCGCCGGTGGCGTAGGTGCGGGCACGCACAATCTCGTCGAAAGCGTAAGCGACCATGTCGCGGTCGTGGGCATCGCCGTCTATCTCGTAGGCACGGGCCTGTGCCAGCAGTTTGGGCAGCTGGGTATTGCTGTGCAGTCCTTGTAGGCGATCCTCGTGGCGGTAAAGTGGGCCAAGCACGCGGTCGTCCTTAAAGAATCCGGCTGCCGTGTGGTAACGCTCATCGTGCGTGAGCCCGTAGAGTATCCATAAACTCTCGCCGATGCCGCCGAACTCGGTGCGCAGAATCTGCTGCATTTGGTCGTGGCTGAAGCCGCGGTTGCGGTTGTAGACCCACAGGCCAAGCCGTTTGGCCACGTCGAGGGCCTGCTGGTTGTCTAGATACATGTAGGCGTCGAGCAGTCCGGCGAAGATCTTATGAATGGTGTAATAGGGTGCCCAGACGTTCTCGCCTTTCTCCAACCGATCGAAGAATGCCTCGGGGAAGGCACTGAGGTAGCCGCTCTTGCCAAGTTTTCGCTGCACCTCGGCGAGGCCGTTAACCAGCGAGTCGGCTTTCTGCCGCAGCATTTTGTCGCCCGTCGACGAATAGCCCAGCGACAGGGCCGACAGCATGTGGCCTGTGAAGTGTCCTCTCAATTCACAGTCGGGATTCTCCCAACCGCCGAGTGGCGTCACTTTGTTCTTCAGTCCGGCGTTAGCGCGGAAGTTATAGAGCAGTTGCGCCATGGAGAAATTGTGCAGATATTGGTGGTTGAGATCGAACGTGTGCTTGAAGACGCCGTCCTTGAGACGCACTTCCTTCATGTCGAAGGGCATGGCTTGCATGTGTTGCTGGCTTGTCCAAATGTCTTGAGCCTGGGCAGATGCGGTCAGTAGGAGCAACGTGGCTGTCAGACCGAGTCTGCGGCCTGCGGTTAGAGCGTGGCGCAGGCGCATGGATGTTTTTTGTAATGTCATAGATTCAATGGTTTTGCAATACGCCCCCACTCTTCATGCTTGGCATGCCGGGTGGGGGCGGTTGTTCAGTTTGAGGTTATAGGTTTATGCCTGAGGCTCGTCGAGCTTGTTGAAGTCGTCGAGCGAAATATTCTTGTGGTTGAGCGTGACCACCTGCTTCAGGGCAGCGGTGAGATTGACGTCGACGGCGCGGTTGACGAAGCTCTCTACGTTCTCACGCTTCTTCATCATTTCCGTGACATAGTTGTCAAGATACTCCTCGGGCACGTTGTTCATACCATACTGTGCGAACTGTGCGGCAGCGGCTTCCTTGGCAGCGGCCTTGACGTCGTCATTCTCCACTTTCACGTCGTTGGCGGCGGAGAGTTGATCCTTGATGAGGCTCCACTCGAGCTCCTTTATACTGGCGTCATAGTTCTTGTCGACAAACTCCTGCACGTTCTCGCGCTTGCTGTTGGCAGCCACCATAATGCGCTTGAGCAATGTGTCGGGGAAGGTGAGCTGTCCCACCTTCTGCTCCATGTACTTGCGTACGTCCTGCAGGAAGCGGAAGTCGCTGTCGACGGCGAGTTGTGTGGTGATACCCTCGCGGATGTGGGCACGGAACTCGTCCTCGCTCTTCACGGCATCCTTGCCATAGATGCTGTCGAAGAGCTTCTGGTCGACCGGGGCACTAACATAGCGGTTGATGCTGGTAATCTGGTAGGTGAAGTCGCCCTCGTGCTCGGCAATCTGGCTGTCATCTTCGAGTTTGAGCAAGCCCTTAACCTCAGCGTTGTTGTCGGGATAGGCCTTGCGGGGATTGAAGGTGATGACATCGCCGAGCTTGGCGTTCTGGAAGAGATTCTTCTGCTCGTCCACGTTCATATAGTCGGGCATGAGATCCACACCGCTCAACACGATGCCGTCCTCCTTGGGGGTGCCGTCAGCGTTAAGCTCGCGCAGGTCGCCGGTGAGGCGGTCGCGCTGTGACGGGTCATACTCCTTGATGGTGTTGTCGTAGTGGCCGTAGCGGCTGGCGAACATCGCTACTTGGCGGTCGATGAGGGCGTCGTCTACCTCGATGTCGTAATAGTCGATGGTGTCCTTGTCGCTGAGCTCAGCCTTGAACTCGGGAGCCACGGCGATGTCGAACATGAAAGTATAGGGTGCGTCTTTCTCGATGTCGACGGGCTCCTGCTTCTCCGACTGCAGGGGAGAACCAAGCATTTGAATCTTGTTGTCCTCGATATACTTGTTGAGGTTGTCGCCAACGACCTTGTTGATGGCGTCCATCTTTACCGACGGACCCATCTGCCGCTTGATGAGGCTCATTGGAGCCATGCCGGGACGGAAGCCCGGGACGCGGGCACGCTTGCGATAGTCCTTAAGCTGTTTGTCTACTTCATTCTTGAAGTCTTCTTCTTCAACGGTGATGGTCAACAGGCCGTTGACCTTGTCAGGGTTTTCAAATGAAACTTTCATTCCTTTAGTTTATTTTGTCTAATTTTGTATATTCTTGGATTTGAATTGCAAAGTTACTGATATTTAATGATTCAGCCTAACATAGCCTTTAAAAATTTGTTTTTTTAACGTGTGGCCGTCACCCCTTCTGTGGTGAAGCTCCGTGTTGCTGGAAATCAGCCGACACTTGCCTGCTCTCTGAGTGCGGCCACGGCCTCGTGGTCTTCCTCGCTGGGCTGGAAGCGACGGTAGACGAAGTTGTCGCTCAGATAGTTCTTACGCACGATGGGATTTTGTGACAGTTCCTCTGGCAAGCCCTTGAAGAGAATCTTTCCCTCGAAGAGTAGGTAGGCACGGTCGGTGATGGAGAGCGTCTCTTGCACGTTGTGGTCGGTGATGAGGATGCCGATGTTGTGGAACTTCAGCCGCCAGACGATGTGCTGGATGTCCTCCACGGCGATGGGGTCGACGCCGGCGAAAGGCTCGTCGAGCATCACGAACTTCGGGTCGATGGCCAGGCAGCGCGCTATCTCACATCGCCGACGCTCGCCGCCCGAGAGGCGGTCGCCCTTGTTCTTGCGCACTTTGGTGAGGCGAAACTCGCGGATGAGGCTCTCCAGCTTGTCCACTTGCTGTTGGTGGGTGAGTTTGGTCATCTCCAGGACGGCCATGATGTTGTCTTCCACGCTGAGTTTTCGGAAGACGCTGGCCTCCTGCGGCAGGTAGCCAATGCCGGCCCGGGCGCGCTTATAGACTGGATAGTGGGTGATTTCCTCGCCGTCGAGGTAGACGTGTCCGGCATTGGGCACGACGAGACCCGTGGTCATATAGAAAGAGGTGGTCTTACCCGCGCCGTTAGGGCCGAGTAGTCCCACGATTTCGCCTTGTTTGACGTGGATGCTCACGCCGTCGGCTACAGTGCGTGCGCCGTAGCGTTTCACCAGGCCTTCGGTGCGGAGCTCAGAGAGTTGCTGTCTTGGCATGGCACTGTCTGTGGCGGGCTGTGCTGTTGGGTTGTTATCGTCCATATCTTTGATGTGTCGTGGGGAGACAAAGGCAGAGGTGCCTCAACCCCACTGACGCTGCAAAAATACTAAAAAACTGCCTAATAACTCTTATACTTGGTGAAACTAATGGACGATTTGCAGTTTTTTATCAGATTTTGTTTACTTTTGCATTGATGTTTATAATGAAACTCTTGAAGAAGTGGCTCACCACCTTTGGCCGCTATCTCATCCTGATGGGGCGTTCGTTTCAGCGGCCCGACCGCATGCGCATGTTCATGAAGCGCTATGTGAAGGAGATGTCAACGCTCGGTGTCGACTCTATCGGCATCGTGTTGCTCATCTCGTTCTTCATCGGTGCCGTCATCTGCATTCAGATGAAGGTCAACATCCAAAGTCCTTGGATGCCGCGGTGGGTGACGGGCTACGTCACGCGTGAGATCATGTTGCTGGAGTTCTCGTCGAGTATCATGTGTCTCATTCTGGCCGGCAAGGTAGGATCCAATATTGCCTCTGAGCTTGGCACAATGCGGGTGACGCAGCAGATAGACGCTCTCGACATCATGGGTGTCAACTCGGCGAGTTACTTGGTGCTGCCGAAGATTCTCGGTCTACTCACCATCATGCCGTTTTTGGTCATCTTCTCGTCGGCTTTGGGCATCATCGGCGCTTATGCCACAGCCTATGTGGGTCACATGATGTCGCCCGAAGACCTCACGGCGGGTATGCACCACTCCTTCACTGAGTGGTTTGTGTGGATGAGCATCATCAAGAGCATGTTCTTTGCTTTCATCATCGCCAGTGTGTCGAGCTATTTCGGCTATACCGTCGGGGGCGGCAGTGTCGAGGTGGGTAAAGCGTCCACCGACTCCGTGGTGTGCTCCAGCGTGCTCATTCTTTTCTCCGACGTGTTTCTCACGCAATTGCTGTCGTGACGTCGGTATCTCCCGTTTAATGATTAAATAGTTCATTGCTGATATTCCCATGATAGAAGTAAAGCATCTCACAAAGACTTTTGACGACAAGACTGTGCTGTCGGATATCAGCGCTGTCTTTGAGACCGGCAAGACGAATCTCATCATCGGACAGTCGGGCTCAGGCAAGACTGTGCTGATGAATAATCTCGTGGGGTTGCTCACGCCTACATCTGGTGAGATTCTCTACGACGGGCGCAACTTCCTCACCCTTGGCAAGGCTGGCATCGAGGCTTTACGCCGCGAGATGGGTATGATTTTTCAAGGGGCGGCCCTCTTCGATTCGATGAGCGTACTGGAGAACGTGCGCTTTCCGCTCGACATGTTCTCCGACTTGACGGCCCGTGAGCGTGACCGCCGTGCCATGGAATGTCTCGAACGGGTCAATCTGCTCGGTGCCGAGCATAAGTATCCCGACGAGATTTCGGGTGGTATGCATAAGCGTGTGGCCATTTCGCGGTCTATCGTG
>CAYPJA010000012.1:0-46794 GCA_964411005.1 uncultured Prevotella sp. | reverse complement strand
CAACTCGGGTCTCGACCCAAAGACATCGCTTGTTATCGACCAGCTGCTTTCCGAAATCACCCGGGAGTACAATATCACCACTATCATTAACACTCATGACATGAATTCGGTTATGGGTATTGGTGAAAACATCATCTTCATCTACAAAGGACGAAAGGAGTGGGAGGGCACCAAAGACGACATCATGGGGGCCACCAACCAGCGGCTCAACGATTTCATCTTTGCCAGCGACTTGCTCAAGAAAGCGCGCGAGGCCTACAACAAATAGTCTGTTTGCCGCTCTCCCGCACGTCTTTTGTGCTATTCCATGGCGAGTTTCAACACCCTTTAACAGGGTGTCGCTCAAAAGTCGTAAAACTTGTCGTAGGCTTGAGGCACGCTTGTCCTTTCCCAATTGTGATACGATAGTAATGATAATATCAAAATTTTCAATCAGCGAAGTGGGTGCGTCGGAAGTCAAACTTCCAGCGCACCCGCTTGTTGGTTTTCCTTGTTCTACGTATCGTGGAACGGTTACTTCCTTTTAGTTTTCCTGTGGCTTCAGCGTCACCTCAACGATGGTGTCCACACCGCTGGGCGTGACGGGCAGTTGCAGCGTTACCTTGTTGGCCTCGCTTGCTGCGCCGATACCCACCTCAGCCTTGTCGCTGAACATGCAGGCTGACAGCACTCTGCCTGGTGCCAGGGGCAGCGTGAGTGAGGTCTGACTGTAGTTGAGGATGTGCACATAGAGTTTGTTGCCCTTCGACGTGCTCACCCAGTTGGGGTTGGGGTTCTGTCCGTCGTTCTTGATGTTGGTCGAGTCGATGATGCTACCGCGCGTGCCGTAGATGGCCTCACCATTGGCGCTCATCCAGTCGCCGATGGCCTGCAGTCGCTCCAAAGCTTCTGTGGGCAGAGTGCCGTCGGGCTTCGGACCGATGTTGAGTAGCAGGTTGGCGTTCTTGCCAGCCGTTTTGACGAGCAGGCGGATCAGGTCGTCCACGCTCTTGTAAGCGTGGTCGTTGACGTTGTAGCCCCACGAGCCATTCATTGTTTGGCAGGTCTCCAGTGGCAACTGTGCCACCTTCTGCCCGCCCGACATGCCGGCGGTGTTGTCGCCCGGCTGGTCGCGCTCAAAGAGCTGGTAGTCTTCGCCCTCGAAAGGTGTGGTGTGGTGGTTGTTGCCCACCATGCATGCAGGCTGCAGGTCGTGTATGAGTTTATACTGCTCGGGCAGACGCCAGTCGAATGGTGTCTTGTCGGCGTTGTGATCCCAGTAGCCATCAAACCACACGGCACGTATGTCACCATATTTGGTGAGCAACTCCGTGAGCTGGTCGTTCATGAACTGGAAGTAGTGGGCGTAGTTCTGCTCGTTGGTGGGGCGTCCCTCCACGTTGCCGTGCTTGCCGATGGGGTAGTCGAGACGCTGCCAGTCCATGTGCGAATAGTAGAGGTGCAGTTTGATGTCATACTTGTGGCAGGCGTCGGCGAGCTGCTTGACGATGTCCTTGCCGTAGGGCGTCTTGTCGACGACGTTGTAGTCGGAGGCCTCGCTGTCCCACATCGAGAATCCGTCGTGATGCCGTGTGGTGAAGGTGATATACTTGGCACCAGCAGCCTTGAAGGCTTTCACCCATGCCTCGGCATCGAAGTGGTTTGGATTAAACATGTCGGCTATGTGTGGATATTCCTGATAGTTGAGTCCGTCGTTGTACATGACCCACTCGCCCTTGCCCAGTACCGAATAGGTGCCCCAGTGGAGGAATATGCCGAACTTGTCGTCCTGAAACTCTTGGCGCGACTTCAGTACGGCGTCGGTGGGTGTATATTCTGCTTTTGCCACCGTGACCGTCAGCAGGGTCAGGCTGGCTATGATGTATTTTTTCATCTTTTACCTATTTATATATGTTTGAATCTAACTGTGATTTTTCAGAAAAAGGAAGCTCTTTTCGTCTTCACCGGACGGATGGTGCAGCCGAAGAAACGTGCCGCGCCATGTAGCCAGGCCGGTGTATCCTTGCAGAAGCCGAAGGCCTGGGCGTCAGCGTCGTCGCTGTCTACGCCATTGGTGAGATAATAGCCATACTCGCCGCCGACAAACACGGTCGTGCCATAGGTGAAGCCGGCCGCGGGCAGGAAGATGGAGTTTCCGTTGGCGGCGATGATGCGGTAGCCGTTGACGTTCTGCTCCGTTGTCCACACCCATTTGCACTTCTCCTTCAGCTCCTGAAATTCCTCTACGGTAGGCAGGCGCCAGCCCTCACCGAGGACCGTGGTGGCAGCGTCGTCTGCGCTCTCCAGAGTCTTCTTGTTGTCGGTCGAGGTGTATTTGGTGCGCTTTGTGCCGTTGCCGTAGCGGTAGTTGTTCCAGGCATACTTGTCTTTCGTGGCCGTTTCGCCCCAGGCGAAATAGCCTCCAGTCGACGTAGGCTCGCCGCTGCTGAGTAGCTCCTGTGCCGTAGCAAGGTCGTAGGCAGCGTTGTCGACGGCCGTCAGCTTGCATTTGTTGCCGTCATCGTAGGTTCCCCAGCCGTCGATGACCATCTGTTTGGCACCGCCGATGTTGATGTTCGACGATTTCTTGTCGGTACTGAACGAGAAGAAGAACGGATAGGTATCGTCGTTGGTGTCGCGGAAGATGTAGATGCGGTCAGGATTATTGGTCGTCAGCGAGCGATTTTTCTTCACGAACCGCTGCTGGCTGATGCTGTAGAGATAGACCACAGTTGAGTCGTCGGGATTGGGAACAAAGGCAAACTGCTGGTGTGCGTCAGCGTTGTTGGCGTTGGTCTTGGCGTCGCTGGTCGACTTGAACTGCGTGTCGGCATACCATCCGCCACGTGCTGTGGTGATAGTGTATGCCTGTTTGGCCGAGATTCCCACGGATCCGAGCCCCTTCCCGGTCGAGGTGCCACCCGAGGAGGCCGTTGAGGTTAGGTTGGTCGTGCCCCATTCCACGCTCAGGCCCAGGTCGGTTGAGGGGCCGGTCACGGTCTGCACCGACGAACCGACGGTGAAGCTACGCACGGCACCGTAGTAGGTTTGGTCGCCTACGATGGCATAGGCGCGATAGTAGCAGGCTTTGCCGTCGCTGAGGTCGGTCAGTGTGGCCTGCCAGATGCCGTTGGCGGCGGGCCCATCGGCCACGCGGTAGTTGTCGGTGGTAGGCAGAGGACTGTTCTGCGAATAGCATACGCCACGCTCAGTGCCGGCGCCGGTGACGGGTGTCACGGCCGTGGCTGAGCAGTAGGTGGTCATTGAGTTGGCAGTGATGACGGCAGGTGTGCCCGTGGTGAGCGTGATGGCGCCTTGGGGCATGGTGAAGGTCAGGCTATCGATGGCTGTCAGCTGTATCACCTCGGCGGAGCCGTCGTTGTGCCACGCCGTGACATATTCTTGGGCCGTGGCACTCAAGGCCGTCAGTCCCAGAAACAGGAGTGATAATACTTTTTTCATGTGTTGCTTGATGATGATAGTTTGTTTTTAGTTTTTCTTCTACGATGATTATTGTCGGGCTATCTTGCAGCTCACGCCCGATGCGGTGCGTACGATGTAGATCGCCTTTCCTGTAGGCAGGGTGATGCTGGCGGAGCCCCCTTGGCTGCGTGCTGAGCCTGCGAGCCGACCGTCCACGGTGTAGACGCTGAGGTGTTCGCCGTCAGCCATACCGTCAGCCGAGATGCCATCGGCCGTGATGTGAAACACGATGTTGCCGGCGCGTGTGTTGTCGCGCGTGTCGGTGATGCCGGTCTGGATGTCGTCGATGGGGCCCCACGTCACTTTTGCTACGTCCGCGTAGAGATAGCGCACGCACGTGCCGTCAGCGGTTCGCATCTCCAGATCGGTACCCGTGACGATGACAGGCCGTTGCGCAAAGGCAAATTCGATGGTTTGGCCGCTATGCAGCGTCACGATCACACCGTCTTCAGCCCATGCCGCGCCTTGCATCAGACATGCCGTGGCGACCACCATCAATAGTCGTTTGAAGTTCATATTTGTTTAGGTTGTATGGTTAATGGCTAATTGCTGTCTGCAAATTTAGGCAAAAAAAATGACACGCACGTCTTTTATGCACAAAAAAGTGTGTTTTTTTGTGCATATTATTCGTTTTGTGTGCTCGAAAGGGGGGGGCTATTTGGCGCTGTCAGTACGTTTTTCCAGTATCTTTCGCGCGTTTTCTATGCGTTCCTGTGTGGGTGGTTCCACATCTCGCAGCGGATAGTCGATGTTGAGCTGCTCATATTTATAGGTGCCCAACGTGTGGTAGGGCAACACCTCCACGCGCTCCACGTTGCCGAGCGTGTCGATGAAGGCGCGTAGCTGGCGCAGCCAGCAGTCGTCGTCGGTGATGCCGGGAATGAGCACGTGACGGATCCACACGGGCACGTGGTGGTCGGAGAGCCAGCGTGCGCATGCCAGGATGTTGCGGTTTGGGTGGCCCGTGAGACGGCGGTGTGCCTCGTTGTCGATGTGCTTGATGTCAAGCAGTACGGTGTCGGTATCGCCCATCAGTGCCGTCCATTTTTCCATCCATGTTCCGTCGTCAGGACGGAACGGTTGCGCTGACGTGTCGAGACAGGTGGTGATGCCGCGCCGATGGGCTTCCCGGAAGAACTCTAGCAGGAAGTCAATCTGTGCCAGTGCTTCGCCGCCGCTTACGGTGATGCCGCCCTGTGTGCCCCAGTAGGAGCGGTAACGCTCAGCCTTGTCGAGTAGCTCGTCGGCCGTCATCGCCTGTGCGCCTCGTGTGCTCCACGTGTCGGGATTGTGGCAGAACTGGCAGCGCATGGGGCAGCCTTTCAGGAAGATGATGAAGCGTACGCCCGGACCGTCGACAGATCCGAAGCTTTCCGTTGAGTGTATAAGACCTTGTGTATGATGCATCATGAAAAAAGCCCCTCTCCCCCGGTGGGGAAGAGAGGGCTGAATGAGATTTATTGGATGTTTACAGCCGCTCGTGCGCGTTTCTCGCGATCACGTCGAGCTGTTGTTCGCGTGTGAGGTCGATGAACTTGACGGCGTAGCCCGACACGCGGATGGTGAAGTTGGCATATTCGGGCTTCTCGGGGTGCTCCATGGCGTCCTTGAGCTTGTCTACGCCGAAGACGTTGACGTTCAGGTGGTGGGCACCCTGATTGAAGTAGCCGTCCATAACCGAAACGAGCGTTTTGGCGCGCTCCTCGTCGTTGTGGCCCAGTGCCGACGGACTGATGGTCTGTGTGTTCGAAATGCCGTCGAGAGCTTCCTCGTAGGGCAGCTTGGCCAGCGAGTTGAGCGATGCCAGCAGGCCGTTCTTCTCGGCACCGTACGACGGGTTCGCACCCGGTGCAAGCGGTGTGCCGGCACGGCGGCCGTCAGGCATGTTGCTTGTGTATTTTCCGTAGACCACGTTCGATGTGATGGTGAGAATCGACGTCGTGGGCTCCGAGTTGCGGTAGGTGTGATAGTGACGCACCTTCTCGATGAAGGTCTTGAGCAGCCATACGGCAATCTCGTCGGCGCGCTCGTCATCGTTGCCGTAGCGTGGGAAGTCGCCCTCCGTCTTGAAGTCGAGTGGGAAGCCCGTCTCGTCGCGCAGGATGGTTACCTTGGCATACTTGATGGCGGAGATTGAGTCGACCACGTGTGAGAATCCGGCAATACCTGTGGCGAAGGTGCGGCGCACGTTGGTGTCGATGAGTGCCATCTCCTCAGCCTCATAGAAATACTTGTCGTGCATGTAGTGGATGAGGTTCAGCGTCTTCACGTAGACACTGGCCAGCCACTCCATCATGGCGTCGAAGCGGGGCATGAACTCGTCGTAGGTGAGCTCGTCGCCCTCAATGGGCGTATAGCGTGGTCCCACCTGCTCGCGTGTCTTCGCATCGATGCCGCCGCTGATACTGTAGGTCAGACATTTGGCCAGGTTGGCGCGTGCTCCGAAGAACTGCATCTCCTTGCCCGTCTGCGTGGCTGACACGCAGCAGCAGATTGAGTAGTCGTCGCCCCACACCGGACGCATCACATCGTCGTTCTCATACTGTATGCTGCTTGTCTTCACCGAGATCATTGCGGCATAGTGCTTGAAGGTCTCCGGCAGGCGGCTGCTGTAGAGCACGGTGAGGTTGGGCTCAGGCGACGGTCCCATGTTCTCCAGTGTGTGCAGGAAGCGGAAGTCGTTCTTGGTCACCATCGAGCGGCCGTCCTGTCCCATGCCGCCCACCTCCAGGGTCGCCCAAACGGGGTCGCCCGAGAAGAGCTCGTTGTAGGACGGGATGCGTGCAAACTTCACCATGCGGAACTTCATCACCAGATGGTCGATGAGCTCCTGTGCCTCATCCTCGGTGAGCGTGCCTTCGCGGAAGTCGCGCTCCATGTAGATGTCGAGGAAGGTTGAGATGCGGCCCACAGACATGGCGGCGCCGTTCTGCGTCTTCACTGCGCCGAGATAACCGAAGTAGAGCCACTGCACTGCCTCGCGGGCGTTGCTGGCGGGCTGTGAGATGTCGAAGCCGTAGATGGCTGCCATCTTCTTCAGGTCATTCAGGGCTTTGATCTGTTTGCTTACTTCCTCGCGCAGGCGAATCACCTCGTCAATCATTCCTTGGTCGCCGATGCGCTCGTCGAGGTCTTTCTTCTTGTCGGCGATGAGTGCGTCGACACCGTAGAGTGCCACGCGGCGATAGTCGCCCACAATGCGGCCACGGCCGTAGGTGTCGGGCAGGCCGGTCAGAATGTGCGCGTGGCGCACGGCCTTCATCTCCTTCGTGTAGGCGGCGAAGACACCGTCGTTGTGGGTCGTCACATAGTTGTTAAAGATGTCCTGCATCTTCGCCGACGGCTCATAGCCATAGGTGATGCAGGCCTGCTCGGCCATGCGCGCTCCACCATAGGGCATGAAGGCGCGCTTCAGCGGCTTATCGGTCTGCAAGCCCACCACCTTCTCCAGGTCTTTGGTCTGCTCGTTGATGTATCCGGGGCCGTATGAGGTGAGTGTCGACACCACATCGGTCTCCATATCGAGTACACCGCCCTTGCGGCGCTCTTCTTTTTGCAGCTCTTGCAGTTCCGTCCACAGGGTGTCAGTGGCCGGGGTGGGTGGGGTCAGAAACCGCTCGTCGCCCTCATAGGCCGTGTAGTTCTTCTGGATGAAGTCACGCACGTTGATCTCATGGTTCCATTTGTTGGTGTTGAACCCTCTCCATTCTGGTCTCATAGTGTAATCGTTTTTTTGTGAAATGATTGATTGATGTGTTGAAACATTCGCATCAGTGTGAGCTCGTGTTTACCGAATTAGATGTGCAAAGGTACAACTTTATTCGCTTTTACACCAACATAACCTCCGAAATTGTTAACTCTGACATAACAAAATACCCTTTTCTTGGTATCAGACAGCCGTTTTGGGGGCGTTTTGCCCTGCTCACGTGCGCTTTGCACGCCCCTTCGCCCCCTGCAAGGCGGCCGTTCCGCTACAGACTTTCGCAAGCCAACAAGAAGTCTGTGAGAAGTATGTGACATCCGTAAATATATATAGCCACAAACGGCACAGATGCATAAGAAGTGCGTGAAAAGTCTGTGATGTCCGTGAAAAAAATAGGTGGTGGTGAAGAATACTGCTTCTTGGCGTGTAGGATGTGGTCTTTTACCCAACAAATGATGGCCTTTTGCACAGCAAACAGTTATCTGTTGGCGTGCAAAAGGCCATCTTTTGTTTTTTCATGCGTCAACCGCCGTGCTGACGGACAGGAACGGTGAGAGGCGGACAAGGCGTGGGCTGGAGCCCGAACGCGTTGGCGCGGTTAGAACTCGGCGTTCTTCGGTGTGCGCGGGAAGGGAATGACGTCGCGGATGTTCTGCATGCCCGTGACGAAGAGGATGAGTCGCTCGAAGCCGAGGCCGAAGCCTGCGTGCGGGCAACTGCCATAGCGGCGCGTGTCGAGATACCACTCGTAGGTCTGCTCCAGCATGCCGCGACGCTCGATCTCGGCGGTGAGCTTCTCGAGGCTTTCCTCACGCACGGAACCGCCGATGATCTCGCCGATGCGCGGGAAGAGCACGTCGGTGCCCTGCATGGTCTTGCCGTCGGGGTTCTTCTTCATGTAGAAAGCCTTGATCTCCGTGGGATAGTCGGTCATGATGACGGGCCGCTTGAAGTGCTCCTCGACGAGGTAGCGCTCGTGCTCGGACGCCAGGTCCATGCCCCACTCGCTGATGGGGAACTCAAACTTGTGGCCGTCCTTGACCGCCTGCTGCAGGATGTTGAGGCCCTCGGTGTAGGGCAGGCGCACAAAGTCTTCCTTGATCACCGACTCGAGGGTCTGGATGAGCGTCTTTTCGATCATCTTGTTGAGGAACTCCAGGTCGTCGCGGCAGTTGTCGAGAGCCCATCTGACGCAGTACTTGATGAAGTCCTCCTCCAAGTCCATGAGCTCGTCTTTGTCCATGAAGGCCACTTCGGGCTCAATCATCCAGAACTCGGCGAGGTGGCGCGGCGTGTTGCTGTTCTCGGCGCGGAACGTGGGGCCGAAGGTGTAGATGGCTCCGAGGGCGGTGGCACCGAGCTCACCCTCCAGCTGTCCAGACACGGTGAGGCTGGTCTTGCGGCCGAAGAAGTCGCGGTCGTAGTCGACCTCGCCGCTCTTGGCTATGCGGTTGAGGTCGAGGGTGGTCACCTGGAACATCTCGCCTGCGCCCTCGGCATCGCTGGCCGTGATGAGGGGCGTATTGAAATAGTAGAATCCGTGGTCGTGGAAATACTTGTGGATGGCGATGGCCATATTGTGCCGGATGCGGAACACGGCACCAAAGGTGTTGGTGCGCAGGCGCAGGTGGGCATACTGACGCATGTACTCGAAGCTCTGTCCCTTCTTCTGCATGGGATAGTCGGCGGGGCAGAGACCGTAGATCTCCAGCTCGCGGGCCTGCACCTCGACGGTCTGGCCCTTGCCCTGGCTCTCCACGAGGAGGCCGGTGGCACGGATGCACGCGCCGGTGGTGATGTTCTTGAGCGTCTGCTCGTCGAACTGCGTCGGGTCAACGACGACCTGCACGTTCTTGATGGTGGAGCCGTCGTTCAGCGCAATGAAATCGACGGCCTTACTGCTGCGATGGGAGCGCACCCATCCCTTTACTGTTATCTCTTTTCCAAAGTCGGTGCTGCGGAGTGCATCGACGACTTTTGTACGTTTCATTGTAATTATCTGTTTTCTGATTCAAACACCCCTCCCCGGGGCGGAGGAGGGGGTGAGGGTATGTGTGGCTTACTCGAACATGCCGGTACGCAGCATCTCTACTTCCTTCTGTGTGAGGAAGCGCCAGTCGCCGCGGCGCAGGTTCTTCTTGGTCAGACCGGCAAACTGCACGCGGTCGAGCTTGATCACGCGGTAGCCGAGACTCTCGAAGATGCGGCGCACGATGCGGTTCTTGCCCGAATGAATCTCAATGCCGACCTGGGCCTTGTCGCGCTCGTCGGGATAGTCGATGGCATCGGCGTGCACCTCACCGTCGTCAAGCTGGATGCCTTCGGCAATCTGCTGCATGTCGTGGGCGGTGACGGGCTTGTCGAGGAATACGTGGTAGACCTTCTTCTTGAGGAACTTGGGATGCGTGAGCTTGGAGGCGAGCTCGCCGTCGTTGGTGAGCAGGAGCACGCCCGTGGTGTTGCGGTCGAGACGGCCGACGGGATAGATGCGCTCCGGGCAGACATCCTTGACAAGATCCATGACGGTCTTGCGCTGCTGCGGGTCATCGCTTGTGGTGACGGTGTCCTTAGGCTTGTTGAGCAGCACGTAGACCTTCTTCTCCAAGGAGATGGTCTGATCGTGGAACTTCACCTCGTCGCCGCGCTTGACCTTCGTTCCGAGCTCGGTGACAACCTGACCGTTGACGGTGACAACACCTGCCTGGATGAACTCGTCGGCCTCGCGGCGTGAGCACACACCGGCGTTGGCCAAATACTTGTTGAGGCGGATGGGCTCCTCGGGGTCGATGTGGGTTTCCTTATACTCAATACGCTTCTTCAGGCTGTACTTGGCATTTGGGTCGTAGTCGGCCGAATGCTGCCGCTGCTGATAGCCGCGCTTGCCGTTCTGGTTGTAGCCCGGCCGATTGGGGTTGTAGCCACCCGGCCGGTTGGGGCTGTAGCCGCCGCGGAAGTTGCCGGGCCGTCCGGCGTAGCCGTTGTTGGGCCGTGGCTGGTAGCCACCCTGCTGGCGTGGCTGATAGCCGCCCGTAGCGTTCTGCTGGTCGCCGTTCTGCTGCAGGCCGTAGCCGCCCTGGTTATTGTAGCGCGGACGGTAGCCACCCTGCTGACGGGGCTGATAGCCGCCCTCGCCGTTGGCGTTATTGTTGTAGCGTGGACGATAGCCGCCCTGCTGGCGTGGCTGATAGCCGCCCTCGCCGTTGGCGTTATTGTTGTAGCGCGGACGGTAGCCGCCCTGTCCCTGCTGGCGGGGCTGATAGCCGCCCTCACCATTGGCGTTATTGTTGAAGCGCGGACGGAAGCCACCCTGTTGCTGGCGTGGGCGGTAGCTCTGTGGGCGCTGACGGTCGTTGCTGTTGCCCAAAAGCGCGCCAAAGCCTTCAGGACGGAAGCCGCCCTCGTCGTTGCTGCTCTTGTTGGTGCGATTGTCGGTGCTGTAGGCCCGTTGCGCATGGATACGCGGACGCTGCGGACGGCCTGCGCGGTAATCTTTCTGGTAGTTGCCTGCCGGGGTGTAGCCTTCACGGCTGCTCTGCTGTCCGGCGGTCTTCTCTTCTTTCTTTGTTTCTTCTAAATCCATTTTTTTGATAGTTTGTTTTTGTTTAGCCTCACGGCTATGGTTAATAAATGATATTTGTTTGTTTGATCGTGTCGTTTGTTGTCGGAACCGGTTGTGACCCTGGGGGCGGGCTTAGCGCCCACTCCTGCTGTGCGCAGTTTTATGAATGTGATAGTTTTAGATGCCTGTATAGTTGAGTGGGGTGATGGCCATGAGCTCCTGCTTGACGTCGTCACTGACGTTGAGGCTGCGGATGAAGTCGTGGATGGTGGCTTCGGTCATCTGTTGGTTGGTGCGGGTGAGGGCTTTCAGAGCCTCGTAGGGGTGGGGATAGCCTTCACGGCGCAGGATGGTCTGGATGGCTTCGGCCACGACGGCCCATGTGTTGCCGAGGTCGGCACTGATCTTCTCTTCGTGCAGAATGAGCTTGCGCAGTCCTTTGAGCGTTGACTCTATGGCGATGACGCTGTGGCCGATGGGCACACCGACGTTGCGTAGCACAGTGGAGTCGGTGAGGTCACGCTGCAAACGGCTCACGGGGAGCTTAGCGGCGAGGAACTGGAGGACTGCGTTGGCGATGCCGAGGTTGCCTTCAGAATTTTCGTAGTCGATGGGGTTGACCTTATGGGGCATGGCGCTGGAGCCTACCTCACCGGCCTTGATCTTCTGCTTGAAGTAGTCCATGGAGATGTACATCCAGAAGTCGCGGTCGAGGTCAATGATGATGGTGTTGATGCGGCGGATGGCATCGAAGACGCCGCCCAAGTGGTCGTAGTTGGAAATCTGCGTCGTCCACTGCTCGCGCTGCAAGCCAAGCTTCTCGCTGACGAATCGGTCGCCGAATTTGCGCCAATCGTACTGGGGATAGGCCACGTGGTGTGCGTTGTAGTTGCCCGTGGCTCCGCCGAACTTAGCGGTCAGTTTGCAGGCTTTGAGCGTTTGCAGCTGCTCGGTAAGGCGATAGACATAAACCTCGATTTCCTTGCCCAGACGAGTCGGCGAGGCCGGCTGTCCGTGGGTCTTGGCGAGCATGGGCACGTCTTTCCATGCTTCGGCATCCTGCTGGAGCTGGTCGATGAGTTCCTGCACGAGGGGGATGAAGACATGCTCCAAAGCCTCTTTGATCGAGAGGGGCACGCTGGTGTTGTTGATGTCCTGTGAGGTGAGGCCGAAATGGATGAACTCCTTGTAGGCGTCGAGGCCACCGATGCGGTCGAACGCTTCCTTGATGAAATACTCCACGGCCTTGACGTCGTGGTTGGTGGTTTTCTCGATGTCCTTGACACGCTGCGCCGAGGCCTCGTCAAAATGGAGGTAGAGGTCGCGCAGGCGTCCAAAAAGGCTGTGGTCGAAGCTTTTCAGCTGCGGCAACGGCAGTTCGCACAGCGCGATAAAATACTCGATTTCCACGCGCACACGATAACGAATAAGGGCATACTCGGAAAAATAGTCGGCCAGGGGCTCGGTCTTGCTTCTGTAACGGCCATCGATAGGCGAGATGGCTGTCAATGTGTCAAGTCTCATTATTCTAATATAACGTAAAAGGTTGTCTTCGTTGACGGTGCAAATTTACGAATTTTATATGAAACGAATGACAATGAAGGTTATAAAAAACCATAAAACGAAGATGGCGTAGCCTGTTGCCGTGTCCGATATGGTAAGGTGTCGGAGCGGATTAAGGATGCGGAAAGGACAAGAAAAATCCCCGCAGCCCCGAAGGACTACGAGGAAACACCCCTGTGGGCGTTGACGGATTCGAACCGCCGACCCTCTGCTTGTAAGGCAGATGCTCTAAACCAACTGAGCTAAACGCCCGATGTCTCACGGTAGAAACTGCACTTGACCTTGTGGCTGTTGTGCTGTTGTCTAGTAAGCGAGTGCAAAGGTAATACTTTTATCTGACACTAACAAATTTTATCGCAACATTTTTTGAAAGAAAAAGGAGCTCCCGGCAATGCCGGGAGCTCCGCTTGGATTTACAAGTGATGAAGCACGAGGCTTCTAGAATTTTCTGTTTGCCCGATTACTCGACTACCTGGACAGTAGCACGACGGTTGAAGGATACCGGCGACAGAGCATCGACACCACCCTTACCGGCAGTCTCAATCTGATCGCGGCTCACACCCATCTTGACGAGCTCGTCAGCTACGGTCTTGGCGCGCTTCTCAGACAGCGTCTGGTTGTAGGCTGCGCTACCGGTAGCAGAGTCGGCATAGCCGTTGACCTGCAGCTTGGTGTTGTTGTCCTTGGCATACTTGGCCAGGGCTTCCACGTTCACGAGATCCTTCTGAGAGGCAATCTTGGCCTTGTTGATGTTGAAGAACACAGAGACGGGCGTGTTGACAAACTCGCGCACGGTCTTGTTCTCAACGGGCTTCTGATTGGCCAGCATTTTCTTCAGACGGGCGTTCTCAGCATTGGCGTCGTTGAGCTGTGCGTTGAGGGCGTCGATCTGGCTCTGCGAGAGGGCCTTGATGGCGTCGACATCGGGCACCTTGTCCCATGTGGCCTTGCCGAGGTTGAAGGTCAGACCGAGCTCTGCATAGAGGTGGTTGTCCTTGTCTTCCCAACCGCGAGCCTCGCCGTTGTCGTTCTTCAAGAGGCTGCCTGCCTTGCCGGAGAAGTCTTCCTCCATGCGGTTCCAACCACCCTCAAGGTAGATGTTGAGGTGACGGCTCAGACGCCAAGACGACTGCAAGCCCACGCTGAGCTGCATGGCATAGAAATTGGTGTTGCAGTTGCGGGAGATACCACCACCAGCGAAGGGGATGACATTCCATACACGGGTGGGATTGTAGCCGAAGAGGAGGTTGCTCAGGTTGAACATCACCTGCTCGTTGAGCGTCCAGTACTTCATGCCGTTGCCGTAGTTGTCAGCATCGGAGACCTGCTTGCCCCAGATGCCCTGCAACTTGGTGCGGAGACCGAGACCCGGTGTGAACCACTTACCAATGGCGATGGAGGCACCCGGATTGGAACGGAACTTCTTGAACGGGGAGTGAGACAGACCGCGGCCATGCTCCTCATCATCGTACCAGGCATTCCAATCTGCACCCACCTGGATGAACCAGTTAGACCAGAAGGAATTGGTTGCGACACTGTACTTCAGTGTAGGATCTGCTTCCTGTGCCATAGAGGTCATGGAAGCACCGGCCAAAGCCAATACAATCAATAACTTTTTCATAACCTTTTATTTATTAATAATCAAAAAATTTATTCTTTAGATTTTTATATTAAACCGTTTAATCGAAGGCAAAGATAATAATTTATTTTAATTCTTTCATCTTTTTCTCCAAAAAAACACCGCTAACGGAACGTTTTTTCTTGTTTTGCCACTTTTTCGACGACATTTATGCTTTCTTAACCCAGTAAATGCTCTATTTCCTGTTGTCGGAGAATGCAGAGAATGTTCTTGCCGTCGGGTGTGTAATTGGCATTTTGGCACGCGAAGAGTGAGTTGACAATGTTCTCCATTTCCTCGTTGGTGAGCACCTGCCCCTGTGGGATGGCGGCGTTGCGTGCTAGGCTTAGGGCGAGGCTGCGGTTGACCTCGTCGGCCAAGTTGGCGTCTTTCTCCATGGCCGAGGTGATGATGTCGTGGACAAGACGCACGGAACTGACGCCGTCGAGACCCGCAGGAACAGCATTGACGGCATAGCTGCCGCCGGCCATGTCAGTGAGCTCGAAGCCGAACTGTCGCATGACATCGGCTATCTTGTGATAGGTGATGTTCTCCTGGGCCGATAATTGGATGATTTCGGGGAAGAGTACTTTCTGTGCACCGGTGCTGTGGCGGCTGATCCGGGAGATATATTGCTCGTAGAGAATGCGCAAGTGAGCTCGATGTTGGTCAATAATCATCAGTCCGGACTTGACGGCGGTCATGATGTATTTCCCCTTATACTGATAATGGGCGGGCGACTTCTCGGCGATGAGACTCTCATGCAAGGGTGTCGGTTGTTGGTCTTTCTCGAAGAGTTTGCCGTCGGTCGGTGTGTCGTCGTCGGTGTCGTCGTGGCTCAGTCCCTCGTAGAGCTGTTCCCAACCTTCGGTGGGTGGCTGGTCGAACTGTTGCCATTCGCCGCCGGGTACGCGGGAGGGCGCAGCCGAGGCGGGCGGTGTGAGCCCTGTGTCGATGTGGCCATCGGCTTCGTCGGCTGATATATTCATGCGCGATGCTGATGTCGAGGAACGTGGTGAGGGCGGTGCGGATGAGGACGGAGCCGCATTGAAAGGATTGTAGTGCGGATTGATGTCGACGCGGGGGGCATGGACATCAGTTTGTGGGTCATACACGGGGATGTCGGGCTTGCCCTCGGTGTCGAAGTCGATGGTGGGAATGTCGCTATAGAGACCGATGCTCTCACGTACGGTCGCCATGAGAATCTGCCAGATGGCCTGCTCGTTCTCAAACTTGATTTCGGTCTTGGTGGGGTGGATGTTGACGTCGATGTCTTCGGGACGTACGTCGAAATAGATGAAATAGGGCACTTGCTCACCCTCGGGGATGAGTCGGTCGAAGGCTTGCATGACGGCCTTGTGGAAGTAGGGGTGCTTCATGTAGCGGCCGTTGACGAAGAAATACTGCTTTGCCCCTTTCTTTCGGGCCGACTCGGGCTTACCCACGAATCCTGTGATGGTGCAAAGCGAAGTCTCCGCCTTGACCGGCAGCAAGTCTTGGTTGAGTCGCTTGCCGAAGACATCGACTATGCGCTGGCGCAGACCGCAGGCTTTGAGGTCGAGCATCTCGACGCCATTGCTGTGGAACGTGAATGTCGTCTTTGGATAGACTAGCACGATGCGCTCGAAAGCGGCAAGGATGTTATTGAGTTCTGTGGTGTTGGATTTGAGGAACTTGCGTCGGGCCGGAACGTTATAGAACAGGTTTTCGATGAGGAAGTTGCTGCCCACAGGACATGAGCACGGTTCCTGTCCGGCAAACTTGGAACCGGCGATGTGAAGGTGGGTGCCGATGTCGTTGCCTTGGAGGCGCGTCTTGAGTTCCACCTGTGCTACGGCGGCGATGGAAGCGAGGGCCTCGCCGCGGAAGCCCATGGTGTGGAGCGCGAAAAGATCGTCGGCCTTGCGTATTTTGGACGTGGCATGACGCTCGAAAGACAGGCGGGCGTCGGTTTCCGACATGCCCTTGCCGTTGTCAATGACCTGTATGGATGTGCGTCCGGCATCGGTCACGAGCACGTTGATGACCGATGCTCCGGCATCGACCGCGTTCTCGACGAGTTCCTTAATGACGCTCGCCGGACGCTGTATCACCTCGCCGGCGGCTATTTGATTGGCTACCGAGTCGGGTAGCTGTTGTATGATGTCACTCATTGTGAAATTGCTTACTCCTTTCTTGGTGGGGGCTCGCTTTCCCGGTCGGGCTGCAATGGGTACTTCTGCAGGGGATGTGGGAAGGGGCAGCTATCCGTTAAAAACTTTGCAGAGGTACACTGTGACGCTCGATGACCCTCAGTTTCTGGTCGTCACTCTTGCCGACAATGCGGAAGATGTCGTGTTTGTCGGTCGGCCGGATGTCGTCAAGCCAGACGAAATCGCGCAGCCGCATCTTGTCGGGGGGGATCTGTGTCATCGGGTAGAGCGTTCCTGTAGCCTTGGGCATCCATATCTTTTGCAGTTGTCGTTCGGGAGACAGCGACATGCGCATGGTGTCGGTCTCGGTGTAATTGAGTCCGATGAGCGTTGTGTCTTTGTCATCGACAGGAAAATAGATGGCTCTGACGTTGCCGCTGTTGGTGATGCGGCGAATGGCACCGTCGACGAAGTCGGCCTGCATCTCCTTCGACGACACCTGGTTGAAATGGTTTTTGTCGTCGATTTTCTCAATCGACAGGGTTTGTCCGATGACGTTGGCCTGGCGGATGGTGGAGTCGTTCATGTAGACCTTAATGACCTCGCCAAGCAATTGGCGGTTGTCGTTCCATACCACAGGATCCTTATACATCGTCATGCTGGAATCGAGTGAGCTGCCAACGAGTGAGTCGCACACGGCCTGAAGGTCGGTGCGGAAAGCACGCACGCTCGGATAGCAATGGATGGTGCGGTAGGCTGAGTCGGTATTGATGTTGTAGGTGTATACCTTCATCGTGTCACTGTGCATCCAAAGCGTATCTTGTTGTGAATAGTCGACGGCGACCGGCCGCTGTGTAGCGAAGCCGAAACCAGTCTTGTCGTTGTAGTAGACGTAGCCGCCGTGCAGTTCGTTGCGGTTTTCCTTGTCCACATAAATCACGTTTCCGAAGCCCTGGCTAATGCCGCTGTCGTCGTTGTGGGTGAGCGTGTCGCCCGTAATTTCCCTGGTACCGTCGATAATGGTGGATCGTCCGAACATTTCCGAACTTCTGTTGGATGAGTTGAACCAGGCATCTTTGGTCTTGACGGTCGATGTCTTGGTGGTGATGGTCGAGGGACCGGTGACGTGTGCCTTCGACTGGCGCACGTCGTAGTGGAGCGTGTCGGTACGGATGTCGCGCTCGCCGTTGTACATGTGCACCTTGTAGTAAAATTCGGCTATGCGGGTGTCAGTATGGTAACCGCCCCAGTCGGCCACGAGATGGTCGCGTCCGTCAATGAGCTCGCCCCCTTCGAAGAAATAGGCATACTGTTCGAGACGGTTGAAGTTGAGGCTGTCGCAGTGCAATGTCTGCCGCCGGTGGTGCATGATGACACGCGAGCGGGCCATCATGAGTTGTTCCAGGCCGTCGTAGGCTGCGCGATCGCAGTCGAGCGAGAGTGTGTCTCCCTGCCGGAAACGCACGTTGCCGAAAGCCTTGACCGAGTTGGACTGTTGGTAAAAGTAGGCGCTGTCGCACCACAGTTGCGCCCCGTCGTGCTCGAAGTGGACTTTACCTTTGACTATCTGCGCGTCGGGAGCCGGCCCATACATGTCGTAGCGCAGTTCGTCGGCATGGATGAGGTGGACGCGGCTGTCGGGTTTACGGGCCTTGCGTGTCGCCGCGGCTGCGGTGACACAAAGACCGAACAGGCATAGAACCAGTGTCTGAATGATTCTATGCCCGTCCGGATGATGTTGTTTTTTGGAAAAAGCCATGTTTTATTTGATCCAACCCTTATACTCGTACATCTCCGGCTTCTTGTAGCGGTCGGCCATGCGCACGTAGGTGGTCTTGATTTTGTCTTGTATCCATTGGTTGATCATCCGCTCACGCTCTTTGTTCTCCACCACCTCCTTCATGACCTGGAAGTCTTCGGCGATGTTGGCACGGTGGCCTTCACGTCGGCTCTTGAGTTTGATGATGGCGCAGACGGTCTTTCCGTTCTTGTTGTCAATCATCTTGAATGGGCGCGAGATGCTGTCGACAGCCAAATCCTCGACTTCGCGCGCTACCTCTGTGGGCAGATTCCTCATTTGGAAACGCGACGTGATGGTCTGTGTCTCTTGGTCGCTGTATGACATCAAGCCGTTGTTGTTGCGTGTGTCCTTGTCGTCGGAAATGAAAGTGGCCCCCTCCTCAAACGAGAATTTGCCTGTGAGGATGTCGTGACGAATGGAGTCGAGACGCGTCAGACAGGTGTCGATGGCAGCCTGCGACACACGCGGCTTGAGCAAGATGTGGCGCACGTTGACACGGTCGCCACGCTTGTCGATGAGTTGGATGATATGGAAGCCGTATTCTGACTCTACAATCTTGGATATTTTCTTGGGATCGGTGAGGTTGAAGGCCACCTGCGCGAACGCCGGGTCGAGCTGTCCGCGGCCCAAGTAGCCGAGTTCGCCGCCCTGTCGTGCCGAACCGTCCTCGCTGTAGAGACGGGCCAATGTGGCAAAGGAGGTCTCGCCCTTGTTGATGCGGTCGGTGAATTCACGCAACTGGTCTTTGATGCGGTTGATTTCCTCGTTCTCTATCCTTGGCTGTTGCGTCAAAATTTCCACTTCCACCTCTGTCGGCACATAGGGAAGGCTGTCGGCCGGGAGCTTGTCGAAGTAGCGGCGCACGTCGGCCGGCGTCACCTTGATGTTCTTGACGAGATTGCGACGCTCTTCCTGGATGAGGAGCTGATTGCGGTAGTCGTCGTGCATGGCATCGCGAATCTCGGTGTAGCTTTGGCCGCGGTATTCCTCCAACTTCTCGCGGCTACCTGCAGCCTGCACCCAAGCGTTCATCTGCTCGTCTACACCGCGCGAAATCTGGCTCTCGGTGACGTTCTTGTCGAGTGAGTCGAGGGCCGCTTGATGCAGCAACAGCTTCTGGATGGCTATCTGCTCAGGGATACGGTAGTCGGGATCGCCGCTCATGTGAACGCCTTGTGTCTCCATCTGCAAGCGCATCACCTCGACATCTGACTTCAGGATGGGCTCGTCGCCGACCACCCAAACCACCTCGTCGACCACAGCCGACGAGGGAATCTTGACCTCGGGACGTACCTGTGCCTGTGAGGCAGAGTCGGCTGTGGGGGCTGTTGAGGTGAAACGGCCGCTTCCGGCATTGGCAGTCGTGATGGTGGCGAGCAGCAACAAGGTTGCTGAGGATGCCGTGAAAAGTCTCAATTTCATTCCTATGCCTTAGTTATATTATATAATAGGGCGTTCTGTTCATTATTCTCTATGATGTGGACGACCGGCGGTATCAGTGCTGGTTGACGGTCTTGAGTACGCTCTCATCGACTACAACGGGATACTGTTTGCGCAATTGGTCGACCCATTGTTTCTCCAAATACTCCTGATAGTCGGCTACCACTTGTCTGCGTACGTCGTCCATCTCGGCCGGAGCCTTGAGTTTCTTGCCATAGACGGCATCATAGGGGTAGGTCTTCATTGGTGTGACAGTGGTGTCCTTGCCGAAGATTTCCTTGTCGACAAGTGCGTTGTCGCCCTGCTTGAAGATGCCTTTCTCGACGCGGATGCGCAACACAGAGTCGTTGTTGAACGTCTTGCGGAGCTTGTCAGCCCACTGTGAGAAGGGCAGATTCTTCACGGCGTCCTTAACTGCCTTGATGTCGGCAGCGTCTTTCACGTGGTAGGCGATGCCCTTGAAGCGCGGCTGTTCCCACTTGTAATCTTTTTTATGCTTCTTGAAATACTGCTGCAAGCCTTGTTCGTCCTTGGCTGCCTTATCCCATACGGTACGGTTGCTGATTTCGTAGAGCAACAGTCCGTCGTGATATTCCTGCACGAGATATTTGAGGTTGGGGTCTTTTTGCTCCATCACAGCCAGACGGCGGTCAACGATGTCTTCTGGTTTCGTCTGCGGTCCATCAGCCTTGGCGAGCGAGTCGAGCTTTTGATTGATGATTTGCTCACGGATGCCGCGCTGGTCGATGAAGCGCTTGATGTCGGCTTTTACCGAGTCGAAGGGGAAGAAACTTCCCTTGTCATCGAGCCGGATGATGTGGTAGCCGAAAGCTGTCTTGACGGGTTTCGAGATTTCTCCTTTCTTCATGGCAAAGGCAACGTCCTCAAATTCCTTGACGAGCTGCCCCTTCGTGAGCCATGGCAGTTGTCCGCCGTTGCGTGCCGTGCCGGGGTCCTGTGAGTGATTGCGTGCCAGTTCGGCGAAGTCGCCGCCATTCTGCAACACCTTGTAGACCGAGTCGGCGCGCTGTTCGGCCTCGTCCCACTTGCTCTGCGGATCTTTCTGACGGGCCATGAAGAGGATGTGCGACGGCTTGATCATGCCGCCCATCGAGTCGACGCGTGTTTGCGTCTCCTTGTATATCTTGTAGGCCTCAGCGTCCACGTCAGCGTCGTTGATGAACGATGGGCGCACCTGTTGATCGCGATAGGTCAGAAATTCGTTCTTGAACGAGGTCAGTGTGTCGAGACGCGCGGCTTTGGCGGCCTCCACCTTCAGCTTGTAGTTGATGAAAAGGGGCACATAGTCATCGACACTTTTCTTGTCGATGACGCCCTCGGCGTTGTTCTTGTTGTAAGAATACTCAAATTCGGAGCGGCTGACATTCTTTCCGTTGATGGTCATGACGGTTGGGTCGTCGCTCTGCGCATAGGCCATGGTGCCACTCAGCAGCATGGCCGCTAAAAGCAATCTCGTTTTCATTTACTTGTGTTGTTAGTGACGGCCGCCGGCTCAGCCGCGGCCGTCACGGGGATGTGTCTTATTCAGGACGGGAGTAGTTGGGAGCCTCGCTGGTGATGGTGATGTCATGCGGATGGCTCTCCAGTACGCCAGCGTTGGAGATGCGTGTGAACTTGGCGTCGTGCAGCTTCTCGATGGTTCCTGCACCACAGTAGCCCATGCCCGAGCGCAATCCGCCAGCGAGCTGGTAGATGACCTCCTGCACGGTGCCTTTGTAGGGGACGCGGCCTGCGATGCCTTCCGGCACGAGTTTCTTCACGTCTTGAGTGCCACCTTGGAAGTAGCGGTCGCTGGAACCGTTCTTCTGTCCCATGGCCTCCAGGGAGCCCATGCCGCGATAGCTCTTAAACTTACGGCCGTTGTAGATGATGGTGTCGCCAGGGCTCTCCTCGGTTCCGGCTACGAGCGAGCCGATCATGACGCAGTCGCCACCGGCAACAAGTGCCTTGACGATGTCGCCACTGTAGCGTAGTCCGCCATCGGCGATGAGGGGTACGCCGGTGCCCTTGAGGGCAGAGTAGACATCATAGACGGCCGAGAGTTGCGGTACGCCGACACCGGCTACGACACGTGTAGTGCATATGCTGCCCGGGCCGATACCCACCTTGACGGCGTCGGCACCGTTGTCAGCCAGGTATTTGGCGGCCGCACCTGTGGCCACGTTGCCCACGACTACATCGATATTGGGGAAGGCGTTTTTCACTTCGTGCAACTTTCCTACCACGCCTTTCGAATGACCGTGTGCGGTATCGATGATAATGGCGTCGACACCGGCGTCAACCAGAGCTTGTGCACGCTGGAGTGTGTCAGCCGTGACACCCACGCCGGCGGCTACGCGTAGCCGTCCCTTGTCGTCTTTGCAGGCATTGGGTTTGTCCTTAGCCTTGGTGATGTCTTTATAAGTGATGAGACCGATGAGTCGGTTGTCCTTGTCGACTACGGGGAGCTTCTCTATCTTGTTCTCTTGCAGAATCTGTGCGGCGGCCTTCAGGTCGGTCTGTTGGTGCGTCGTGACGAGGTTCTGGCTGGTCATCACGTCGTCGATGAGCTTGTCCATGTGCCCTTCGAAGCGCAGGTCACGGTTGGTGACGATGCCTACGAGATGGTTATCCTCGTCGACCACGGGGATACCACCGATGTGATAGTCGTGCATCATGGCCAGTGCGTCGCGTACGGTGCTGCCCCGGCGGATGGTGACAGGATCATAAATCATGCCGTTCTCGGCACGTTTGACGATGGCCACCTGACGGGCTTGTTCCTCAATGGTCATATTCTTGTGGATGACACCGATGCCTCCCTCGCGGGCAATGGCAATGGCCATGGCCGATTCGGTGACGGTGTCCATGGCTGCGGTGACAAAAGGCGTGTTCAAACTGATGTGGCGTGAGAACCGGGTCTTCAGCTGCACCTCTTTCGGCAGCACTTCAGAATAAGCGGGAATGAGGAGGACGTCGTCGAACGTGAGACCGTCCATAACAATTTTGTCTGCAACAAATGATGACATAAAAGTAACTTTAGAAATTTATTGCGTGCAAATTTAGCAAAAAAATCTCACATTCGGGTGCTTGATTTGCCGTTTTCGGTTCCCTTTAATGCTATTTAACGCGCCTGATGGGTAGGCTGAACGTTCAGCGGAAAACCTCTTTTCGCATGCTTGTTGATGTCTGTTTACGCTTTGTCGAGTGCCTGCTTGATGTCGTCGAGTATATCGTCGGCATCCTCGATACCGACCGAGAGGCGGATGAGGTCGGGCGCGATGCCTGCCTGACGCAGCTGTTCGTCGGTCATCTGTCGGTGGGTGTGGCTGGCAGGATGGAGTACGCAGGTGCGCGAGTCGGCGACGTGCGTCTCGATGTTGACCAGCTCCAATGCGTCCATGAAGCGAACAGCGGTGTCGCGGTCGCCTTTCAAGCCGAATGCCATCACGCCGCAGGTGCCCTGGGGCATGTATTTCTGTGCCAGGTCGTGATATTTGTCGCTCTCCAGTCCAGGGTAGCGCACCCATGCCACGCGGCTGTCGGCCTGCAGAAACTCGGCCACGCGTTGTGCGTTGCGGCAGTGTTGCGCCATGCGTAGGTGCAGGCTCTGTAGTCCGAGGTTGAGGATGAATGAGTTCATCGGCGCGGGGATGGAGCCAAGGTCACGCATGAGCTGCGACACCAACTTCGTGGTGTAGGCCATTGGGCCGAATTGGCTGGCATAGACGATGCCGTGATAGCTGTCATCGGGTGTGCACAGGCCCGGGTATTTGTCGGCGTGCGCCATCCAGTCGAACCGTCCGCTGTCGACGACAGCGCCGCCCACCTGTGATGCCGTGCCGTCCATATATTTGGTGGTGGAGTGGGTCACGATGTCGGCTCCCCACTCGAAAGGGTGGCAGTTGATAGGTGTGGCGAAGGTGTTATCGACGATGAGCGGCACGCCGGCTTCATGGGCCACGCGGGCAAATTTCTCAATGTCGAGCACGGCACAGCCGGGATTGCTGATGGTTTCGCCGAAGAGCACCCGTGTGTTGGGTCGGAAGGCCTTCCGCAACTCATCTTCGGAGGCGTCGGGGTTGACGAAGGTCACGTCGATGCCGAGTTTGCGCATGGTCACACCGAAGAGATTGTAGGTGCCGCCATAAATCTCGTTGGACGCTACGATGTGGCTACCGGCTTCGCAGATGTTGAACACGGCGTAGAACGTGGCGGCCTGTCCGCTCGACAGAAGCACGGCGCCGATGCCGCCTTCGAGCTCGGCGATTTTCCGGGCTACGGCATCGTTGGTGGGATTTTGCAGTCGGGTGTAGAAATAGCCTTCCTTTTTTAGGTCGAATAGCTGTGCCATCTCCTCTGAGTTGTCATACTTGAACGTGGTGCTCTGGATGATGGGTACCTCTACAGGGTCGCCGTTTTTCGGACGATAGCCACCCTGCACACAGAGAGTGGCGGTTTTGAGATCTTTCTTCATTGTGGGGAGAAACGGGAAAACCGTTGAATGATGTTGATGAAAATATGGATGTTTAGTTGGTCGTGTAGTGGAAGTCTGCCGTTCTGTAGGCGGGGACGTGGCTCTGTGAGATAGTGTAGTCCCTTAGTTGGCCTGCTCGGAGAGGAACTTGATGCGCACGAGGCGGATGAAATCGTCATCGTAGTCGCCGCCGAGTTCGTCAATGGCATCGTCGAGGCTGTCGGTCTCCGACTCCATGAAATAGCTGTACACGTCGTCGATGGCATCGTCGTCGTAGTCGTCGAGGTCGTCGAGATAATAGTTGATGTCTATCTTTGTGCCGCTGTAGACGATGGCTTCCATCTCGTTGAGCAGTTCATCAAATTCGAGTCCTTGCGCGTCGGCGATGTCCTCCAGATCGGTTTTGAGATCGATGCTCTGTATGATTTTTATTTTCATGCTGCTGCGTTTGGGCACCGTGAGCACACGCATCTCCTCGGGTCTGACGATGCCGTTCTCCTCACAGTATTGTTTGATGAGGTTGATAAAAGGTTTGCCGAAGCGCCGTGCCTTGCCTGCACCGACGCCTTGTATCTGCTGCAGCTCCTCCAGGGAGATGGGATACTTGGTGGCCATCTCGTCAAGCGAGTTGTCGAAGAAGATGACATAGGCCGGCACCTTGAGCTTGCGCGCCGTTTCGGAACGCAGTTGCTTGAGCATGGCGTAGAGTTTCGGGTCGAGGGCGGTGCCGCCGGCATTCTCAGGGTCTTCCACGTCATCGAATTCGCGGTCCTCAACGATGGGGAACGAGGTGGGATTCTTCATCCAACGCCGCCCCGCTGCTGTAATCTTCAGCAGGCCGTAGTTCTCTACATCCTTTTTGATCAGGCCCTCGATGATGGCCTGCCGTATGACGGGATTCCAAAGTTTTGGGTCAATGTGCTCGCCTGCGCCAAACTCCTCCAGTTCGTCGTGCTTGTGGGAGGCGATGTCGTCAGTGCAGCGGCCTTTGACAAAGTTGACGACATAGTCTTGCCGGAAGTTCTCTTTTACGGCACTGATGGCCTGCAACACCACGAGCAGAGCGTCCTTACCCTCCATCTTCTCTTTCGGGTGCAGGCAGTTGTCGCAGTTGTGGCAGTTGTCCTCGGGATAGTTCTCGCCGAAATAGTTGAGCAACATCTTGCGTCGGCAGATGCCCGACTCGGCATATGCCTTGGTCTCGGCGAGCAGTTGTCGTCCAATGTCCTGCTCGGCCACCGGCTTGTTCTCCATGAACTTCTCCAGCTTCTTCAGGTCTTTCTGTGCGTAGAAGGCGATGCAGAGCCCCTCGCCGCCGTCGCGTCCAGCTCGTCCGGTCTCCTGATAGTAGCCTTCGAGGCTCTTTGGTATGTCGTAGTGGATGACAAAGCGCACGTCCGGTTTGTCAATACCCATGCCGAAGGCGATGGTGGCCACGATGACATCGATGCGCTCGGTGAGGAAGTCGTCCTGTGTCTGCGTGCGTGTGGCGGTGTCGAGGCCGGCGTGATAGGGTGCGGCCTTGATGTTGTTGGTCTTCAAAATCTCGGCCAACTCTTCCACTTTCTTGCGCGACAGGCAGTAGACGATTCCGCTCTTGCCCGCGTGCAGTTTGATGAACTTTACGATTTGCTGATTGGTATCGTCGTCGCTGCGCTTCTGCCTTACCTCATAATAGAGGTTGGGGCGGTTGAATGAGTTCTTGAACTCGGCGGCATCGGTTATGCCGAGAGTCTTCTTGATGTCGGACCGCACCTTGTCAGTTGCAGTCGCCGTGAGTGCGATGATGGGTGCGCGTCCAAGGATGTCGACTGCTTTTCGGATGTTCCGGTATTCAGGCCGGAAGTCGTGGCCCCATTCGGAGATGCAGTGGGCTTCGTCGACGGCATAAAAAGAAATCTTCACATCTTTGAGAAACGCGAACTTTACCTTGCGAATGGTCTCGCCGTTGCTGTCGTTCTCCTCGCGCAGCAGTGACTCAGGTGCCACGTAGAGCAGCTTGGTCTTGCCTGAAAGCACATCGTCGCGCACGCGATCCACCTCACTCTTGTTGAGCGACGAGTTGAGATAGTGGGCGATGCCCTCGCCCTCGCCGAGCCCGTTGATGACGTCCACTTGATTCTTCATCAGCGCGATGAGGGGCGAGATGACGATGGCCATGCCGTCCATGAGAAGCGATGGCAGCTGGTAGCACAGGCTCTTGCCGCCTCCGGTGGGCATGAGTACGAATACGTCATGCCCCTCCATCAAGTTGGTGATGATGGCTTCTTGATCGCCTTTGAACTTGTCAAAGCCGAAATAATGCTTCAGTTGTTGTGCAAGATTAACTTTTGTCATTGTGGTTGGTAGAGAACGAGTCGGGAGAAGGATGCGAGATGTTGGTGAGAGAGCCCCCGTTCCCCAGGAGATAGCCGTCGTGCGGTCTCTCCGGGGAATGTGGGTTTAGGGAATGAGGTATTCGGAGTTATGCCGATTGCAGGTGCATGTGGCTTTTGGCAATCTGTTGCTCGGCATACTCGTGTGTCACCTCAAACGATTTTTTCCGTGTCGACGGCACTTCGAACATGGCGTCCATCATTACGGCTTCGACGATGGATCGCAGTCCACGCGCACCGAGTTTCGATTCCACAGCCTTGTCTACGATGAAGTCGAGGGCGTCGTCGGCAAAGGTCAGTTTGATGCCGTCCATATCGAAGAGTTTTTCATACTGCTTGACGATGGAGTTCTTGGGCTCTACGAGGATGCGGCGCAGGGCCGCTCCGTCGAGCGGATTGAGATAGGTGATGACGGGCAGGCGGCCGATGAGTTCGGGGATGAGGCCGAACGACTTCAGGTCTTGCGGCGTGATATACTTCATCAGATCGCCACGGTCGATGCGCGCCACGTTCTGCACCGACGTGTAGCCGACGGTGTGGGTGTTCATGCGCTGGGCGATGCGCTGCTCGATGCCATCGAAAGCACCGCCGCAGATGAAGAGAATGTTCTTCGTGTCGACGTGTATGTAGTCTTGGTCGGGATGCTTGCGTCCACCTTTGGGCGGCACGTTGACGGTGGTGCCTTCGAGGAGTTTGAGCAGTCCTTGCTGCACGCCCTCGCCGCTGACATCGCGTGTGATGCTTGGGTTGTCGCTCTTGCGCGCTATCTTGTCAATCTCATCGATGAAGACGATGCCTCTCTCGGCGGCCGGCACGTCGTAGTTGGCCACCTGCAGGAGTCGGCTCAGAATCGATTCCACGTCCTCTCCCACGTAGCCGGCCTCTGTGAAGACGGTGGCGTCGACAATGGTGAACGGCACATCGAGGAGCTTGGCGATGGTGCGTGCCAGTAGAGTCTTGCCCGTGCCTGTGGAGCCCACCATGATGATGTTGCTCTTCTCAATCTCCACACCGCTGTCGTCGAGCGGCTGTTGCAGCCGTTTGTAGTGGTTGTAGACCGAGACGGCGAGGCAGCGTTTGGCCTCGTCTTGCCCGATGACATACTCGTCGAGATATTTCTTGATTTCCTTCGGCTTGGGAATTTTGTTCAGCTTGGGCTTCTGCTGCGGTGCTTTCTGGTCTGTCTGTGGGTCGGCCATGTCGCCGTAGGCGCCTGTCGACTTGGCGATGGAGTAGGCTTGACGTGCACAGTCCTCGCAGATGTAGCCGTTAAGGCCCGTGATGAGCAGGCGCACTTGTTCTTCCGTACGGCCGCAGAAATTACAGCTTTTCTTCTTTGCCATAACTTTTACGTGTTAATACCGAGTCTATCATGCCATACTCCTTGGCTTCCTCGGCCGTCATCCAGTAGTTGCGGTCCGAGTCTTTCCACACTTTGTCGTAGGGCTGATGCGAATGGTTGGAGATGATGGTATAGAGCTCTTTCTTGAATTTCAGAATCTCGCGGGCCTCAATCTCGATGTCGGAGGCCTGGCCCTGCACGCCGCCGAGCGGCTGGTGAATCATCACGCGGCTGTGGGGGAGCGCCGAGCGCTTGCCCTCCTTGCCGGCTACGAGGAGCACTGCGGCCATTGAGGCAGCCATGCCGGTGCAGATAGTGGCCACGTCGCTGGAGATGAACTGCATCGTGTCATAAATGCCGAGGCCAGCGGTAACGCTGCCACCGGGTGAGTTGATGTAGATACTCACGTCCTTGCCCGGGTCGGTGGAGTCGAGATAGAGCAGCTGAGCCTGCAACGTGTTGGCCGTGTAGTCGTCGATCTCGGTGCCGAGGAAGATGATGCGATCCATCATCAGGCGTGAGAAGACATCCATCTGTGTGACGTTGAGCTGACGCTCTTCCAGAATATACGGGTTGAGATACTGTTGCTGCGCCTTGATGACGTCGTCGAGCACCATGCCGTTCATGCCCATATGTCGGGTTGCGAACTTTCTGAAATCGTTGTTCATTTTTTCTTCTTACCTTATTATAATAATGAATGAGACAAAAAACGAGAGCCTTTCTCCTTTCGTTTCTGCTCTCCGATTATATTCTGCAAAGACCATGCCAATTGTCGGAATGGCTACTCTGCTGTCCATTCTAAACACAAAGTTAATGAAAAAAGTCGATAAACGGCCTGTTTGATGATGTTTTTTTTAGAAAAAAAGTGTATGAGTCAACAATTTCTGCTTTTTTCTCTTTGCCGTTCGAACGCTGCGGGCAGGTCTTCCGGCGTTCATGCCTGGTGGCTCTTGCGGTAGAGGATGGTGTTGCGCGAATAGGTGAAGAAGCCCACTGATTGCCCCAGAATGAGCACCGGGTCGAGGCGGAAGGCACCGTAGCTGACAATGATGGTGCAGCCCACGAGGCTGATAATCCAAAACCACACGGGCAGAACTGACTCATGGCGACGATAGCTGTAGTACCACTGGTAGATGAAGCGTAGCGTGAAGATGACCTGTCCTGCCGAGCCCCACACGATCAGTGATGGCGGCACCGACTGGTTGTGGAAGAAGGTGATGACAAAGGCCGGAACGTCGTGGAACACCATACTTGCGGCCACGAGGGGCAGCAGGGTGATGGCCACTCTGGCAAGCCCTGGCAACTTGTGCCACACGCCCTTGATGTTGAGGTTCCAAATATATATATAATAGGAGATGAGCTGGCCGAAGATGATGGCGAAGTCGTCGCGCAGCCATCCGTAGACGAAGAGCAGGATGCTGCCCGCCAGGCTGCATATCCAGTAGGCGTTGGGTGACATCACCCGGTGCGCCCGCTCTGACAGAATCCACAGGATGAGCATGCGTGCCGAGAAGAACCCTTGGGCCAGGAATCCAATGGAGTAGACGTAGATAGCTGATGTCTGCATGAACTTTTTACAGGCTGAGGTTGCCTTCGGCCGTCTGGTAGCGTATGTAGCGATGCTTCATCCTGCGGAAGGCGATACAGTCGGCGAACGGGCCTTTGAGTCGGTTCCACAGATGATACTTCGACACACCGGCCATGCGCGGATAGTGGCGTACAGGCAGTTCCTTGAACTTTCCATTTTCCAGCGTCATCAGCGCGGGCAGGAAGCGGTGCATGCCGTCGAAGAAGGGCAGCCGTTTGGCATAGTCGCTCCACATCACCTTCAGCGGACAGCCTGTGTCAGTGGCCGTGTCGCCGGTCATCATGCGGCGGAAGCCGTTGGCGATTCTCGACTGCGCCTTCTTGAACCACGAGTCCTTGCGCTTGGCGCGTATGCCTGACACGATCTGATAGTCGGCGGCGTAGGGCAGGAGCAGGTTGAAGTCATCGGGATTGGTCTGCAGGTCGGCGTCGATGTAGCCCGTGTAGCGGCTCTCGATGGCGTCGATTCCGGCTTTCATGGCCGTGCTCAGCCCGTGGTTTGCATCGGAACTGATGAAGAAGAAGTCCGTATGCCGACGGCAGATGTCCTTGATTCTTGCGAGGCTACCGTCGGTGGAGCCATCGATGGCGAAGACTACGCAGGTCTTGACGACTGCTTTCCCGACGAAGTCGGCCATGGCTTTCTCCACGCGGTCGAGGTTGTTCTCCTCGTTGTTGACGGGGATGATGACCGAAAGGTCATAATGGGAAGTCTTATTCCTATTGTATGGTATGTTCTTTCTTCTTGAGCAGCGTCACGTGGCTCACGAGACTGCCCGTGTAGTGCTTGTTGGCGCGTGGGTGCTTGTTATCGTCAAAGGTGCCAATTGTCACCGTGTCGAGCGTGGCCAGTACCCGGGCCGGAATCTCTTCGCGTGCCCATTTTCTCGACACCAGTACGCAGGGCAAGGCCGCCTTCACGGTCTGTTCGTTGCTGAAGTCGAGCGGCAGAATCTTGCGTCGCGCCTCGTATACCAATTCGATGCGCAGTGGCTCTTGCTGTTCGTGATAGAAGGACAGGCCCGTCACGCGCCGGTCGGTCTGCGTGGCCGCTATGCTGTGGGCGTCGGGGTTGCCCAGCGAGTGGCCGATGGTGGGCAGCAGGAAGAGCTCTGCCAGCACGAAGAGCGCGCTGATGCCGCCCGCGAAGGCCATGGGCCGGTAGCGCAGGGTGCACCTCAGCAGCCATACGGCCAATGTCAGCATGCAGATGGAGGCGAACACGGCGGTCCTGGAACTGATCATGCCCTCCTTCACGCCGAAATGATAGATCAGCGCGGGCATTGCGAGGGCAATGAGGGTCAGCAATATTCCGTTACCTATGTAGAGCCATTTGCTGGGCTTGTCAAGCTCCTTGCCTTGTTTGAAGTGCACCAGCAGGCAGGCCACGACGATGGAGCAGGGGGCCAGGGTGGGCAGGAGATAGCGCGTCTTCTTCTCCGGCATGAGCGACAGCAGCACGATGGAGGCGACGGCCCACGTCACCGACAGCAGGTATTCGCGTTTTACGACGATGTGGCGTTTCCAGTAGGACACGCAGAGGGCGGCGAGCATCAGTACGCTCCAGGCGCCCATCTCCAGGAAGAACCGCCAATAGTACCACCATGGGCGTACGTTGTGGTTCGACCATGCGCCCGACTCCTTCCCGATGACCTCGTTGACCTCGGCCGGATGGGCCGCCAGCAGGTAGGCATACCACCAACCGCCTGTGATGAGCATGATGACGATCATCGCGAAGAACGATTTCCATTTGCCCTGCATCATGGGTTGCGGCAGCACGGCCGTCGTGATGAGGTAGGGCAACAGCAGTGCATAGAAAGACACCGGGCCCTTGCTTAGGAACGACAGCCCCATGAATAGTCCCGCCAGTGTGAACCATTGGCGGTGGTGATGGTCTTCATAGAGTGCACGGGTGAGATAATAGATGGCTGCCATCATGAAGGCGTGACAGTAGATGTCCCACGTCGCCGAGCGCCCCATCAGCACCAGGTTGTAGCACGTTAGGAAAACCATGACGGCCGCTGTGGCCACATCGGTTCGCCGTGAGAAGTACCTGGCGAAGAGAAAGAGATAGAAGGTCCAGAAACATCCCATCACGGCCGGTGCCATGCGCTGTGCCGTCAGACTGCCGGGGCACACCTCCTCGATGGCTCCTGCCACCCATGTCGGCAAGGGTGGCTTCTCCAGTCGCAGCGTTCCGTTCATCGTTGGCACGAGCCAGTGGCCGTCGCTGACCATCTCTCGGCCCGTGACGATGTTGCGGGCTTCCATGATGTCGGTGGGTAGTGCGCCGCCGTTGACAAAGAAGGTAATCAGGCACAGGGCACTGAGTAGAAATACGTTTATCCTTTTCATTGTTCAAACTGTTGCCGTCTTATCGGGCTGTAAAATTATAAAAAGCAGGGCGACACTGCCATAGGTTGATTCCTTTGTTATTGTTCTGTATATCCTGTTTCCGTGTATGCAGTGCCGGTTTCTGTGCGCAAAAGTAACAAGAGATTTTGTAGGAAAACTGTTTTTTGACAGTCTGGATTCTCTTTTTTAATCTTTTTAACGTCGTGTGGCCTGTTCCCTTAAACGAAAAGAGCATTGGGTGTCCTGTCTTTTGACAGTCGACTTGCACATGCTATCCTGTTTTCGTATCCTCGCATAACGGGAGGAGCCGAGATGCCTCTTCTTTTTGTGCTCTTGGGGACGCGCCTTCCGTTGAGCCGTATTTTGTGCTGCAGGAGATGGTGTTTTGCGTTGTAACCGATGGTCTTTTGCTTTGCGGGAGACCGTCTCTTGCGTCTCGAAAGGGCGTCTCTTGCCGTGGAGAAGTTGACATACGGTCCGGCGGTAGGTGCGCCCGCTACTTGCGATGTCATGGTTTTTGAGTTTTTTCAGTTTGTGAAAGCCAGTCTTTTCATTCGCAAGAATTCGTGCAAGACGGTTCCGGAAGCGTCGTATGAACCAGAAAAAGAAGACAAAGGCGGATGATTCGTTTTTAACGTATATTCATAAAAACATTTAAAATAGTGCATATTTTTGTTCGTTTCGAATAAAACAGCTAACTTTGTCAGCAGAATGCGCTTTTTGCGCTCAGACCTAACCAATCAAAACAACAAACAGTTATTTCAACCAAATGAAACAAAGATTACTCAGCTTATTGCTGTTGCTCGCCGCATTGCCAACTGCAATGTGGGCCGACACGTTCATTAATCTCACGCCCAAGCCGAAGGCCATGACCGTGAAGTCGGGCTCGGTGACGTTGCCCGCCAAGGTCACAGTGGCCTGCGAGGGCACAGACGAGATGATGACCAACGAGGCACAGGTCTTTGTCGACGCCCTTGTTGCTGCCGGACTTCAGGCCGAGGTGACCACGGGGGGGGACGCCTTTGTCAAGGTGACGAAGCCAGCCACAGCGCTGAACCTCAAGACGGGTGGCTATACGTTTGCCGTCAGCGAGGGCAGCGTCAGCATCGAGGCCAACGAGGCAATCGGACTCTTCTACGCCTTCCAGACGTTCAAGAAGCTTCTGCCGCCCCATGTCATGGCCGGAGTGAAGGACGATGCCGTCGGCACCTACGAGTTGCCGCTCGTCACCATCAGCGACGAGCCCCGCTTCGAGTACCGCGGATTCATGCTCGACGTATCACGCCATTTCTTCAGCGTGGCCGAGGTGAAGCGCATGCTTGATGTGATGTCCTATTACAAGATGAACAAGTTCCACTGGCACCTCACCGACGACCAGGGCTGGCGCGCCGAGATCAAGAAGTATCCGAAGCTCACCACCATCGGTGCTACGGCTCCCAACAGCCGCTTCACCTCTCTGGAGGAGGCCCGTGCCTACTGGATCAACAAGCCCTACGGGCCTTATTTCTACACGCAGGATCAAATGCGCGAGGTGGTGGCCTATGCCAAGAAGCTCCACATCGACGTCATTCCTGAAGTCGACATGCCCGGCCACTTCGCCGCTGCCATGACGGCTTATCCCGAATTCAGCTGCTCGCCCAACGGCGCTCATTCCGTCTGGGACAACGGCGGCATCTCCAACGACGTGCTCAACGTGGCCAATCCCAAGGCCATGCAGTTCATCTATGATGTCATTGACGAACTGACCGACATCTTCCCCTATGAATACTTCAACATGGGTGGTGACGAGTGTCCCACCACGGCATGGACCACGAACGACGACTGCAAAAAACTTTATGCCGCCGAAGGCTTCACTGACTGGCGTCAGTTGCAGAGTTGGTTTATCGCCAAGGTAGACAGTGTGCTGAAAAAGAAGGGACGCAAGGCCATCATGTGGAACGAAAGCGTGACCGCCAAGGGCGCTGATGTCAACGAAATCAAGAATATGGATGCAGCCATCCTGTGCTGGTATCCTGCCAACGAGGCCGTGGAGAAAGCCCACAGCTTAGGATTGAAGTCGATCTACACCACCTGGGGACCTTATTATATTAACCGAAAGCAGGGTAACGGTCCGCAGGATCCGCCGGGAGCTGCTGATGGATCCGATCATGTCAAGGCTACCTATAACCAAAATATCCCCGCCAATGTCAACTTTGGTGTGCAGGGCACGTTCTGGTGTGAGTGGGTCAGCGACAGCACCTATATGGAATGGCTCGCCCTGCCGCGCCTTATCGCCATTGCCGAAGCCGGATGGACACCGCAGAACCGCCGCAACTTCGATGACTTCATTGCCCGCGCCGCAGCCGATACCACACTGCTCAACTATCGTGGCTACCGTTATTGCAAGTATTTCATGCCAGGCGAGTCGTCTAATGACGACAAGGTGATGCCCCTCGCCAACAAAGACGGCAACAAATATTACTATCGCATCATCTCAGGAGGCAACGATGGCGACCGTAAGGATCGTTGCATCGAGGTCTTGGCCGAAGGCTCACCGCTCATCTCGCAGTATTCTGGCAACGGAGCACAGGTCAACCGCCTGTGGACCAGCCCCCAGGCCACTGAGGGTGCTGACAATTACAACTATCAGTGGTGGAGCATCGAGGAAGATCCTGCCAATCCCGGCAAGTACGCACTTGTCTGCAAGGCCATGCCTGATGGATCTGTGAAGCCCAATCCGACGGCCACCGCTGTCACCGGACGTTGGGAGTATGATCCCTCTGTCAAGCACTACAATTTCCAACTCGGTACCGGTGCCTATGGCAAGAAGGGTACTCACTATTACTATTCCATCTCCAGCGACAAGGTCGACGGACAGTATTTCAACTCGTCCATGCCCCGTCAGGGTCTGGCTGTCAATGTCTATAACAACCCCGGCGACGGTGGTGGCGGCCAGTGGGAGTTCAGTCCGATGGAGGATTATGGCGGCGACGATTCCACACCTTCTGCCCCTGTCGACAGCATTCGTCTGGAGGAGGGCAAGCTCTATGTCTTCACCAATGACGTGAAGGGCTTCGACGGCACCATGCTGGCCGACGACGGAAAGGCTTCCACGCTGTCTCACAGCACCGATGCCTTCGCCAACAACGCCTGGAAGGTGGCTGTGACCACCAACAATGCTGACGGCACACAGACCGTCACCCTGCAGAACGCTGCCACGGGCCGCTATGTCGGCACGACCGGAGCCTTCGCCAACAAGCTCGGACGCCCCGTCGCCATCAGTGCCTCGGGTGCTGCTGTCACCCTCTCGCCCGCTGCCGCTGCCGCTGTGCGCGTTATGGTGGGTGGCAAGAGCCTCTTCCCGCTGCCGGCCGGACTTGTCTATGCCGGTGCCAACGTCGACGGTGAGGCCACTTACGATGCTCCCGTCAGTCAGGGTGCGGTGTGGAAAGCGCAGCAAGTGCGTGTCGTCACCTTCGTCTGCAAGGACGACCGCGGCGGCAATCTCGGCACGGTGAGGCGCAGCGTGCCCGTCGATGTCACCGAGATTGGTGCCGGCCTTTGCCCGACATTCAAGAACAATGCTGTGGAGACGGTCACCGAGATCGCCGCAGACACCTATGAGGTGGTCTACAAGCGTTTCGCTTATGCCATCGTCTATCAGGTCACTGACGACCATGGCGTCATCGTGGCGCAGCGTGAGGACACAGCCCGCGTTGGCGACAACTATACCGTGATGTTGCCGGCCGTGGCTTATTACAAGCAGTCCTCTGCCGACCGTGCCGACGGCTCGTCGTTCGTGCCCGACAGTGACTGCGTTATCAATGCCGTCTACACCACTGATGCCATCACCGGTGTGAAGGCTGACGGACAGCCCGTCACCACCGTTGAGGCTGGTAAGTATTATCTCATGTATGATGCCACCACCGCTTCGGGCCGTGCAGGCTACCGCCTTGTGCGCAGCAGCGACAACCAGATCAACCGAAGCATCACTGCCGAGGGGCTCGGAGCCAACGCCGTGTGGACGCTGGAGGCGAGCGGCGACCGCTATAAGGTGCTCAACGTGGGCGCCGACCTCTATGTACCACAGTTGCAGCGGTCGCAGCCGACCACCGCTTCCTCATCAGCAGAGACCTTCGCTTTCGCTCTCAACGACGATGGAGCCACCTGGAACATCCTTGGACGCAATGGACAGTACTGGGACGGCGTAGAGAGTGGTGCCCTCGTGGGCTGGGATGGTGGTAAGGGTCACCCTATCCGCATCTCCACTTTCTATGGCAAGCCGATGTACAGTGTCACCATCACTTGCACTGATGAGGCTTCGGGGCGCACTCTGCAGACAGTGACCGACGTGGTCGACGCCGGCAGCGCCTACGAAATTGTCTGCCCCGAGATTACCGGCTACACACTGAAGTCGACGACTGGTGCCGAGAGCTATACGGGCACTGTTGAGACCTATGTCAACGTGAAGGCAGTCTATGCCTCTGTGGTCAGCGGTATCAGCGACATCAATGGTGGCGAGTCCGCTGCCAATGGCCGCCTCTACAACCTGCAGGGACAGCGCGTCGGACAAGGCTACAAGGGCATAGTCGTCCGCGATGGCAAGAAAATGGTTGTTAAGTAAGGGCGTAAGATAGAAATTGTTCGCATTGAGAGCGTCATGGATTCAAATGAGTCCATGACGCTTTTATATATGTTTTAACACTGTTTATACCTGTATTATGCAATCTATTAACTGATTTTTATTAATTTTGCATGCTATCTTTTGATTTTATGGTAGAGATTTAACTGCTGTTTATAATCTATAATGTTATTATTATGCGCTTTTTCAACAAGACAATGACTGCCTTCATAGCTTTGCTGTGTTGCGTGCAAGCCATGGCGGGAACCAGCAGGGCCTCCTTGGGTCTCGACTTGGACACGAGGGGTGAGACGCTCCTAAACACGGTGACCTACAAGGTAGTGTTCGGACGAGACACTGTCAAGACGTTCTCGACGACTGACTCCATTGGCGCGGATGCCGCGTTGCCCGACAGTCTGCTGTTCGGCAATTTTGCGGAGTTCCAGTATTCGCCGGAGAAAATTGACACCGCGACGCGGGTCATCGTGGCGACGATGACGTGGAATCCTTCCGCGCCCATCCAGTTTTCTGATGAAAACAACCAGTATTGGTACTCGCTTCACATCAAGAACGCCAACACAACGGCTTATTTCAACTATGTCCAAGGCCGCACCCCAAACATCCAGTGTGACAAGACGGCCAACGACGCGAACGGCCTGTGGGCCTTCTTTGGCAATCCTTATGCCGTAAGGGTCAGAAACAAGGCCGCCGGTCGTGCGCTTCAGCTGGCCTCACCGTCGACGAAGGGACATACCGTAGAAAATGGTCGCGACATTTATGCCGTACTGACCGACAACTTCCAAGCCAATCCCGACAGTCTGTGGCGGCTGTTGCCAGCCACAAAGACTCATAAGAGCGAGTCTTTGAGTGGTAATGGTTTCTTCTTGGAGAACCAGGATGGCCATAAACTCAACATCCGTAACAAGAAAGGAAGTTCCACTTATTACTTGGCTTATTGGACCCAAGGCTACGACAAGGGGTCAACTTTCATAGCCGAGCGGCCGACGAAGAAGGTGGTCTTCAAGGTGATGTTTGACGGGCAGGCCGTGAAAACGGCTGAGGTACAGGCACCGGTCGGAACGGCGGTCACCATTCCGTCGAACCTGTCGGTGGGTGACTTCGCCTCTTTCACTTATTCGGTAGACACCGTCAAGGAAAACACCGATACCGTCGTGGCCACCATGAAGTGGAATCCCTATGCACCGATACAGTTCTCTTCCATGACTGGCGAGCGTCATTATTATGCGTTGTCGGTCATTAGCGGGGGAAAAACAGTCTATTATAATTATAAAAAAGGTGACAATCCCAACATCACTTGCGATGCCAATGCCAAGGGCGACAGTTGTCAGTGGGCTTTCTTTGGCAATCCTTATGCCGTGCGGATCATGAATAAGGCCGCCGGCGATACGCTGTGGCTGGCCTCTCCGGCCACGTCGAAGGGAATGACAAACGCAGGAGGGAATGCCTATGCCCGGCTGACGCGCGACTTCACAACCTATCCGGACAGTGTCTGGCGCCTGTATCCTGCCAACAGAACTCATGATAATAAGGCTGTCACGGGCGGAGGTTTTTATTTGGAGAATGCGCAGGGTTTCAAACTCAACTACCGCAGTCCGCACCTGGCCTACTGGACTGACGGATACGACCAGGGCTCTGCCTTCATTCCCGCACAGATGGTGATTAAGCCCGTGCGAACGGCTCCTGTGCTCAAGAACGGTGTCTATCACATCAAGACAGTCTGCAATGGTAAAGTATTATGGGCTGGCGTGCAGAACGTGAATGGCCGTAACGGCCTTTACGTAGATGTTGATAGCATTCCAGACGACGAGACATGGCGTGGTCACTTTCTGCTTCGCAAGACAGGTGACGACACCTATTCCGTGCAAGACCTGGAGACGGGACTCTATATCAGCCAGCAAGCGCAGACTGAATCAGTACTGCCGACAGGCAGCAACGCTTTTAACTTCACGATGAAGGTGGACGGCGACATTGCCGATACCACGCAAGTGTGGTGGAATATCTTCAACAATGCTTCGGCCGACAAGACCGCCGTGTGGCATGCTGATGCCAGTGGGGCTGTCTATGCATGGCGCGTGCCTACCGGAACAGTGCCTAGTACAAGCGATTGGCTCATCGAACGTGACAGCGTTGTCACCGATGAGATGATCAGTGCACGGCTAAGCCATTTCACGGGCATCACTGCACCGAGGAATGGAGGGCTCTATCGTCTCGTCAGTGTGCCCTATGGCCGTGCGCTCTACGACAACTACACCAACCCAGGCATGGAGTGTGCCACCATGGGAGAGGATAGAGACAACAACTTCCAAGTGTATCGTGTGGACAGCGTGGACATCAATCGTGTCAAATTGCGAAACATTGTCACCGACAAATATATCCAGGCTCACAGCATGTCGCAGTATTATACGATGACAGATAGCATCCATGGCACCACCTTTACCGTTAACTCGGGCAAGAGCGATGACTACACGCCTTTCTATTACTTTGTGGAGAATGGCGGCCGGGGCATGCATTGCGCAGCTTCTCAGAATCATGCAGCCGTATCGTGGTCATGGAATGCCGAGGGCAACCGCTGGTATGTCAAGCGGGCGGCGGTGAATGACAGTCTTCTGGCTGTTGATCGCGCCCGTTATCGTCTGCGCACCGATCTGCGCGACAATGCCTCGAAGTATGGCGACATCATGTATCGTTACTTCGAAGACTATGCCTGCACCCGTCTGAAGAAACAATATCAGGATATGGACAGCATGGCCCTTCGTGCGGAGATGAATGAGGCAGGATTGGCTACGGTCTTTCAGGACATCGTCTTCAAGATTAAGAACAGGGCTTGGGCCAAGTATCAGAGTGGCCGCGACTGGGAGAAGTATTTCCGCATAGCCCAATACAAGCCTTATACGGACACGCGTGGTTACAAGTGGTCGTCGCAGATTGGCATCGGCTATCTGTGGGGCAACATGACGGGACCTACCGGAATCACCACTGACAGCGGCGAGAGCATGCTCTACGTTTTCCTCGACAGCGTGCCCACAGGTGCCTACATGGCCGTGCAGGTCATTCCGCTTGGTACGGCAGGCGGTTCCATCACCCCGTTGCGCAAGGGGCTCAACACCGTCCTTACCTCGGGTGAGGGCAGCGTGTTTGTCTATTACTGGGTCGACACAAGCAATGGAGAGAAGTATGATGGGCAAGGCCCGAAACTCTCCGATTTCCCCGATGTCACTTTCCACATTGAGGGTGGATTCGTCAATGGCATGTTCGATACTACCCGTGGCATGACCGACTCCATGTATACCGATATGTATAACGATGGTCTGATCACTGCGCGAGCCTTCGACACCAAGGGAAAATACTGTGCGCAACACTGGCGTTCGAGTGACGTACGGCGATACAAGAGGCCAGGTGTTGATGGCAGCATGGAAGGCGTGGTGAAGTGCTTCGACGACATTATTTATTCAGAGAACAGCATTGAGGGGTTCTGCAATGACTCCTTCGCCGTCGACCGCTTCAATGGCTTGCTGGAGATGACAGCCGTCGATCACAACTATATGTATGCCTCCACCTACGGATGCTACGTCAATTGGAGCGGAAACATGGATAATTTCCTTCATTTTGACGATCCTAACCGACGCGGCGACTCTTTCTGGGGCGTGGCTCATGAGTTCGGACACAATCATCAGAACTACATCCACTTGGCGGGTTCCACTGAGACCTCGGTCAATTTCTTCACGCTGGTGGCCCAGTTTGAGCTCACGCCGTTCTCCAGCCGATATGCCCCGGAGACTTCTGTGGCCAACATGGCTGACTTCCTTAACAGGGACAGCAACAACAACTGGTGGAATCTCAGCGCGGGACAGTTCCCTGAAATGCTCTACAAGCTCTACCTTTACTATCATGCGGCGGGCAACGACACTACGTTCTATCCCAAGGTGTTCCGCATTCTGAAGCGCAACTCTATACAGCGTGGTGGCAACCAGACGGGGCGCTCGGCCTACATGAACCTCGCCCTCGCTTGCAGTGAGGCTGCCGGAGAGAATCTGGAGGACTTCTTCCGCGTGTTCGGCATGTTCAACTATGTGGGCGAGGTGACACTGGGTGACTATGGACGCAACTGTAAAATCACGGTTACGCAGGATGAAATCGACGACGTACTGGCTGAAATGCGTAAGTATCCCAAGAAGGGGGGCGGCGTGAACGCGCTCTTTGCCTGCGATGACATTCGCACCACGAAGGCCATTTATCCCGGAAACAAGAATGAGAACAGGACTTATTATCCTAACGGTCGTGTGAATTTCGGGCAGAACGGCAATGAAATGGGTAACTGGGACTCGTTCCGGCCCGACTCGCAGTATAATGCCCGGGCCCGGTTTATTAGTGCTACGGAAGATGAAAAAGGCAATGTCATCTATTCCACGGAGCCTGTGGGCAGCATCAGTGGCTACAAGGTCTATGACGGCAACGGTAAGTTGATTTGGTTTGCCAATACCCACAACTTCACAGTACCGAAGAGTGCGCTTGATAAGGCGGGTGGCAAGGATGAGGTCTATGTAGTGGCTTGCGCCACCAACGGCACCGAAGACTACGTGGGATCCGTGAAGGTGGACGTGCCGGCCATTGGCTATGCCTCGCTCTATTATGGCGATCGCAACCTGCGTATACCCGAAGGCGTGACAACTCAGGCTTACGGCGTGGAGAATAATGTGCTGAAAATGGTTGGCACCACCGCAGCTAACGGCATCATACCGCAGGCTACGGGCGTGGTGCTGAAGGCTCCACAGGGGTCTTATCGTTTCGAGTATGTCAGTGATGAGGTAATGGTTGAGGAACAAGGCAACGCCGCCAAGGCCGGATGGGCCGATGAGGCCAATCTGCTTCTGGGCACCGATACGATGGCTGTCACCACCGGTGCCGATGAGACGCAACACTATCTCTTCTACAAACTCTCACGCAACAGCAGGCGGGAAGACGACTCCTTCGGTTTCTACTGGGGAGCTGCGGGCGGTTCGGCGTTCACCAACAATGCTCACAAGGCTTATCTCGCCGTTCCGGCCGGCACCCAGTTGAAGGCCGCGCTACCACTGGCCGATGCAGAGGCGGTCACTGGTATCACCTCGTTGCCTAAGGACAGCCAACGCCAGCAGCAAGGAACAGCCTACAACCTGTCAGGTCAGCGTGTCGGCAATGGTTACAAAGGTATTGTGATATGTGACGGCAAGAAGGTCTTGAAGAAGTAAGAAACAAACAAAACGAAGAAGAAATGAAATCAAGAAAGAGCTATATCCAACCGCAAACGGAAGTGGCTGCGTTCATCCAGACGGCATTGCTGCTGGTTGACAGCATCGGTCAGCACGAGGAGATAGGAGCTGACGAGCAGTACTCGAAGGGACAGACTGGCGCAGCTTGGGACAAGAGCAACTCCGGAGTGTGGGAATAAAAGCGGCTGTTCATAATCACAGCCTGATCAGGTGAATGGGGGATGCATCGTAATTCATATTATGGTGCGTCCCTTTTTTTCATAAAAGTTTTGTTTTTTTTGTGTCACAAATCGAATCATGTTGCGTTCTATAGATAGAGAATAGACACATAAAAGCAAATGGATATGAGAAAAATTCAGCATTACTTTGTGGCCTCCCTGCTTTTGGCGGGATGTGTGCCGAGCTCATCGGAGCCACGTCCGAGACCGTCCGGAAAATGGTGAGCAGGGCCAGACAGGCGATACTGAAACAATATAAAACTGTTGAAGAATGAAAGACTATAGCGAGATAAGTGCGCTTATCACCCGTTTCTTCGATGGGGAGACAACGCTGCAAGAAGAGAGGATGCTTTACGACTTCTTCCGGATGCACGATGATGGGCCGACTGAATGGGCCGACTGTGCGCGGCTTTTCCGTGCCATGGCTGTCTATCATGGCCTTTAAGAAGAGACGGCCCTGCATAGTAACGTCATCACAAGAAAGCGTGACGGTGAGGTGTCGACCGTTGTCACCACAGAAGGCAAGACATCCAACCGTATCTACATGCTCAAGCATGACGATGCCGTCTCACCTCGTTCGGCCACCGTCACCATCATCATTCGTATGAAGGGAAAGTAGTGGGATCTTTCTATTCTGCCGTCACGGCTTTCTTCATCCACTGTCCGCGGAACAGGCGGAACAGGAAAATGGTGCCGCGGAAGGTGAGTTCGATGGCCATGGCAATCCATACGCCGCGCAGGCCGTGGTCTTTAGCCAGACAGGCGGCCAGCGTCAGGCGCACGCACCACATGGAGACGAGGTTCATGATGGCTGGTTTGAGCGTGTCGCCGGCACCCACGCAGACGCTGTAGGTGACGATGGCGGCGGCGAAGAAGGGCTCGGCGAAGGCCTCTATGCGCAACACGGTCGTGCCGAGGTCGCGGATGGCCTCGACCGGACTGAGCACGCCGATCATCTCGGGTGCAAAGACATACATCACCGCCCCCATGAAGGCCATGACGGCCATGCCCAGACCGACGGTCATGCGCGCGAAGGAGCGGCAGATGTCGGGTCGTCCGGCACCGGTGCTCTGTCCGACCAACGTTGTTGCGGCGTCGCCGATGCCGTAGCCGGGCATGTAGCATAGGCTCTCGGCGGTGATGGCGAACGAGTTGGCGGCGATGGCAATGTTGCCCAATGGTGCCACGATCAGCGTGGAAACCACCTGCGCGCCGCTCATGAGCACCGACTGTACGGCCATGGGGAGCGATATTTTCAGTGCCGTGCGAATGTAGCCCCAGTGCCAGCGGAAGGTCTCATGGTCGAGACGGAGCGCCAGAATCTTGTTGCGGAAGAGCGTGATGTAACCCATTGGTGCCGCCGTGCAGATGTAGGCGACCATAGTGCCGAGGGCCGCGCCCATGACTCCGAGTCGCAGAACGTATATAAAGAAGTAGTTGAACACAACGTCGAAACAGCACATGAGAATGCTGAGCATTGATGGTGTGCGCATGTCGCCCGAGCTTTTCAGCATGGCTCCCATGAGGTGGAACATGAGCACGAAGGGCAGTGTGAGCGAGAAAATGAGGAAGTAGAGCGAACTGTCGGCGGCAATGTCGGTGCCGCCGCCGAGCCAGTAGGGCAGGGGATTGTGGATAGACACGCCCACGATGGCCATCAGCAGACTGAAGATCAGGCCGAAGACGAGGCCGTGGCGCAGCACCTGACGTGCGTGGCCAAAGTCACTGGCCCCGATGAAGTGTGCCACCTGCACGGAGAAGCCCGCCGACATGGCACTCATCACCGACCCCATGAGCCACGTTGTGGTCTCTATCAGGCCGATGCTTGCCGATGCCTCGGCACCGAGATGGCCTACCATCGACGCGTCGATGAAGAACATCAACACCGAGGTGAACTGCGCCAGCATCGACGGGATGCTCAGCGACACGATGAGGCTGAGCTTCTCGCCGCGCGTCATGGGCAGTCCGGCGCGGATGTTCGCCAGCAGGGCGTCACTTTTCTTACTGTTCAGCATAATGTCCGGCAAAGGTAACAAAAAAGGCTCTTTCCACCAAGGAAAAAGCCTTCTCTTACCCTAAAAATCCATGTCAATCCCTCTCTCACAATCTTTGTACCTTCGTTTCCGGAGCCCAAGACGCCTTTTTGACGTTTTGTTACCACCTTGTCAGTGGTTGCCTGTTGAGATAATGCCTTCAGTCCATAGTTGGGTCTGAGGCTCCGGTCTCTCTTGATTATCCTTTTCTCTCAAATCTTTATTACCTCAAAAATATGTTGTATCCGAGTGTTCGGTTCTTTCATGCTTGTGGTTGCAAAGTTACGGCAAAACAGTCAATCAATCAATAGCTTGGGCGGATTTTCTTTTTCTGTGTTATCAACTTCTTGATATAAATCAATCCGTATTGTGCACGGGCACAAACTGCAGTTGCTTTCTTCTCCGATTTTGAGCTATCTGTGCAGAACTGAGTGGCTGCCGGATTCCCGACTGCGTGGCGAGCTTGTCCTTCTGAATGCCGAGACTTTCGTCCGGGATGCGTCAGACTTGGTTTACGTGCAAGCTGTTGATGAGTCTATGGGACGACGACCGTCGGCTCGGCTTGAACACGTTGCTCACGTTCTTGCGGTTATTGCTGACTGCCGCCACGATGTCATTGAGTTTTTGGTCGGGCTTGAGATACAGTTGCTACTGGCCTGCAGTGTTCTTTGTCCGGCTGATGAGTGGCTCGCGCATGGACGTTGTGGGGCCAGCCTTCAAGGCCGACGGGTCTTCCAACATCGATTGCAGCGACGGGGCGGATGCGGACTTGCGATTGTCGGTGCTGAACGATATGATGTCAGTCTGTTGCGGCCGTGTGTTGACGAGCAGATGGATGTTGGCGAGAGCCATCATGCCATCACGCACCACCAGCGTCTCCGGCCACGGAAGCAACAAGGGGATGGCTACGCAGGCGACGACGACGACAGCCGTCCACACCTGTGCGCGCAGGAAAATGAGGGCGGGGAAACTGCTGCCTTCGAAGAGACTGTGCAGCGGCAGGCGTCGCCAATGGCGCCACAGTGTGACCGTGAGTCGCACGATATAGGCGCAGGTGCACAGCGATAGGGCCGCCCCTGTTAGGTTGAGGCCGAGCGTCCATGTCGTGGACAGCTCCTGTGGTCTGACTGCCAGCGTGGCCAAGGACAGCAGCAGAAGAGCCGGGGGCAGGACGATCAGCGTCAGGACACGGGTCGAGACCGTGCGGTGGAAATAGAAACGGCGCATGACCAACGCAGTGGCTGCCGGAAAGAACAGCATGCCGAACAGGCGCGAGAAGATCTGTGCGTCGCTGTCCGACGGCATCGCCAGGGCAAGTGCTTGCGTGAGGGCCAGCAGATACAGCGCGGCCATCAGTCGACGAGTCGGGTGGCTGCTGCGCAGGCTGTTGTCGGACAGACTTCCCCGTGTCAGAAGCAGGTGTGCGACGGCACAAATCATGCACGAGCCTATATAGGCCATCAAGGCCGAAAAGTAAAGTGGTGACATTATTCGCAAAATTATTGCTTGATTCGCCTTGTGGCAAATTTAATCAACGAATACCGATTTTTGGAGTACGAAATGCGAATATTGATACACGGAATCTTTGCGTTTGTGCACGTGTCGGCTCCGCTTGCACCTGTAGGCTGTTGCCTGTTAGAATAAACAAAAACGCTGAAAATGGCAAGAAAGCGCAACATGAAGGATGCAGCGGAAAAGTAACCGAAATGGCGAAGCCGGCGTCTCCGCTTGCCATTTGTGGTTAATGAGGTTGCGAAAGCAGGCTTTTGGGCGGACAAGAGATGGTGTTTTGCAAGCTAAGAGATGGTTAGTTGAGGGGTGAAAGTTGGGTTGTTTCAGTCTAAGACATGACTTATTGAGGTCTGATTGGGCAAGGAACAAGAAAAAAGGAGGAATCTCCCGATTCCTCCCATATAGCAAATTTAATATGTTTTCGCGATGTTTCCAAATGGAACTCCAAAAAAACAGGACGTCAGAAAGCCGCCTGCCTGTCGGCGTTGCTCACAGTGATGGCTTGGCCTGATTGGTGGGCATGTGGGTGCCGGCGCGGTAGTAGGCACGCAGGCGGATGTCGAAGACAAGCGTAGAATAGCCGTTGATGTTGGCAGTTCCGTTTCCGTTGACGCCATAGCCGAGCGTGTAGGGCATGTAGACCGTCCAGCGGTCGCCGATGTGCATGTGCTGCAAGGCGGTGCAGAAACCGTCGACGACGCCTCCCACATAGAGGTGTGACGGGCGTGCGGCGGCTTCGATGAAGTTGTCACCATACCAACTTTGGTCGAAGACGTATCCCTTCGGGAACGACTTGGTCGGGATGAGGCGGCCCTGGTAGTCGACGAGCACCGAGTCGGTGAAGAGTGGGCAGCCCGACCCTATGCCGGCTTGCTCCACATGCACCACGATGAAGTCGTCGGCGTCGGTGGCTGCCGTGTCCTCCAGTGAGTAGTTGGGCAGAATCTTCCACGAAGTGTCTCCACCTGCGATGGCCTGCCGGGCTGTCGCATAGATGTCAGCGAAGTAGGTCTCGTTGCGTTCCTGCCAGTTGTCGAACTCGCCTTCCTCGTCATCCGACTCGGAACAGGCGGCCAACAGTACGCAGGCGAAAAGCAACAGGGGCAGAAGGTGCCACCTCCGGACAGCCCCTGTGTGATGGATCTTGTTTGTATTCATGCTTGTCTGTAGACGTTGTTTGACGGCTCTGGAGGGCTTAGGCTCTTCAGAGATCTTTGATGTCGTTGGCCAGCTTCTTGAGCAGCGTGGTGATGCTGACGCGGTCCTCAATGATGGCGCGCAGCTCCTCTACGGGCACGCGTTCCTGCTTCATGGTGTCGCGGTAGCGCAGCGTGACGGTGTTGTCCTCCAGTGTCTGTCCGTCCACGGTTACACAGAACGGCGTACCGATGGCATCCTCGCGGCGATAGCGCTTGCCGATGCTGTCCTTGGCGTCGATGTGGGTGGTGAAGTGGAACTTCAGCTCGTCCTGTATGGCTTGTGCCTTCTCGGGCAGACCGTCCTTGTTGACGAGTGGCAACACGGCGCACTTGATGGGGGCCAGAGCCTCGGGCAGGCTGAGTACGACGCGCGTGGAGCCGCCTTCGAGCTGCTCTTCGCGGTAGGCGTGGCACATCACCGAGAGGAACATGCGATCCACGCCGATGGAGGTTTCCACGTCGTAGGGCACGTAGCTCTCGTTGGTCTCCGGATCGAAGTAGCGCATTTTGGTGCCCGAGTGTTTCTCGTGCTGTGACAGGTCATAGTTGGT
>CAYPJA010000011.1:0-58324 GCA_964411005.1 uncultured Prevotella sp. | reverse complement strand
CACGCTGGTCGGCGGCCACCTCATACATGGTCTCTTTGCGGAATCCGAACATGCCGGCGATGAGGTTGCCGGGGAAGGTCTGCACGGCGTTGTTGTATTCGCGTGTGGCCGAATTGAAGAAGCGGCGCACGGCAGCGAGCTTGTTCTCGATGTCGGCAATCTCGGTCTGGAGCTGGAGGAAATTCTGGTTGGCCTTCAGTTCCGGATAGGCTTCCAGCGAGACCTTCAGACCCTGCAGGGCACTGGTGAGCAGGTTGTCGGCCTTGATCTTGTCGTCGATGGACTGCGCGTTCATGGCAGCCGAACGTGCTTCGGTGACTTTGGTGAAGACTTCCTTCTCGTGGGCGGCATAGCCTTTGACGGTGGAAACGAGCTGTGGCACAAGGTCGTAGCGCTGCTTCAGCTGCACGTCGATGTTGGCAAAGGCGTTCTCGCGGTTGTTTCTCAGCCGCACCAGATTGTTGTAGAGGCTGATGAGCCATACAATCAAGAGGACGACTACTACTAAAATGATGATTGCTGTCATTGTGGAATGATTGATTAATGATTCATTTGGAAGACAAAGATACTGAAAAAAGTGGATACCTCTTTATCGCTTAACAATTATTAGAAAGAAAAAGCCCATTGCCGTGGACGATATTCATCGTGGGCAATGGGCTGTGTATGGGATGGCAGCGGCGTTATCTCATCGCTTGTCTTACTTTTTCCAGATACCGCTGAGTTTTTCTGACGCTGTAGTGGAGACCGCCGTTCCAGGAGCGGATGGCCTTCTCGATGTCGTTGGCCGGATTGAAATAGGACTGGAAAAGCAGAAACATCTCCTTCGATTTTGAGACATTGAAGCGGTCGGACAGCTTGTAACGCTTTTTGCTCTTCTTGCGTTTCAGAATCTGGTTGCATTCTTTCACCAGAATGGGCGTTATCTGCATGGCACCTGCAGAATTGCCCTTGACGGCTTTGGCATTGCCGTTGCTTTCCACCTGAATGATGGCCTCGATGACTGGAGTCCAGTCGAAAGAGTCACTCTCGCTTCCGTTTTCGGCCGCCATAGCGGTAAACGGTGTTGCCATTAAAAACATGAAACATGCAAATACAATCTTTTTTAATTTCTCCATGATAAGTGTTTTGTGGAACATGGACAAGCGAAAAACAGTTATGTCCGCGATGACAGCTTATGAGAAAAAGTTATCTGTCTATCTCTGTTCCGTTCAACTTCGTCCTTCCAACTTGCGGAAAGACACGTTATTGAGTGGTTGACAGCGTTTCCCAAACAACAGGAAACAAGTGCTATCGTTCTGAATACGTTTGCAAAGGTACGAAAAAAAAATGACGTGGGCAATCCTTTTCAGTATCTGTTGATTTAAATTAAGAGTTTGCAACATAATGGGTTACCTGTTTTGGGATGTTCTCAGGTGCCTTGGTTGCCGCTGTTGGCTTCGTGTTTTTTGTCCTCATTTTCCCGGGCGGCCTGGATGTTGCGCACGAGTCCTTGATACTTTACGCGCTTGACGGCAGACCCCTTGAAGAGAGTTCGGTATTGGTCTTCGGTGAGTTGTTCCCAGTCGGCTTTGTCCATGTCAAGCAGTTCGGCCTTGGGTTGCAGCTCCGGCGTGTCGTTGGGCTTGGCATACCTGTTCCAGGGGCATGCTTGCTGGCATCGGTCGCAGCCATAGATCACGTTTCCCATTTTCTGTTTGGCCTCTTCGGATATTTCGCCGCGGTTCTCGATGAGCTGGTAGGACAGACAGCGGGCCGCGTCGAAAAGGGTGGTCTTGCTTGCAGTCTGGTTGTCCTGCAGGTCTGACAAGGAGTCTTCCGGTACCGGACGTAATGCGTGCGTGGGGCAGGCGTCGACGCAGCGATGGCATCTGCCGCAGCGTGAGGCCATGGGTGTGTCATATTCGAGCTCAATGTCGAGAAACAGTTCGCCAAGGAAGAACATGGAACCTGCATGAGGGATGATGAGCTGATGGTTCTTGCCCGTCCATCCGAGTCCGGCTTTTTGCGCCCAGTAGCGTTCCAAGACGGGAGCTGTGTCGACGAACACGCGGGCGTGTGGCTCTTGGTCGCAGTCGGCAGCCCGTCGTGCGAAAGCCTCATGGGCGGCCTCTTGGCCGAAAACGTCGGCATAGAGCTGTCGTAGTTTCTGCCTCACGATGTCGTGATAGTCCTGACCGAGGGCGTAGCTGGCTATCTGATAGCCGTCTGCAGGCAGTGTGTGGTGGGGCGTATAGTTGAGTGCAACCGAGACAATGGATTTCACTCCGGGCATCAGCAGGCGGGGATCCAGGCGTTTGTCGGTGTAGTTGGCCATATAGGACATGCCTGCTTCTCCGTCGTTGGCCAACCACGCGCGTACCGCGGCGGCCGTGGCCTCGTCGACAGGGCCTGCCTGTGCGATGCCGCAAGCAGAAAAGCCGAGGCTGCGGGCCACGGCTTTTATTTGGTCAGTCAAATGTCTTGAATTCATATCCTTGTTCTTTCAGCCATTGGAGTGATGCGGGCAGTGCGGTCTGGAGCTTGTCGATGCTCTTGAGCGAGTCGTGGAAGGTGATGATGGATCCGTTGCGCGCATATCGTTTGACGTTGCGCACCACATCGTCTGCAGAGAGCCATTTCGAATAGTCGCGTGTCACCAAGTCCCACATGATGACCTTGTATTTTCTCACAGCCCACCAGTAGACACTGTGGCGCATCCATCCGTGGGGGGGACGAAAGAGATGGCCGTGTATGAGTTCGTTGGCCTTCATCACATTGATGGCATAGGTCAGGGCCCAGTGTCTGAACGAACCGAGATGATTGAACGTGTGGTTGCCCACTTGGTGACCTTCGGCAACAATCTGGTTGTAGAGGTCGTGGTAGCGGAGCACGTTCTCGCCGACCATAAAGAAAGTGGCCTTCACCCCGTAGTCGCGTAGCGTCTTGAGGATGAAGGGGGTCGACTCGGGTATGGGGCCGTCGTCGAACGTCAGGTAGACGGCGTGCTCGTTTTTGTCCATTCGCCAAATGGCTTTTGGGTAGAGCCACCGTAACCACATGGCCGGTTGTTCTATGAACATGACTTACTGTGATGTAAACGATGAATGGTTGATGGTTGAAGGTATAGCATTTAAGCTCTCTATACCTCCCAACCAACAACCATTCATCTGTCGGGAGTCTTATTACTGCGGCACCTGTCCGCCCTTGCCCTGATAACGAGAGCTGTAGCTGATGATCTGCTGCATCTTGTTTTCGGCAAGTTTATGGTTGACGATGTTGTAGACGTCAACGGTGCGCTGCATGATTGCCATCTCCTGCAAGCAGGAATTTTGGGTATTGCTGAAACGGATGCCGTCAAACTGGAGGTAGAACTCCAGATACTGGCGTGCGGTCTCCCACACCTTGTCGGCATACTGTTTGGCTTTGTCGGCCTTGCCAAGCAGGGCATAGGCGTGCGCAATATCCAATCCGCCGCTCATGAAGTTGACAGGCACGTTGTAGGCGGGAATCTCCTTCTCCACCTTTTGCAGCACCTTCAAGGCTTTGTCGTTCTGATGCTCGCCGATGAGCTGCAAGGCCAGAACGGCGTACAGTCTGCGGTGGGTGCAGCACATGCGGTAGACGGTCTCGTCGATGTAGAGCCCCGGCGTGCTCAGACCGCCAAACTTGTAGCGGGTCATGAGGTTGGTGTAGGCCTTCTCTGTGTCGAAACGGCGCGATCCCGGTGCCTTGGTGTTGAACGGCGTGATGCGGTTGGCAAGGCCTTCCTGCACGAAGTTGTCGCCCAGATTCATGAAGTTCTCCTCGCCAACGGTCATGGCTACATAGAGCGGACGTGTCCAGTTGCAGCGGTCGACGAGCTCAAGCATCATCAAGTCGCTCTTGCCCAGATAGCTCTTCAGTTGACCTCTCGTGTTCTTGAACGAGATGACCATCTTGTCGGGGATGGTGTCGGATGCCATCAGCATGCCGCTCTTGCGCACGGCATCCTTGTCGATGGTGACATAGACGGTATCGGTCGGGATGTAATGGAACTGGTTCTTGACCTGGCTCTTGTCGATGCCGTAGAGCTGACTGAGTGTTTGCAGCTGTTCATCGTTGAAGTCGCCGCGTACCCAATATTTGAGAACGTTGCGCAACTCGAACGGTTCGTCACCGAAAAGATGGCGGGCTACGTCGGGATATTCCTTGTAAAGGTCGCGTATGTCGTCCTTCATATCGGTGCGCACCTGTATCTGGTCGTTGGTGCCGGCTACGTAATCGATGCGCGGCCAGCTGATTGGCAGTGCGGGAGACGTGTAAGCCGGGCGCTTCATCTGGTCGATATACCAGTCGGTGTTGAGGTAGCTCAGGTTGCAGACACGCGTGTCCTGCCGCACGCCTTCCACTTCTTGGTTGTACCAAAGTGGGAAGGTGTCGTTGTCACCGTTGGTGAAGATGATGGGGTTGCCCTTGTCCTGCAGGGTCATCAGGTAGTTCTGGCCGAAGTCGCGGCATGTGTATCGCCCGCTACGGTCGTGGTCATCCCAGGTCTGACTGGCCATTTGTATAGGAACCAGCAGACACAACAACGAGACGACAGCGGTGGCTATGACATTGTCAATCTTGAGATATTTCTTGATGAGATCGATGATGGCGGCCACGCCGATACCGCACCAGATGGCATAGGCGTAGAACGAGCCCGCGTAGGCATAGTCGCGCTCACGTGGCTGATTGGGTGTCTGGTTGAGGTAGAGCACGATGGCCAGACCCGTCATGAAGAACAGGAAGAAGACCACCCAGAACTGACGGATGCCGCGCTTGCCGCGCCAAGCCTGCCAGAACAGTCCGATGAGGCCCAGGATAAGCGGTAGGCAGTAGAACACATTGTGTCCCTTGTCCTCTTTCAGCTCGTCGGGCAGCTTGCTCTGGTCACCATACATGGCGTTGTCGATAAACGGTATGCCGGTAATCCAGTTGCCGTGCTCCAGTTCTCCTGTGCTTTGCATGCCGTTCTGACGGCCGGCGAAGTTCCACATGAAGTAACGCCAGTACATGAAGTTGCATTGATAAGTGATGAAGAACTTCAAGTTCTCCCACATGGTCGGGATGGTGAGCATCTCGCCTTGGCGTATCTGGCTGGGCACCTGCTTGCCTTTAATGCCGCCCACCCACTGGTTATACTGGCTTGCGAACTGTGAGGAATACATGCGTGGGAAGAACATATTCTGCTCATAGACCGGTTTGTCGTCGGTGGAGGACACGAAGTAGGAGTCTTTCTCGTCCTTGCTCTTCTTCTCGGTGCGGCTGTAGACAGGCGCGCCTTTGTCAAACTTCGGAATGATATAACCGTCGGGTGTGACGCTTCCAATCTTGTATTCGGAGGCGTAGGTCTGTCCGTAGAACAACGGACGGTAGCCATACTGGTCTCGACTCAGGTATTTTCCGAGCGTGAAGATGTCCTCGGGTGAGTTCTGATCCATCGTCGGATTGGCTGTGGAGCGGATAACGATGATGGCATAGCTTGAGTAACCAATCATCAGCATGAGCAGGCAGAGCAGCGTGGTGTTCTTCATGCGCGATGAGATGACGTATTGCTTCTTATTCTCTACCATCCGCTTGCGCGTCAGCGCAAACCAAACAAGGGCCAGGATGATGATGCCGATGACGACGGCTTTCCAGCCATAGCCGTAGAAGGGTATGCCCAGAAGGGCGAAGGCCACCATGAACGAGATGTTCTCAATGGTCTTGTTCTTGCCGGTATAGCTCTCGAAGATGGCCCAGATGACGGCACCCACAAGGAAGAAGAGGTAGATGATGAGGCCCGTATTGAACGACAGGCCAAGCGTGTTAACAAAGAACAGCTCGAACCATCCGCCTACAGTCACGATGCCGGGCACGACTCCATAGAGTACTGCGGCCACAATGACGAAGCTGCCAAGCAAGGCGATGAGCGAGCCTTTAACCTCAATGTTGGGGAAGCGACGGTAGCAGTAAACGAGTACGATGGCCGGTATGCACAGCAAGTTGAGCAGGTGTACGCCAATACTCAGACCAGTCATGTAGGCAATGAGCACCAGCCAGCGGTCGGAATGAGGCTCGTCGGCGTGGTCTTCCCACTTCAGTATGAGCCAGAACACGATGGCGGTGAAGGCTGACGAATAGGCATAGACCTCTCCCTCGACTGCGGAGAACCAGAAAGTGTCGGAGAAGGTGTAGATGAGAGCACCCACCATACCGCTCGCCTCGATGGCAATGATCTTGCCCAAGGTGAGCTCGTCCCAGCTTTTCACGATGAGCTTGCGCGTCAAATGCGTGATGGTCCAGAATAGGAACAGGATGGTCGTGGCTGAGAGCAGGGCACTCATCATGTTGACCATGCGTGCCACTTGTGAAGGATCACTGACAAACTGTGAGAAGAGGTTGGCTGTGAGCATAAAGAAAGGCGCGCCGGGCGGGTGACCTATCTCCATTTTGTAGCCGGTTGAGATGAATTCAGGGCAGTCCCAAAAGGATGCCGTCGGCTCGATGGTGGAGCAATAGACAAAGGCAGCAATGGCAAAAGCCAGCCAGCCCAGAACATTGTCCACGATTCTGTACTGTTTCATTGAATTATTTAATATAATTGTGTTAATTGTTACAGTTGTGATTATGTGATTGCTACAGTTTGCAAAGATAGTAAAAACTTATCATTTAGGCGTTGTCGGGGTACACAATTTTATATTTATTATCCAAAGATAGGTGTGCCCCCTTGCCGTCTATTCGCCCAATAGAGCCGTGACTCCCCCAATGAGAATGGCATATCGCAGAAATTTTCCCAGTGTGATGCTGATGATTGTGATAAGGAAATTGGCTCGCATCAGCCCTAAGGTGATGGTTATGGCACTGCCCAGAATCGGCAGAAAGGCAAAGAATCCCATCCATGCGCCGTGTCCGCTCATGAACCGTTGTGCCTTTTCAAGGCTTTCTTTTTTGACGTGAAGATATTTTTCTATCCATTCTGTCCGGCCAAGGCACCCAACACAGTAGTTGAAGACAGAACCGAGCACATTGCCGATGGTGCCATAGACGATGAGCGGCCATGGCTGTAGTCCGGCCGCCAGCAGTCCTAACATGATGGCCTCGCTGCTGAAGGGGAAGAAACTGCCGGCCAAGAAGGCTGCTGCCAGCATGCCCCAATAGCCGTAGCCGGTCAGAAAAGCGGTGATTGCATCCATAGATTCCAGGCGGTGATGGCTGCGGCCGCAAGCACGATTATGACGAAAGAGACGTTGGTGATTCGTGTCTTGGTCAGGGCGATATAGTGTCCGATAAGCGGAGCCGTGGTGACGGTGGCAAGGCGGATAATCATGTCGCTGAGTTGCGGTTGCAAGATTAGCAGGAGAAAGGCGAAAAGATCGAAAGCGATGAAGCATTCATAGATCATGCGTATGCGTATCTTGTCGTTGTAGCTGGTGCGGAGAAAGTGGATGATGCCCGTGAGAGCCATCAGCAGGATGAAGCCGTAGGTCACGAGCTCGTGCTCGTTCAGTGTGCTGAAATCGGCAATCGGACCGAATTCAGCCAGTTGGACAAAGTGTTGAAGGAAAATGTCGATTTGGTGCCTGTATACATACCAGCCGGCCAAAAACCAGTAGGGGACTGCCAGCCCCAGTATGGACGCAACAAAAGTTTTGATGCTCAAGGTCATGACCAGCGTGCCAAGCAAAATCCACAGCACTGGGACAAAATAGAAAAGCTGTACAAAGGAAATGGTGCCTATGCCGATAAGGACAAAGGCATAGAAGACCCTGCCCGTTGCCGTGTCATCTTGATAGGCCCGGAAAATCAGCAGATAGAACCCAATGAGGCTCAGTGCGGTTACGGCTCCTTCTATGGATGGAAAGAGAAAGGTGGTTATCGACGACAGCACAAGAAAAGAGCACGACACCATGCGGCTGTAGATGCGGATGAGCGCGTTCACATTGTTGAGTTCCACCATCAGCAACGTGTTGACGCCCAGCAAGGCCAGCTGTATCCAAAGGCTTTTTTCCACGAGGCCATTGGCCAGACAGACAAGCAAAGTAAAGAGTGTTGTCACTGGCAAGGCAAAGCGTGATTCTGCTATTCTGTTCTGTAGTCGTTTCATACCTTATTATATAATAGGTGAACGATTGATAGTTGATGACTGTCGCTGGTGAATTTGCCAGCGGGTCACTTAGGCGTGACTTAGTCATCAACTATCAATCTTATATCAGCCGAAAGAGACGGCTAATCGCTATTTACAAATCGCTTCCAATGTCGCGTCGGAAATATTTTCCTTCGAACTGAATCTTCTGCGCCTCCTCAAAACTCTTCTGCAGAGCTTCTTTCTTGTCGGTTCCGTAGCTGCTTACGGCTATCACGCGTCCGCCGTTGGTCACGACGTTGCCATCTTTCAGTGCTGTTCCGCTGTGGAAGACGATGCTTCCCTCTACCTTGTCGAGGCCGCTGATGGGATAGCCCTTGACGTATTCGCCGGGATAGCCACCGCTTACGAGCATCACGCAGACGGCCGCACGGTCGTCTTGCTCGACGGGATGACGGTCGAGGTCACCGTTGACGACTCCCTCGAAGAGGTCTACAAGGTCGCTTTTCAGCCGCAGCATGACGGTTTCGGTCTCGGGATCGCCCATGCGACAGTTGTATTCGATGACCATCGGATTGCCGTCTACATTGATGAGACCGAAGAAGATGAAGCCTTTATAGTCGATGCCTTCTTCGGCCAGACCGTCGACAGTGGGACGGATGATGCGGTCTTCCACCTTCTTCATCCATTCCTTGTCGGCAAAGGGAACCGGACTCACCGAACCCATGCCGCCCGTATTGAGCCCGGTGTCGTGCTCGCCAATGCGCTTATAGTCCTTGGCCTCGGGCAGAATCTGATAGTGCTTGCCATCGGTGAGAATGAAAACGGAGCACTCGATGCCGCTGAGATATTCCTCGATGACCACTTTGGCCGACGCGTTGCCGAACATACCGCCGAGCATATTCTTTAGTTCTTTCTTGGCCTCGTCGAGTGTCGGAACGATGAGTACGCCTTTTCCGGCGGCCAGTCCGTCTGCCTTCAGTACGTAAGGAGGTTGCAGGGTCTCCAGAAAGCGTAATCCCTCGTCGAGCGTCGTGCCGTCGAAGGTCTCATAGGCTGCGGTCGGAATGTGGTGACGTTTCATGAAGCCTTTGGCAAAGTCCTTGCTCCCCTCCAGCACGGCCCCTTGCTTGGAAGGGCCGATGACAGGAATGTCGCAGGTGCGCGCGTCGTTCTTGAAGTCGTCGTAAATGCCTTTCACCAGCGGATCTTCCGGTCCCACTACCACCATGTCAATCTTGTTGTCGATCGCAAACGCCTTGATGCGGTCGAAATCATTGGCACCGATGGCCACATTTTCGCCCACATGCGCTGTGCCGGCATTGCCCGGAGCGATATACAGTTTCTCGCATTTGGGGCTCTGCGCGATTTTCCACGCCAGTGCGTGCTCGCGTCCGCCACTGCCTAAAAGAAGTATTCTCATAGTTGTATGTTTGTAGTTTATTTCAGATAATCGTCAAAATATTGTGAGATACGCTCATGAAGGTGCACCGACTGGTGGCCACGCATGTTGTGAGGCTCGCCGGGATAGATGAAATAGTCGCACTGCACGCCGTCCTGGATGCACTGTTTGAGGTAGGAGAGTGAGTGTTGGGGCACGCAGGTCACATCGTTGAGGCCGATGATGATTTGCAGTTTGCCCTTCAGATTCTTTGCCTTGGGAATCAGACTTGACTGATGGTAGCCGTCGGGGTTGGTCTGTGGTGTGTCCATGTAGCGTTCGCCATACATCACTTCATACCATCTCCAGTCGATGACGGGGCCACCGGCCACGCCCGCCTTGAAGACGTCGGGGTGTGTAGTCATCATGTTGATAGTCATGTAGCCGCCAAAGCTCCATCCGTGGACGCCGAGACGCCCTGCGTCGACATAGGGCAGGCTCTTCAGAAACTTCACGCCTTCCATCTGGTCTTCCACTTCGCGGTCGCCGAGATGGCGGAACGTAGCCTGCTCGAAATCCTTTCCGCGGTTCTCAGAGCCTCGGTTGTCGAGGATGAAGAGCAGGTATCCTTTCTGTGCCATGTAGGTTTCCCAGGAGCGGGAACTGTAGTGCCAGCGTGCGTCCACGTTGTGGGCGTGCGGGCCTCCGTAGACATAGATGATGGTGGGATATTTCTTGGTGGTGTCGGTAGAGTCGAATCCCACAGGCATCACCATGCGGTAATAGAGATCGGTCACGCCGTCGGCCGCCTTGATGCTGCCGCAACGGTATTCGGGAACGTTGTATCCCTGCCACGGATCCTGGGCAGTGAGATAGCGTGTGCGCTTTCCGTTCTCGGTATTGACGATGGAGATGTTGCGTGGAGTGTCAGGAGTGGAATAATTGTCGAGGATATACTGGCCCGACGCACTGATGCTGCCGCTGTGCCATCCCTTTCCATTGTCGTCCATCATGGCGCGCTTGCCCGTTTCAAGGTCAACCACGAAGATGTTGCGTTGTATGGGACTGCATTCGTTGGAGGCGATGATTACGCTGTGATGTTTTTCGTTAAAGCCCAGTACCTCCATGACGACCCATTTGCCGGATGTGATTTGTTTCAGTTCATGACCGTCGGTATCGAAGAGATACAGGTGATTGTAGCCGTCCTTTTGGCTCTGCATGATGAATTTGGTCTTGTCCCAGGGCAGGAACAGGATGGGGTGTTGCGGCTCCACATATTTGGCGTCAGTCTCGCGATAGAGTTCTTTCAGCTTGTTGCCTGTGGCTGCGTCGTAGCTGACAAGCCGACAGTCGTTCTGGTCGCGGTTGAGCTCAAACATGTAGATGGTCTTCGAGTCGGGGCTCCAGGCAATGTTGGTGAAATAGCGGTTGGTGGGGTCACCGGCTTTCAGATAGACCGTTTTCCCCGATTGCAGGTCGTAGACGCCTACTGTCACTTTGTGGCTGGTCTCACCGGTCATGGGGTATTTCTCGGGAGCCGGCGTCGCGATGCGTGATCCTGTGTCAGGCATCCGGTTGGGGTCGGGTATGTCTATCATCGGGAAGTCGGTCACCATGGTCTGGTCCATGCGGTAGAACGCAAGCCGCTGGCCGTCAGGACTCCAGAACGTTCCCTTGTTGATGCCGAATTCGTCGCGGTGCACGCTTTGGCCATAGACGATGCCCCGTGAGCCGTCGGTGCTGAGTTGATGGCTCGTGCCATCGGCTGTTTCCACGTAAAGTTGATCATTCTTGACATAGGCCAGCGACCTGGAGGCCAGGCAGAACTCACTGGCCTGACTGCCGCTCAGTTCCCGACAGTCAAGTGTCCAGATTGTCTTGCCGCTGCGCCAGTCGATCAGGGCGAACTGTTTGCCATTGCCCAGGAGTACCTGTGGTTTTCCGGCAGTGGGAAAGGAGGCATTATAGAGGCTGTGGAACGTCAAACCGCTTTTCTTGTTGACGTTATCGAGCGTGAAGAGTAGCGTCTCTTTGCCTGTCTTTTTATTGACCAGGCGGCACTCGTCAGCGTCCAGCCTCACCAGCTCGTCACCCCACCAGGCCGTCCAGCGGTTCTCTGGAACGAAGTTGCGATAGTTGGTACCGCCGAAGTTGAGGTCTTCGAGTGTGAATTTCTTCAAAGGTTCCTGTGCCATTGTCGTAAGCGTGGCCCCTGTCAGGCAAAGTGCCAACAGGCCGTTGATGAGCCATTTATTCGTTTTCATCTTCATATTTCCTGTTTTTCCCAAATTTCTTGTTGCCGAAGTGCTTGTCACCGCCGAATTTCTTGCCATATCGGTCGTCTGCAGACCGTCGTCCTTGCGGTCGCTTCCCGTCAAATCGTGAAGGCTTGCGGCGGTCGTCGTCGAATTTCCTTTTGTGGTCATCGCCGAACCGACGGCCACGTTCGTCGTCAAACCGGTGAGCCCGTTTTTCGCCGCCGAACTTGTTGTCACGCGCATTGAGACCATGGAACTGGAACGATCTGATGTCTCCTCCCTCGTTGGCCTCTTCTTGTTCCAGTCGCTGCTTGAACTCGCGGTTCTTCTTGAAGCGGTGCTTTTGTGCCATCTCCTCTTTCTCCTGCTCGCTCTTGACTATGCCTCCATCGGCCCGGAAGTCCCTCATCTTGCCGTCAAAGAGCGTATATTTGCGGAATTCACATTCGAGGCTGCCGTTATAGACGGGTATCTTGATAGACGGCTTGAGGCCAATCTGCTCGAAACATTCCTCCCGGTAGGAGAGAATCCATGCATCGTTGCCTCCAAACTCATGCTTGAGCCGTTCGCCGATCATTCTGTAAGTGCCCAGCAGGTCGGGTGTGGAGATGCGCTCGCCGTAGGGCGGATTCATCACGATGACGCTCTTTTCCGCAGGCTTCTTGAAGTCCTTGAAATCTTGTTGGGCAATGGTTATGTCCTTGCTCAGGCCGGCCGCGCGTACGTTGAGCCGCGCCGTATTGACGGATTTCATGTCGATGTCGTAGCCATATATATGGTGATTGAACTCACGCTCGGCAGAGTCGTCGTTGTAGATGCTGTCGAAGAGGTCCTGGTCGTAGTCGGGCCACTTCTCAAAGGCAAATTCCTTGCGGAACACGCCCGGCGAGATGTTGCGTGCGATGAGGCTGGCCTCGATGAGAATGGTGCCGCTTCCGCACATGGGGTCGATGAAGTCGCAGTCGCCTTTCCATCCCGTCATGAGCACCATGCCTGCCGCGAGCACCTCGTTGAGCGGTGCCTCGACGCTTTCCTGCCGGTAGCCGCGCCTGTGGAGGCTCTCGCCGCTGGAGTCGAGACAGAGAGTGGCGGCGTCTTCAGCTATGTGTACGTGCAGCCGGATGTCCGGATTGCTCACCGATATGTTGGGGCGGTTGCCGGTGCGCTCACGGAACTGGTCGACGATGGCGTCCTTCACCTTATAAGTAACGAAGCGGGAGTTGCGGAACTCATCGGAGTAGACCACCGAGTCGACCATGAAAGTCTTGCCCGGAAGAATGTATTTGTCCCAGTCCACATTCTTGATTTCGTCATAGACCTCCTCGGCCGACCGCGCCTTGAAGTGGCGGATGGGCTTCAGGATGCGTATGGCGGTGTGCAACTGAAAGTTGGCACGGTACATCATTTCTTTGTTTCCGGTGAACGACACCATGCGTCGGCCAATCTGTACGTTGTTGGCTCCCAGTTGCGTGAGCTCTTGTGCCAAGACGGGCTCAAGTCCCATGAAGGTCTTGGCGATGAGTTCAAATTCCTGTTCCATTGTTGAATTCTAAGTCTAAGTTATCTTTTTTAATTTTCTTGAATTTCTTGGTGTTGGGGCTCATGTCGCTCATCATCCATGTGTTGGCCCCGATGACGCAGCCCTCTCCGATGGTGATGCGCCCCAGAGCGGTGGCGTTGGCATAGATGATGACGTCGTCTTTGATGATGGGGTGGCGTGGAATGCCCTTGATGGGGTTTCCGTCGACATCAATTTGAGGGTCAGCGTGTTGACGCTCGACTTGCCGTAATAGCCGGGAAAAAGAATGCTGAGTGACAAAGCGATGATTTCTTCAAGCACAGTGCCTGAAGGAAGAGGATAGCCTTTGCGGTGTTGGTGGAAGAGTCCTTCCAGTGAGGAAGGGTTGGAAAGCTCGTCCACGGTGTGTGTCAATAAGTGAGTCAGTTGGCGAGTGCTCATCTCTCTTGCTGGAAATTTCTTGGCAAAGGTAATACAATTAATTGAGAATGAAGAATGAAAGATGGTCTTTTTCTTTTCGCTGACTGAAAGAAAACAAATGGTTGACGGCAAAAACCGTCGTTCAGCAGGTGCCAAACCGGATATAGCCGTCAACCATTCGCTGTTTCTTCTCCCGTCGCCTTCGTCACACAGCGATGCTGTCGAGGAAGAGCAGCAGGCGGTTGGTGACGTTGACAGCCGACACGCCTGAATCGAAGTCGAGGCTGACGAGGTTCAAGTCGGGATAGAGTTGGTGCAGTTTTTTCTCGATGCCTTTCGACACGATGTGGTTGGCGATGCATCCGAAGGGCTGTAGGCTGGCCACATTGGTTACGCCCTGCTTGTAGAGCGAGATGATGTCGGCGGGCAGCAGCCAGCCCTCGCCGAATTGTGCGGCCAGTGAGACCACGCCGTTCACGTCCTTGGCATCCTCGAAAATGTTGGTGAACGGACGGAAATAGCGGAACCGTCCGGCCAGCTTGTTGATTTTCTTGATGCGTCTTTCGATGAGGCTGTAGATGCTCTTGACCACGAAATCGGGCGTGTTTGAGCACGAGAGCCCCATGTGTTTCTTGACGATGACGTTGACAAACTCTTGCAGGAAGAATGGCGTGAGCAGGGGCGGGATGACCTCGATGCCACGGCTGACGATTCGTTTGGCCAGATATTGGTGGGCAAAGGGGTTGAACTTGAGGAAAATCTCACCGACGATGCCCACGACGGGTACGTCCTTGTCGGCCGTGATGGCGTCAAATTCGCGTGCGGCGTCACCGATGAGCTCCATGAGACGCTTCGGGTCGTTGTGTTCGATGGGGTCGGCGGCGAGTGTCATGTACTTGTCGCGCAGCATGGCCGCGGCCGACTTCTCGGCCCAGTCGCCGTCAGAGGCGTTGTCCGGTCGCATGCCGGCCACTGTGTCTTTGCCTCTCACCACGGCGGCATGATACATCTTGGAGATTGTGTCGCCGTAGAGCAGCGTGGTCGTGATGATGGAGGCGTATCTCACCCATGGAATCTCGAAGCCGTCCTGCTCGTTCTCGTCCTCGGCATAAGCCGCTACCCCGAGCGTCACCAGTGGCACGTTCTCGAACCCGGCGGCCACCATGGCCCGCTTGATGAGCCCGGCATAGTTGGTGGCACGGCACTGTCCGCCTGTCTGACTCATGGCAAAGGCGATGTTGTCAGGGTTATATTTCCCGCTCTTCAGGGCCTTGACGATGTCGCCGACGATGAGTGTGGCCGGATAGCATACCTCGTTGTTGGCGTATTCCAGCCCGAGCTGCGCGCTCTCTTCGTCGCTTTCGGGCAGCACGCGGATGTCGTAGCCGATGAGCTTGCCGATGGGGTGGAGCAGTGGTGTGAGGTATTCGGTGAAGTAGGGGGCGAGGATGATGCGGTGGTTGTCGGCCTTGTGATACACGCGGGTGGTCACAAACGGCCTCACCGGCTCCCTTCCGTTGTCCTCCAGCTTGCCGTTCAGGCTCTCAATGAGGCTGCGCACGCGCAGTTTGAGGCTGCCGGTGTTGCTCACGTCATCAATCTTGAGCAGCGTGAACGGCTTGTTATGGCGTCGCAGGATGTCGCGTATCTCATCCTGAATGAAGGCATCGGGCCCACAGCCGAAGCTAGTCATCTCGACAAAGTGAACGTCGTCGCCCTGTTCGGCAGCCCATTGGCCCGACTTTACGATGCGATTCATGTAGGCCCACTGCTTGACCAGATAGGTCTCGCCGCTGTTGGTACGCTCGTCGCCGCGCACAATATCGTCGCTGATGACGTCGGCACCGAGGGCGGCAATCATTTCCGACAGCTTGTGCTGGATGAGCGGGTCGGTGTGGTAGGGCCTGCCGGCCAGCAGGATGGTCAGTCGGCCGGCCTTGCGGCTTGTGGCCAGGATGTCGACGGCCTTCTGATGCAGCGTCTTTACATATTCATTCTGTGCCTGTACGGCGGCCTCGAAGGCTTGCCTGCGCGTGGCCTTGCTTACGCCGAGCCCTTTCAGATAGGTGTCAATCTGTTTTCGCAGCAGCTTGATGTCGGCGAAGTTGATGACTGGCGAGTCAACGGGCGTGCTCAGGCTCATGGCTGAGCGGATGACATCCGAGTAGGCTGACACGATGGGACAGTTGTAGCTGTTGATGGTTCGCTTGTCCTCGTTGTGCTCGTAGACGACATAAGGCATGAGAATGCGCTCCGGCTGCATGTTGTCGAGTGCCTTGATGTGACTGTGCACGAGCTTGGCGGGGAAGCAGATGTTGTCGCTCATGACCGTGTTCAGCGCGTCTTCATAGCTGTTCATGTTGGATTCCGGACTCAGCACAACTTCAAATCCTGCCTCGGTGAGGAGCTTGTTCCAGAATGGATAGTTCTCATACATGTTCAGAATGCGCGGCACGCCAATCTTACGCGTAGCCCCTTCCTTGCACAAGGGACGGTCGAAGAGCAGGTGATATTTGTATGGATAGATGTTCTCGCCGTGGGAGGTGTCCTTGCCTTTGTTGTTGAACACGCGCTCACACTTGTTGCCGCTGTAGAAGCGACGCCCGCTTTGGAACTTATACATCGTCACGAAGCAGTGGTTCTCGCAGCCGTTGCAGTGCAGCATCTTTGTGTCGTAAGAGGCCATCTGGAGCAGGTCGCCGATGGAGCGGGCGGCGTTCGCCACTTCTCCCTCGCCTTGTCTCTCGACTCTCTTTTCGCTCTCTGCCACCCGTCTTTCGGCTTGCAGGGCACAGCCGAGGGCTCCCATGAGTTCCGGCATGTTGCTGCGGGCCACCTCGGTGTGGGTGAGCAGTTCGAAGGCACGCACCACGCTGTCGTTGCGCATGGTGCCACCCTGCACGACGACCTTGTCGCCAAGGGTGTCGTTTCCACGCAGTTTGAGGACCTTGTAGAGGCAGTTCTTGACGACCGAGTAGGACAGTCCGGCCGCAATGTCGGCGATGGTGGCGTGCTCGCGCAGCACCTGCTTGACCTTCGAGTTCATGAAGACCGTGCAGCGTGAGCCCAAATCGCAGGGCTGTCCGGCTGTGCAGGCAATGTCGGCGAAGTCTTCCACCTCGTAGCCGAGGTTGTTGGCGAAGGTCTGTATGAAGGTTCCGCAGCCGCTGGAGCAGGCCTCGTTGAGTTCCATGCGCACGACGGCCCCGTTGTCGACGAAGATGGCCTTCATGTCCTGTCCGCCGATGTCGAGTATGAACGACACGTCGGGCATCAGCGACGCGGCTGCATGATAGTGGGCCATGGTCTCGATGATGCCCTCGTCGAGACTGAAGGCGGCCTTGATGAGTTCCTCGCCGTAGCCGGTGGAGCAGCTGCCGAGAATCTCCAGGTCGCAGTGGGCCCGGTCGGCAGCGTCTTTCAAGGCTCTCAGACTCTGCTCGACGGCGTTGATGGGGTTGCCGAGGTTCATGCGGTAGTCGGTGAAGACGATGCGTGGTGCTGATGGCGCGTGGGCACCAGGCGTCACTTCCAGGGCCACGAGTTTTGTGGTGGTGGAGCCGCTGTCGATGCCTATGACGATCTGAGTGCGCCCTTCGTGGAGCGGCAGCACGGGCGTGGCAAACTTGTCCTTGCTCTTCCGCCAGGCCTGGTGCTCGTCCTCGTCCTTGAACAGGGGCTGCGGGCGGTCTTCGGCAATGTGGTATTCTGATGCTTTCGGCGTGGTGGCAGGACGCTGCAGGCGTGCGGAAAGCTCGCTGATTCTCAGTGCCGGCGCCTTGGCGGCACGTATGGCGCACCCCAAGGCAGGGATGAGATTGCTCTCTTCGGTGACGATGAAGTCGGCGGGCTGCATCTTCAGATAGTCGGCGAAGGCCTTGCGTAGGGCCGGCAGGAAGGTCAGCGGACCTCCGCAAAGCAGGATGGGCGCACTGAAGTCGCAGCCGTGTGAGAGCGTGGTGACCGTCTGCACGGCGATGGAATGGAATATACTGGCCGCAATGTCGCTTTCGGGCAGGTTGCGCGCCATAAGGTTCTGTATGTCTGTTTTGGCAAAGACGCCGCATCGGGCGGCCATGGGGTAGAGGTGGGTCGACTGCATGGCGAGTTCGCTCAAGCGGCTGTTGTCGGTGCCCATGAGCACGGCCATCTGGTCGATGAAGGCTCCGGTGCCTCCTGCGCAGTTGCCGTTCATGCGTAATTCAGTGGCTCGTCCGTTGAAGAACACTACCTTCGCGTCCTCTCCGCCGATGTCAATGAGGGCCTTGGCTTGTGGATAGCGGGTGCGCGCATAGACAGTGGCGGCCACAACCTCCTGCACAAATTCCGATTGAAGCAGTTCGGCGGTGGCCATGCCCACAGATCCCGTGACGCTGATTCTCACATCTGCGTCGCCAAGTTTGGAGGCGAGTTCGCTTAAATAGGCTGTTACAAGTTCGTTCACTTTCGCGTTGTGACGCTCGTAACGTGAATATATAAGGTGGTCTTCGCGGTCGAGGACGGCCATTTTGGCAGTCGTCGATCCTACGTCAAGCCCCACCCGATAAGTGGTTTCTTTCATAATGGATATCTCCCAATTGGTGCTGCAAAGTTACTAACTTTTTTTACGACGCTCGAAGAATGTATATTTTTTTTAGCTTTCGTGAACTTGCTTAACATGATTTGTACCGTAATAGAACATTTTAGGGAACTTTTGAGACAACGTCCGGCCGTCGTTTAAAGTGGAAGAGATTCTCTGTTAAAAAAAAAGTGAAGTGGCGAAAGTGGTAAGAAAAGCCAACAGCTGGGCGGCGCGGGCTGCTCCCTTGGGAAGTCGGAAAAGGGAAGCCGTGGAGCAAGTAGTCGTTATTTGATTTGCAGGAGATGGTCTTTTGGAACGTGATTGACGGTCTTTCAGAACGCAAGAAGGCTTCTCTTGCCGCCTGACAGGCCGTTCGTTGGCGGCCCGTTGGTGGCGTCTGATAGTGAAAGGTATGAAAAGGGAGAGGCACGTCCGCTCCTCCTGCATGGCAAAGTTAATGAAAATGTTTGGCAAGCATAAATTGTGACTAAAGAAATTGACATTTCTGACGAGCCGGGAAGTAGCGGCGAGGCACGGGATGTCTGATGGGATATGCTTGATGTGACATGTTGCGGCATTCTTGCCCCGGTCGGAGAGGACCGTGACCGGCAGTCGGGCAGACCGGCGCAAAGGCCGTTTGGGGCCGCGAGACGGTCAAAAACGGGGCTAAAAGTTTTCAGTTCTACTAAATAATGTGTACCTTTGCAGGCGTTTTTAGGAAAGCAAGAAAGATGAAATATGCTATTATTGCTGCCGGTGAGGGCAGCAGATTGGCTCACGAAGGCATCAAGAACCCGAAGCCGTTGGTGAAGGTTCATGGTGAATATTTGATAGACCGTCTCATCCGTGTCTTCATGGATAACGGCGCGGAAGAGATTGTCGTCATCTGCAACGACCTGACCACACTTGTCAGCGAGCATCTGTTGCGTCTGGAAGAGGATGGCCTGAACGGCCGCCCCGTTCCACTCCGGTTCAAAGTGAAGACCACACCGAGTTCCATGCACAGTTTCTTTGAGCTCAGTCCGTTGCTCGACGGAGGGCCCTTTGTGCTGACCACCGTCGACACCATTTTCCGTGAGGACGAGTTCGCACGTTATGCGGCGGCGTTCAGACAGGCTCTTGCCGATGGCAACGACGGCCTCATGGGCGTCACCACCCACATTGACGACGAGAAACCGCTCTATGTGGGCACCGATGACGACATGAATGTCACCGGATTCTATGACGACTGCCACGGATGCAGCCACATCTCCGGCGGCATCTACGGGCTGACGGCCACGGCCATCGACACCCTGCGGAGCTGCATGGCGCGTGGCGAGAGCCGCATGCGCAACTTCCAGCGCGGTCTGATACGTGATGGGAGACGGCTGAAAGCCTACAACTTCTCGAAAGTGCTCGACATCGACCATGCCGACGACATCGCAAAGGCGGAGCTTTTCTTAAGCGGGACACGCATCTGAGCCCACTCGTGCGATCATAGCCATACCCTGCAAAGCTGCATGAAGAAAACTTGGAACATCATCGCCGTGACGCGTGACGAGCGCTTCTCGCCCCATTCGGTCGGGAAAGACCGTGCCATTCTGAAGGCCGTCGTGGATCATTTGCCCGCGGCGACAAGCGTTCGCTTCGTCAGCGAGTGCGACCTGTGTGAGAATGATGAGGCCGACACCTATGTCTCCATGGCCCGTGGAGAGCGTGCCTTGCACGTGCTCGGGCAGAAGGAGCGGCAGGGACGGCAGGTGGTCAACAGTGCCCGAGGTGTGGCAGGCTGTCAGCGCAGTCGTCTCGACGCGTTCATGCGCGCCCATGCGGCGCCCATGCCGCCTCTGCAAGGCAACGACGGCTACTGGCTGAAGCGTGGCGACGCCTCTGCACAGACCCGGGAGGACGTCTGTTTCTGCCCGGATGAGGCCGCGCTGGAGCAAGCCAAGGAGGCCTTTAGCCGCCGTGGCGTCACCGATTGGGTGGTCAGCACGCACGTGGTGGGCGATCTGGTCAAGTTCTATGCGGTCGGAGACACTTTCTTCCGCTATTATTATCCCACCGACGACGGTATCTCGAAATTTGGAGACGAGGCTCAGAACGGTGCGGCGCATCACTATGCCTTCGATGCCGAAGCCTTGAGAATGGATGCAAGTCGGCTCGCCGGGTTAATAAATGTTGATGTTTACGGCGGTGATGCAATAGTAGACAGCCGCGGACGTTATTATATCATCGATTTCAACGACTGGCCCAGCTTCTCCCGTTGCCGTGAAGAGGCTGCCGAGGCCATAGCAAACGATATTATTAAAAATCATGCCAACTTTTAACGAACTGCTGAGAGCGTCTTTCAAGTCAAAGGATACAGAGGAATGGCTCGACGTGCATTTCACGCGTCCTGTGGGGCTTGTCTTCGCCTTGTTGTGGAATCGGCTCGGCCTTCATCCCAACGTCATCACCATCGTCTCCATCTTTTTGGGGGCAGCGGCGGGCTACATGTTCGCCTTTAGCGACCTGCCGCACAACGTGGCGGGCGTGGTGCTGCTGATGTTTGCCAACTTCTGCGACTCCACCGACGGCCAAATGGCTCGTCTGTCGGGCAAGAAGACGTTGCTTGGTCGCGTGCTCGACGGCTTTTCCGGCGATGTCTGGTTCTTCTGTATCTATGTGGCCATCATCGTGCGGCTCTACGGACAGCCCATGCCCGGCACCACTCATGCGTGGGGCGTATGGGGACTGGTGTTGGCCCTCATCGCCGGTCTCCTGTGCCACAGTCCGCAGGCGTCGCTGAGCGACTACTACCGACAGATTCATCTCTTCTTCCTCAAGGGCAAGGAAGGCAGTGAGCTCGACAGTTATCGCCAGCAGCGCGACATCAGAGACAGTTTGCCGAAGAGCGAATGGTTGGCGCGCATCTTCTATTATTTCTATGGCAACTATTGCAAAAGCCAGGAGAAGCGCACGCCTGCGTTCCAGAAGTTCTTTGTCTTGTGGAATCAGGCACGGGCAGAGCGTCCTGGCGACGCGCGTCTGGAGCAGATTCGGCAAGAGTTGCTTGATGGTAGCCGCCCTTTGATGAAGTATACCAACCTGCTGACGTTCAACTTGCGCGCCATCGTGATCTACGTGACGTGTCTGCTTGGCTGTCCGTGGGCATACCTGCTCTTTGAGATTGTCGTGCTGACGGCCCTCTATGTGAGGATGCATAAGCGGCACGAGACGCTCTGCGGTCGGCTTGCCAAGGAGCTGGAACAGGGCGCGAAGGCCGCGGAATAAGGCCGGACGGCGCGCAAAGAAGATTGACATTCAGATTATTCAGGATAAACATTGTAAAGGATTTACGGGATGATTAAAGGTTATATATTTGATTATGGTGGCACACTTGACACCAATGGCAACCATTGGGGCAAGGTGATTTGGCACGCTTATCAGCGTCATGGCATTCCTGTCAGTGAGGATGACTTCCGCGAGGCTTATGTCTTTGCCGAGCGCACGCTGGGCCGCAATCCCATCATTAAGCCCGATTTCACATTCAGGAAGACGCTTGCCGTGAAATTGCAGATAGAGATGGAGCACTTGCGCGACATGGGCGTCTGGGATGCCGGCAGCTTCGAGCTCGACGCGCAGCATGCGGCCGTGCTCGACGACCTATATGGTGACGTGCAGGCAACGACGGCTCACAGCCGGGAGGTGCTTGGACAGCTGGCAGGACATTATCCGATGGTGCTCGTCAGCAACTTCTATGGCAACATCCGGTGCGTGTTGGAAGAGTTCGGAATGGATAAGCTCTTCCGGGAGGTCGTCGAATCGGCTGTGGTCGGCGTGCGTAAGCCTGACCCGAAGATTTTCACGCTCGGCGTCGAGGCGCTGAACATGCGGCCTGACGAGACCGTCGTCGTGGGCGACAGCTTCCAAAAGGACATCGAACCCGCGCTGGAAGCCGGCTGTCATGCCGTTTGGATGAAGGGAGAGGGCTGGACCGACGAGACCTTTGATGAGACTTTGCCCGACAGGGTTATTACTGATTTGAGTCAATTGTTATGAAGACAACTGCATTGACATACATGCTGCTGGCCGTGCTATTGCTGATGGCGCTGCCGGTGGGGGCTCAGCGCATCGAGGGCTATGTCATTGACGCGCAGACCAAAGACACCCTGATGTTTCCGGGCGTGTCCTATAAAGGCAATCACATCGCAGTGAGCGGCGACGCGCTCGGTCATTACAGCATAGAGCGCCACAACGGATGGTATCTGACATTCTCGGCCGTCGGCTACGAGTCGAAACGTATCAAGATTACCAGTGCCACCAAGAGCAGGCTCGACGTGCGCCTGCAACCTGAAAGCCGCACGCTTTCCGAGGTGAAGGTCACTGCTCACCGCGGCCGCTATTCGCGCAAGGACAATCCGGCGGTGGAGCTGATGCGGCGTGTCATCGCGGCCAAGAAGAAGACGGACTTGGAAAACCACGATTATCTGCAATATAACAAGTATCAGAAGCTCACGCTGGCCATTAACGACATCAAGCCCGGCGACCTCGACAGTGGCTTCTTTGCCGGTAAGCAATGGCTACTCAATCAGGTGGAGACCAGTCCGGTCAACAACAAGCTCATCTTGCCGCTCTCGGTCGACGAGACCGTGACGAGGCATGTCTACCGAAAAGATCCGAAAGATGAGAAGAATATCATTCTGGGTCAGAACTCGACAGGTGTCAACCAAGTCATACAGACCGGCGATATCATCAATGTGGCGGCTAAGGATGTCTTCACTGACGTTGACATCTACGACGACTATGTGCGTCTGTTGCAATATCCTTTCGTCAGCCCGATAGGCAAGACGGCCATATCGTTTTACCGTTATTATATAGAAGACACGGTCTATGTGGGTGGCGACCTGTGCTATCACTTGCAGTTCATCCCCAACAACCAGCAGGACTTCGGCTTCCGGGGAGAACTCTACATACTGGCCGACTCGACGTTGCACGTCAAGCGGTGTGATCTGACTATCCCCAAGCGCAGCGATGTCAACTTCGTCGACAACCTGCACGTCACGCAGGAATACTCGAAGCTTCCTAACGGCGAGTGGGCACTCACGACCGACGATATGTGGGTGGAGATGTCAGTGGCCAAATTCCTCACTAAAGCACTCGTGGTGCGCACGACGCGCTTGAGCGAATATGCTTTCGACCCCATCCCCAAGCAGCTCTTCAAGGGCAAGGCCAAGGTGAAGAAGGAAGCGGATGCCATGATGCGTGGTGACAACTTTTGGAATCAGTATCGCACGGTGGAGCTGACCAAGAGCGAGAGCTCAATGGATGCTTTCATACACCGCATGGAACAGCAGAAAGGTTTCAAGTATATACTTTTCGCTGCCAAGGCTCTCATCGAGAATTTCGTTGAGACCGGCGACGGGAAGCACCCCAGCAAGGTCGACATCGGACCTATCAACACGATGATAACCAAGAACTTCATCGATGGCTTCCGCACGCGACTGAGCGCACAGACAACGGCTAATCTGAACAAGCACTGGTTCCTCAGCGGCTATTATGCGCGTGGTTGGGAATCGAAGAAGAATTACTATAAGGCGGATCTGATCTATTCGTTCAACAAGAAGGAATATCTGCCGCGCGAGTTTCCCAAGCGCACGCTTTCTCTCACGTCGACTTATGATGTCATGTCGCCGTCAGACAAGTTCGTGCACACCGATAAGGACAATGTGTTCACGGCTTTCAAGTGGGCTACGGTCGACAAGATGATGTTCTACAACCGACAGCTGCTACAGTTTGAATGGGAAGACGAAGGCGGACTGAAATGGACGATGGGGCTGAAAACGGAGCAGAACGAGGCGGCCGGACGCATGGCTTTCCAGACGCTGGCCGACATAGCGGCCGGGCAGGCATCGCTCAATGATTTTCTGGCGGCTCAGACCAAGGGTGACGCCGGCAACTATATACACAATGGGAAGTTGCGCACCACGGAGCTTCATTTTGAGGTGGAGCTGGCACCGGGCCGCACCTATATCAACACCAAGCAACGCCGCTTGCCCATCAACCTGGATGCGCCGGTGTTTACGCTTGGCCACAGCATCGGCTTCAAGGGCTTCCTCGGGGGCGACTATCGGTATAATATGACAGAAGCGCATATCTATAAGCGATTCTGGATGGGGTCTTGGGGAAAAATCGACACGCATCTGAAGGCGGGGGCGCAGTGGAACAAGGTGCCTTATATCCTACTTTGCATGCCGGCTGCCAACCTAAGCTACATTGTGGAGGACGAGACTTTCAACTTGATCAACAACATGGAGTTCCTCAACGACCGCTATGCGAGCCTCGATGTGAGCTGGGATCTCAATGGAAAGATATTCAACCGTGTGCCGCTGTTGAAGAAGTTGAAATGGCGTGAGTATTTTGGTGCCAAGGTGTTGTGGGGCAAACTGACCGACAAGAACAATCCCACGCTGGAGCAGAATGCCGGCGATCACACGCTCATGCAGTTCCCGGAGGGTATCTATGTGATGGATCCGAAGAAGCCTTATGTGGAGCTCATCGCCGGTGTGCACAACATTTTCAAACTTCTGCACGTGGAGTTTGTGCACCGCGTCAACTATACCAATTTGCCGACAGCTAACAAAAATGCCATCCGCTTCATGGTGCGCATGACGTTCTGATCCGTTAAGTATGCGCTCCGGGCTGGCCTTGTCGACTCGGCGAGAGTATTATATCTGATGCTCTTTTTGCCCGCTGAGCCTTACTTTTACAAACTCAAAGCCCATGGAGTGGAGTAGGGCTGTCATCTGTAGGCAGGCGTTCTGCTCGGCGCTCCTGATGTTGGACGGCGTCAGACAGCGTGTCAGCATCACGCGGCGTGCTTTGTGGTACATCCTCTCACGGTCGTCATTGCTCCAGTCGCCTTCCTCATAGAACGATTTGGTGCGTGCCTCGTCGATGAAGTCGTTGTCAAGTATCTTGATGGGAGGCAGAACCGCCTTCACCGTGTCTTGATCCATCGTAATCCAGTCAGGGGCAACCTCGTGCATGTTGATGCCCAAACGGACGGTTCCATAATAGATTCTGACCAGCCGGCTGTCGCTGAAGAAACCTCGCCGCATGGTGTCGACGAGCTCTTCGTCGGCAATTGACAGGAATTCCCACTCGCCGATGTCTTCCAAAGAGCGCACTTGGGTCGGCGTGATGTCTATTTTCTCGTTCTGTGCTATCTCTATGTGGTTGTTTGTATGCTTGCATGTCTGCACGAGGCAGATGATGAGCGTCAGCAGCACGATGATGATGATGGCGGCAAGCAGCAACCTTGGGGGCAGCCGGAAGTGGCGTAAAGGATGGGAAGAGTGGGTGTTGTTCATTGTCGGGTCATTTGCTTGATGTCGTCGAGGGAGAATTTTTCCTTTCGGAAAGTGATGGTTATGTCACTTTCCTCATAGCCCATTTGGGTGAGCATGGGGACGAGAATGCGTGTCGCGCTGACGCGTGCCTGTTCCAATATGCCTAGTTGTGGGATGTCGTCAATGATGGCTTCGCGTCCTTGTTGCTCGAAACGGGAGAGCTCCTCATCGGTGAAATTGCTGCGCAGGGTGGCCACATACGTTCTCACTCCTTTATGATCGACGCGCGTGCTGGTAAGGGCGAGCTGTGGGTCGGGCAGAATGATCTCTATTTTCCGGCCTTTTCGGCGGATGTTCTTTTCGGAGAAACCGTCGAAGTCGATATAAGCCTTTACCGTGGCATCCATCGGTATGGCCACCTTTCGCGCTCCGAAAGGAAGCTTGACGTCAAAGTCGTGGTTCATGAACGAGCCTTTCATGGTCTTCACGTCATCATGTGTGACGATCTTGTGCAGGTGGCATTCGGCCGTGTAGAGGCGTGAGCACTTGCGAATCTGCATCACCATCATCGGAACCGTGTCGATCGTGGCGACTGTCTCTTCCTTCTCTGCCTTTCCCAAGCAGGCCGTCAGCATGAGGGAAGCGCATAGAAGCCCTATATATAATAATAGGTGTAATCTCATTCCTGTATGTGCGGATGTTTGGGACAAAGGTAATAAAAATATGTCAAACCGTTAGGAGAAAGATAAAAAAAATGTTGAATGATTAAACTTTGTCCCCTTTCCTGCATCTGATATAATGTAAATAATTCGATTATCAACTGTTTTTAAAAAGTTACAGAGTTATGAGAAAAATGATGATGATGATGATTGCCGCAATGATGATGTCGGCAACCGCAATGGCTCAGGACGCAAATGAGCAACAGGGGCAGAGACCCAAGTTTGACAAAACGGAGATGATACAGCGCAGGACGAATGGGTTTGCCCAGCGTTATGGCTTGAACGACAAGCAGAAGACCAAGTTGCTGCAGCTGAACACCGAGTATGCTGACAAGCTGCCGATGATGGCAGGGTCGCGGCGGGGTGGCAGACGCGGCGGACAGGGATTAGGAAAAGATTCCTTGCAGGCACGGCCACAGCGTCCTCAGAATGGCGGACAGCGTCGAGCCGATGGTCAGCGCCCACGTCCGGAAGGGTTCCGGAGGGATGGTCAGCGGCCGGACATGAAGCAGATGAGGGAAAGCATGGAGGCTTACGACAAGCAGCTGAAGAAGATTTTGACAGACGATCAATATAAGAAATATGAGTCTGACCGTTCGAAGATGCGCCAAACGCGGTCGCAGGGACAGGCAGGCAGACAGAAAAATAGCGAGGAGAAAGATTGATATTCAGGTGCATAGGTATGAATTGTGGGCATCTTCGGTGACGAAGGTGCCCATTTTATGTGTGGCTTTCATCTTTTTTTGCTACCTTTGTAAGCAAAATAATACAAACCAATGAATAAAAGCGGCTTGACAATCTTTGCGGCTGTTGCCCTGCTGGTAATGGCATCGTGTGGCGGCAAGAAGGAAGAACGCACTATCGTGGTGCACAAGAAGGAGGCGGTGAAGCCGAAAACCACAAAGAAGGTGGGCGACTTCTCGCAGACCCGAAATGTCGATTGGAAAGGCTCTGCCTATGGCGTAACCATCAGTCGCACGGCTGATGCATCGCTTCCGCTGGCTACTGATGCCAACGGCAATAAGTATTATGACAACAAAATCAGCATTCGTGTGCTGCGCAAGGACGGCTCAGAGTTTTATAATCGTACTTTTACAAAGAGTGATTTCAAGCGTTATGTGGATCCGTCGTTCTATAAGAACAGTGTGTTATACAGCATCGTGCTTGTGGAAGCGACAGGCAACACGCTCAATTTTGCCGTCAGCGTGGGTGCTCCCAACCAGATGGTGAGCGACGAGTATGTGCCTTTCACGCTGAAGGTGTCGGCCATGGGAGGCTTGACCATTCAGAAAGACCAGAAACTCGACACGTCGGACGAAGAGGATGAGGCCTCTGCCGGAAACGCCTCCCGGGATGAGGACGTGGAAGATGATGGTGAGGCAGAAGAATAGATCAAAACAAGAAGGACTTATGATATTGATGACTTTTCTCCAGGCCTATGAGCTCGATGAGCTCATTCCGGTCATTAACGAGATGTTTCCCGGTACGGGCAAATATCGCGAACAGTTCAAGATGGCTTACGACATGATGCTGGACATGACTCCGGTGCCGTCAAAAAGCCCCATCGCCTATAAGGTGATCAAGGTGCCGAAGTCGGATGAGGCGTATATGGGAGCCGAAGACAGCTGCTTCAAGTCAACCTGGCAGGTTACGTTGGGCAAGGAGGTGAAGCGCGAGAAGGGCGTGGATCTCGACGATATAGAGGTTGTGGCCAACAGCTTTGTCAACATGTGCCTGCAAGGGAAGTGCCCTCCTGCGTTCGAGTCTGCAAGACAGCGGCTTTTGAGCGACCGTTAACTATCCTTTGAACGGATTGTTGACCGTTTCCAAAGAACCGTTGTTTGCATTGCGAATGCGCGTTAACTGCTTTCCAAAAGAACGTTATACGGTTCTTGATCGAACGCTGACAGCCGAGGCTGCATTGTGACGCAAGTCGCGATTGGGATATAAAAGCAGGAGGCAGACATCCGTTTCGTGGTGTCTGCCTCCTGCTTTTTGTTGTGCTTTTGGAAAGCCGATTCTTTATGCTTTCGGATAATTTGTCCGCTTCCTTTCTTAGAATTTAGCCATCTTGATGGCATCGATGGCACATTCATCGCCCTTGTTTCCCAGCTTGCCGCCGCTTCTGTCCTTGGCCTGTTGCAAGTTGTCGGTGGTCAGTAAGCCGTAGATGACGGGGATGTTCTGCGTGGCGTTGAGCTTTGCGATGCCGTAGGTGACCCCTTGACAGATGTAGTCGAAGTGAGGAGTCTCGCCTCTGATGACGCTTCCCAGTATGATGACGGCATCAAAACCGTCGTTTTTGGTCATCTGTTGGGCGCCGTAGATGAGTTCGAAGCTTCCGGGAACGGTTTTCACATGAATGTTCTCGGGCAGAGTTCCATGCTTTTCGAGCGTGCTCACCGCGCTTTTCAGCATGGCTCCCGTAATCTCCGGGTTCCATTCCGACACTACGATACCGAAGCACATGTTGCTTGCGTCAGGCACCTGGTTTGAGTCGTAGTCGGACAAATGATGAAGTGCTGTTGCCATATTGCTTGTTGATTGCTCCTTGTCCCGTGGTTGGCGGCAAGGTCTCATCTTCCTTGTTGTCTTTTATTTGGAGGCACGTTCAATGTAGGCATCTATCTGGCCTGTCTGCACGACATAGGCGTTGGCATAGTTATTCTTGATGTCCTGATAGATTTTCAAAGCCTCATCTTTCTTGTTCTGTGATTCCAGAATCTCGCCGGCTTGCAGCAGGAAGCGTGGCGAGACGGTGTTGTTGTAGCCGTCCTTCGACTTGCCGTCGGCCATGGAGGCAGCCTTCTTGAACATGTCTACGGCCTTGTCAAGCTGATTGGTGTGGGCGTAAGCGTTGCCGAGTGCGTCGATGGCGAGCGGGCTCACCATGGCGTCGTCGGCGGTATCGAAGCTCTCCAAATCCTTGACAGCCTCATTCCATTTGCCCAGATTGGCCTCGCAGATGCCGGCATAGAGCTTGGCCAGGTTGGCAGCGTCGGTTCCGCTGTAGTCGTCGGCAATCTTCTTGAATCCGGCATAGCCGGCTCCGTCACCGTTGAGCGCCTTGTCGAACTGGTTGGCCATGAAGTATTGCTGTCCCTTGCCCAGCTCCGTGCTTGCTTTGTCTTCCCGTGGGGCAGCTACATACTGGCTGTAAAGGAACCAACCCAGCAACACTACGACGATTGCGCATACTGCAATGATGATAGGCTTTTTGTTCTTGCTAACGAAAGCCTCAGACTTGTTAAGGCTCTCATTGACGTCAAGAGCCTGATTCTTGTTGTTTGCCATTTATTTATTTTGCTTTATTTTTATATCTACATATTGCGTCGCAAAATTACAGAATTTATCGCACATATTGAAATTTATTCCCTACTTTTTTCGTTTTTGTGACTGATTTGCCGCAACTTTCCCACAAGAGGGAGAACATGCTCTGAGTTATCAAAAAGCAAAAACTGTTTTTTTGATTTTGTCATGTCGGCCGTTTGATGTAACTTTGCATCAATTATGATATTGAAGAGAATATCCATCATCAATTATAAGAACATCCGGGAGGCCAGTCTGGAACTCTCGCCGAAGATGAATTGCCTCATCGGACCGAACGGGGTGGGGAAGACCAACTTCTTGGATGCCGTCTACTATCTGTCCTTTTGTAAAAGCTGTTACAACCCGGTCGACTCGCAGGTCATCATGCACGACAAGGATTTCTTTGTCGTAGAGGGCATTTATGAGAGCGATAGCGGTGAGGAGGAAGACATCTACTGCGGAATGAAGCGTGGCGTGAAGAAGCATTTCAAGCGCAACAAGAAGGAATACAAGCGCTTGTCGCAGCATATTGGTCTGATTCCGCTTGTCTTTGTGTCGCCTTCAGACACGATGCTTATCGACGGAGGCAGTGAGGAGCGTCGCAAACTGATGGATGTGGTCATCTCGCAGTATGATCACGGATATATAGAAGCCTTGTCCAACTATAATAAAGCGCTTCAACAGCGCAACGCCTTGTTGCGTATGGAGGACGAGCCCGACCTGCAGCTCATGGAGATATGGGAGCAACAGATGGCTGAGAACGGTGAACGGATCTATCAAAAGCGTGATGCTTTTGTGCGGGAGCTTGTTCCCGTGTTCCAGCAAATCTATGAGACCATTTCGCAAGGTAAGGAACAGGTGACGCTCAACTATCTCTCCCATTGTCAACGCGGGCCTTTGCTGGAGGTAATCCGGCGTGACCGTTTCAAAGACCGTGCTGTCGGCTATTCGCTTCATGGTGTCCACCGCGACGATTTGGAGATGCTGATCGACGGTTATCAGATGAAACGTGAGGGAAGTCAGGGTCAAAGCAAGACCTTCGTGCTTGCTTTGAAGTTGGCGCAGTTTGACTTTCTGTGCCGCACGGCCTCCAAGACGACGCCCCTGCTGCTGCTCGACGACATCTTCGACAAGCTCGATGCCGGTCGCGTGGAGCAGATAGTGAGGCTGGTGGCCGGTGAGCGTTTCGGTCAAATCTTCATCACCGACACCAACCGTGACCATCTTGACAGCATCCTCAGGCATTCGGCTTTCGACTACAAGCTCTTTCATGTCAATGATGGGCTGTTTTCGCCGTCCGAGTCTTGATACAGTCTCTGTTCACTCCTAATTCATCAAAGCAATGTTTAAACGTGAAGTCTTGCCTCTTTCCGCCATTCTGCAGAAACTTCTGCGACAGGAAGGACTTGAAACGCCGCTTTTGCAGAAGCGCCTCATTGACGCGTGGGGGCAAGTAGTGGGGGCTGCCGTAGAGCGCTATACGGCTCAGAAATTCATTAAGGACCAAGTGTTGTGGGTGAAAATACAAAATCCTGCACTTCGTCAGGACCTCACCATGATGCGGTCGCAGTTGGTCAAGCGCCTCAATGCGGCCGTCGGTGCCGACATCATCACCGACATCCGCTTCTATTAGACGAACTCATCCATTTCTATTAGATGATCTCATCCATCATGACGTCGTGTGCGTCATGAGGTATTTTTTTCATCTTTTGGAAATCGAAGCAGACACCTATCTTGTATAGCTGTGGCAGGCGGCAGAGGAAACGGTCGTAGTAGCCCTTGCCGCGTCCGAGCCTGTGGCCCGCGTCGTCAAAGCTCATGCCGGGAATGAGGGCCACGCCGATGTCGTCAAGCCGCGTGAATGGCGCGCCTGATGGTTCCAGAATGTGGTATTGATCCTCATTCATGCTCTCCGTTCCCGTATATTCGCGCAGTTCCATCTGCCCGTCGGCGAGCACCACCGGCAACAGCACGCGCTTGCCTTGGCGTCTCAGCTCATCGGCAAGCCCATGTGTGTCGACCTCATCGGGCAGCGAATAATAACACATCACCGTGCCGGCAGCCTTCACCTGTGGGTGAGCCAGCAAGCGCCGGACCACTGACGACGACATGCTTTGCAGCTCTTGCGTGGTGAAACGCCGCTTCCGCTCCCTTATCAGCCGGCGCAACTCTTGCTTGTCCATGACTTTCAGCCGGTTGGTTATCTCTTCAGCGTGGCCGGCTTCTTCGGAAAAGCCGTCTCCTCCTTAAACACTTGCAGGGCCTTCCCGATAGCGGGATCGTCGAGATTTATATATTCTGTCCAGGCCAGCTCATCGAGCATGTTGTAGATGATGCGGCTGTTGATGAAGCGTTCCAGCAGCGACCGGCTCTTGCGGATGAGCAGGTTGCGCCGCTTGAGGCCATGCTTGTCGGCATAACTGGCAAACTTCTCCACCATGTCTTGCTTCTTGAGGTAGGCCGCAAGCGTCTCCATCTTGTCGAGATCGGCCATCTGCTGCCTGTGTCGGTCGGTGTAGTCGAAGGCAAACTGCAGGATGAGACCGCTTGTGACGGCCATCTTGTAGTAGGAGGTGACGCTGCTTGTGTCCTCGGGCACGAATATGTCGGGCGTGATGCCGCCTCCGCCGTAGACCAATCGGCCGATGCCTGTATGGTAGGCCGGGCCTGTATGCTTGATGCTGTCTTGCGAGAAGAACTCTCCGTGGTTGTAGCGTGCGACGAGATCCATGGCATAGCCTGCGTCGTCGCCGGCTGTGTAAGGCTTCTGTATGCATCGTCCTGACGGCGTGTAGTAGCGTGCGATGGTCAGCCGTATCATGCTTCCGTCGGGGAATCCGATCTGTTGCTGCACAAGACCCTTGCCGAACGACCGCCGGCCGATGATGGTGGCACGGTCGTTGTCCTGCATGGCGCCGGCGAAAATCTCGGAAGACGATGCCGACACCTCGTTGATGAGCACTACGAGTGGTATTTGCTGATAGGCGCCGCGGCCGTCACTGCGGTATTCCTGGCGTGGGGCCTTGCGTCCTTCGGTATAGACGATGAGCTTGTTCTTGGGCAGAAACTCGTTGGCGATCTGCACGGCGCTCTTTAGGTAGCCGCCAGTGTTGTCGCGCAGGTCGATGACCAGGTTGCTGAAGCCTTCCTGCGACAGGCCGGCCAGGGCCACAATCAGTTCCGTATAGGTGTTCTCGCCGAAGTTCTTTATCCTGATATAGCCCGTGCTGTCGTCTATCATGTATGCGGCCGTGACGCTCTTGGTCGGTATGTCACCACGCGTTACGGTGAAGTATTTGATTTCCGGCCGTCCGTATCTGACCACGCCGATCTTCACCTTGGTGTCCTTGGGGCCTTTCAGGCGGTGTTGGGCCTCTTCGTTGGTGACTTGCTTGCCCACAAACGGTTTTCCGTCGACGCTCACAATCTTGTCGCCGGCCAGCAGTCCGGCACGCTCTGCCGGTCCGTTCTGTATGACGTTTTGCACGTGAATGGTGTCTTGACGGATGACAAACTCGATGCCTACGCCTGAGAAGGAGCCTTTCAGTACGTCGTTCTCGGTCTCCACCTCCTTGGCACTCATGTAGACTGAGTGCGGATCGAGCTCCTCCAGAATCTTGGGGATGGACATGTCGACGAGCGAGTCGATGTTGACTTCGTCGACATATTGGTCGTCGATGATGTGCAACAGGTTGTTGAGCTTGTTGCTGCCTGACCCTATGATGTTTAGGCGGTTGCCCGAGAAGTGGTTTGCCAGGAACGATCCGATGAAGATGCCCATGACGACACACAGCGCCATGATGACCGGCATGAAACGGTTGGTCTTATTCTGATTCATGATGATTGTCGTTGATTGGAATGTATTCGACATCGATGCCGGCCCGCTCAAGCAGTTCGATGCCGTCGCTGAGGCGGTAGGGCTCCCCGTAGATGACGCGCTTGATGCCGGCTTGGATGATGAGTTTGGAGCATTCGATGCAGGGCGATGCCGTCACGTAGAGCGTTGCGCCGTCTGAGTTGTTGCCCGACCGTGCCAGCTTGGTGATGGCGTTGGCTTCGGCGTGCAGCACGTAAGGCTTGGTGAGGCCGTTACTGTCCTCGCAGATGTTCTCAAATCCGCTCGGCGTTCCGTTGTATCCGTCGGAGATTATCATCTTGTCCTTCACCACAAGAGCCCCCACTTGGCGGCGCTTGCAGTAGGAGTTTTCCGCCCAGATGGCCGCCATGCGTAGGTAGCGGCGGTCCAGTGCGTACTGTTTGGCGCTCTTCTTGTCTTTCTCCATATCTCGTTTGTGCAGGTTGGGTACAGCCTGCCCTGTCTTCTTATGCTTTCTTTTCCTCTTCTGTCTTTATGCCGTCTCTTTCGAGCAAGGCGTCGATGGTGGGCTCTTGTCCACGGAATCGCTTGTAGAGTGTCATCGGATGCTCGGTTCCGCCTTTCGAGAGAATGCATTCGCGGAAGCGTTGTGCGGTCCTGCGGTCGAAGATTCCGTTCTTCTTGAACACGCTGAAGGCGTCGGCATCAAGCACTTCGGCCCATTTGTAGCTGTAGTAGCCGGCCGCGTAGCCGCCCGCCATGATGTGTGAGAACTGAGTGGTCATACATGTGTCGGGCAGTTGCCTCATGACGATGGCGTCCTTCCATGCGTCTTTCTCGAAAGAAATGATGTCGGCCGTAAACGGTTTCTGCCGGGTGTAGTAGGCCATGTCGAGCAGTCCGAAGCTCACTTGCCTCATGCAGCCGTAGGCAGCCAGATAGTTGCGGCTTCTGACGACGCGCCCGATGAGGTCGTCGGGAATGGGCTCGCCTGTCTGATAATGGAAGGCGAAGGTGCGCAGGAAGTCCTTCTCGACGGCATAGTTCTCCATGAACTGGCTGGGCAGTTCCACGAAGTCCCACCACACGCTGGTGCCCGAGAGACTCTCGAAGCGCGTGTTGGCGAACATGCCGTGCAGGGCGTGACCGAACTCGTGGAGGAAAGTCTCCACTTCGCCGAGTGTCAGCAGTGCGGGTTTGTCGGCCGTGGGCTTGGTGAGGTTCATCACGAGCGACACGTGCGGGCGCACGTTGTTGCCCTTGTGGTCAATCCATTGTCCCTGAAACTCTGTCATCCATGCGCCTCCCTGTTTTCCTTTGCGTGGGTGGAAGTCGGCATAGAGCACGGCCAGATAGCTTCCGTCCTCGTCGAACACCTCGTAGGCTCTCACGTCGGGGTGGTAGACCGGTATGTCCTTGTTCTCACGGAAGGTGATGCCGTAGAGGCGTGTGGCCAGTCCGAAGACACCGTCGATGACCTTGCCTAGCTCAAAGTAGGGCCGCAGCATCTCCGCGTCAAGGTTGTAGCGTTCCATTTGCAGCTTATGGCTGTAGAAACTGAAGTCCCACGGCTCCATCCCGGCGTTGTCCTTGCCGTCCGGTTGGGCCTTGGCCATCTGCTCCACGGTCTCCACTTCCTTCTGTGCGGATGGCTTGTAGGCGGCAATGAGATTGTCGAGCAACTTGTAGACGTTGGCTGTGTTGCCGGCCATGCGGTGCTTCAGCACGTAGTCGGCATAGGTGTCGTAGCCCAATAGCTGTGCCAGCTCGCGCCGGAGGTTGACCAACTGCCGGCAGATCTCCCGGTTGTCGAGCTCGTCGCCGTGGATGCACTCGGTGTTGCGGGCCATGTACATCTGCTTGCGCAGGTCGCGTTGGGTCGAATAGGTCATGAAAGGCCCGTAGCTGGGCTGGTCGAGCGTGAACAGCCATCCGTCTTTGCCACGCTCCTGTGCTGCCTGTGCCGCCGCGTCACGTGCCGTCTCGGGCAGTCCGTCGAGCTGCTCTTCGTCGGTGATGTGCAGCTCGAAGCGTTTGTTCTCCTTGAGCAGGTTCTGCGAGAACTGCAGGGCGAGCATGTCGCTCTTCTCCGTCAGCTCGCGCAGCCGCGCCTTCCCGTCCTCGTCGAGCAGTGCGCCCGAACGCACGAAGCCGTCGTAGGTGGTGTCGAGAAGCATCTGCTCCTCCGGCGTGAGCGGCCGGTGATGATCGTGCACGTGCTTTATTTTCTCGAAGAGCCGGCGGTTGAGGCTGATGTCGTTGGCGTGCTTGGTCAGGATGGGACTCATCTTCTGGGCCAAGGCGTCGAGGTCGTCATTGGTCTCTGCCGAGAGCATGCACGAGAAAACGTTCGACACGCGTCCCAGGAGATCGTAGTAGTGCTCGCCTTTTGTGGTGTCTATGCGTATGAGTGTGTTGTCGAAGGTGGGTTCGGCCGGATCGTTGACAATCTTGTCCGTCATCTCGTCGTCGCGGCGGATGCCCTCCATGAAGGCTTCCTCGTAGTCGGTGGTGCGGATGCGGTCGAAAGGCACGGTGTCGTGCGGCGTGCCGTAGGCCACGAAGAACGGGTTCTGCCGTTCTCCTTCTTCGGGGTTGTTTGCCCCCATGTTATGTTCGTTGGGTGATGTTTGCTTCTCCTTCATACTAACCTTAGAATTTTCAACCTGCAAAAATACTAAAAATAATCTGTAACGGCCATATCATTAAAGTCATTTTAACCATTCATTTTGTGGATGTTAACTCTTTTGTGACGGCCGCGTTGCATGGAGCGGGTGGGGCGCAGTCTGACCGACTGTGGCCAGGCGCGCGCTTTCGGCCGGCTGCCTTGGCTCTTCCTGTGGAGGGCGGGGCGGAGACGGGCTGTCGCGCTTGTGTCTTCTTTTTTGATGGTAATTTGGGAGATGACAGACAGATTTGTTGTCCCCGCAGGGCAGGAGGGGGCAGACATGTTCCTCCTTTTCGTGTCTTGTCGTGACGGGTAGCCGTCAATCGGTGGGAGAAAATAGGCTTTTCGGCGTGCAAGAGACCGTCTTTGACGCTTCAAGTAGCCGTTACTTGGATGCCAAAAGGCCATCTCCGACAATGCCGGGGATGGCCTTTTGCAAGCTGCGGGGTGATTTTTCTCACTCGGGGCTTGGTCCCGCAAAAGAGCGGTTGTATGGTTTCCTGTCTGTTTTCGGCGGTCTCTCCCCGTTCGTTCTTGGGGAAAGAGCGTTGTTTTCTCATTTCTCTTCCAGCAGGTCGGGGCGCAGACGCTTGGTGCGTTCCAGTGCCTGTTCCATCTCCCACTGCTTGATTTTGCCCTCGTTTCCGCTGAGCAGGATGTCGGGCACGCGCCATCCTTTGTAGTCGGCGGGCCGCGTGTAGACGGGCGCAGAGAGCAGGCCGTCCTGGAAACTGTCGCTCAGCGCGCTCTGTTCGTCGCCGATGACGCCGGGCACCAGCCGCACCACGCTGTCGGCAATGGCGGCCGCGGCAAGCTCGCCACCCGTGAGCACGTAGTCGCCGATGGATATTTCCTTTGTAATAAGATGTTCGCGCACGCGATGGTCGATGCCTTTGTAGTGGCCGCAGAGGATGAGCAGGTTCTTCCGCATCGACAGCTCGTTGGCCATGGGCTGGTCGAAGCGCTCGCCGTCGGGGCTGGTGAAGATGATCTCGTCGTAGTCGCGCTCGGCCTTCAGGGCGCTGATGCATCGGTCGATGGGCTCACACTGCATCACCATGCCGGCGAATCCGCCGTAGGGATAGTCGTCCACACGGCGCCACTTGTCGCGTGTGTAGTCGCGCAGGTTGTGCACGTGAATCTCGGCCAGCCCCTTTTTCTGGGCTCGTCCGAGGATGGATGTGTTGACAAAGCCTTCCAGCATCTCGGGAAGGACGGAGATGATGTCTATTCGCATAGGTGCAAAGGTAGTGGTTTTTGAACGAAATAAAGAATATCGGCGAGGGAAAATTGACGGCGGGCGACGAAAAAGAAAAAAACGGGGAGTGGAAAAACGGTGCGGGAAAACTTGCAGAAGCATTTCGTTTTTTGTATCTTTGCATCCATCAAACCAACAATCCATCTATCCGAACAATGAACAAACTATCGTTTTTCTCTTGCTTGATGTGGCTCGCCGCCACACCGCTCGGGGCCCAGCAGCCCGTCGACTATGTGGATCCGCTCATTGGCAGCGGCGGGCATGGCCATGTTTTCGTGGGTGCCAACGTGCCGTTTGGCTACGTGCAGCTCGGTCCCACCAACGTAACGCAGGGCTGGGACTGGTGCTCGGGCTATCACAGCACCGACCGCAGCGTCATCGGCTTCTCTCATACGCACCTCAGCGGCACGGGCTGCGGCGACCTGCTCGACGTCACCGTCATGCCTGTCACGGGCTCGCCCGTCTACAGCCGTGGCGACACCACCGAGGGCAGCGGCCTCTGGTCGTATCAGGACAAGAGCCGGGAGACCGTCAGTCCCGGTTACTATAAGACCCATCTCACACGCTATGGCATCGAGGCCGAGATGACGACCACCTCGCATGTGGGCTTGCATCGCTATACTTTCCCGCAGGCCGACAACGCCGGCATCGTCTTCGACCTTGTCAACGGCGGCAACTGGGACCGTCCCATAGAGTCGTGCATTCGTGTCGTCGACGACCACACCATTGAGGGCTACCGCTACAGCACGGGCTGGGCCGTCGACGAGCGCGTCTTCTTCCGTGCCGTCTTCTCCAAGCCGTTCACCAAGTTCCATCTCATCAGCGACGGCCGTGAGGCCGGAGGCACGCTGGCCACGGGCAAGAGCATCTACGGCCGGGCCGACTTCAGCACGCGTCAGGGCGAGCAGATACTGGTGAAGGTGGCTCTCTCGTCGACGGGATGCGATGGCGCAGCCCGCAACTTGCAAGCCGAACTGCCCACGGGCTTCGACTTTGCCGCCGTGCGCGATGCCGCCGTGCGTCAATGGAACGATGCTTTGGGCTGCATCGACGTGAAGGCCTCCGAGACGGGGAAGCAGATTTTCTACACCGCTCTCTATCACACGATGTTCGCCCCATCAGAATTTTCTGATGCCGATGGCAGCTATTATGGTGCCGACCACCGTGTGCACGCCGGCACAGGACGTCAATACACCACGCTGAGCCTTTGGGACACCTATCGCGCCGAGCATCCGCTGCTCACCATCATCGACCCGGAGCTCAACGCCGACATCATCAACACGATGATCAATATCCATCGCCAGCAAGGCAAGTTGCCCGTGTGGCATCTCATGGGCTGCGAGACCAATTGCATGGTGGGCTATCCTGCCATACCCGTCATAGCTGATGCCATCACGAAAGGGCTCAAGGGATTCGACCGCGAGGCCGCCTACCGCGCGATGGTGGAAAGCACCAACATTGACGAGCGCGGCATCAAGGAGCACCGCGAGTATGGATACATACCTTATGAGAAGATGAATCACGAGAACGTGGCCTATGAGATGGAGTACGACATAGCCGACTGGGCGCTGGCGCAGGCCGCCCGCACGCTCGGCCGTGATGCCGACTACCGTCTCTATGAGAAACGCTCGCACCAGTGGCAGACTCTTTTCGATCCCGTGACACGCTTTGTCCGCGCCAAGAGTGTCGACGGAAGCTTCCGAACGCCGTTCGATCCCGTGCACCAGCAGGCTGGAGGCGACGACTACACTGAGGGAAACGCTTGGCAGTACACGTTCCTCACGCCGCATGATCTCGACGGACTCGTCAAAATGTTTGGCTCGAAGAAGGAGCTACTCGTCAAACTTGACTCGCTCTTCACCTACGACGAGGCCATCGGCGACCAAGCCACGCCCGACATCTCGGGGCTCATCGGGCAGTATGCGCACGGCAACGAGCCCAGTCATCACACGGCTTACTTCTACACCATGCTCGGCGAGCCCGCCAAGACTGCCGACATCGTCAGGCAGGTGATGGACGAAATGTATACCACCGGCCCTGAGGGGCTGCCCGGCAACGAGGACGTGGGACAGATGAGTGCCTGGTATGTGCTCTCGGCCATGGGCATCTATCAGGTAGAGCCCGCCGGAGGTCGCTTCTGGTTCGGCTCGCCCGTCGTCGACGAGGCCTCCATCAAGGTTCCGGGCGGCACGTTCCGCATCGTGGCCCACGGCAACTCGGTGAAGCGCCGGCACATCAAGCGCGTCATGCTCAACGGCAAGAAGCTCGACCGCTGGTACATCGACTATGCCGACATCATGCGCGGCGGCACGTTGGAGTTCTACATGAAGTGACGCCTCTCTCCTTAGGAGGGCTTCCTCATCACCACAGAAACAACCGGGCAGGAGACGGACACCAATTGCAGGTGGCTGTCTCCTGCTTCCATATCAGGCCCCGCGCCACCATTCGCGCGGGGCCGCACCAGTGGCAGATGGCCTCTTGTCAGTAACAAACCAATCTCCCTTTCAAAGAAATCGGCCGTTAACACAAAAGGTCATTGTCTGCTATTTTGACTAAGATCGTGGGATACGGTTGCATTACGCAATTGTTGCCGACTGTCCTCTTCGATTCCTTCCTCATGGCAGAAGGGAAGGTTCTGCCCGGCTCCAGCTTCACGCCCGCTTCTCACGGCGGAAATGGTTGCCTCCGCGACAGGAAACTCATGGGCGGCGTCCCGGGGCAGTCCGCAGGCCTCCTTATGGAGGATGGGAGTCACAGGTGCTTTCCGATGAACCGCTCGCCCAACTCGAAGCCTTCCTCATAGAGGCGCTCGAGCTTGGCCGTGTCCTTCTCGATGCGGTGTACCTCCAAGGGACGCTCGGGACGGATGACGAGAATCTGACCGCTGGCCTCCAGCTCGTCGCAGAGCTCGATTTGCTCGTTGTAGCTCACGTGGCGTCGGCTCAAGGCCACGCGCAGGCGGGGATAGTTCTTGTAGACGAAGTGGGGTACCTTGCGGTCTTTGCTCTCGTCGCGCCATCCCTTGTTGCGTGTCAGCACGACGACGTTCTTGCTGTGGCCGGTCTCCATGCTGCGCATCACGGGGATGGAGTCGGCGATGCCGCCGTCGAGCATCGGGATGCCGTCTACCCACGTGATCTTGCTCACATAGGGCAACGAACCCGACGCGCGCACGATGTCGCAGGCGCGCTGACGGTCGCCGCTCGTCTCGCTGAGATACATGGGGAGGCCCGTGCGGCAGTTGGTCGTCACGGCCTCAAATCCGGCCGAATGTTTGAAGAACGTGTCGTAGTCGAAAGGGACGAGCTCGTTGGGGAAGCGGTCGTAGAGCAGCTTTTGGTCGAAGATGCACCCCTGCGTGACCAGATGGCGCAGGCCGATATAGTTGTAGCGGACCAGAAAGTCGATGTTGGAAATGCGTGCCCGGCGGGGCTGCCTGGATATGTATGACATGCCGTTGCCGGCACCGGCCGATACGGCCACTACGTAATGGAAGTAGAGGTTGTGTTTCATGAAAGCGTCCAGCACGCCTGACGTGAACACGCCGCGCATGCCGCCACCCTCCAATACGAGTCCTGTGTTTTGGTCAATTACCATGCAATTAGTTATTTTTAATGCAAAGATAACTACTTTTTCATAATAAAGTCGTATCTTTGCATACAAAAAATTCTAAATCATACGCCATTATGTTTGATACGAATACCTATATCCGCCGTCGCCACGAACTGAAGCAACTCGTTGGCCACGGCATCATTGTCCTGTTTGGCAACAATGGCTCACCGGCCAACTTCCCCAACAATGGCTATCATCCGTTCCGCCAGGACAGTTCTTTCCTCTATTATTTCGGCCAGCAGCGCGATGGCCTCGTGGGTGTAATCGACATTGACAACAACCGCGAGACGCTTATCGGCGATGATATTTCGATAGACGATATTGTGTGGTATGGCAGCGTTGACAGTGTGGCCGACATGGCTGCGCAGGTGGGCGTGGCCAACAGCGCGCCGATGAGGGAGCTCTCCCGCATCTGCGAGGACGCAAAACGCTCAGGGCGCACGATTCATTTCTTGCCGCCTTATCGCGCCGACATCAAGATTCAGATCATGGACCTGCTTGGCATCCATCCCTCCAGGCAGAAGGAAGCAGCGTCGATGCCGCTCATCAAGGCGGTCGTGAAGATGCGCTCTGTCAAGGAACCGCAGGAAATAGAGGAGATGGAGCGTGCGGCCGTCATCGGCTATCAGATGCACACCACGGCCATGCGTATGTGTAAGCCGGGGGCCATCGAGAAAGTCATTGCGGGCACCATCGACGGCATTGCCAACAGCTATGGCGCCATGGTCAGCTTCCCCACCATTCTCAGTCAGCACGGCGAGATCCAGCATGGGTCGCCTTCGGCGGCTCCCTTGCAGGCCGGAAAGCTGATGCTCTGTGATGCCGGAGCCGAGACGGTCAACAACTATTGCTCTGACAACACACGCACTACGCCTGTCAGTGGCCGTTTCGACCAGCGTCAGCTGGAGATCTACAGCATCGTTGAGGAATGTCATGACTATGCGCTGAGCGTGGCCAAGCCTGGCGTGCGCTGGTGGGACGTGCACTTTGGCGTGTGCCGCCTGATGACGGAACGCCTCAAGGAGCTCGGACTCATGAAGGGTGACACCGATGAGGCTGTCAAGGCCGGGGCCCATGCCATGTTCATGGTGCACGGACTGGGGCACATGATGGGCATGGACGTGCATGACATGGAGTGCCTTGACCAGATCAACGTGGGCTTCGATGAGGAGACACGTCCCAACCTCGAGCAGTTTGGAACCAACTGCCTGCGCATGGGGCGCCGCCTGGAGGAGGGCTTCGTCGTCACCGACGAGCCCGGCATCTACTTCATTCCGGCTCTTATCGACGACTGGAAGGCGTCGGGCCACTGCAAGGAGTTTATCAACTTCGACAAACTGGAGACCTATAAGGACTTTGGCGGCATACGCCTTGAGGACGACCTGCTCATCACCAAGGATGGTTGCCGCTTCCTGGGCAAGGACCGCATACCTTATCATCCCAAGGAGGTTGAGGAGTTTATCGCCAACAACTAAGTGAACGTCAACAACTATAACAAATAAAACAAATTGTCAAAGCGGCAGACCGGTGCGCTTTTGGGTGGCCGGCTGCCAAACCAGTAAAACATTTACATGAAGAAAATCGTAACATTAGCGCTCTTCGCGATGCTCGCGGTGGGTGCCAACGCGGCAGAGAAGAAAGACTCTGTCAATCCCAACAAGCCGGTCTTCACCGTCATCAAGGAGAACCCCATCACAAGCATCAAGGACCAGAACCGCTCCGGCACGTGTTGGGACTATTCCACGCTGAGCTATTTTGAGTCGGAAATCCTCAAGGCCACGGGCAAGACTTATGACCTGTGCGAGTCGTTTGTGGCCAACAAGACCTACATGGATCGCGCCATCCAGGTCGTGCGGCTCCACGGTGACTGCCAGTTCTCGCAGGGCGGTTCCTGCTACGACCCGCTCTATGTCATTCAGCATGATGGCATCGTGCCCGAGAACGCCATGCCTTTCCCCGGCAGTCTCTATGGCGACTCGCTCAACAACTTCAATGAGTTCTTCGCTGTCCTGTCGCCTTACGTGGAGGCTGTGGCCAAGAGCACGGCCTCGAAGCTTTCCACGCAGTGGAAGGTCGGACTGCAGGGCATCCTTGACGCCTACCTCGGCAAGTGCCCGGAGAGCTTCACCTATGAGGGCAAGACCTATACGCCGCAGAGCTTCGCGGCCAGCCTCGGCCTCAACTGGGACGATTATGTGACCTTTACGTCTTACACCCATCATCCTTTCTGGACGGCCTTCGCCGTGGAGGTGCAGGACAACTGGCGCTATCCGCTGTCATGGAACGTGCCCATCGAATACCTGCAGAAGATTATCGACAATGCCGTCATGAATGGTTACACCGTGGCTTGGGGCGGCGACGTCAGCGAGCCGGGCTTCACACGCAACGGCCTTGCCTACAACTATGATGCCCAGAAGGGTCAGGGCCTGGAGGGTTCCGACATGGCACGCTGGCTCAAGCTCTCGAAGAACGAGAAGAAGAGCATGCTCGACTCGCTCGGATGCAAGGTGCCTGAGATGAAACCCACGCAGGAGCAGCGCCAGCAGCGCTTCGACAACTGGGAGCTCACCGACGACCACGGCATGCAGATCTTTGGTATCGCCAAGGACCAGTATGGAAAGGAATACTATATGGTGAAAAACTCGTGGGGCGAGAGCGGCGACTACAAGGGCATTTGGTACATGACCAAGGACTTCATCGTCGCCAACACCATGGATTTCATGGTCAACAAGAACGCTGTGCCTAAGGATATCCGCAAGAAGTGCGGCATCTAAGAGGGTGGCGGCATTTAAGGATAAAACCTGATTTAAGGAGTTGGAAGTGAGGTGTCGGGGCTTGTTCCCGCTCCGTCCTTCCAACTCCTTTCTTTTCTTTTTTCTTATTTGAGGTCTTTGCCGTCGGCAAAGGCGTTGCCTACGCGTTGCCCGATCTCCAGGTAGCCCATGTGCACGGGGTCGTAGGTGATGAGATGCATCTTCTCCAAATCGGGCTTGCCGTCGTCGGCGAGATACTGCTCGTCGACCGTGATGTTCACCACTTTGGCGACCAGATAGAAGCCCGTGGCCGACTCGTCGATTTTCTTTTCGATGCGGCATTCCATGGTCATGGGGAAATCGGTGAAGACCGGGGCGTTCACTTTCTCGGCCTTGGTTACGTTCCAGCCGGTCTTGGCCACCTTGTCCTTTACTTTCTTGCCGCTCACGATGCCCACATAGTCGGCCGCCACCAAGGTGTCGCGTGTGGCGAAAGCTACGGTGAAGTCGGGATTTGCGTTGAGGTTGTCGGTGGTCTGATGGTTGCCCATCGAGATGACGATCTCATCGTTGTCCCATGTGCCGGCCCATGCGGCATTCATGGCGTTTGGAGTTCCGTCGGCATCGTAGGTGCCGATGATGATGACAGCCTGTGGCAGGAACCACGGCTTTGGACTAAAACTTTTCATTGTAGCCGTTTTTTAGGAGGTTGTTAGCGTTTAAATGTCTTTCGATTCGATGTGAGTCTCAATGAATTTAACCGTTCCTTCCACGCTCACCGCATTCACTGTGGCGGGCAGCAGCAGCGTGGTGCCGCCGCGCAAGGTGACGGGGGGCGTGCCGTCGGCGCTCACCGTGGCTGAGCCTTCCATGCCAATCAGGATGACGAAACTGTCGAGGTGGCTGTAGTCGATCGTCATCGGGCGGTCGAGGTCATAGAGTGATGTGGTGAAGTGGGGGCAGCTGACCAGCTCCACCTGACGGTCTTTGGCCGCCGTGTAGTGCGTACGGTAGTCGGCCGACACGCGATAGTCGATGCAGGCCTTGGCCTCGGCGGTGTGCAACTGCCGGTAGCTGCCGTCCTTGTCCTTGCGATCGAAGTCGTAGATGCGGTAGGTGACGTCGCTTGTCTCCTGTATCTCGGCGAGGAAGCAGCCGGCCCCGATGCTGTGTATGCGCCCGGCCGGCAGGTAGAACACGTCGCCTTCGTGCACCTCGTACAGCGAGAGGGCATCGGTGATGGTGTCGTCTGCCACCATGTTTTCATACTCGTCGGGCGTGATGGCGCGTTTCAGTCCGCTGTAGAGGCTGGCGCCGGGAGCACTCTTTATGACATACCACATCTCCGTCTTGCCACGTCCCAGGCCACAGGCTTGGGCCTGTTCGTCGGTGGGGTGCACTTGTATGGAGAGCTTGTGCCGCGCATCGATAAACTTGATGAGCAGCGGAAACTCGTTGCCAAAACGCTTGTAGTTGGCCTGCCCCACAAGTCTCTCCTTCAGCAAGGCCAGCACTTCGTTGAGCTTGCGTCCTTTGTAAGGGCCGTTGGCGATGATGGTCTCATGGCCTTCCACGCCGGAAATCTCCCAGCTCTCGCCCACATGGTTGAGCCGTTGGTCGAGCTGCTTGAAGGGAATGATCTTGTCGCCGCCCCATAAGGTCTGTTTCAGCAGTGGCTCAAAAGCCATGATGGGTGTTTGTGTTTCCTGTTTCATGCTTTATGGTTTCTTCTTGTTCCGTTTACAGATTGCAAAGTTACTTCTTACCTTTTACTTTTGCAAGTTTTCAGCCTTTTTTCTTGTCGGCGAAGTTGACGGGTCGCACGAGGGGAAACTTGCGCGTTGGCGTTGTCTCGCATTTGCCATATTGAATGAGAACCTATTCTGTCGAATATTTTGTACCTTTGCAAAGATTTAAGCTCAGGACATGAAGAGATTTTTATTTCGCAGGTATTTCTATTTTGTAGTTGCGGTATTCATCAACGCAATGGGCATCTCGCTCATAACCAAGGCCTTGCTTGGCACCTCTCCAATTTCGAGTGTACCGTATGTGGCAAGTCTTTTCTCACGTGGTACGTTGGGTCAGTTCACCATCATCTTAAATGTGGCCATGGTTCTTCTTGAGCTTCCAATGATCGGCCGAAAGGAGTTCCGCAAAGGGTGGTTTGACTGGTTTTTGCAGATTCCGACAGGATTTGTCCTCGGCATGTTCATCGACCTGAATATGTGGATGTTCTCATGGATGAATCCAACGATGTATGCGGAGAACATTGCTTGTCTGCTCATCGGGTGCAGCATTCTTGCTTTCGGTATATCCATGGAAGTGCAGGCTGATGTGGCAATGATGGCGGGTGAGTACTTTGTACGCACTATCTGTAAGAGGTTTGGCAAGGAGTTTGGAAACGTCAAGGTAGGTTTCGATGCTTCGCTGACAATAATCGCTTGTCTGATGTCGATTTGCTTTAGCGGCAGGGTTGAGGGCGTGCGTGAGGGAACACTCGTTGCGGCAATCCTTGTCGGTCCGTTGACGCGCTTCTTCAGACGTGTTGTCAGGCCTGCCGACAAATTCCTTTATCCTGACCGTGAGACTCCGGCTGCTGCGGATGCGGCCGAGGTTACGGATTATCCGTTGGTTATTACAATCTCAAGGGAGTTTGGCAGTGGCGGTCATCAGTTGGCAAGACTTGTCTCCAAGCGGCTTGGCATCAAGGCTTACGATAAGGAACTCATTGAGATGGCTGCGAGGGAACCGGGCATGACGGAGGACTATGTGCGGAAGAATGAGCAACGTGAGCCTTCCACCCTGCTGAGTATGGTTATGGCAGACTATGAGTCACCTATAGAAAAAAGCCTTTCGCCTCAGGATGTTTTGTTTGTTGCGCAAAGCCGCATAATCAGGAAGTTGGCACACGAAGGCTCTTGCGTCATTCTTGGGCGTTGCGCCGATTATGTTCTTGAGGACTGGCCTAAAGACCGCATCGTCCGCGTGTTCTGCTACACCGGTCATCAGGATGCAGTCAGGCTCGCTATGAGTGAATATGGCTTGTCAAAGGAAAAGGCGGAAAAAGAAATAGCCAGAATCAATCCTCTGCGTATCAACCACTATGAGCATTACACAGGCATGAAATGGGGCGATCCGCATAATTATGACATAACCGTAAACACTGGGACGCTCGGATTGCAAACCTCTGCCGACATTATTTCGGATGCTTATAATAATATGAATGAAGAAGCTAAGTAGAGGTACTGAAAAGAGTGGGCCAAAGAGGCCGGACTTGGGGACGGGGACGAATGACCCTCATCCCAGAAGCCGGCCGAGGCGGCACAGTGCCTTGATGCCCAACAGGTGAAGAAGCGTTATCTTCAGACGCATGGTGAAGGGCAGGCCGGGCAGGTAGTGGGCCCGATAGTAGGGCAGCTCAGGCTCTTCGTGAGAGAGGCGGCAGGCTGTGATTTGGATGTTCAGCACGTGAAGGTAGTAGCGGCTGAAGGCGTCGACCTCATCAAGGGTCCTCAAGTCGCCTTTCATCAGGTCACAGATGATGGGCAGGTGGGCTTCCAGCAGTTGGTGCTGCTGTTCGGCTGTGGCTTGTTGCGTGATGCCGTCCTCATTGAAGAAATAGTAATAGCATCCTTTCGCGGTGGTGGCCACGACGCTGCAGTGGTTGAGCAGCCGCGGCAACGTCTGCACGTCCTCGAAGACGCGCCCTTCGGGGAAGCGGATATGGTCGAACACGCTGCGCCGGTAGATTTTGTTCCACGCGTAGGCATGGTCGTAGGCGCATGCGTTGAGCCAGTAGTCCTGCATGTCGGTGTAGGAATGGTTGGGAAAAATAATCTCTTCCTGCTTTGATGAGCCGACGAAGCGTGCGACCGGAAACTCCAGAATGTCGAAGTCAGGATTGCTGTTGACGGTCTCCATGAGCGCGTCGTAGGTGCCCGAGCCCAAAAAGTCGTCGCTGTCGATGAAGGTCACGTAGTCGCCCTTGGCTGCGTCGAGCCCCGTGTTGCGTGCGGCGCTCAGGCCGCGGTTGTCCTGGTGGATGACGCGGACGCGCGAGTCGCGCCTTGCCCATTCGTCACACAGGGCCGGGCAACGGTCGGGCGAACCGTCGTCGACGAGTATGATCTCCATGTCAGTGTGCTGATTGGCCACGCTTCGTAGACAACGGTCCAGGGTTTTCTCGACCCGATAAACAGGGATAATGACGGTAAGCATATCATCTAACGCGTTTAAGTACGGTGCAAATATAGCAAAAAGTAGGGAGAAAGAGCCTGTTTTTCCATAAAAAAGAGGTATCTTTGCAACAAAAATCGCCTTTTAGGGTTATATATAAGTCAGGAGTCAGGAATCGGAAGTGAGGGGTTTTTGAGTTGCGTTCATGTTTCATGTTGTGAAGCCATCCTTTTTCTTTCCTGCCGCCTGTCTGTAAACCATTCGTAAGTAGATGAAAAAGATATTCTTATACATGTTGCTGTTGATGCTCATGCCGATGGGCGTCATGGCGCAGTCGTCGATGACCGACGACCAAGTGATGCAGTTTGTCGTTAAGGAGCATGAGGCGGGCACGTCGAATTCGCAGATTGTGACCAAGCTTATGCAACGTGGCGTCGACATCAATCAGATTCGCCGCATTCGTTCCAAATACCAGCGGCAAGTGGAGCAGGGCGGACTGGGCTCAGTGTCCGACCAGACCGTTACCGATGCCGAGAAGCGCATGCGGCAGGGCAACAGCCAAAAGCGCACGGGCAAGAACAGCTCTAACGGCACCACCGACTTCAGTGTCGGCGCTCAGGATCCCTATGAGCAGACTGGCACCTATACCAACGGCCGCATCAGCAACAATTGGCAGTATCAGCGGCAGTATGACGAGACCGACCCCACGTTCATGCAGATGCAGAGCGAGCTTGGCGGCCTGCTCCCTACGGACAGCATAGAATGGCTGAATCAGATACTGGAGCAGCAGCGGATGAAGCAGAAGCGCGTGTTCGGCCGCGACATCTTCAACAACGAGAACCTTTCGTTTGAGCCCAATATGAATATAGCCACGCCGCAGAACTATGTCCTCGGCCCGGGCGATGCGGTCAATATAGACGTCTATGGCGCCTCGCAGAAGAGCGTCACGGCAACGGTGAGCCCTGATGGCGATGTCGTCATTGAGGGCTTTGGCCCTGTGCATGTGAGTGGCCTCACCGTGGGGCAGGCCAACGCACGCATCCGGTCTACGATGGGCGCGCGCTATAGCAGCTCGGAAATCAAGCTCACGCTCGGTCAGACCCGCACCATCACCGTCAACGTGATGGGTGAGGTGAAGGCTCCGGGCACCTACACGCTGTCGGCTTTCGCCAGCGTCTTCCACGCGCTCTACATGTCGGGCGGCCCCAATGATTTGGGAACGTTGCGTAATATAAAGGTATACAGAAACAACCGCCTCGTCACCGTCGTCGACATCTACGACTATATTCTCAACGGCAAGCTCTCGGGCAACGTCCGGCTGGCTGATAACGACGTCATCGTCGTGGGGCCCTACGACTGCCTGGTCGACATCACGGGTAAGGTGAAACGCCCGATGTATTACGAGATGAGGAAAGACGAGAGCATCAGTACGCTGCTTAAGTATGCCGGCGGATTCGCCGGCGACGCCTATACCAAGGCCGTGCGTGTGATGCGCAAGACCGGCCGCGAGCGTGCCGTGTTCAATGTGGGCGAGTTCGACATGTCTGGCTTCCACGTTGCCGATGGCGACTCGGTCAGTGTCGATTCCATCCTTCCGCGCTATGCCAACACCGTGGAGGTCAAGGGCGCGGTGTTCCGGCCCGGCATGTATCAGCTTGGCGGCGACATCACGACCGTCAAGGGCCTGTTGCTGAATGCCGAGGGCGTCACCGAGCAGGCCTTCACGGCACGTGCCGTCATGCACCGGATGAAGCCGGACCGCACGCTGAAGGTCGTCCCCGTCGATGTGGAGGGCATTCTCTCGGGCCGTGTCGCAGACATTCCCTTGCAGGAGAACGACGTGCTTTTCGTTCCCACCAAGAGCGAGTCTATGCAGAAACGCACCATAACCATTCATGGTGAGGTGCAATATCCGGGCATCTATGAGTATGCCGACAACGAGACCATCGAGGATTTCGTGCTTCAGGCCGGCGGCTTGAAGGAGACCGCGTCGACGGTTAAGGTCGATGTGGCGCGCCGCACCTCGAATCCTGCTGCTTTGGAGCCCGACTCGGTCATTGCCGAGACCTTCTCGCTCTCGCTGAAGGACGGGTTCGTCGTCGACGGCCAACCGGGTTTCACGCTCATGCCTTACGATGAGGTCTACGTGCGCAAGAGCCCCGGCTACGCGGTGCAGCAGAACGTCACCATCGAGGGCCAGGCCATGTTCCCCGGCACTTATACGCTCTCGTCGAAGAACGAGCGCCTGAGCGATATCATCAAGAAAGCCGGTGGCGTGACCGACCTCGCCTATGTCGAGGGTGCCCGCTTGGAGCGCCGCATGACTCAGGAGGAGATTCTCCGCCGTCAGACGCTGCTTGACATAGCCAAGATGCAGGGTGTCGGCGGCGACTCGCTTGCCATAGCGCAGCTTTCCACAGGCAATACCTATTACGTCGGTATCGAGCTCGACAAGGCCATTGCCGCTCCGGGCGGCGATGCCGACATCGTGTTGCGACAGGGCGACCGGCTCATTATTCCGGAATATAATGCCACCGTCAAGATCTCGGGTGCCGTGATGTTCCCCAATACCGTGGCCTGGGAGCGTGGAAAGAACGCCAGCTACTACATCGACCAGGCCGGCGGATGGGGCAACCGTGCCCGCAAGAGCCGTGCCTATATCGTCTATCTGAACGGAACGGTGGCGCGTGTGGGGCATGGCGCGAAGATACGTCCGGGCTGTGAGATCGTAGTGCCGCAGAAGGAGAAGAGCACCACGTCGCTGGCGCAGACCATGAGTATAGCCACCTCAGTGGCTTCCTTCGGTACGGTCATCGCCACGCTGGCCAACATCTTGAAATAAAAAGCTTGAAATCATAAAGTCGAGAAATGGAGAATAATCAAGACATAAAGCAGATTGATGTCGTTAAGATCTTGCACGTTATCAGCAGTCATCGGAGGACCTATTTTGTCAGCCTTCCGATTGTCATGGTTGTCGCGAGTTTGATAATTCTTTCTGTTCCGCGTTATTACAGAAGCAAGGTGATGTTGGCACCTGAGATGTCAAGTTTCAGTGGCAACTCCCTTAGCGATATTGCCTCGTCTTTTGGCGTCGATTTGAGTACCAACATGGGTAATAATGACGCCATCTTTCCAGAGCTCTATCCCGATGTGGTTACGTCCATAGATTTCATAGCAGGGCTTTTTTCCATACAGGTAAAGTCGTCCGATGGAGCCATAAATACGAATTATTACGACTATCTCCGCCATTATCAGAAGACTCCGTGGTGGAATAAGGCCATTGGGGCCGTTACCAGTATTTTCCAGGAGAAGGACACCTTGAGGACGAATGGCAAGCTGAACCCTTTCCGTATGAGCCGTCAGCAGTATGCCATCGTCAAGCTGGTGACAGAGAATGTCACCTGTGATGTGGACAAGAAGAATTTTGTGATAACCATCGGGGTGAAAGATCAGGACCCGCTGATTTGCGCCACGATGGCTGACTCCGTGAAGATGCACCTGCAACAGTTTATCACTGATTATCGTACGAAAAAGGCCCGCAATGACGTGGCCCATATCAGGCAGTTGTACAAAGAGTCAAAGGAAAAATACGAGAAGGCTCGCCGTACCTATGCTTTCTATTCGGACTCCAATACGGACGTCGTGCTGGAGAGCTTCCGCTCAAAGCAGGAAGACTTGGAGAACGAGATGCAGCTTCAGTTCAACAACTACAGTGCCTTGCGCACGCAGTTGCAGGCAGCTGAGGCAAAGGTGGTGGAGAAGACGCCGGCGTTCACGACGTTGCAGTCGCCCACGGTTCCCATTTTGCCGGCCGGCCCGCAGCGAACGGTCTTTGTGTTGATTATGACCCTGTTGGCTTTCCTGATAGAGACGGCATGGTTTTTGATTAGAAAGAGTCCGAAGGCGTGATATGTATGCAACTGTCATCATCCTTTATGAGCCTTCGGAGGCCGAGCGTTCGAACGTAAGCAGATTTGCGCAAGCCAATGAGGGCGTCTTGATTGACAACTCCTCAGCCGCCTGTTTCCAAGCATCCACAGTCGGCCGGATGCGATATGTCTGGCTGGGGGGCAACAAAGGCATCGCGGCTGCCCAGAATGAGGCTGTCCGCTTGCTGCTGAGCGAGGGAAAATATGAGCAGATTGTTTTCCTTGACCAAGACAGCAGGGTGGACAGCGATTATCCGGAGAAGATTGTCAAGGAGATGATTCGCGCAGCGGCTGAGGTCGGCGACGTGGGCATAATAGGGCCTCTGGTCGTCAACCGGCAGAGCGATGAGGTCTACTCGTCAAGCATCCATAAGGACCGTTTCATCGGAACTGATTTGGTGGAGCGCGGTTTCATCATCTCCTCGGGCAGTTGCGTCAGTGCTTCCGTGCTGCAGCGTGTCGGTCTTGCGGATGACAGGCTGTTCATCGACTATGTAGACAGCGAATGGTGCTGGCGTGCCAGGGCCAAAGGCTATCGGAGCGTGGTGACCTGCCGCGTCAGGATGAGCCATCAGGTGGGCAGGCGTCTCATTCATGTAGGCCCGTTCAGGGATATTGTCTCGGCCCCGTTCCGCTATGAGTATCAGTTCCGCAACTATTTATGGCTCCTCAGGAGGCAATATGTTCCAAGGGCATGGAAGGTTGCGACGGGCATAAAATTTGCCATGCGCTTGTTTTATCTGCCATGGATTAAGAACGGTCTTTCCTCGTGGCGGTATGCCTGGAAAGGCATTTGCAAAGGTTTAACAACATCAACCCCGGGGTAAGCAACATCAACCCCGGAGTAAACAACATCAAACCCGGGGTAAACAACGTCAAACCGGGGAGTAAACAACATCAAACCGGGGAGTAAACAACATCAAACTGAGAAGGATGAGAAAGATTACGGCATACGTTAAAGGAGACAGGTCGACTCCCGAATATTATCGTGTCTATCAGTATCTGGACCACATTGACGACGTGAGGGTGACTTACCGCTTGATGTTCAGCCCCGCGGCCTACGACCGTTTCATGCCTGTCAGCAGGCAGCCGTTGCCCGTCAAGGTCTACATGTACCTGATGTCCTATCTCCGCATGTTGCTGGCTTTGTGCTGCGACTGCCTTCGCCGCCCCGACTGCATCGTCATCCATAAGCGCATCATCAGTCATTTCATGCCTCTGAGCTATAGGTGCATGCTGCGGATTTTGGCGCGCAGGGGAACCCGGATCTATTGGGACATAGACGACAACATCCTGTCCACGGGCGAGGTTTCGCAGTCGGCGTTTGACATGATGTGCTCCCTGTCCTCAAAGATCGTGGTCACTCATGAGTATTTGGCGAGTTTTGTGCGTCAGCCTTATCAGGACAAGGTGGCTCTCTTGCCGACTACGGATGGCGACCTGCTGCCTTATTTCGAGGACGCGGCCGTCCGGGCGCGCCGGTTGGACGCCTTGCGCAAGGAGGTATGCCTCATTTGGTTGGGCACATCGGGCAATCTCACTTTTGTTGAGGACGTCATCCCGCAGCTGGAGGAGGCGGCACGGCAGCTGCGGCAGCGAGATAACCGTCGGCTGCGGCTGAAGGTTGTGTGCAATGAGCCTTTGCAAACGTCGGCCGAGTGGCTCCAGGTCGAGAATGTGAGATGGAGCCATGACGGCGCCATCCGTGAGCTCCTGCAGTCGCACATCGGCCTGATGCCCTTGCGTGAGAACGCGTTCACGCAGGGCAAGGGCGGCTTCAAGCTGGTTCAGTATTTGGCAAGCGGCCTGCCGGGCATAGGCTCGGATGTGGGCTTCAACAGGCAGATCATCGACTCCCGGTGCGGTTGCCTGATCGACGGCGGCCATCCGGAGGGATGGGTCGCGGCCATCTTGGAACTCTCTGACCCGGACGTGTGGGCCGGGAAGAGCCGTGGCGCGTACCGGAAATGGGAGCAGAAGTTTTCTTATGCCGACAACCTGGCCTTTTGGGAAGGCATGTTGAGGGCGGAAAAAGCACAGGGCAGAAAATAAGGGATAGCAATGATCGCACTGATTCTCACAATTTACATAGTGGTTCTCTTCGTGGCCATGATAGAAGACCGCATCAAGGGGCAGAAGATCTACCTTTACGTAGGCATCGCTGTCCTGCTCATCGCCATGGCGGGCTTGCGTGAGGTCGGTATAGACAACGACTCGGTCAACTACGAGTACAGCTATCGCCATTGGGACCAGGAGGGAATCCTGAAGGAGGTCACGTTCTCCCTGCTGTCGTGGCTGGGCGGCTTCATCACCGAAGACGTTCATTTCCTGTTCATCATCTATGCCGTCCTGGGCGTCACCCTGAAGTTTGTGGGCTTCAGGAGGCTGATGCCCGAGGCATGGTTCATGCCTGTCCTGGTCTATATCAGCTATTATTTCGTGCTGCATGAGATGACGCAGATAAGGGGCGGCGTGGCCGCGGGCTTCTTCCTTCTGGCCATTCCTCACGTGTGCGACGGCCGCAAGAAGAAGGCCGCCTTCTATATGTTCCTGGCCCTTCTGTTCCATTATTCGGCCATATCCCTGTTTCCGCTGCTCGTGTTTGGCAACAAAGACCTTTCCCGTCGCATGCGGCTCATCATGGCCGCGTTGATTCCCTTGGCCTATTTGGCCTTCTTTGGCGGCATCGCCATCACGTCCATGCCCCTGCTGGGCGACAAGATGGCTGCCTATCAGAAGCTCAGCGACAAGGGCATCATGGTGGCGGCCAACGTCTTCAACGTTCAGTTTCTCCTCCGCATCGTGGTTTTCTATTTTCTTCTTTACATGTATCCCACCATCCGCCACTTCAACAAGTTTCTGCCGCTGATGTTGCGCTACATGTTGGTTTCCATGTTGTTGTTCCTCTATCTGTCGCCCTTCTCCGTCTTGGCTTTCCGCATCATGGAGCTCTACGGCATCGTCGACATCATTCTCTATGCGTCGATTTTCTATTGTTTCAAGCAGTCCAACATAGGCAGGGTGGCCGTGGCCGTTCTCTGCTCTTCCCAGTTGTTCCTCAATCTGTTTTATCTTAATTTGCTGCAAGAATGAGTTTGATGTCAAAAAGGCTGTTCGGTGGCGACAGCCGCTCCTCCTTGGTTAAAAAGAATATAGCCGGCTCTTTCTTGATCAAGGGATGGAGCGGGGTGGTCCAGCTGCTCATCGTGCCCATATCCCTCGACTGTCTGACCCCCTACGAGTATGGGTTGTGGCTGACCATCAATTCCTTTCTGATCGCTCTGAGCTATATGGACATCGGTCTCGGCAACGGCCTGCGCAACAAGTTGGCCGAGGCCATGGCGCAAGGCGACAGGCAGAAGGCGCGCGCGCTTGTCAGCACCACCTTCCTCATGCTTGTCCTCATCGTGGTGCCCATCGTGTTGCTGGGAGCCGGGTTCATCTACCGGGCCGACGTATATGGGCTGATGAATGTCTCGGCGACGCTCATTCCCAATCTTCCCGACATCTTGTTCCTGTCCTTTGCCATGACCGGGGCCACCTTCATCTTCAAGTTCATCGGCAACGTCTACCTTGGAATGCAGTTGCCTGCGGTCAACAATCTGATCAATGTGGCCGGCCTGACGGCAGCCATGCTTGCCCTGTTGGTCCTCTCTTGGTTTGGCCGCAGCTCGTTGCTGGTCGTCGCGGCCATCTATACGGCCGCGCCCTTGCTGGTCTATCTGCTGGCCTATCCGGTCACCTTCGGCTGGAAATATCCCTTCCTGGCGCCCCGTCTCCGCTTGTTCTCGAAGGCTTATCTGAGCGACTTGTTCTCGCTCGGCATCCTGTTCTTCGTGGTTCAGATGGCCGGAGTCGTGCTTTTTCAGTCGTCGAATATCATCATCTCGAAGATGATTTCTCCCGAGGAGGTGACGCCTTACCAGGTCAGCTACCGCTATTACACCATTCTTTCCATGATAACGGCCGTCATCTCGTCGCCCCTTTGGGCGGCCACCACGGATGCCTATACGAAGGGCGACTTCGCCTGGATGAGGCGCACGGAGCGCAAGCTGCGCAAGGTGTTGCTGGTCTGCCTGCTCCTGCTGGTCGCCATGACCCTGCTCGCGCCTGTGTTCTATCGTCTTTGGGTGGGCGACAAGGTGACCGTTCCCCCTGCGCTCAACATGATGATGGCTCTTTACACCTTCATCCTGGCCTGCTCCTCCTGCTATAGCAATCTGATCTTCGGTACGGGGAAAATCCGTCTGATCGTCATTCTCACCGTCTTGGAAGCCGTTCTTTACATTCCGTTAGCTATCGTTTTGGGGGGCGAAATGGGCGTATATGGCGTCTTGTTTGCGCTTATTTTGGTCACGCCCATCTGTGCTGTGGCCAATTTCATACAGTTTCAGAAGATTGCGGGGCAGCGCGCCCGCGGCATTTGGGACAGGTAGCCGGCGCTGCGTCGCGCGCGTGGCTCGGCCGCACGGATGAGTGGCCGTCGCGTCGTCGCGCGTGTGGCTCTGCCGCACGGATGAGTGGTCGCGCGTCGGCTCACAGGCCGTTCTGCCGCATGAGGCTGTCCAGACTCACCGACTCGCTGATGTTTGTCTTCCTCACTTGCAGGATGGGCAACAGCTCCAGCAGCGTCGCGCGGTCTTTCGTCTTGGCGTATCTGAGGTAGAGCACCTGCGCCCTCACCTCGTCTACACGCTGCCTCTGCTCTTGGCTGAGCTCTTTCCGGTCGATGGAGCCCAGCAGGCGCGTCGATTTCCGGATGAAGTCGTCCGTGAACAGCTTGTCATAGTGTCTTACGTTGCAGCGGAAGTGCGTCGTCGGGGTGACGAGCCGGCGGCACAGGCGTAGATACTCCTTGATCTTCGGGGCGGCCTTGCCGTAGTAGGCCTGCACGAAAACGTCCGACAGGCTGTCCGCGTCCTGGTAGGGGTTCCACAGCAGCTGGGCCAGCAGCCACGCCTTCAGCTCGGCAAACTCGCCGCCATGGTTCTGGTTCTGTCCCTGCTCCTTGACGCCTTCCACGCCATACTTCCTGAAGGTTCTCAGGTTCTCGGGCAGGACGTCGAGGTTGGGGTAGGGGGCAATGTATTGTCCGAAGTCAACGACGTAGTCCCACACGTAAAGATGCCTGGCCGTTTCCGACCAATCTTTGAGGTCCTTCATGAAGCCCCGGTTCTCCGCGCAGCCTTCCAGGGGATGGGCGAAGCAGCACTCATAGTCGCACAGCCTGACGATCACGTTGTCGGCCGGGCGGATGCCTGTCGGCGCCTGCCGCGTGTATTGGTAGGCCAGCGTGCTGAGCCTTACGTCGGGATAGGGCTTCCTGATCCGCTCCGCGATCTTGTTCACGAACCAGATGACGAGCCCCGCATGGCCTCCGTATTTCCTTTCCAACGCCCGGCACGACTCGCACTCGCAGTAGAGCTGGTTGTCGTTCTGCGCCACGCCGTAGGCAAAATATCCCGGATGCTCCCCGATGGTCTTGCAGAGATTCTCATAGACGATGTTCTCCACTTGCTTGTTCGACAGGCACGGCTGCCCGTTGCTGACGCGCCCCTGCTGCCGCAGGGCGAAATATTCGGGATGTCGGTCAAACCATTGCTTGGCCGGCAGCAGGTCTTTCAGCGTGTGGTTGCCGTAGAAGGCCTTCATCTTTCCATATCTGCCCGTGGCGTTCCAGCCGAATCCGTTCTCCCTGTTGTGCGCGCACCAAGCCTGGTCTTTCAGTGCGGCATAGTATTCAACGTGCCGGAAGGCGAAGGCCGGGCCCTCGGCGAGGTGTATCCGGTCGGGGTCGATGGCGCCGACGCTGCCTGCCGACGTGCAGCCGGTGGCCAGCCGGTTGACGCCCAGCGTGCGCTGCATGAAGGTGAACACCCCGTACATGGTGCCGCTTGCGGCTCCGCCGTAGATGAAGACGCTGCCGTCCTTTCCCCGGCAGGTGAACGACTCGTCGTCGTCCCGCGGCCGCGGCGTTCCCAGGGCCCGCCCCGTCTCTTCCGTCCAGCCTATGTAAAAGTGGTTCGCGCGCGTGCTGCGTCCGCCCTTGAGCAACGGCGTGGGGCTCTTGCAGACGCGCGTCAGGTGCTCCTGAAGCTCTCTTGCGGCGTTCTCCTCCGTGGCCGAGGCTTGCGGGGATATGATGATGTCAAACCGGCTCAGCGGTATGTCGGCCGCCGCCGCGAGGCAGACGTGGCAGAGAAGCAGGAGCCACAGGCAGAGCCTTGGCTTTCTTGGGCTGATGATGGATGGTCTCATGTGTCGGGCGATTTGGAGATTTGGTTGCAAGAACTTAACGTGTCGGTTGTAAAATCTTTGAGAGTAGGCTGCAAAAATAGGTAAAAAAAAGAATATATACAAGCCCGTGGGGCTGAAAGCGGATGTCATCGTGGGCCTTGTCGACAAATTTGGCCATCGAAAGCACAATAAATGTGAAACAAAGGTGTTATTTCTAAAGAGAAGGGTTATTTCTGAAGAGAACATAAAAACTTCTAAAGAGAAGATAAAAAACTTCTGAAGAGAACGTAAAAAACTTCTAAAGAGAACGTAAAAAGCCATCCTTATAT
>CAYPJA010000010.1:0-58413 GCA_964411005.1 uncultured Prevotella sp. | reverse complement strand
CGATGAGTGTGATGCCAATCTGTACGGTGGAGAGAAACTTGTCGGGGTCGTTGGCCAGTTTCAAGGCTGTTCGTGCCGTCGCGCTTCCTTGGCGGGAGGCGTTCGTGAGGCTGCTTTTGCGTGCGGATATAAGAGCTATTTCGGACATTGAGAAAACGCCGTTAAGCAAAATCAGTATCAGAATGATGAAAAATTCCATATAAAATTTGTTGCTGTAAGATGTTTCAGTGAGCAAATATACGAAGAAAATATAAGAGCCTGTTTAAAAATCCTTGATTTTTCTTCCAAAGTTTCCGTATTAGCCAAATAATTTCTTTGAAGTAAGTAAATAAATAAAGATGTATCAGACTGTTTTAATGGAAACCGAGTGGCAGAATATAAAAAAAAGTTTTGAACCTGCAAAAAGGAAGCGGAAATATGATTTACGTATGATTTGGAATGCGATATTTTATTTAGTCAAGACAGGTTGTCAATGAGTGCATACTCAAAAAAGAGGGAACGAAGCTTGTGACTCCGTTCCCTCCCGTTCTTGCTTGTATTGATATGTGTGTCGTTTCTCTTTAGTCGGCAACGAGCGTATAGCGGCGATAGGCAACGATCTTGAGATCCTTGTCCTGCTGCTTGAGCCAGTCCTGCACGCTGACTTTGTCGCCATCGGCAAACTGGAACTCCTGGTCTACGAGGCAGTTGTCCTTGAAGAACTTCTTCATGCGTCCCTGAGCGATGTTCTGAATCATCTGCTCCTTGAGGTTGGCGGCAGCCTCGGCACCGACAGTATTCTTGATCTCGCGGGCCTGAGCAGCCTGCTCCTCGGTGATCCATCCCTTCTTGGTGTTCGACTCGATGTGATCCTCTGAGTCGACGTGGGCGGGATTGATGCCGGCCTTCTTGAGGGCGTTGTTGACCTGACGCTCCACCTGCTCTTCCTTGGTCTTCTCGATGGCGACCTTGAGCTCCTCGTCCTTGACGCTCTGGGGCACAGAGGCCTCGTCGAGAGCGACGGGCTTCATGGCAGCGACCTGCATGGCCACCTTGTGGCCGGCCTCTTCGTTGTCCATGTTGAGCTGAACCATAGTGGCAAGCATGTGCTTGTTCATGTGGTCGTAGACGGAGATGTTATCGCCCTCCAGATAGGTGTAGCCGTCGAGCTCCATCTTCTCACCGGTGATACCGGAGCGGTGCCTGACAGCGTCCTCGGCTGTGTCACCACCGTTGAGCTTGAGCTGCTTCACCTCGTCGAGGCTCTTGCAGCGTGCTTCGACAGCTGCGTCAAGAATCTCCTGTGTCAAGGCAATGAAGTCTTTGCCAGCGGCAACGAAGTCAGTCTCACACTTGACGGCCACCATGGCGGCGAATCCGTCAACCTTCTTGACGAGCAGGCATCCATTGGATGTCTCGCGGTCGGAACGCTTGGCAGCGATGGCGAGTCCGCGCTCACGCAGAAGGTCCTTGGCCTTGGCGAAGTCGCCATCAGCCTCTGTCAGAGCCTTCTTCACATCGGCGAGACCGGCGCCGGTCATGGCGCGCAGTTTCTTGATATCTTCTATTGTAATAGCCATTTTTGTGTTGTATTTTATAAAAAATTGACCTTGTGCTTACTCGGCCTCTTCTGCCTTGGGAGCCTCGGCAACGGGAGCTTCTGTAGCAGGAGTCTCGGCAGCGGGCTTGTTGTCCTTCTGCTCACGGGCGCGGCGCGGTGCACGGCGGCGACCCTCGGCAGCCTCTTCCTTCTGCTCGGCAGCAGCCTTCTCATCGGCCTTCTCTGCCTTGCGCTCCTCCAGACCCTCGGCGATGGCACCGCAGACGGCGTCGAGGACGACCTCGATGGAGTCTTTGGCATCGTCGTTGGCGGGGATGATGTAGTCGATGTTGCGGGGATCAGAGTTGGTGTCGACGATGGCGAACACGGGGATGCCGAGACGATTAGCCTCCTTGACGGCGATGTGCTCTTTCATGACATCGACGACGAAGAGAGCGGAGGGCAGACGTGACAGGTCGGCGATGGAACCGAGGTTCTTCTCCAGCTTGGCACGCTGACGTGTAATCTGCAGGAGCTCGCGCTTTGACAGGTTGGCGTAGGTACCGTCGTTCATCAGTTTGTCGATGTTCGTCATTTTCTTCACTGCCTTGCGAATGGTGGCGAAGTTGGTGAGCATACCGCCCGGCCAGCGTTCGGTCACGTAAGGCATGTTGACAGATGCGGCCTTTTCGGCTATGATTTCCTTAGCCTGTTTTTTAGTAGCGACGAACAGGATTTTCTTACCTGCCTTGGCGATGCCCTTCAAGGCCTCGGCGGCCTCGTCTATTTTGGCGACCGTCTTGTTCAGGTCGATGATGTGAATGCCATTGCGCTCCATGAAGATATAGGGGGCCATGGCGGGGTTCCACTTGCGGCGGAGGTGTCCGAAATGACATCCTGCCTTGAGCAGCTGGTCAAAATTGGTTCTTGACATTTCTTTCTTTTCTTTTTGTTTGTTTACTTTCTTTTTGAATTCTATTTTTGCGGCAGTGCTGTGAACCAAACCGCCTTCTTTGTGGGGACGGTGAGTGTGCGCAGTCAAGCCGCTGTGCTTAGAATCAGCCGGCGGGTAATCAGCGTGTAGCCGGGTCGGGCCGGTTTAGATGCTAAACGGGGTTGTCCAGACAAATGCTTAACGCTTGCTGAACTGGAAGCGGCGACGTGCCTTGGGCTGTCCGGGTTTCTTGCGCTCCACAGCACGGCTATCGCGTGTGAGGAATCCGGCGTCCTTGAGGACTTTCTTGTCGTCGGCATTGATTTTCACCAGGGCGCGTGCGATGGCGAGACGGAGGGCCTGGCTCTGGCCGGTGAATCCACCGCCGTTGAGGTTGGCCTTGATGTCATATTTTCCTTCGGCCTCCAGAAGCTGCAGGGGCTGCTTGACCACATACTGCAGGATGGCAGAGGGGAAGAACACTTTGAGGTCTTTCTTATTGATTGTGATCTGGCCGGTGCCCTCAGTGAGGTATACGCGGGCGATAGAGCTCTTGCGACGGCCAAGTGCATTAATTACTTCCATCTTTTCTCTTATTTGTACTGGTTAATATCGATTGACTTGGGCTTCTGGGGAGCTTTGTCGTGCTCGGGACCCTCAAAGACGTAGAGGTTGTCCATCAAGTGACGGCCCAGACGGCCTTTGGGCAGCATGCCCTTCACGGCGTGACGGACGATCTTGTCGATGCCGTTGGGACGCTTGCGCAACTCGGCGGGCGTGTTGAAACGCTGACCGCCGGGATAACCAGTATAGCGGGTGTAGACCTTGTCGGTCTCCTTCTTGCCGCTGAAGACGACCTTCGCGGCGTTGATGATGATGACATTGTCGCCACAGTCGACGTGCGGCGTGAAGTTGGGCTTGTATTTGCCACGGAGCAGCTTGGCTACTTTGGAGCAGAGACGGCCCACAATCTGGTCACTGGCGTCAACGACGACCCATTCCTTCGTGGCTGTCTCCTTGTTGGCGGATACAGTCTTGTAACTTAATGTGTCCATTTTAAATCTTAAAAAAACTTTACTACTAAAAAACTATACGTTAATTCATTGCTGCCCTGTCGATTCACTAACCATGTGCCCGGCCAAAGGCATCACTATTAACACGACAGAACGGGAGGGTCTAAGAGCCCCTCTGAAATAATCGGTTTGCAAAATTACTCATTTTCTTCCATACAAGAGGTGGTCTCTTGGAGTGGAGAATATGTTTTAAGAAGATTTAACTATCCGTGTGCAATCTGCCGGGTGGTCAGCCGATAAGCCTGCGGCTGAGGTATCTTACGGGATACCACACGGCAAGCCAGCCCACGAGGATGACGGTGAGGAAGATGATGAGCACGTCGACATAGTGGACGCTCACGGGATAGGCGTCGACAACGAATTGCCCGGCACCGTTGCCGAGGGCCACGAAGCCGAACGCCTGTTGAAGCCCGCACAGCAGAAGGCCGAGGGTGATGCCGGCCACGGCGCCCATGACGCTGATCATGCGCCCCTCAAAGAGAAAAATCTGTGAGATCTGTCGATCTGTAGCACCCATGTTACGCAACGTCACCACGTCGTCTTTCTTGTCGATGATGAGCATCGAGAGCGATCCGATGATGTTGAAGCAGGCCACGACGAGGATGAACGTGAGGAAGATGTAGGCCATGAGTTTCTCGATGTTCATGATGCGGAACGTGTCTTCCTGCTGCTCGTAGCGGTCAAGTACCTTGTATTTTTCGCCGGCAATGCGTTGCATGTCGGCCTTCACGGCATTGGCGTCGGCACCGGGTTTGAGTCGGAACTCCAGCGACGAGAGTCGCCCCTGCTGGTCGAAGAGTGACCGGGCGAAGGCAATGGGCGCGATGATGAAGCTCTTGTCGTACTTGCCCTGATTGACGGCGAACACTACGCCCGGTGACATGAGTGAGTCGACGACGAAGCCGCTGGCTGGATTGGCCAAATCGGGCTGTCCCTGTCTCACGGGCGCATAGATGCTCATGAAGCCGTCCCAGCGTGTGCCGGTGCTGAGCTCTTGAGCGAGTCTCACGCCGATGATGCCATATTGCAGGTTGGCAGCGTGGAGCTCGAAAGAGCCGTCGCCCACGAGGATGTCGTCGATGTGGGTGAGTTGTTCGAAGTTGTCGTCGACGCCTTTCACCGTGACCATGGCCTGTCGGCCGTTGTACATGGCCAATGCCAGGTCCTCTACGGTCTCGGTCGCTACTTCCACCTGCGGCAGATGGCGCAGGCGTGTCAGCACGGGGTCGTCGGCAGGTGCCGTCTTCCCCTCAATGGGAACGACCTTCAACTGTGGGTCGAAGCTGGTGAAGAATGACGCTACGAGATCCTGGAAGCCATTGAAGACGCTCAGCACGATGACGAGGGCCATTGTGGCCACGGCGACGCCGATGACCGAGATGACCGAAATCACGTTGATGGCATTGGTTGACTTCTTCGAGAAGAGGTAACGGCGCGCTATGTAGAAAGGAAAGTTCACGGCTCTGCTTCTGTCTTTCTTTGCACGGGGTGGGGGACTTTTATTTCTTCAGCAGTTGGTCGATGCGGTCGATGTAGTCGAGACTGTCGTCGATGAAGAAGCGCAGCTCGGGAATGATGCGCAGCTGGTTACGCACGCGTGTGCCAAGCTCGTAGCGCACGCTCTTCTCGTTGTGGCGGATGTTCTCGATGATTTCCTCGCTCTTCTCCGAAGGGAAGATGCTTAGGTAGGCGGTGCAGATGCTCAGGTCGGGACTGATTCTGACGCGTGTCACGCTCACCAGCACGCCGTGGGTCTGTCGAGTCTGGTTCTGAAAGATGGTGGCCAGCTCCTTTTGCAGCAGGCGTGCTATGCGGTTTTGTCTTGTCTCTTGCATGAGTTTTCTTAATCTTTAAAATAGTATCAACAGCAAAGATAGTGAGAAAAAATCAGAAATGCGTAAAGAGGGGGCTTTAATTTGCTCGTGAGGCAAAAAAAAAGTGTTTCCCGGCGATTGAAGCATCAGCCGTGGCAGGTCTTCTTGCGGATGAGGGTCAGCCCGTCGCGCAGCGGCAGCAGGACGCGCTCCACCCGCTGGTCGCGGGCCACGAGATCGTTGAAGGCCTCGATGCCGTGTGTCATTTGGTCTCGACTGTAGGCCGGGTCTACGACGTGCCCGTCCCAAAGGGTGTTGTCGGCGATGATGAATGCCCCTGGGCTGAGCACCTGCAATGCCATCTCGTAGGCTTCCACGTAGGTGCGCTTGTCGCCGTCGAGGAACACCAAGTCGAAGCTGACGCCGAGACGTGGGGCCTCGGTGAGGGCGTCGCCGATGCGGAAGTCGATGTAGCGTGCCACGTCGGAACCCTTTATCCACGACCGTGTGAAGTCTTCCAGTTCGTCGTTGATCTCATAGGTGTAGAGTTGCCGTGGCGAACGGTCGCCTCGTGCGCGTGCCTCCTCGTCGACGGTGCGCAGTCCCTCAGCCATGCAGATGGCGCTGTAGCCCGAGAAGGTGCCTATCTCCAGGATGTAGTGCGGCCGAATCATCTCTACGAGCATCTTCAGTAGTCGCCCCTGCAGGTGGCCCGAGGCCATGCGCCCGTGCACGGTGTGTATGTTGGTAGCGCGCCACAAGCGGTGCAGGTAGTCGCCTTCCGGGTCGGTGTGGCACTCGATGTATTTTTCCAGTTGCTCCGTCATGGAATTTTAAGTGGCGGGTTGGTCTTCACCTATTTTTATTTAGACTCCTTGTTGGAGAGCCCTTACGGCGAGTTCGTAGCTCTTGAGGCCGAAGCCGCAGATGACGCCGCGGCAGCCGGCCGAGATCATGGAGTGGTGACGGTATTCCTCACGCTGGTGCACATTGGAGATGTGCACCTCGACGACGGGGCTCTTCAGCGAGCGGATGCAGTCGAGTAGTGCGATGCTCGTGTGGGTGTAGGCACCGGCGTTGAGCACGATGCCGTCGCAGCTGAAGCCCACTTCCTGCATCTTGTCGATGAGCTCGCCCTCGATGTTGCTCTGATAGTAGTCGATTTGCATGTCGGGGAACAAGCTGCGCAGCTGCGGCAGATAGCTCTCAAACGAATTGCTGCCGTAGATGCCTGGCTCGCGGACGCCCAGCAGGTTGAGGTTTGGGCCGTTGATGATTTGTATTCTCATTGTTTTTTGTTATTTTTGCAGGCAAAGATAACAAAAAACATGCAAACCGACAAGAAAACACTGTCGAATATGGTGAGGGGCTATCGGCGCTATCTGCGCCTGGAGCGTAATTATTCGGTCAACACCATTGAGGCCTATCTGCACGACTTGCAGCGGCTTCTGCAATATCTGTCGGCAGAAGGACTGGCCGTGCGTGATGTCAAGTTGGAACATCTCGAAGCCTTTTCCGCCGGACTGCACAGCCACGACATCGGTTCGCGGTCGCAGGCTCGCATTCTGAGCGGCGTGAGGTCGTTTTTCAGATACTTGCTTCTTGACGGCTATATCGACAGCGACCCGAGCGAACTGCTGGAGTCGCCGCAGCTGCCACGTCACCTGCCAGAGGTGCTCACCACCGACGAGGTGGACCGCATGGAGGCCAGCGTCGACCTGTCAAAGCCTGAAGGCCAGCGCAACAAGGCCATCACGGAAGTGCTTTTCTCGTGCGGTCTGCGCGTCAGCGAGCTCGTGGGACTTCGAATCTCCGATCTCTATCTTGACGAGAAGTTTGTGCGTGTCACCGGCAAGGGCCGCAAGGAACGGCTCGTGCCCATCTCCGACAGTGCCATCCACGAGCTCAAGTTGTGGTTTCACGACCGTTGCCACCTCGACATCAAGCCTGGTGAGGAGGACTATGTCTTCCTGAACTGCCGTGGCCGCCATCTCACCCGCACGATGATTCTCATCATTGTCAAGCGGCAGGCGGCCGACGCAGGCATCCGCAAGACCATCTCGCCCCACACCCTGCGCCACTCTTTTGCCACGGCGTTGCTTAAGGGCGGTGCCGACCTGCGCGCCATACAGGCCATGCTCGGCCATGAGGACATCGGCACCACCGAGATTTACACGCATCTTGATACCGACGACCTGCGTGCGGCCATCCTTCAACATCATCCGAGAAACATGAAAGAACCCCGTCTGTAGTCTACGGACGGCTGATCTTCTCTTGCGTTCGCAGTCTCCTTTTTCAAGCATGGCGACAGCAGGAAGATGAACGTCTCCTTGTTCCTATTGCCGTGAGGCGAAGCTGATGGTGGTGCTGTTGGTGAAGTGGTCATCGATGTCGATGCCGCCATCTTTGCCGTCGGTGCCGCTGTCCGGACGGCCATTGTTACCGCCCGTCAGCGGGGGCAGTCCATGGACGCGTGGCAGCCCACCAGGCCGTCGACTCTACGGCTGCACGGGCGGTGGCGTTGTCGGTGAAGTCGCTGATGGTCAGTCCGCCGTTGTTGTTGCCGACATGGAACGAGGCGCCCCCGTTGAGGAAGGCGCTGTAGAGGCGCGGTGTGGAGCAATAATGAGGTACGAGGCGGTCGAAGAGCCGGCCGATGCTGTCGGTCGTTATGTCGGTCGAAGGCGTGCGTGAGGCCAAGAGCGTGGCATACTGTCGCATGTCGAAGAAAACGTGGGGCGTGTAGCCGTCGAGGGCCTGCAGCGTGAGCCCCGTCAACGAGAGGTTGTCGGTGCGCGCGGCATCATTGAGACGTCGCATCAGGCGTGCGGCATCGGTGGCCACGCGGCAGTCGGTGACCGAAAGCGCGCCGTAGGGGTAGCGGTAAGAACTGTAGAAGTCATAAAAGGCCGCCACGACGCGCTGCCACGAGGGCTGTTCGGCCGTGAGCTCTCGCCACGTGAGTTGGTAGGGCATGCCGTTGGCCAGCACCTCGCTCGTCGAGGCCACGAGCCACGTGACCGACTGCCGCAGGGCATAGGCCGTCTCAATGTTGGCCATGTAGCACCCGTCAAAGAGCGCATAGTCGGCATGGCGCATGGCTGAGAGACGGATGGCTGAGTCGAGCCGCTCCACCGAGGCCTGCATGTCAGCGCTGAGTCCGCCCCAGGCACGTCGCATGCCGGTGGTAGGACGAGGCAGTCCGCGTTGTGGGCGGCTGCCCGGCGGCAGCCATCCGGTGGCGTGCGAGCCGATGATGAGCGAATAGCGGCCCGTGGGTGCGGCGCGCACGGCATCGTTGAGCAGGCCGACGAGGTCGGGCAGGCTGTATGTTATGCCATCGTAGGTGCGCACGGGGATGTGGTTGACGGTGCCACGGTCGACGGTAATCTCGCTGAGCGTTGCCGTGTGAGGCGCCGTGGCATGAAACAACATCACGCGGCACGTGCCGAGCGACCCCATGCGTTGTGTGGCCGCGTCAATGCTGTCGATGTTGGCCCGCAGACTCTGCGACAGCCCTCCCGATGCGCTGGTGGCGCTGCCCGTCCATGGAAAGATTACGATTACCGTGTGGGTGGGCATGGCATCGGTGTCGGGGGACGGATCGTCGTTGTCGTGGCATGCGCTGAGGACGAAGGCCATGGCAAGGATGAGGAGAATCGTCAAGAGTTTTCTGTTGCTCATTTTTTTTGCTACCTTATTTCTAACTGTTGTTTCCTTTGCGGGTCATGAAGTGGGATATGTCTGCGAAGAAATCGTGACGCAACACTGCGGAGATGCGGCTCGGCAGCTGGTTTGGGGTTAGCCTCGAGTGGGTGTCGGTCGCGGTCGGCCCGTGCGTTGCCGTCTGTCGGTCATGGTTCGTGTTCGTTATGCGGCTTGATACATGCAAAGATAAGAAAAAAAGCGGAACGAAAAATATCCTCGTGTCACTTTTTTGTGAATTTCGGGCATGAAACGCTCTTTTCTGTAACTCTCGTTCTCACGGGGGCTGCCTTGTGGGTGCTTTGTGACAGGCAGCCTTTATCTAGTGACAGATTGACTTTGTTTTGCCGAGACGACCTTTATTTATGCGACACAGCCTTGTGGGGCTTGCGATAGGTAGCCTTTATTCTTGCGACGGATAGTCTTTTGAGACTTGCCGGAGATGGTCTTTTGTGTTGTCGGAGGTGTCCTTTTGGTGTGTAAAAGACGGTTGCATGGCTCGCAAAATGCCATTCCCGGCAATGCAAAAAGCCGTCTTTTGTCGCCTGATCCAGCCTTCCTGTCGAAAGAACTATGTCTTCGGTTTACGCTGTCTATGAATGAAGCCGCGCTTCATTCGGGGGAGCGCAAAGTAAAAAAAAGCCCTTTTGCCTTTGTCTTTCCACTCATTTGCACTATCTTTGCCTGTAAAACGGGGAAAGGCTAAGTAGATTTTCCTCAACTATATCACTCTCAACACCGTGAGTGCGAATGTAAGAAAAGAAGCCCAGTAAAGATGAAAATATTTGTCGTAGCCAATAACTATGCCCCATACAATAAAGAGGGGCACGAAGCGTTATTAACAGAGGAAGGGAAGGGAATGGAAGCGGGGCGGAGCGGAGCCGACGGAAACGTGACTCCCACCGTGTTGCTGAAGGCTGACTCGTCGTTGCTGAAGAACGGGAAGCCATTCTTCATCCCTGATGCGTTGGGCGACATCGGTTACGGTTGCGGTCTCGTGGTGCGGATCTGCCGACTGGGCAAGACGGTTCCCGCGCGCTTTGCCCACCGCTATTACGACGCCGTCACCGTGGGCATCGACTTCACGGCCGTGACGCTGCTGCGGAAATTGCGTGCCGCATCGTTGCCTTGGGATCTTGCCAAGAGCTTCGACGGCGCGGCCGCCATCGGCCGGTGGGTGCCCATATCGCAGACTGGCGACCCGGCCATGTTGCGCTTCCGCCTCGACATCAACGGCCAAACGCGCCTCACGGCCTCGGCAGCCAATCTGCTGACAGGCATCGACGAGACCGTGAGTTACGTCAGCCGATTCTTCACCCTCAAGACGGGCGACTTGCTCTTCACCGGTACGCCGGGATTCATCGGTCCGGCCTGTGAGGATGACCACGTGCAGGGCTACATCGAGAGTGTGGGTGAGGAGCCGGTGCTCGACTTCTGTTGCAAGTGACCCGGTCAAGAGACTCTTGGCCCGGAAAAACCTTCGCCTTCCGCCGTAAGCAAAAACAAGAAAGGAAACCAAACTGACATGCGCAAAGAGATAGCCATTCTGCTGCTGATGTTGCTGCCACTGACCGTGAGCGCGCAGCGCTTCTTCAACCTTACCTCTGATCAGGTGGAGGTCGACTCCGTGCTGCCCTTCTTCGGCTATAGCATTCCCCTCAGCGGCGACTATCAAGACTCGGTCTACACGGCCACCATTCTCTATCCCGAATTCATCGACATGACCTCGGCTGACATTGCCGCCTGGCACCGCCTCTCGCAGCCCGGCGACACGTTGCCCGCCCTGCCCGAGGCCCGCGCTGACGTGGTAGTGAGCCGCCGGCAGGGCAGCCTGGAGACCTCGTTCTGTCCGCTGGTCTTCCGTGACGGCCGTTATCAGATTCTGGTGAGCTTCATGTTGCGCATCGACAGCAAGCCGTTGCGCCGCTCCGTGCGCCAGGCCCGAGCCGCCGCGCGCGCCTCGGCTGCCGACCGCTATGCTGCCCACAGCGTGCTCGCCACGGGCAACTGGGCCAAGATACGTGTGCCATCGACGGGCGTCTATCAGCTCACCGATGCCCTCATCCGGCAGGCCGGATTCACAGACCTAAGCCGCGTGAAGGTCTACGGCTATGGTGGTGCCCTGCAAAGTGAGCGTCTCGACGGCGACGAGCTTGTGCGCCTCGACGACCTGAAGGAGGTGGAACAGTGCGTCGTGAACGGCCGTCACCTCTTCCATGCGCAGGGACCGGTGAGCTGGAGCAGCCGCACGGCAGCCCGCCGCACCCGTAATCCCTATTCCGACTACGGTTACTACTTCATCACGCAGACCGACAGCGTGTCGCTGACCACCGACTCGGCCTCGTTCCTCCGCTCGTTCTATCCCAGTGCGGCCGACTATCATAGCCTCTACGAGGTGGACGGCTACAGCTGGTATCACGGCGGTCGCAACCTCTTCGACCCCGAACCCATTCAGCGGGGCCGCACGAAGACCGTCTTACTCACCAATCCCGGCGGCTCCGCCACGGGCCGTCTCACCGTGAGTATCTCGGCTGGAACTGCCTCGACGGCCGAAATCTCCCTCAACGGCACCGTATTGGGCCGTCAGACCGTGACGCTCGGCAGCTATGACAAGGGCAACGAAAACAGCACCACTTACGTCGTGGACAACCTGCACGCCACCGACACCGTCAGCATCACCACCACCAGTGGCGGCCCTGTGCGCCTCGACTTCGTCTCTATCGCCCGCACCGATCCCGCGCCCGCACCCGATCTGGCCCGTGCCACCTTCCCTGTGCCTACGTATGTCTACAATATAACCAACCAGGATCACCACGCCGACACCAACGTCGATATGGTGATCATCATACCCACCTCGCAGAAACTCCTTGAGCAGGCCCGCCGCTTGAAGGCCTTCCATGAGAGTCACGACTCGCTGAGCGTGCGCATCGTGCCCGCCGACGAGCTCTACAACGAGTTTGCCAGCGGCACCCCCGATGCCAACGCTTACCGCCGCTATCTCAAGATGATGTACGACCGCGCCACCGGCGAGGCCGATATGCCCAAGTATGTGCTGCTCTTTGGCGACTGCGTCTGGGATAATCGAATGCTCACCACCGACACGCGCTCGCTCTCACCCGACGATTATCTGCTCTGCTTCGAGAGTGAGAACTCGTTCAACGAGGTCACTTGCTATGTCGATGACGGCTTCTTCTGCCTGCTCGACGACGGCGAGGGCACCAATCCCCAGCGCACCGACAAGCTCGACATGGCCGTAGGCCGCTTCCCCGTCACTTCCGATGCCCAGGCCAAGGTGATGGTGGACAAGACCATCGCCTACGCCACCAATCAGAACGCCGGAGCTTGGCAGAATACCATCATGTTCATGGCCGACGACGGCAACGGCAACCTGCACATGCGTGACGTGAACGATGCGGCCGAGGACATCGCCGCACGCTATCCAGGCTATCAGGTCAAAAAGGTAATGTGGGAGGCTTACAAGCGTGAGCAGACCTCTACCGGCAACCGCTACCCCGAGGCATCGGCTGCCATCCGGCAGCAACAGCAACAGGGCGCACTCATCATGGACTACGGTGGCCACGGATCGGAGAACCAAATCTCGCATGAGGCCGTACTGATGCTCGCCGACTTTGAGGGCTTCACCAACCAAAACCTGCCGCTTTGGATTACCGCCAGCTGCGACATCATGCCCTTCGACGGCACCACCGCCACCATCGGCGAGACCGCCGTGCTCAACCCCAATGGCGGAGCCGTGGCCTTCTATGGTACCACGCGCACCGTCTATGCCAATCTCAACAAGATTCTGAACATGGCTTTCCTGCGCCGTGTGCTCTCCATCGGCAGCGACGGACGTCCCACTACAATCGGCATGGCCCAGATGCTGGCCAAGAACGACATGCTCACCACGGCCGGTGGTGACCGCACGACCAACAAGTTGCAATACTCGTTGCTCGGTGACCCCGCTCTGGCCCTCAACCTGCCTACGCTCACAGTCGTCGTCGACAGCATCAACGGTATGTCGGTCTCGTCCGCCTCGCGGCCTACACTCAGGGCCGGCACGCTGGCCACTGTGAGTGGACACATCAGACAGGCCGCCGACTTCGAAGGGGTGGTAACCATGACCGTACGCGACAGTCGCGAGCTCATCACCTGCAACAACTATGATGAGGATGCCGACACCGTGTTCACCTATTATGACCGCACGAAGACCATCTATACCGGCAGTGCCCACGTGCAAGGCGGACGCTTCAGCATCTCCTTCATTGTGCCCAAGGACATTAACTATACCAACGCTACGGGCCTAATCAACCTCTATGCTGTTGACGAAAGCCATCGGCGCGTGGCACACGGCCATTCGGACGACTTCCTCATCGGTGGATCCGACCTCGCCGGCACCGACTCCATCGGCCCCGATGTCTACTGCTATCTCAACAGCGCCGAGTTTGTCGACGGTGGGAAGGTGAACACCACGCCTTACTTCGTGGCGCAGGTGAGTGATTCCAGCGGCATCAACGCCACCGGAACAGGCATCGGCCACGACCTGCAGCTCATCGTTGACGGGTCGCCGCTGATGACTTACAACCTCAACGACAACTTCGCCTACGACTTTGGCAGTTATACCAGTGGCTCTACCTATTATAATATACCCGCTCTGGAGCCCGGTCCCCACAAACTGCAGTTCCGTGTCTGGGACCTGCTCAACAACTCGACCACGCGCACGTTGTGCTTTGAGGTCGTGAAGGGGCTGGAGCCAACCATCTTCAGCGTGTCGGCCATTGATAATCCTGCCACCACGTCGACCACTTTCGTCGTGGGTCACGACCGCATGGGCAGCAATGTCGACATCACGTTGGAGGTTTTTGATGCCTCGGGTCGCATCCTTTGGCGTCACGACGAGCGTGGCATCAGCACCACCACGGCCTACACCTACACGTGGAATCTTACGGCCGACAACGGCTCGCGTCTCCAGACCGGTGTCTATCTCTACCGCGTCAGGATGAGTAGCGATGGGTCGCAACAGGCATCAAAGGCCAAGAAACTCATCGTCGTTGACAATAAATAAGCTCCGTCTGCGTTTTCTATCATGGTGCGGGCTCCGACACTGCGGATTTCCCCCTTACACATTTTCACATTACAGACATCAGAGATAATGAACAAGACATTGAGAATAGTCATCGCATGCCTACTCGTCGTCGTGCCCCTTGCCACATGGGCCGACGACAAGGAAGACATGTTCAACCCTGTCAACACGGCCGTCACCTCGCAGACCATCGCCCCCGACGCACGCTCGGCGGGCATGGGCGACGTCGGCGCGGCCACCGATCCCGACGTGGTCAGCCAGTACTGGAACCCTGCCAAATATCCGTTCTGCATCAGCCGTGCGGGGGTGGCGCTCAACTACACGCCGTGGTTGCGACAGCTCGTCAACGACATCGATCTGGCCTATCTTTCCGGCTACTACCGCATCGGCGACTATTCGGCTGTGTCAGCGTCGTTACGCTATTTCTCGCTCGGCGAGGTGATGTTGCGCGAGAGCGACAACCTCACCATCAACCCCTATGAGATGTCGCTTGACGTGGCCTATTCGCTCATGCTCTCTGAGAAGTTCTCCATTGCTGCCGCCGTTCGTTGGATCTATTCTGATCTTACCTACGACTACACCGACGATACGTCGCCAGGATCGGCTTTCGCCGCTGACATCGCTGCCTACTATCAGGACTACGTCAACATTGGCAGCCGCGAGTGTCAGCTCGGTCTCGGTCTGAACATTTCCAACATTGGTTCAAAAATCAGCTTCACGGGCGACGAGAACTCAGAGTTTATCCCCACCAATCTGCGTCTCGGCGCATCGCTCATGGTGCCCATCGACGAATACAATCGCTTCACCATTGCTGCCGATGCCAATAAACTGCTCGTGCCCACTTATCCGAAGCAGAAGGAGGGCGAGTCGACATCCGATTATATCGACCGTGTACAGAAAGACTACTATGACGTGTCGTCAATCAGTGGCATCTTCAAGAGTTTCGGCGACGCTCCGGGCGGATTCAAAGAAGAGTTGGAGGAGATACAGTGGAGTGTGGGTGCCGAATACACCTACCACGATCAGTTCTCGTTGCGTGCTGGCTATCATCACGAGTCGGAGAACAAGGGTAACCGAAAATACTTCACCGTTGGTGCGGGCTTCCGCATGAGCGTCTTCTCGCTTGACGCGGGCTACGTCATTGCCACAGCCAAGAGCAATCCGCTCGACCAGACGTTGCGCTTCACGCTCTCCTTCGACCTTGACGGCATCAAGGATCTCTTCCACAGACGTTGACGTCGACAGCAAGGAAAACAAGACCACCTATGAAGGAAACAAATAAACGTAAAGGAAACTTTTTCCGTGTGGGCATGGGTTACGACGTGCACCGCCTCGCGGAAGGCCGCGAGTTGTGGCTTGGCGGCATAAAAATCGACTATGAGCGTGGGCTCGACGGCCACAGCGACGCCGACGTGCTCATTCATGCAATCTGTGACGCACTGCTTGGTGCTGCCGATATGCGCGACATTGGCTACCACTTCCCGGACACGTCAGCCGACACGCTTGGCATGGACTCGAAGGATATTTTGCGTCGCACTGTCGCCCTTATCACAGAGCAGGGATACAGTCTGGTCAACATCGATGCCACGGTGTGCGCTGAGGAGCCGAAAATCAATCCCTATGTGCCGGCCATAAAAGCCTGTCTGGCCGAAGTCATTGGCTGCGATGAGCGGCAGGTGAGCATCAAGGCCACCACCACAGAGCACCTTGGCTTTACGGGGCGTAAGGAAGGAATCTCCGCCTATGCCGTCTGCCTGATTGAGGCGGAACAGTAGACTTTATTTTTTGCGGATTGCGAATTACCAATTTTTGTAATAAAGATCAATGAGTAATTTTGCAATCCGTAATTGGCTATTGGCAATCTGTAATTGTCAGTTCACGACCCGCAATTAAAACTTCTTTAGGGTGAGATACCTTCTGGGCGAACATCCTACAGCCGATTTGAAATACATGTTGAATCCGCTTTGGTTGGGAAAGTGGAGGATGCGGCTTATGTCTTGCATCGAGTATTTGCCACTCTCGACGAGCACTTTGGCGTTGAGAATGACGACGTCGCGTATCCAGTCAGCGGCCAGCCGGCCACTGGCCAGTCGGATTGTGCGCGCCAGATAGTGGGCTGAGATAGACTGACGCTTGGCATAGAACTGCATGTCGCGGTGAGTGGCATAGAATGTGTTGACATCGCTCAGAAACTGGTCGAAGATCTCGTCTCTCCGTGTCGGCATCTTTGGTTTCTCCATACGTCCCTTTTGCTGTAGGGCGTTGACAAGCGACGTGTTGAACACCATGAAGAGTTGTTCCACCGTCTCGCAGCGGTAGAGATAGTCGGTGTCGGCCGCGATGTTGTACATGAGGTGGTAGATGTCTTCGAGCGTCTGGCAGTCACGCTTGTTGAGTTTACAATGCAGTGGCCCGGCCAGCGTGAGGCGATCCAATGAGTAGAGCACGGCATTGCCCGAGATTACGTTGACTTGCAGCTTCATCAGCTAGATCCAGAATCCTTGATAGTCGGCCGTCACCTCAAACCGCTCGATGAGCACGTTGCGTGGCAGCAATAATACGTCGCCCTGAGAGATGGTGTAATCCTTCTTGTTGACGCGCATCTTCATGTGCCCGGAATGGCACAGAATGGTAACTTTGGTGGGTATGCACGCAGGCAACTCGCGCCAGTGAAGCTTGCTCTTGGTGAGGTCTTCTGTGTGGAAGATGTTGTCGTCGAGAATCAAGTCATCGTTATAGTTCACCTGCTCTTTGGTCTGCGGGATATAGTTTAAACGATAGTAGTAATGCATCAATATCTTATGTTATATAACTTGTCTAAAAGTCTTCATAAGCAAAGGTAGTAAAATTTCTGGAATAACGAAACTTTCTTTCCACTATTTTATAAACATAAGTTTGTATATTTCGTTTTAGGCTCTAAATCGCTTGTATAGACCAAATTCTTCTGTATGTGTTTTTTTGTGTTTTGTTAAATAAAACGCTTGTACTTATAGCGAGATGCCACATTGTAACACGTATCGTCTTATTTCCTTCTCTATCTTTTCTATTTCTCCGCTTCCCGTCGTAGACAGACGAAGCAAGGGAATGTTATATTTATGGAGGATGGAATCTTTCAGCTTGTCCCTCTCGGCTTGCTTGGTTCCTTGGTGGTGGTAGGCAAAACCATCAACCTCAATGACGAGCACGGGACACTTGCTGACTCTGTTCTCGATAAGGAAGTCTACATGGCTCCAGGATGACTTGGCAAACCGGCACTCATCCTCTGTCAACAGCGAAGTGTTGCTTATCATCGCGTTTAGGTGATAATGTGGAATTACCTTTAGGCATGTCATTTCCGCGTTTCTCTTCAGAATGGATGTGATGACATGATAAGCGATGTTCTCTGAGTCGTATTCGGAAATGCTGTTTTTGCCCTGCAAGTATTTCTTCCTTCGTTCGGCATAGCTTTCATAGAGTAGGTCGAAGATGGAGTGTAGTTTGCTGTTCTCTATTATGCCGTGGTTGTAATAGATGTAGTCGATGAGGTCGTTGATATTGCCTTTCTTTGGATTCTCATTGCCGTTGGTTATCAGCACAAACTCCTTCTTGGCCCTTGAAACGGCAACATTGATGAGGTTGGGATTGTCGACGAAGTCATTGTACGAGTCGGCCACGGTGCTCATTACAATCATGTCCTTTTCCCGGCCTTGATACTTGTGTATGGTATCGGCTTCAAGCCGGTCGTTGCCCGTTTCTTGATGGAATAGCATAGCCTGCCCCTTGTAGGGCGTTATGATGCCGATGTCTTCCAAGGCAACGTCCTGTCGGGTTTGCATGAGCCACTTGAACTCGTCGACTTCTCGCTGGTTGGACACCAACACTTTGTCGTCATGACTCACCTTTCGGGAATGATTGCCTTCGACGGTCTTGATGACCTTCATCGGTATAGTGTCGGCATTGGCTTGGGTCATGATTAGCAATTTGCCGCCATAATACTTTTGGTTGCAGAAATCGATAATCGTTGGTACACAGCGGTAGTGTTCACGCAGCAAAGTCTGTGGCGCATTGGGAAAGACCTTGCAGACGGAAGCAAGGAAACAGTTGGTCAGACAGTTGTATTCCTCTCCGATTTTATAGGCTTCGTTCAGTTCTTCCAGTTCTTTCTTGATGTCGGCAGTGATGATGTTGGGCAACTGCTTCAGGTCTCCGACGATGACGGCGTTTCTTGCTCTCGACAAAGCAGGCGCTGCTGACTCTATCGACACTTGGGATGCCTCGTCCATGATGAGGTAATCGAAAACATGTCCAGGCAGGCTTGATGTGGCCGAGAATGTTGTGGACAATACCACCGGATATTCTTTTGCGACATCGTCGGGGTGTCCCCATAGGTCGTTTTTGTCGAACCTTTGGCGTCCGTGCTTACCTCCTTTGTATTGTGCATGTAAGGCGGCTTTCAGCGTATGCATGGATAGCGAGGTCTGCTTCTTCTGTAATTCATCGGCATGCCTGTCCTTCAAGTATGCCGTCAGTGCGTCGGCCTCAGATTGCAGCTCGTCTTTTCTTACCGAATAGAACAGGGCCTGGATGTCCATGAGCAACTCTTCGTCAGATTCTGGTTTCGCATTTTTCCCCATGATTTTCCTCAGTCTCCTTTTTCTCAGCGATTCTTGGAAGTATAGCTTGATGCGCTGCCATAAGGAGCACTCTTTGTTCCCGGCTGTCTCATGCTTGATGTCGAGTTGCACCCATAGACTAATGAGTTTGCCGCTTGTCGCGGACTTCATGCCTGCAAGGCGACTCTTGTCGTAATGATTCTCTTCAAGGAAGTGTCGGCCTTCAGTTTCGATGGCTGTCAGTTCTTGTTTGACTTGGGCCAGCCGATTCTGTTTTTCGAATATTGACTTCAGTTCCTGGGATACGGTATCCAGCTCTTTGATGGCCTCATGGACTTTCTCTTCCTGCCAGTTTTCCATGTCTGGATAGGGCGTCTGTCCTCGTTCGATGAAGTCATTGCGATTGTCCGACTTGCCAAGTTTGGCCACAAGGAATCCGAGACCTTCCTTGTCGAGCTTCTCTTTTACGTTCTCGACAGCTGAATTGTTGTTGCTCACAATGAGAACCGTTTTCTTTCGGGCAACGATATTGGCAACAAAGTTCAGTATGGTCTGCGTCTTTCCCGTGCCCGGCGGCCCTTGGATGATGCTTAGTTGCGACTTGAAGGCATTGTCGACGGCTGTCATCTGGCTGAGGTTACTGTAGAAGGGGAACATTAAGTGGTCATATCCCTTTTCTGTGTGCATCAATGTCGGCTTCAGATAGCTGGCCAAGACGGTTTCCTCTCCGACATAATCCATCTTTTCATATTTTTCATGCAATGAGATAGAACCGTTCTCGGTCATGATGCATTGCACATCAGAAACATCCTTCAGATAATGGAATATATTGCGTGCGGCCTCATCTCTCAATACGGAGTGTTTGACATTCAGGTGGTTTTCGTCATATTCACGAATCTTTCCTTGTGGGAACTCAATGCGATAGAACCGATGAAAGTGATGGGTGTATTCCCAAATGTGGACGGGCTTGAAGTGATTTCCCCTCTTGTTCGTTATGTGGCAATCGGTAACACTGATTTCCTTGAACGACTTCATGATGACGACATCGTGGCTTGAGAAAGGAAAGGTTTTCCCGGATTGGAACCTTACCCAATAAACACCCTTGCCGTCTCTGTTGATTGAGACGATCTGCTGGGTTCTCGGCTCACCTTTGATCAGTATGAAGTCGGATTTTTCCATGATGTAATGCGTTGCTTTGGTGTTAACAGGAAATACCGTTCGTTGCGCTCCCGGATAGTGTGGACAAAGTTACAAAACTTCTTTCAGTCCCCATTCGCTTGTCTTTGATTTTTTTGAACGAAAACGGCAACCATCCGTAAAAGGATGGTTGCCGTTGTTTTTTGCAGTTTCATGCGGAAGCGGTGCGCCGCACGGTGACTGGCAGGTGAGGTCAGAACACTACCTTCTTGCCGCTACGGATGTAGATGCCGTGGCGCGACGGCCGGACGACGCGGCGGCCTTGCAGGTCGTAAAGACGGTCGTCGGTTGTGCTGACCGGGTCGATGGTCTCGCTGATGCCTGTCGACACGCCGAATACGGCCTCAATGCAAAGGTCGCCATCGACGGTCATGGCGGGTACGGTGTAGGTATCACCGTCGTGTATGTCGATGGAGGTACGAACGCGCTGTGCCACGCCACTGACGATGCTGTCGCCGGTGAGGATTCCGTGCATGACGGTGAGGCTGGTGAGCTCGTGGCCTTCGGCGGGTTGTACGCGGAACGAGAGTTGGCGTCCGATGGTAGCCATGGTGCCGCCTATGGGCTCTCCGGCCGTGGTGAGCACCTGTCCGCCGGTGGCTATGCTGGTCACGCCGACCTCGCTGTCGCTGTAGATGCGTAGACGTATGTCGATGATGTCGCCGCCGTTTTTCATGATGTCGTTGCCCGACACTGTGGAGCCTTTCGGGTCGATGCTGTTCCAGTCGACCTTGTAGCGCATCATGTAGAAGCCGTCAGTAAGTTCGGGCACGGTGAACGACGGTGGGTTGATCACGTTGCGTGACGGACCGGTGAGCTTGGTGCCGGCACTGTTGAAGCCCTCGCTGTCGCTTGTCTCGCTTTGGCTGTAGAACGAGTAGGCCATGAGGTCGGAGCCTTCGCTGATGGTTCCGTCTGCATTGACCGATGCGCTGTAGGCACCGTCGCTGCCGCGGTCGATGTAGACGTAGCCGTTCATCCATCCGGTGGAGAAGGTGAACTTTGGTGTGACGCGCTCGCCGGCCTTGGCTGTGAAGGCCTGGGCGGTGAGGTTCTGATACATCTTGGCGGTGGCGGGATTGGTGATGGTTTGGCTGCCGAGCAGGATGTTGGTCAGCGTGCGCCCGGAATAAGTGCGTGCTGCGTCGCGGTCGAAGCTTGTGGCATAGGGGCCGTTGTCGGTCTTGGGCATGGTGAGGAAGGTGGAGTAGACATCCATAAACAGCTGGTACTGCTCTTCGCTGACAATGCCTGTGACGGCTTTGGCGGGTGTGATGAGGTTCTGCGTGATGTAGGCGATGGCAGCTGTGGTGTAGTTGCCCACGCGGGTGGTGTCGTTGTCGCGGATGATGTCGCTACATTTCTTGACGAGGGCCTTGAGCATGATGCTGAAGTCGTCGACGCGCACGAGCTTCCAGGTGCCGGGCATGCAGAGCTGCGGCTCATCCTGCACCTTCACCACGTTGTTGCTGTTCTCGGATACGGCCACAAGGCGCTTCACGCTGCCTGTGCGTGTGGCCGAATAGCCGTTGACGGCCGAGATGGTGACCACGCCTGGCACGTAGGTGTACTGCTTGTTGGCCACGGTGGCCTTGTCGATGCGCAGGGCTGTGCCGGCATCGGCAAACGAGGCGGCCGACCCGATGTTGCCCATGACGACACGTCGACCGGTGCGTAGGTTGACGAGATAGCGTCCTGCACCATCCTGTGCGAACTGCCAGAGCTCCTCAGGCTCATTCTGCTGGGTGTAGTGGATGTGGAGGTTGTCGCCAGTGGTCTGGTAGAGACTGGATCCTGCGTAGTGGCGGCGATAGAATGTGGAAGCCGACACCACTTGATAGACGGCTGCGCTGTCGGGCTGTACGATGTCTGACTCCTTGAAGGCCTTGATGGCATCTGTGAGTGTCTGCGCGTCGGCCTCGGTGGGCTGAGTCTTGGTCTCGGCCGCTGTGATGGCTGTCTGCAGGGCCTCGGCCGCCTCGCGTGTGGCATATCCGGCCTCGCCGGCCTCGGTGGCGTCGAGAATCTCGTGGGCTTCCTTTAGGGCTGCGTCCATGACAGAGAGACTGTCGTCCTCGATGTAGTGGCGTGCGTAGGTGTAGCCGAGCGCATCATAAATCTCGTCGTGGTGCTGGAGGCGGTTGTAGAAGCTCACCCAGTTTTTCTGTGTGGCGGGCAGCCAGGCGTTCTCGGCCAGTCCGGCCAGTCGCGGCAAGAGCTGATATTCGAGTTGTATGCTGTCGCTGGTGGTCTCGGTCCACATGTTGCCCTGCATGCCGAGCACGAAGTCGGTCGACTTGCCTGAGTTCTGTATGGCCTGCAAGGCGTTGGCGTTGTAGACTGTGGGCAGCGAGTTGACGTAGCCCGGGCCCCATCCGCCCTGGTAGATTTCGTTGACGTCGCACTTGTCTTCCGGCACTTGCATCATGTCGAGATAGAGCTGTTGGTAAGGCACGTAGATGCTCTTGAATCCCTTGTTGGCGGCGTTGACGGTCATGCTGGTGCTGTTCCAAGCCATGATGACGGGCTTGATGGTGTTAGAAGGTTTCCAATGCTTGAGCAACTCGTCCCAGACGATGATGTCTTTGCCGTAGTTGTCTCTGAGATAGATGCCGAGTTCTTCCACGAGCCACGACTGAAGCTCCTCTACGCCGGAGAGTCCCTCATCCTTGACACGCTTGAGACACTGGGCGTTGTTGGCCCAGTTCTCGGTGGGACATTCGTCTCCGCCGATGTGGATATACTTGCCGGGGAAGGTTTCGGCCACGTGGCGCAGCACGCACTTGAGGAAGTCAATCACGCGGTCGTCGCCGATGTTGAGCACATCGTGCGAGATGCCGCCCGGTATGCGCACGCTGTACTGCTTGGTGGAGTCGCAGCTGAGCTCAGGGTAGGAGGCCAGAGCGGCAACCATGTGTCCTGGCAGGTCAACCTCGGGAATGATCTCGATGCCGCGTGCGGCTGCGTAGTCGACTACCTCTCGCAGCTCTTTGAGCGTGTAGAACATGCCCTCGCCATAAGGGGTGTCGTCGAAGAAGGCAGGGCTGTCGCCGAAGGCCGAGTTGACAAAGCTGCCTGCGCGGCGGTTGCCTACAGTGGTGAGCTTGGGATATTCGGGAATCTCGATGCGCCATCCCTGGTCGTCGGTGAGGTGCCAGTGGAAGCGGTTCATCTTGTAGAAGGCCATGATATCGAGTACGCGCATCACTTCCTGCTTGGAGAAGAAGTGGCGGGCGATGTCGAGCATGTAGCCGCGGTGGCCGAGCAGGGGGCGGTCGTTGATGTCTACCAGTCGCACGTTCCATCCTTGGTTGCTCTTGTCGCGGCCTCCGAAGTAGGTGTCGGGCAGAAGTTGCTTGAGGGTTTGCAAGGCATAGAAGAAGCCGGAGCGGTCGCCCGCGCTGATGCGGATGCCGTCTGCGCTGACTTGCAGCTGGTAGGCGTTGGTGTCGGTCTGCTCGGTGGTGGTGAATCCGATTTCATCAGCCGCTCCGGTAGGTGTGCCCTGCGATGTCGTGACGCTGAGGCCGGCGGCGGTGAGACGGCGTGCGAAGTCCTCGATGAAGTCGCTGGCTGACGGCATGTCGTAGACGATGCGTCTCACCTGCGTTAGGTCGAAGGTCTTGAGCGAGTCTACTGTGATCTGGCGGGGCCAGGGGATGAGCCTTGGCAGCGTCTTGTATTCGGCCGAGGTGCGTGCCTCGCTGAAGAGGATGATGTTGCCAGGGTCGTTGCCGGCGTCCCAAAGTCCTACCTCAGCGCCTTCCTTGGCACCGCCAAACTGGTTGAAGGCGACGCTGTTGTTGGCTTTCGGGCGGATTTCATAGCCAGCCCCCACTTTCACAATCTTGAATACTGTGGCCGTGAGGTTCTTGCCCGCCTTGACGCGTGAGCTCTTCGACGCGTCGACGCTGAGTGCCAGACCGTTGCGGTCGCTGATGGTGTAGCCCTCGTTGTCGCTGCCTGTCAGCTGCCAGCACTGGCTGTTGGAAGCCATGAGGGCATTGGTGGTCACTTGTGCGCCTTCGCCTCGCGAGGTGATCACGTTGCCGCTGTTGTTGAACGTCAGGAAATACCATTTTCCGGCCTGCGGCGTCTCCTGTGCCAGCAGCGTCAGTGGCGCCAGCACCCACAGGAGTAGCATCATTGTGAGTCGTGATGTCATTTGTTGTAGGTTGATTTGATCGTTTGAGTTATAATTTAGGCACAAAATTACTATTTTTCTGCAATATCAGAAAATATTATACCTATTATTTTTGTTTTGTGGTATATAAAATGTTTGAGATGGGGAGTGGCAGGCTATGATAGAGCTTGAAATCGGACTTCGGGAGACAAAGAGATTCGGGTTCGGTCACGGAAAAAGGTGTTTTGGGGTAGCGGAGTGCGTGATTTTTTTTGTCGAAAACACTCAAAAAGGATGACAAATGATATGACGGCGGGCAGAGTGGGAAACGGGAGTGACGGCGGACGCGGAGGCGAGAGATGGCTCTTCTCATCGCAAGAGATGGTGTTTGACGTTGCAGAATATGGCTTCTTGCAACGTGTTGGATGCCCTTTTGCTGTCCTTATAGTGCGCTTTTGATAGGCTGTTCGTGGGCTAAAATCCATGATTGGAAGGACAGGGTGTGGAAGGGTACAAAAAAAGGAGAAGCGTTGTCGGTTCTCCTTGCTCTGCAAAGTTACTGCATTTTCGGTGCTTTTGCAAATGATCTGTCATTTTTTAGGAATGTTTTTGATGTTTTTTGCCGTACCCGGGAAAGGGCGAAGGGAAATCAAGGGATTACATTCACGCATAAAAAATCCGCACGGCCTGTACAGAGCGTGTGCAGACCGTGCGGATTTTCTCCTTTATCTTCCGACAGGATGAGAGGAGTGTCTTGTGGAGGATCAGTCATTGGGTGGGACGTATCCGTTCATTTTCAGCCAAATGTTGACGGCGAGGCGCGCTGGCAAGATGCAGGCGGCCTCCATTGGAGCCAGTCTGTAGTAGCGTTGGGCATTGAGTGCGGCAAGTCGCATGGAGTCGAGCTTGTAGCGCCAGCGGTGACGGTGTATGTCGATGGGCTTGTGGAGCACCTTGCCGAAGTTGCCGCCAATGAGAATTTGTTCGACAAGGTCGCGCTGCACGCGCCGATCGCTGTCGTTGAGCACAGTGGGAAGGTCGTCGGGCGGCAGCGAGAGATAATCGGTGAGCAAGGCTGCGAAAGCGCGGAAGGCCTTCTCCACGCCGAGTCGGCGCAGGTCTGCCATGAGGCGTGCGCCGTCGTAGCGGCCACGATGATGATGGAGAAGTAGGGCGATGTCGCACATCTGACGCAGTCCGATGCCACCGCCGAGAAGATGGAAGAAGGCGTGCAGGAAAGTGTATTCAATCTCTTCTTTGGGTGCGAGCACTGGCACGTTGCATTCGCCGACAGGACGGCGCACGGCCTGGCTCATCGATTCTTCCATGAGACGGTTCCAACGGTGGCTGTGGAGCGGCCAGCTCCAGCCGACGAGACGTGTGTGAAGCTCGAATTTGGTGTCGCGCCACTTGAAGCCAGTCTCCTTGAGCAGCATGTGTTCCGGCAGCAGACAGCCTGTCTTCTGCATGATGAGCTCACGGCAGCGGCTGTAGTCGGTAGACCGGATCCAGAAGTCAATGTCGCCGCATACGCGTTCGCCGACCACCGGATAGAGGGCGTTGAGGGTCTGTCCCTTGACGACGACGAAAGGCATCTGTGCCGCATCCATCATCTCGACGAAGGCCCGCAGCACCTCGTCCATCTGCTTGTTGCGCTGTATGATGGTCTCACCTGTCATCATGGCCTTGACCACCATACGTCGCCCGATGGGCACATTGTTTCTCACGAGCGCATTGGCTACGAGGCCGTCGACCGTCTGGAAGTTGGCTTCCTGCATGAGCTGATCCACCTCGTCGGCTGTCATGTCGATTCGCAGTCCGGTGGTCTGCCACAGTTCGCTGCCCACCGCGCGCACCAAAGTGTCGTAGAGCTTCTTCAGCATGGTTTAAGGAATACGTTCAGAACTTCTTTCCGAAGGCGATACTGAGGAAGGTGAGCCACAGGATTTTGGCGTCAAACCACCAAGAGCGGTGCTCCAGATAGTAGAGGTCAAGGTCCAGACGACGCAGCATCTTCTCCATGGTGTCGGTGTAGCCGTTGTAGAGCGTGGCATAGGAGGTCACGCCCGGCCGAATCTGATAGAGAAAGCGGTAGCGTGGGTCACGCTCCATGATTTTGTCGATGTAGTACTTGCGTTCGGGCCGGTAGCCAATGAAGGCCATGTCGCCGCGCACGACATTCCATAGTTGTGGCAGCTCGTCGAGATGGTGCACGCGCAAGAATCGTCCTGTGTCCGTCAGGCGAGGGTCTTTGTCCTCGCCTTGAAAGAGATGAGGCCCGTCGACCTCGGCATCCTGTTTCATCGTCCGGAATTTGTAGATGTTGAAAGGTTTTCCATGCAGTCCGATGCGTTCCTGTTTGAAGATGGCCGGACCGCCGTCCTCGCGCTTGACGAGGATGTAGACGATGAGCATGAGCGGTGAGAACACGATGAGGCACAGCAAGGCCAGCAGGCAGTCGGTGGTGCGCTTGAGGTGCCGCTCAAAGGGGTTCATCCCGTCATGGATGATGTTTTCTTGGTTGTCCATTATGTTTTTTTGTCTTTTTTCTTTCTTAGGAACAGGGTGTAGAACCATCCGCGCAGACGGTTGGGCATCACCCTGACAGAGGAGCGTACGAACAGGTTGCTCACCATGCGCCACAGGCTGATGTAGCCCATGTCGTGCAGCGTCAGTTGGAACTTCATTTCCACCCAGGCATAGCCCCATCCGCCACGGCGGCGGTAGAGGTCTGGCGTGCGGCGGAAGTAGAGCAACGGCTCCTGCAGGTTGTGGAAGTGGTATCCATTTATAAGCATGCGCACCCAGAGATAGTAGTCCTCGAAGAGCGGAAAGTGATAGTAGCCGCCCATGCAGGCCACGGCCTTGCGGCGATACATGGAGACTGGATGGTTGACGGGGTTGCGCTTCTGTCCGAAGGTATATACCTCTTTGTTCGTCTCGGGCACCTTGCGTGTGGAGATGATGTGGCGGGGATCGGTGGTGAACTCGTCAATCCATGCGCTGACGACATCGGTCTCGGGGTGCTGCTCCATGTAGCCCACCTGTTTCTCGAAACGCCGGGGCATGGAGATGTCGTCGGAATCCATGCGGGCAATGAGGTCGTAAGTGCACTGACGCAGGCCATTGTTGAGGGCTACGTCGAGACCTTGGTTGATGGGATCTTTGACGACCTTCAGCTCTTGGTGATCACGGCAGAAACTGTCGACGACCGCATCGAGCTCCGGTGTCAGCGGTCCGTCCTCGACGAGCACCACCTCGTCGGGTGGAAGCGTCTGGCGGAACACACTGTCCAGGCATTGCTGCAGGTTTTCCGCCTTCTCCTTGTAGTATACGGATATGAGAACGGTGAATGGCATGATATAGAGTTAATCGGTTATATAAGGTGCCATTGTGGCATCTGGATTTGATATTACATGGGAGAGTTTACCCATTGCGTCGGTGCGATGATGCGTTTGTTTGGCTGCTGATTGAGCCATGCCGCCCACCACGAGAACGAACTGTTGGCGATGATGTTGACATGGCATAGCGACATCAGTTGCATGTCGCGCCAACTGTCTGCCCCTGTGTTCCAGTCGACGAACTCCACCGTCTCATTCCTCAGCATAGGCATGATGTTGGCCCGGCACCATGGAATGTCGTTGGAAAAGATGTGCCAGCAAAGTTCATGGCTCGTGTCGGCTGCAGTGGCAATGGCTTGCCGGTAATAGTCGATGCTGCATAGTCCACGATAAATTTTCTTGTTGTAGTCGCCTCGGCGCACGTGGATGCAGACATGTGTGCGTGAGTCGGAAAGTCCATGAATGAAACGTCTGTTTTTGTCGTCTGTTGCCTCGGGAAAGCGGAAGATGTCACGAAGCCGATGGCTGATGTCATCGAAGTAGGCGTGGTTTTGCCAATAGCCGTCATAGTAATGGTCGCCGTCGCATTCGAGAAACTGCGGATAGAAACGGTAGAAATGCCGCTCAAGACAAGTCGTAGGCTTCGTGATGGCCAGATTGAGTGCACGGCGTATATAGTAGTTTCCACAGTACCACGACAGGTGTCTAATCTGGTGGGTGGTCGCTATGGGTAGTTGAATGCCGAAAATGTTGTTGAGCACATATCCATTGTGCATCGTGCGCATGCCATAGTTGGTTACGTCGGCAAGAATCTCGTCTTTATGCCTTGTCTTCAGCGCTTCCAGAAATGCGTATTGGAACATTTGGTTGCCCAACCCACCTAAAAACTTGACAATCTTCATGTAGGATTAGAATCTAAGATACCAACGAAGGACGGACCAAATCATTTTACAGCCCTTGTCTAATTGTGCCGGCAGATTATGCTTGCGTCCCTTGTCGAAATATTTGTCTGCCTTGACCTTATCGCGGAAAATAATCTTCGGCTTGAAATCATGTTTCCACTCTTCTGGCCAACAGTATTCTTTCAACAAGATTTTGCAAGGATGTGAGCGTAAATATCGGTTGATGTGCGACTCGTCGTGCACGCTTGCTATGATGCCACGCTCGTAATCGTCCCGAATGTTGCGGTCGAGTTCGGCGACCATGGACAAATATTGTCTTGCGGTGCCTCCATTCAGTCCTCCCATATAGTAGACGTAGTGATGTTGGTATGGGGCAATGTAAGCAAGCGATTTCTTGTTGCGCTCATAAGGGAAGAACATGGGCAGTCGTTTCAGCCAACACTTATATGGCCATGCTGCGGCCACCAGTTCCGCAGGGTGGGGAAGGATCTGCTCGCCCACAGGAGCCTTGAACTCAGCGTTGGAGTTGAAAAAATAGATATAGTCGAATTTCTTCAACTGCTCTTGAATGCTCATGAACATCTTGAACCGGAAAAGGGAATCGGCCGGGAAGCCCTGGCATTCGTGATACTCCAAATGAACATTCGCCGCATTTGTCAGCTTCATGTCGTCAGTGAACACGAAGTATTCCTTCTCTGCTATGCCCTTCAAGAAATATTCCTCGGAAGACTTATAGAAAGCAGGAAAGAACTGGCTGTATCTCCCAGTGCAGATGTAGAGAATGGCGATGGTCATTTGATTAAACTAATATCCATTCAGGCATTTGGATTTTAAATCTATACTTTTCATTTGACCAAATTTGAGGAGCGTAAACTACATGTTCTTTGTGTATGTTCAAATACGCAGCCCACCAAGAAAAAGAACTGTTGGCAATAATGTTAGTATGGCATGCTGTCATTAGTTGCATGTCTTTATAACTGTCACTATCTTTATTCCAGTTAACGAGAGTCACTTTACATTTCCTTGTTAGTGGTATGATATTTTTAGCACACCAATCCATGTCATTCGAGAATACATAGAAATGTGGTTCAATTGGGGAATTTCCAATAACATTATTAATTGCCTGTTCATAATAATATTTCCCACAAATTCCTATATACATTTCGTGTTTCAGAAAATCTCCTCTTCTTACATGAATGCTGACGGAATTACTTTCAGAAAGCATTTGTTGGAAAATAGTTTTATTGATATTGTCCAAAGGCTTCTTGAATTGAAATTCCTTAAGTACGGTTTCTTTTATACAGTCAAAATATTCATGGTTTTGCCAGTATCCATCAAAGAAATGTTTGTGTTCTTCGAAGACTTTGGGATAATAGTCAAAAGAACTTTTTTCTTTATAAATATCAGTAAGCCGATGGAATAATTTAAAATAGATTCTGTATGGCAAACTTTGTATATGGTAGAATTTGTATTTTCTTAGTTCTTTTATATCTGCAGTTTTGGCAGAAATTTGGAATACTTTATCAATTTCGAAACCACTATGCATCTTTTTTAGCAGGTATTCGAAGTGATCCATAAACACATTTTCTTCTCTGCATTCCTTTTGAAGTCTCAACAGAAATGCATATTGAAACATTTGATTACCAAGTCCTCCTTTAAAATTAACGATTTTCATGTAATGCGTAATGTCTCAATTTTAGATAAGAAAGTTTTGCATAACTAAGTAGCAACGACTTTAGAAAGAAGAGCGTGTTTTTTTTGTAATATCTCCATACCTTTTTCTCCATATAAATTCGTGAGAGATAATTGGAGGTGTAATCTATGTTGCGTGACATAGAGCTTTGCAAGAACCTGTATTTGAGAGTGTATTCTGGAATGTTCTTGATTTGTCCGTATTTGGACAGTTCAAACCATAAATTGTAGTCAGCTATCTGTTCAAAGAAATATCCTTTTCCGCATTTATAGCCGCATGTTTTTTGGTAAGCGTCCTTTTTGAATAAGACGGAAGAGTGGACGAAAGGGTTGTCGTGACATAATTCTTTCCTCAATTGTTTGTCTTCAAGAAAGCATTTCGTTTTTCTTATGAAGTGTCCTTCTTTGTCAATTACAATTGCATTGCTTCCTATTAGAACTAAATCAGGTTGCTTAATAAAATATTCAGCTATAAGGGAAAGATGGTTGCTGTTCCAAACATCATCACTGTCAATGCGGGCAATTATATTTCCTTGGCTATTGTCAATAGCCTCCGTTAGAGAGTAGATAAATCCTTTGTTTTCTCTGCTGATAATCTTTAAACAAATATGGTCGTTAAAATGGAAAGTTTTTATTATTTCTAATGTTGAATCTTTTGAGCCGTCGTTGACTATGACAAGTTCAAATTCCTTGTCGTAGTCCTGCTCATTTATGGAAACTAATGTCTCCTTAATGGTCGAAGCTGCATTATAGGCTGGTAGAACAACGGAGATATAGTTACACCCTTTCATGGTCTTTTCTGTTGGAAATCAATATCAAGTAGAACAAGAATACACACATATAAGCGGTAAACTCATAGTTGAAAAGAAAATAGACAGCCAATGCGGGAACCAAATAGAAGTTAAGATCCTTATTTGTGATTTCTCTCTTATATATCTTGTATAGGATTCGAATCAGGAAAGTTGCAAAATAATAGAAGCTAAGCCATCCTCGTTCTATGAGTATTGTGAGATAACCGTTTTCTGATGAGGCTATGTCGCCCCCTGTAATTGATTTGTAGTTCTGTATTCCATAGCCGAATGGATTGGATATTCCATGGAAAAGGGCATTTTGAATGATGTCTTTTCGTTGGTCGTTGGAGTAATCTCCTCCCCATAAACTTGTGGTTTCAAGTCCAAATATAGACTTGAAGATGTTAGAGTAGATTTTTCCGAAATGCTGATAAAGGTAACTGCCTCCAATCAAAAGGAATAAAATAAAAAACAGCCAAAAGGCTCGTTTCCCTCCCTTGTCAAGGGATAAATACAAAATGATGAAGTTCAAGATGCAAATAATCATAGCTCCTCTACTAAGAGAAGCTAATAACGTTATTTGGCAGAGTAAGAAAATAATGATCTCTATTGCTTTTGACAACTTGTTGTGGGCACGTTGGTATAAGTATAAAGAAAAACTTGCACATGCAAAAACGTACATGTAGTCATGGTTTCGTGAAGATCCTAAATAGGATATGCCCCAATAGCCTAATTTAAATTCGGATTGCATAACTTCTGAATAAAGAAAGTTATAAGGCAAGAATTCTAATCGTATAGCCCATCCGAGAAAAATGACAAGAAGTAGTGAGGTTTGTGCTGCTAATAATAACTTTTGTAAATTGAAGTATTTGTTTTTTGTCCCATAGTAAAGACATAGAGGGAATGCCGTGTACAAATAAAAATATAAAGCATCTTTTTGTCCTGCAAAAAGGCCCATGAAAAGTCCTGGTATAGACCATAGGAGGAACAGCGTATATGCCCTTGTTATTTTGTGCAAAGGATAGTTATCAGTTTTCCATCTGGGTGTTATTAAAATGATGGATGCAGCAAACCAAACAAATGTTTGTATACCTAAAATTTTTGTTTGAGGAAGACGTGCAAATCCCGAAAAGAAAAAAAACAAAACCATTAATACTGTAAATATTATGGTCTTGTTCTGATATGAGATATAGTATGACTTCATTTTTTTGTCGGAAGAAGTTTTTTGAATTTTTGTGTGGCTAAAGAACGCTCATTTTTGCTTAATCCTATTAAAAAGATTACTAAAATGGTAGAGACGAAAGATAGCATGATACTGTAAAAACAGTGTAAGGGGGAGGGGCTGAGATTTTTGTGAAATATCCAAGCTATTCCTGCGGAAAGCAGGGCGGCCGGTGTAATCTTTAGAAACACCTTTTGGAAGTATTCTTTGAAAGACATATCAATCTGTTTGCCAAGAATTGAAATCCTAATGAATTGTATGGCGATGGATATAATCAGTTCTGCATAGAATACACTTTCCGAAGGCATGCCCGCTTCAAGTAAGATAATAGAAAGGGGCAAAACTATGAGCGTTCCTATACCTGTAGCCGTTTGGAAGAATTTTACATTTCCTGTTGCCTGATTGCCAACATTCAGTGCGTTAGTCAAAGTTTCACTTAGACAAATAAGCAAGATAATGCGAAGGTAATTGGACGTGTGTGGAGGTACGCCTTTTAGCCATAACCCTAGAATAAAGTCGGTTTCAGAGAATAAGGGAATAGCTATGACTAACATTAAAAAGAAGGACAAACGGGAACTTGATAAAATGAGATTCTTCATTTGCAGGATGTCTCCTTTCGCATAACTCTTTGTTATTTGCGGATTAACTGCGACTTGGAAATTTTGAACAAAACTTTGTGCGACATTCTGTACTTTAACGGCTATGCCTCGTGCTGCATTGATAACTGGGCCGAAATAAATGTTGAGGACAAAATTCAAGCCTTGGGTAATGGAAACATAAGCGATGCCAGACCACATGCTCCATCCTGCGAATTTTCCCATATCTCGAAGAAAAGCTTTGCTGACTAATGGGCGGCCGCATGTCTCTTTGAATTTTTGGTGGCAATATATGTTGTATATGATACGATCGATAATATTTATCAAGAGGATTAGAAAGGCATAGAAAATAAGCCGATCAAATCCAATTTTTGTTATGAGGAAAGCTATGAATAGTTTCGCAACAGAATCGAAAATGGCAATATAGGCGAAAGCCTGCATGCGCTCATGCGCGATGATTTCCGCAACAAATGGAATACTTATAATACTTATGACGCAAGCTGCAATTGAAAATTGGTAAACCCAAAAGGCTGCGGTAACTCGTTCTGGAGGAATCTGAATTTCGTTGTAGAAAAACCATAGTCCAATGGTTTCTGATAGAATCAAAATTATAAGAGCCAGGATGAAATGAATAATAAGGCTTGATGAGAATGCTTTACGAAGATAATCTAAATCTTCTTTGCCCAAAGCGTAATTGAGATACCTTTGGGTTGTGCTGGCCATAGACCCATTGAGAAATGTAAAAAGGAAAACAATACCTCCAACGACGTTGTAGATACCATAATCGACGAATCCCAAGGCATTGAGTACAATTCTGCTTGTATACAATGATACAATCATTGTTACAAACATACGTATGTACAGAATAATGGAATTTCTTAGAATCCTTTGTTTCTCTTCCTTCATTTACTGGCCGCTGATTGTTGAAAATCAGATGGTTGAAGATTATATTGTTTCAGAAGTTGAATGTATTGTTCTTCTCCTGATGCAGAAAGATAGCTTGTTCCGTAGGGGGGGCAGTTCTTATAATATTTAGAGAATAATATTTCCAATTCCTCTTTTGACATCCTTTCCTCTTTAGGGTAGATGGACTTTTCATGTTGAAGAATCTGTTCAATGGAAAATTTACAGCCAATAATTTTGGCGGGAATGCCGGCTAAAATGGCATAAGGCGGGTATTCCTTATTCGCTAATGCGCATGCTGCAACTATGCTTCCTCGACCAATAACACATCCTGGGAGAAGAGTGACATTAGTTCCTATCCAACAGTCCTCTTTTACAATAACATCTTTCGATACATCGTTTATGTGTATCGTTCCTGTAAAGAAATAAGGGATTCCTACTGTGGGTTTATGATTGTCAGTAACAACAGTTAAATTTGTAGATATCCCGGTGTATTTTTTAACAATGAATTTTCCTTTGTTGCCAATAAATCTAAAGTCGTTCAATATACGGACATAATCATCTAGATAAATTAGTTGAGGTTGTGACAGATGTACAGGAAATGTTATTGATGAATGTGCCCCAATATGGCCTAAACTTTTGTTTAGTCTATTTTGCTTGAACTGATGGTAGATGTTTCGTAAAAACATTAATTATGATAACCTTATAGAACTTTTGTTTAAATCAAACACCCCTTTCAGTCCGCTTTTCATACCTTCTGCAAGGCCCCTGTTCTCTTCCTCCTGTAATGTTTTCTTATGCCTTCGGAAAGCCTTGAGCTCTTTCTTCCTTCGTGGCCGTGTCGAGCGCGTTCAGCATGTCGCGGCTGGTCTTGGCCGGTTTGCCGTCGTCGGTAGCGTCAGTCATGCCGTTGAAGAGGTTGGGCTCCTGTGGTAGGGTGGCCTTTTGCAGGATTCTTGTCTCCTTCTCGGCTACTGACATGTGCTGATTGATGCGTTGGTAGCGGGCGGCCTCGCTCAGCAGACGGGCGAGGCCTTCCTGCCGCTCCTCGGGCAGGAGGCCTTGGTTGCGTAGCTTGCGCACGTGCTTGAGCCAGTTGACGAGTCCGCGCTCCTCGCCCTTGTATTTTGACGGGCGGCGTTGGTTGACGGACAAGAAGTCCATATAACTCTGCCACATGTGTATCCAGTGGTCTTGCCGTGAGACGCGGTTGACGGTCATCGGTCGATGGGAGAGGTGAGGAATCAGTCGCGGCGGAAGATGTCGCGGGTGTAAACTTTCTGCCTCACGTCGTCGAGGCACTTGTCATATCGGTTGGCGATGATGGCGTGGCTTTGCTGCTTGAAGGCGTCAAGGTCGTTGACAACGCGGCTGCCGAAGAAGGTGGTGCCGTCGGCGAGGGTGGGCTCGTAGACGATGACCTCGGCTCCCTTGGCCTTGATGCGCTTCATGACGCCTTGTATGGACGACTGGCGGAAGTTGTCGCTGTTCGACTTCATGGTGAGCCTGTATACACCGATGACGCAGGCGTGCTCGCGGGTCTCGTCCCACGAGCTGTTGTCGTCGTAGTAGCCGGCCATCTTCAGCACTTGGTCTGCGATGAAGTCTTTGCGTGTGCGGTTGCTTTCGACGATGGCTTGTATGAGGTTTTCGGGCACGTCTTTGTAGTTGGCCAGCAACTGCTTGGTGTCCTTGGGCAGACAGTAGCCGCCGTAGCCGAAGGAGGGATTGTTGTAGAACTGTCCGATGCGTGGGTCGAGGCATACGCCGTCGATGATGTCGTGCGTGCTGAGCCCCTTCACCTCGGCATAGGTGTCGAGCTCGTTGAAGTAGCTCACGCGCAGGGCCAGGTAGGTGTTGGCGAAGAGTTTCACGGCCTCGGCCTCGGTGGTGCCCATGAAGAGGGTGGGTATGTCCTCCTTGAGCGCGCCCTCCTTGAGCATCTCGGCGAAGATGTGGGCCGCGCGGTCGAGGCGGTCGTCACCCTCGGGTCGCCCTATGATGATGCGTGATGGATAGAGGTTGTCGTAGAGGGCCTTGCTCTCGCGCAGAAATTCGGGGGCGAAGATGATGTTGTCTGAGTGCATCTTCTGCCGCACGCCGGCCGTATAGCCCACGGGCACGGTCGATTTTACGACCATGATGGCCTGTGGATTGACGCGCTTGACAAGCTCGATGACCTCCTCTACGTGGCTCGTGTCGAAATAGTTGCGCACGGGGTCGTAGTTGGTGGGCGTGGCGATGATCACGAAGTCGGCGTCGCGGTAGGCGGCCTCGCTGTCGGTGGTGGCACTGAGGTTGAGTTGCTTGGTGGCCAGATATTGCTCGATGTAGTCGTCTTGTATGGGCGACCGGCGGCTGTTGATGAGGTCCACCTTCTCGCTCACCACGTCGACGGCCGTCACCTGATGGTGCTGGCTGAGCAAAGTGGCGATGCTGAGGCCGACGTAGCCTGTGCCGGCTACGGCAATGCGGATGTTTTTGTCCATTTGTTTTCTGTTGTGGTGTTTTCTTGGGGTGGGGTTAAGGCGTCCGGATGTGTTTCAGGTGGGGACAAACTCTCTCCTCGCAAGGTTTTGCGCCTTGCGTTGGCCGGAGAGCAGTAGTGTGCCGGCACCGCTTCGGGAACGGTGGGCCGTTTGTGTGGCGCCGATTCCGCAGATGGCACATCCTGCCGTTTTCTGGACTTCGTTTGCGCGGATTTGTGTTTAATCGTACTTAATGAAAGTCCTAAATGTCTGCAAAGTTACATATTTTTTCGCGTATGACAAAAGAATAGGTGTTAAATAGTTGGATAAATGACCGTCCCCCCGACCGCTTCCCCCGTGGTCTGCGTTGGGGCGGAATGTCGCCGCTGCGGAATGTGGAGGTCTTGATTCCTGCCGACAGGAGTCGCTCCCGATGTGGACGGAGGCGGCAGAAAGAGGAGGAAAAAGATATTTGGAAAAACTCAAAAAACATGACATGTGCTTCCATGGCTCTTGCGCCGGAAATCACTCGGAATGTCGGCCGGCGTGCCAGTGATGGCTTCTTGCCGTGCGAAAGACGGCTGACGGGCGTGCCGGAGATGGTCTTTGGGAGGGTGGAAAACGTGTCTTTGCGGTGCGTTGGACGGTCTTTTGCCACGCGAAAGGTGTGCTTTCGCCGGTTGTCGGGCGGGCAGGTGCAAAAAAGGAGGAGCCCGGTCGGCTCCTCCTGCTATGCAAAGATAATCAATTGGGACGATTTGTCCAAATCTATTATCAAATATGTTGTCATTTCATGAGCTTCTTCCCGTCTTCGATCACGATGCCTTTATAGGCCGTTCCGACGCGCTGTCCCTGCAGGTTATAGCGTGGCTCCGATGACAGGACGTCGGCGTCGACGTGCATGATGCCGGTCTCGGTGTCGAGGTCGAGCGGCAGGCCGTTGCCCGTGACCGTGAAGGCGGAGGCGGGCACGTAGGCTGTGTTGGCGCCGAGCGACGTGGCCGAGGCGGCCTTGTAGAAGCCCGGTGTGGTGCCCTGTGCCTTCAGCACGAGGTCGGTGGCAGCTATCGTCGTGGCCAGATAGCTGCCCTTGAGTACTCCGGCGTCGGCGGCCGGCGTGGTGTCGGCACCCTCGATGGCGAGCGTCAGCGTGGTGGCTCCCTGCGGCGTGTGGACGAGGGCCGGCGTGGCGGCCGGTATGATCTCCAGGTCTTCCTGTCTCACGAGGCGTGTGGCGTCGTCGCTCAGGCGCAGGGTGGCCGCTGAGGCCGCCGGACGGGTGGCGAAGGGCAGGTAGACGGCGGCATAGCCTTGGCCGTCGATGCGCTTTGCGGGCACGGTGACCGACGTGGCGTCTTCCACCTTCCACTGTGAGGCTCCGGCGTCAGCCGTCCAGCCGACGATGTTGTAGCTGGCCGAGGCGGCCATGTGCACGGCGCTGTAGGCGTCGGAGGCATTGCCCACGAAGGCCACTTGTCCGGGCGTGCTGACGTGTGGCGTGAAGCTGACGGGCGTTGTGCCGAGCGCGACCTGCTGGCTGCGTGTGGGCACCTGGATGTATTGTCCCTGCACTTGCATGCTGTAGGTGCCGTCGGCGTTGGCCGTGAGGCGCACCACGCTGGATGCGCCGTTGCTGGTCTGCACGTTGCCGAGCGTGGGCGCGGCGTTGAGCCATCCGTAGCGGCTGTCGGAGGTGCGCATGGCGCTCTGCAGGCGGTAGCATCCCGTGGGCGGCAGCTGTTTGTCGGCCTTCGAGAGGCTGTCGCGCAGCGCGAAATAGTCGTCGACGGTGGCTTTCGTCGCGAGTCGGTCGTAGAGCGGCTGCAGCCGGCCCTTGTCGGTGGGGTTGAGCGTGAAGTAACCCGTCGCGGCGGTGTCGAACCAGGCACCGAAGTCTTGTGTCACGTCGGCGGCATAGTCGTCGGCCGAGGGGGTGCCATCGGCCTCCCACTGCCTGACGACGTCGGCGGGAACAACGATATAGTTCATATCGTAGGTGTGCCCGTCCACGCTTCCGTCCTCATAGAAGATGGCGAGGTCGCCGTTCTTAAGCACCTCCATGGTTGAGTAGGCCGCGTCGCCGGGCTGCACCTGTAGCCGGTCTTTCCACGTCTTGCCCTGATCATGGCTGGTGTAGATGTGGAGGTTTGCGCGCCGTCCGCCCACGAGCGAGGTGTGGATAAGCATGGTGCTGTCGCCGTAGGCGATGATGTCCTCGTTGCATCCCGGGTCGGGGAGGGTCGTGTTCTTGGTCTGCCCCATCCATTGCATGCCGTCAGACGAGCCGATGTTGAAGCCGCGTCCGCCGCCCTGTCGGATGGAGGCCAGTATGCTGTGGTCCTTGCGCTCCACGAGTTTGGTCTCGTTGCCGCCGCCCTGCCAGATGGGTTGGTTGTCGAGAGTCCACGTGGCGCCCTCGTCGTCAGAATAGATGATGTAGTTGTCGCAGGCGCTTCCCTTCGAGTAGAGCACGGGCACGGCGCACATCATGCGTCCCTTGGAGGTGGTGATGAGGCGTCCGGAGGTGGCGAAGAAGCTGAAGATGCCCACGCCCTGCGTGCCGGATATCTTGTCGGTGAAGGTCTCGGGCGTGTTGATGGTGCGTCCCTCGTCCCAGGTGCGTCCGCCGTCGGTCGACGTGAAGATGTAGGGCGACTGCTGCCCGTCCCAGAATCCGCGGCTGGTGGCGCAGCTCAGCACGACGAGCTTGCCGCTGGGCGTCTTGCCGATGGCGGGGTCGCCGAAACTGTAGACGCCGTTGTTGCGGTCGCCGCTAGCCTTGGCCATGACCTTGCGGTCCGACCAGGTCAGTCCGCCGTCGGTGGAGTAGCGGTAGACGAGGTCGTCGGGGCCTGATCCGGCGTCGGCGCCGTGGTAGCGTCGGTCGTCGGCCACCACGACGATGGTGCCGTCGTCGGCCTGTATGAGTGCGGGGATGCGGTAGATTTTTGTGCCGAAGGAGAACCAGGGCATCAGCATCTTCTGCTGTTTGAAGATTTTGGCCTCGCCTTCAGGGTCGAGGTTGACGGTCAGGAGCGTGTCGGCTGTGGCGATGGAGGTCACGGCGGCGTCGACGGTCTCGCCGAAGTCAGCGTCGGGGCGCACGGTGGCCGTTATCCAGAGATAGCGCTCGGCGGCAGCGGGGATGACGAGTCCGCCTGTTGGCAGCGTCATCGTGGCGGCAGGCTGTGTGCTCACGGCGACGGGCTTCAGCTGGTCCCAGAGATAGAAGTTGGCCGAGTCGGTGCCGGTGGCATAGAGGCGCACGTCGCTCACGAGGCGCTCGGTGGCGCCCTTGAGACGCAGGCCGATGCTGTCGAGACGCGTCTCGCCGTTGGTGCGGCCGGTCACCTTGAGGCGCAAGAGCCACGTGTCGTTGCCCTGTCCGGTGGTCTGATAGCCCTGTGTGGCTGCCGACACGCCAAACTGTGTGAGCAGCTCGCGTGCCTCGTCGAGGCTGTAGGATGTGCCGCTCACCTCCGTCAGCTGGCATTGGTTGCCCGCGTCATAGGTGCTCCAGGTGTCGATGGTCATTTGGTTGGATCCGCCGATGTTGATGTTTGATCCGCTCTTGTCGGCCGTGAACGAGAAGAAGAGGGGATAGGTGGCGTTGCCCGTCTGGAAGATGTAGAGGCGGTCGGGGCCTCCGGCAACGAGTGAGCCGTCTTTCTTGACAAACTGTTTTTGCCCGACGCTGTAGAGGTAGACCTCGGTGGTGTCGGTGGGATTGGTGACAAAGGCGAACTGCTGGTGGCTGTCGCTGGCCGATACGTTCGCGCTGGCGTCTTGGGTCGACTGGAAACGTGTGCCGGCATACCAGCCTCCACGGGTCGTGACGACGGTGTAGACTTTGCGGTCGGACAGGCCGGCTTGGCTGAGTGACACTTGTGCCTGCGCCATGGTGGCGGCAAGCAGTGACAGAAGTGATAGAATGGTTCTGCGCATAAACTTTTGTTTGGGTTGAGTAGAATTTTATATACAGGTGCAAAGATACGAATATTCTCTTATCGGGAAAAGAAAAACGCGTGGAAAAAGCAGGCTTGGGCCTTTGGGGAGCAGACCGGGCCTGCCATAGTGTTTGGCATGAGTCACAGGATAGGGGCCGGTGGGGGGAGCTTATCATGTAAGTTAGCCTTTAAGCGTACCTGTTATGGCATCATCAGGTCGGGCCACTCGGCGAAGGCATAGGTGCTGCCGTCGGAGAGCTTCACATGCATCACCTCGACATCCACGTCGGTCGACATTTCTTTGGGCAACAGGCGGCCGCTGCGCTCGAGCACCTTGAGGCGACCGTTGCTGTTGGTCAGCAGCAGACAGTCTTTCAGCGGATAGCGTGCCGCGGTCGCGAGACGGAAACCCTTGTAGATGTGGGTGCGTCGCCAGTTGTGGTCGTAGACCTCGATGTTGCCGCCGCGCTCGCCATAGTAGCTGCCGTTGAAGGTATAGTAGAGCAGGAAGTCGAAGTCGGGTCCTTTCTTCTGGTTGGCTTTGTCGACGAAGAAATACTTGCCGTCTTTCTTCACGCAGGCCAGTCCGGCGGAGTTGAAGGGGAAGGCTTTCTCATATTCGGCGGTAATCTTGGCGTTACCCTGCTCGTCGCGGTAGCCCCACCGGCCGTCGTCGTCGCGGAAGGCTACGAGGCCACCCGTGGGCAGCTGCATGTCGCCGAGCATGTCGTAGAAATGGAGGCGAAAGTTGCACTGCGCCTTCTTGTCGAGATAACGGGCATAGAGGTTGATCATGTCGGTGTTGCCCTTCTCCACGCCCCGCATGATCCAATAGAAACATTCCGCGTCGCGCACACGCTTGTCGAGGCCTTTTGTGCCCTTTTTCAGAATCTCCAGCGTGGCCAGGTAATATTGTGCGTCGACGTCGTTGGAGTCGTTGTATGCAATGTAGCGGAAGAGGCGGAAGGCCTCGGGATACTTGTGCTTGTTGTAGAGCTGCAAGGCCCTTTCGAAGGAGTTCTCCTCCGATGTGGTCATGATCTTCGTGATCACGCCCCCACGCACAAAGAAGCGGTCGTTGTCGACCAACTTCAGCACGCCGTTCGTGGAGATGTCGGCCGTGACGAACATCAGTGGGGCGTCTTTGCTGTTGCCCAAGGCGTCGGGCACGGTGAACTTTTTGTCCCATTTGCAGTTGCTCATCTTGAAGGTGGCGTTGCCCACCAGCTGCTCCTCGAAGCCGTTGAGATAGGAGTTGATCTCGCGGGTTCCCGACTTCGGTGTCAGTCCCTGCGCGTCGTTGGCTGCTATCCAGTCCATGATCTTGTCGTCGACGAGGCACTTGCGCGTTCCGTTCTCGCCGCCAAGCACCTGTCCGAGCTGTATGCGATACTCGATGTCGCCCGTCTTGCACCAGTTCTTCATGGCGTCGCCGAAGGTCTCTACGGTTTTCTCAGGCTCCTGTGCCGGAGCAAGGGCGGCTATGCAGGCAAGTGCGGCCACCAAAAAAGTCTTTTTCATCATTCGTGCATTTTTTGAATAAACAATTGTTTTTCCCGTTCCGACATGTGTGCGAAGGAAGAGATGAGCCAGCCACAGTTGGCCTTGTCGCGCTCAAAATAGTGGATGTAGAACTCGTAGCCCGGCACTTGCAGAAAGCGGAACGACAGGTCGCTCACACTCTCTATTTTCAGTTTTCCGGCATAGACGAGGGCGAAGAATACGGTCGTAGGGTCGGGAGAGAAGTCTTTGCGCGCGAAGTTCAGTGCCTGGTGGGGCGTGTCGCTGGTCATGCGGTGCAAGGAAATGAAGTTGGTCTCATGGTCGGTGGGCAGGAGCATGGTTTCGTGGGCGGTGGCTGGCGCGGCCAGTTCCAGCGCCTTGCCCTCGGCACGCGCGATGACCCACTTGAACATGCCGTCACCGCGCGGCTCTACGCTCAGCCATAGCGTGATGTCAGTCTTGTGCCCGTCGACCACCGCGCGGCAGCGGGCACGGGCAAACCAGAGCGAGTCGGCATAGGCTATGCGCACGCCGTCGGTGAGGATGACGTCCATCAGCGTGTCGGCTTTCAGATAGAGCGTGTCCTGGCGCGACTTGAACATGCCGATGTTGAACAGCGAGAGCAGGTTCAACTTGCGGTAGTCGGCACGGCTGCGGTCGATGTAGGGCGTAATCTCTTGTCCGTTGAAACGCTCGAAAAACTCGTCCACCAGCTTGACCTTGGCATTGTGGTTGAAGTCCTTGGGCATCACCATGACCTGTCCGCGCACGGCCGACAGGCAGGACAGCAATGCCAGCAGGAGTGCGATTCTCATTTGTGTCATAAGCTGTATTGATTTTTAGAAAGGTTCGGCCGCGTCGGCGAAGATGTCGCCAAGCATCACGATATACTCGGTGCCGTCCTCGGTGCGGTCTTCGGCGATGAACACCTGCACGCGTTTGTTGGTCTTGTCGCGGTAGAGTACGTGGTTGTCGCGCGTCGCCCCGACGAAATACTGATAGAAGTATACCGTGCAGGTGTAGAGGCCGTCGCCGAGTTTCTGGAGATTGCTCACTTTCATCTCGGCCACATCGGTCGACGTGACGCTCACGTTGGGATATTTGAGGTCGGCCATGCGGGGCAGATAAGCTCTGAGGTAGATGTTGCGGGGCTTGGCCGACTTGATTGACGTCACCTGCATGATGACTGAGTCGCGGATCATCTCCTTCGGGTTGTCCTCGTCGAACAGGGCCCGTCCGTGGTTCAGAAAGAGCTTGTAGGCCTGTTCCACATAGTAGAGCCTCGTTGTCCGGCTTCTTTTCTTGCTGGCGATGAAGGATACATAGTTGCAGAACTGGCCTACTTTCTCCTTGGCCCGTTTTTTCATGGTCGCCTCGGCCAGACTGTCGAGCGAGGCTGCCTGTTCCTCGTCGGGAGCCACGGCCATGCTGTCGAGTCCGTTGTCTTGTGCCGTCATGGGGAGCGTGAGGCCCAAGGTCAGGACGATGATGAGAGTTTTTAGTTTGTACATATTTTCTTTTTCTCTATATTGGATGTTACGTTTTACGCCTTTTTCCATCGGCGGCAGCTCAGAATCCCAGGTTGATATAGCATTTGACAGACATGCTGCGGCTGTCGTTGAAACTATCAATCTCCCCCAGATCCTTGAAATATTTGTAGGTGGGGAAGTACATGTCGGCTCCAACTTGCAGATGGATGGTGGGAATGGCAAAGCTGAAACCGGCGATGCCAGAGAAGCCGCTGTTGTAAGCGTCTTTGCCAAACGACAGGCACTTGCCGCCCACCACGCCGTCGTAGCTGCCGCCCAGGTCGATGCAGGCACCGAACATGTGGGTGCGATAGTTGCCCAGTCGGATTTTCAGCATGGCCTCGGTGACGATCATCTGCTTGCGGAAGGTGTAGTCGCCCTCGGCGTAGCCATAGCTGGTTTCCTCGTTATGAATCTTCCAACCAGCCTGTTCGTAGGACAACTTGGCCGCGAAGCCCAAAGGAAGCTCTTTCGACATGTAGTTGACACCGTAGCCCACGGAGAAGTTGTTGAAGTCGGGATCATACCATTTTGGGTCTTTCTCCTTGCCTCCGAATACCCTATGCTTGGATGTAATGTCCTTGTTGATTCTGTCATAATGCTTCACTTCTGACCGATAGAGCGATGTGCCAGAGTAGATCTGAATCTTGGTGATCACGTTAGGTGCCCAGTGCGGCCTGTCCTCGCCGAAGATGGCCGTGTAGGCGATGTTGAGAGCCTCACCCAAGATGAGGCCATAATAGACATTTCCGAAAGTGATTTCCGGGCCGTAGTCCCACTGGCTTCTCTTGATACCTTCTTCGGCATAAGCCTGGCTGGTGCCGCCTATCAACGAAAAGGCGATAAGGGCTGTTGCAATGATTTTTCTCATAGTTGTAGTTTTTGGAAATTATGAAATGTTATTTGTTTTCGTATCAGTCATTGTCAGACGACGTTTGTTTGTCTTTCATCATCTGTTTGAAGATAGCGTTGCTCTTTTGCTTTGAGGAGGATGGGGCTGCATGGGTGGATTTGGCCGCTTTTGAGGCATCCTCTTTCTTCTGTTTGGCAGGCTTTGCTTGTTTCTTTAGCTTGGCCGGGCTGGCCGGAGATGATGGCTCCGACGGTTTGGAAGGACGCGCGGAAGGTTCCAGTCTGTTGGCTTCCGGTGCCTTATTTGCGGACGATGTGGGCGTGGCTTTCTGTGACGAGGCGTTGGACGGGACTGGATCGGGCATGGTGTCTATTGGCGCGACGGAGTCCACCTCACACGAGGCGATCGAGTCGGTCAAGACCGATGTGGCCGGGGTACCTCCGCCTGTGGGCCGAAGCGTTAGAAATGCGCCTGTACCTATTATTAAAATAGCGAGGACAGCCATCAGCGTCAGGCGCTTTTTCTTCTTGTCCTCCTGTTTGGGTAGGTTGTCGGAAGTCTGCCCAGGCTGACTTCCGGCCGGATGAGACGGCTTCGTCGCAGTTTTTTCTTGATCTCTCCGGGCCTGTTGAGCCTCTTTCCTCACCTTGGGATTGTCGGAGTCGGGTTGGCGGTCGAGGTGCGTGTCGTCGTCTTCAGGGACTTCGTCTTCGACAGGCAGCGCATCCTCAGCGGACTTATCGACGAAGTGGCGGCCTATCCAGTCGTTGATCTCGCCGACGCTCTGTGGCCTTTTCGACCGGTTGCCCTGCATGAGCCACAGCACTAGGTCGTGCATGGGCTGGCTGATGCCCGTGGGAAGGGACAGCGAGACGTGCTTGTCGGGCGTCTCGTCATAGATGACATCAGATGGCATGGGCGGCTTGCGACCTGAGAGTAGGTTGTAGAGCGTGGCTCCCAAAGCGTAGAAGTCGGTCCACGGGCCCATCTTCGACAGGTTGCGCTCCACCTGTTCGGAGGGCGCATAGCCTTCCGTATAGCTGACGCCAGTGGATGTGGATGCGTTCTCGTCGCTGGAAAGCAACTTGCTGGCACCGAAGTCAATCAAGACGACCACGTTCTCCCGTGTCAGCATGATGTTGGCTGGCTTGAGGTCGAGGTGATAGATTTTCTGCTTGTGCACGGCGTTGAGTGCGTCGAGTAGCTGCTTGAGGATGTCGAGCACCTCACCCTCGCTCATGGGGTGACCGAGCCCTTTCATCTTCTGTCGCAGGCTGATGCCGTCGATGTAGTCCATGATGTAGTAGATAGTGCCGTTTTCCTCGAAGAGGTCGTGCACGCGGACAATGTGCTCGTTGTGGAGGTTGTGCAGGCGTTGGGCCTCCTTTTTGAACTTCAGTTTCTGCGAGTCGAAGGTCTGCATGTTGTCGTCGTTGCTTATGCTGACCGACCGGCTGTCGTCGCTGCGTTGGCTCACGCCCTTGATGAAGAACTCCTTGACCGCCACCACCTCGTTGAAGTTGATGTTCGTGGCCACGTAGGTATTGCCAAATCCGCCCGACGAGAGGTAGCGATCAATGCGGAAGGTGCCGTGTAGGATGGTTCCCACGGGCAGCATGCAGCTGTTGTTGTTTTGTTCTGTCATGAGTTATCAGGAATTTTATAGTGGGGGATAGTAGTCCCCCGAAATTCTTACTGTTGCTTGTCAGGCTTTTGCCTCGTCGGATTGGCGTCCTGTTTCTTGTCCTTTTGGGCATCCTTCCGGGCGTCTTTTTTCTTCTGATCGTCGCTGGAGGAATAAGTTTCTTTGGATTGGGGCTGGATGATGGATGTGGCTGGGAGCTGCAAGCACGTGGCAGAAGTGCCCCGTGTGGTTGCCTGGCTGGCGGCAGTCTTGCCCAGTAGGGCTGTGGACTTGGTGCTTTTCCCTGTTTTTTCGGGAGTCGTGGATAGGGCTGACGTGGTGGTCGTTGTCGGCGGGGTGGGCGTGGCCTGCGGCTGGGATGCGGTCTGGCCTGTCGGTTCGGCGGAATGTGTCGTTTGGGGCTTTCCGGCTTTCGTTCCGCCACTCTTTACCGTCGCGGGACGCTCTATGGGCTGTAGGCTGACTGCCTTGGGAGTGGGAGACCTGAACTGCTTGATGGCGAACACGGCGATAAACAGAATTGCGCAGGCCGCGAGGATGAGCAACAGGCCGTTCTTGCCCGACGGTGTCAAACTGTGGGCATTGTCATCCGGACGTGATGTGGCGGTATTGTGGGCTTCGTTCTGTGACACTATTTCCGCACTGTCGGCCTCGTCGGCCTCCGAAAGTTCGCCAGCCAACGGCTCTAGATGCTGTGACGCCTCATCTGGAGCGGTCTCAATGGGGTCTTCCACCTTCAGGATGTGGACGATGAGGGCTGAGTGGTTGTCGCGGTTCTCGGCCGTGGCAAGTGTGAGCTGCTTGATGCGCTCTTCATCGGAGGCAATCTCCCGGGAGAAGAAATAAGGGATATATTCGTCCTCCATGTTCTCCAACATACCGTCGGAGCAGAGGAAGAAGTAGTCGCCGGGCTTGATGTCGACCGTGTGGTAGACGTCTGCCCTCGGCCTGCGCTCCATGTGAGGCTGCATGGCCCGTGTGATGACGTTTTTCTGCTTGCAGTGACGGGCCTCCTCGGGCGTGAGTTCTCCCACCTTGACCATGTCGTTGACCAGTGAATGGTCGACCGTCTCGAAGAGGATGCGCGTGTCTTTCTTTGTCTTTCCCTGCCGGATGTGATACACGCGACTGTCGCCCATGTGGGCGATGGTGGCTCCGTGTTCGTGAAGCATCAGAAATGTCATGGTCGTGCCCATCTTCTTGATGGCCCCCGTGTCTTTCCCGTCGAGCGCGTCGAAGGCAGTATCGATGGCCCCCTGCAGGGTGCCGTCGGTGAAGTGGTCGGCAGCATCCCGCTTGCTGTTGATGTAGTTGCTCATGGCCTCGCAGACCGTGGCGCTGGCCACCTCGCCCGCGTCGTGGCCGCCCATGCCGTCGCAGAGGATGAAGAGCCGGTCGGAAGTCAGCTGCTTGCCATAGGGCGGATAGATGCAGTCTTCCTGATGGGGACGTCCCTGTGCGTCTTTGCGTTGGCCGTATTCCCAAATGCTGTATGCCTGAAGTTTATATCTCATGGTTGTTGTCTTTTTAAGGGTTGTTTTCTGTCTTTTCGTCGTCGGGTATCTCGTAGACCACTTTTAGGTCTGGCAACTCGATGACGTCACCGTCGTTGAGTACGAGTTCGTCGCCATAAAGCACTTCGTTGCCTTTGACGAAGGTCTTGTTGACATTCTCCTTGAAGAGTGAGATGTGGGTCGTGATGCTCGTGCCGGTCTCCTTCATCACGTTGATGACGACGTGGCTGCGGCTCATCCGCTTGCAGTCGCCCACCGGCAGTTGGATGTCGGCTGAAGAACTGGAAGCCTTTCGGCCTACAACGTTGCGCCCCATCTTCAAGGGAAACACTTGACCTGTGGAGATCACGCGGAGCTGTCCGGGCAGCTGATTGATGTCGGCAACGGCGCTTTCAGAGACGCTTGACGAGCTATAGTGTGTGCACGAGTCGTCGACATCGTCGTTGCCGTCTTGATTGGAGGCAAGCAATCGGAAGGCCCTCACCTTGTCCTTATGCTTGCACACGGGGCAGGTGAGATTCTTTGCGGCCAGCCCCGGCACGTTCTTGACTGTCAGTACGGCCCCACAGTTGGGGCACTTTATTTTTATTATGTCTGTTGCCATTTCCTATCATTGTTTACGTTTGTTCTGCCATTTCATGACCGGCATGCTGTTGGAAAACTTTCCCCACATGACGGGATGTTGCTTGCCATGAGAGAATTTCACCACCTTGTCATGTACGTAGGTGAAGATTTCCTTCGCCATGATGATGCGGTCGTGGTTAGTGTCGGCTCCGCCGCGCAGGCCCCGTTGCAGGGCGGCGGTGAAGAAGCCGTTCCTCATGCCGCATCGCTCTATAGAGATATCGTTACTCCGGGAAGAGAGAAACAGCATGACGTCGGCCTGCTTGGCCGAGGTTATGGAGTCATTGCTGTTGCGGCCGTTGCTCGACATATTGCCCGAGAAACAGGCGTCGGCAAAGATCATCTTGTGCTTGCTTGCGCTCTGGGTCATGGCCTGCCGCACGGCGGTATAGTCCATTTTCCCGTCGTAGGCCACGAAACCACCGGGATAGCCGTGCCCGCTGAAGAAGAACACGACGATGTCGTCGGTTCCTGTTTTTGCGAACAGGCGGTCCATGGCGGCCGATATGGCACTCTGCGTGGCCTTGTCGTTGATGAGCAGCGTGTACTCCACAGCCGTGTTCTTGCTGTAGAGCCACGCGATGGTCTTGGCGTCGTTGGCAGGCAGGCGCAGGTCGTTGCGCGTTCCGGGATAGTCGGATATGCCGACGGCGACGAGGTATACCTTGGCCTGCACGACGCCCAGACACGAGAGGAGTAGCACGGTGAGGGCCGTGATGCGGAACCTAAGCATCCAATCCTGTGGCATCGTCGGTGATATAGTCGGATTCAACGTCGCTGGAGGCCATCATATCGTTGGCTACCGGATTCTGCACGCCGCCGAGATCGTCGGTCGTGAGGTTCTGGTCGGAGATGTCAACCATCTCGTCGCCCTGAAGCTGACCGTCGTGGTTGGTATCCTGCGCGATGACATCGAAGACGTTGTCGTTGTCGACATCGATGAGGATGGCATCCTCTCCGTTTACTTTCACGCCGGCGATATTCATGTCAGACTCTTCGTCGTGCACGACACCGAGAATCTCGACATCGGGATCGGCTGCCGTGCTGTGGGCATCCGTGGTGTGCGTCTCGGTCGTGGTGTCGTCTGTGACGTCGCGTGTTGCCGTGTTGCTGTCGGTCTGGGTAGTTGAGGCCGCCGATTGCGGCTCCTGCAGATGAGCATCGCCACCCTCGTGAGCCACGACCTCTGCCACGGCATCGTCCTCGGACGTGTCGCCCTTCCAGTCGAAGTGGCTGCCGAACTCGTCGCGCTCGGCCTGTGACATGGAGTCCCACTCGTCTTCCGTACGGGTGTTGTAGATGTAGTCGTGCCATTCGAATACGCCGCCCGGCCCTACCTCGGCCCGCGCCGTGTCGAAAGCCTCCTGGAAAGACATGTCGTCGTTGACGTCGTGAGACACAGGCACCTTGCCGTCGACCCAGTCGGGGGTGGGCTCGTCGGAGCCCTGGTCGTCGGGATGGGGTGCAAAGCTCGCGAACACGGTGGCTGCACTGCCGAGAAGCAGTCCTGCGCCGCCCCCGGCCGCTACCTTGCCCCAACGGTTTTTCTTTATTCCCTGCTTGCCGGCAGGAGCCTGTTCGTCTTTCAACTGCTTGTCGCCGGGCTGGTCTTTCGGTTCGTCGGTTACGCTCTCTTCCGTTTTGGCAGATTCGGAAGTCTCACTGTCATACTGTGTACCCTCGTTGTTGGTGCGAGCCTCGTCCTGTTCATAGTGGGTATGCTCGTCTTCGTAGTTGTTCTTATTCATAGCTGTATGTGTTTTTAGATTGATTATTTTCTTCTTGCTGGTTTGTTTGTTTGGGAAGGCTTGACTGTCTTCAAGGGTTTTCCGGGCTGCGTGCTACTGGCAGTGGCTCCGCTGTTCTGATCTTGCTGTTGCTCATGGTCGCCGGTCTTTTTATGCCAGGAAGGCATCCAAATCTCCATCGTTGATATAGTCGGGCTCGTCGTTGCTGGCCATGAAATCGTCGGGCTGCGTGGGGGAACCGGACGAACTGACGTCCACCATTTGCGAGGCACTGTCCTTGAGGGACTGCATGGCGACTCCTTGTCCGCTCACGTCCACGAGTTCATCCTCGTCGATCTGGCCGTCTCCGTTCATGTCCATGCCCGCGATGTTGGCATAGCCGTCCATCGTTGTGTCTGCCAGCACGATGTTTGTGCCATCAACGCTCACGGAGGCGATGTCGGCTTGGCTTCCGTCTTCGGCGGTCACAGTCTCATAGCTTAGCACGGTGATGTCAGAATCGCCGTCGGAGGCGGACGTTGGGTCGGGTGTTGGCTCCGACTCGTGGTGGCCTGCTGCCGTTCCGGCCGTGTGTGACTGGCCTGTAGCCGTCTGTGCGGTGTGGGTACTCACTTCGGGTTGGGCCTCGTGGCTCGCGGCCGATGCGGTAGCGCTCTCCGTGGTGGCGGTCTGCTGCGGCTCGGCCTCCGTCACCTGTGCCTCGTCCTGTGTGTCGGCTGTCTCTGCGGCCTCAACGTTAGTGGGGATGAAGGACGCACCGGCCAGTCCTGCTGCAGTGCCTGCTACTGCTGCCGCGCCTGTGGCGGCATTCTTCTTTTGTTTTTCAGTCAACTGTTTCATGATAGTTTTTTTAAAAAAAAGTTTTTGATTCTTGTTTGGGGAAAACCTTCCTCCGCTTGCAAAGATAGACGCAAAAGCCTTGAGCCCCAAACTGTTGGAGGCTTTTTGGATGAAATGGTGGGATTAATCCACGAAATGACGGCGCCCCGGTCAGTCCTCCGTCCACTTGCATCTGCAGTAGGGACAACTCTTGTTTTGGCGCAGCAGATCGTAGGGCAGGTTGCCTACGAAATGGTGGCAGGAAGGGCAGGCATATTGCTTCTGGAACCTTTGCAGTGCCTCTTTCTGTTGGCGGGGCAGTCGCGTGGCGTCGTGCAGCCGCTTAACTATCGTTACCAAAATCAAGATGAAGGCGATGCCGTACATCACGTAGCGGATGTTGGGATTGACGTTTGGCACCGCCGTGAGCACGAATGAGCCGATGGTGAACAGGCCGGAGGCCGAGGCCAGTGCGGCAAAGCGTCCGTTGGCAATCTTTTGGTTGGTCAGATAAGTGTCGTATTCGTCCCACACGGCCTCGAGCGGCTTGATCGATACGGTCACGGGAGGTGGCGGAGCCACCATGTCGATGATCTTGGAGGCCGTGGCGAGCACCTCCTGCAGGTTGACGGCGTAGCGGTCTTTGCCCAGGGCGATGCTGTCGCTCTCCTTGATGACCTTCTTGATGACTTCCACACCGTTGACGAAGGTCACGTTGCGTGGCTTGAGATTGATGACGGTCATCGTGCCTCCGGGGGCGACGTCGATGCTGCAATGGGCCACATCTTGCTGCGCCATGCAGCGGCTCACCGTGTTTGGAACGCTGCCGGGCAGGCCGATGGCCGCCGTCTTCGGCTGCCCGTTGATTTTCACAGAGACAAGCAGACGGCCCTTGTCCGGTTCCTTGCCGACCAGGATGGTGCGGCCTTTCAGATTCTCTTGCATATAAAGAATTAGGTTGAATGGTTATGTGTTGCTCGCAACTTCGCGTTCCGCCTGACGGCTGATGTGCTCTACGTATTTCTCCTTGAGACTCTTCAGGGCCTCTTTGGAGATGGAGAGCTGGTAGACGAAACGCTCGCCGTCACTGAGCACCAGTTTCTGCTTCAGCACGGCTATCTGATAGACATAGTTGAGATTGATGATGTAGCGCTTGCCGATACGCGCAAAGCGGGTCGCGTTTTCCTTCAGGCTTAGGCTCAGCAGACTCTGCATCTGCGTGAGACTCATGCAGACTGAGCCTTTCAGTTTGCCGTGACTCATCATGAAATGCGTATAATTGCCGTCGGCCTCAAAGAACGCAACCTTCGACACATCGAGCTTGAAAAGTTCGTCACGTGAGTTAATGTATAAGTATTTCTTCATAAATCATGAAGCGTATTATCATGCAGTGTGCCATAAGAGACAATTAAGCCTAAATATGGATGAACAAGTTTGAAATCAAATAGGTTATTGCAAAAATAAGCAAAATAAATCAAGTAAAATATTAAAAGGAAGTTTTTTTCTTCTCATGGATGTGTTTTTAACATTTCAACGGGAACACGCTTGCTCCTGATTTGTAAGGTGGTGAGTGTTAGATGGTTAGGTTTAGTGGTGCGGATAATCCTATAAACGGGTACAAATAATCCCTATTTGTACCCGTTTGGTAATCTTTTGTATCTTATTTTTTTGGTTTTTTTCTTCTAATCTCCCTTGATATAGATGCCATGTGCAGGCACATGAGGGAGCCGTTGCCCGGTGAGGTTGTAGACGGTCTGGGCATCTATGCCGGCGTGTGCGTTGGTGATGGTTGCCGACGGGGCTGTCAGCTCGATGCGTTTGACCTCCATCACGCCTTCTCCCTCTTTCATCAGTACGAGAAACATGCCGCCGTTGGTGATGGCCGGAGCGGCTACGGTCAGGTCGCGCACGCCGTCGTAGGTGTTGTCGCCATAGCTGTGCACGTGGCCGGAGAAGTGGACGGCATGGCGCGTCTTGCCTATGATGGCGGCCAGACGGTCCTTCTTTTTACGGGCGTAGGCGGCTGCGGTGGCGTCGGTCCAGATGGGCAGGTCCTTGTCGGTGCCATATTCGGAAGCGTCGTCAGTCTTGATATACTTGCCCACGTCGGTCTGGTCGAGCCACCAGCGATCGCAGTCGCTGCCGTAGACGAATGGATAGTGCTGCATCCATACGCTGGCCTCGTCGGCATGGGCGGTGGCGATGCTGTCGAGGGAGCGTATGACGCCGTCGGGGGCATAGTAATGGCCTGTGGAGAGGTTGGTGCTTCCGTTGATGAAGAATCCCGAGTAGGGTTTCTGAAACCAGTAGGTCTGTCCGCAATAGAACCTTACGCCGCGGAAGACGAACGTGAAGGGGCGCGCTTGTGTGTGGTTGGTTCCGTCGGTGATGCGCTCCAGCTGCGTCACGCCGAGGGCCTGCGCGCGCTCCAGTTGCTCGTCAACAATCTTCATCGAGACGCCGTTGGTCGACACGCCACCCAGTGTGAGGCCGTAGTCGGGATCGTTGCCGGTCCAGTAGTCGGGCACGAAGTCGTGGTTGCCGAGCAGGGTGATGAAGGGTATGTCGGCATCGTTGAGCCCCTGGAAGGCCGTGCGGAAGTTGGTTCCCGTGTGCTCGTTGTCTTGATCCATATCGCCGAGGCAGAACACGATGTCGGCACGGGGCACGTAGCCGGGTGCGGTCTCAAACTGATAGCGCATGCCGTCTTCGCGGCCGAGGGCGATGATGTGGCGCACGTAGTTCTGCATCGTGCCCACCGACGCACCGCCGTGGCCGGTCTGTTCGATATGGGGATCGGAGAGAATGACGGCGGTGAAGAGACTGTCGGTGGCCGTCTGCGCCGTGGCTGCCTGCGTCGCACCGAGGGCAAGCGCAAGCAGGGTAAGACGAATGTTCATGGGGTTCAGTTTTCTCGATGATTCTATATGTTCTGCATTTTCTGCAAAAATACGAAGTTTAAGTGATAAAAGCAAATTTTTCAGCGGTTTATATCATTTGCTGATTGCATCGGAAAAAACTCAGAAAGTATGACAAACGGAGTTGTGGATGATTGGGGCCTGCGCGCAGGCGGAAGACTAATCATCTTGCAAGAGATGCCCTTTTGCCTCGCAATCAATGGTCTTTTGCAGGGTGGGCAACGCCCTTTTGCCGGGTCAGCGATGAGCTCTGACAGCGTCGTGTGATGCCTCTTGAGTGGCAAAAGGATGGTCTTAGGCTGGTTCTACTGAAATAGGAACAATCCCGAATGGTTTTATTACGCCATTCGGGATTGTTTTCTCCTGTCATAAAATGCTTTTTATCCGTAGGTTTCAATGAGGTATTTGATGAAGTTGGGATCCTCAAAGTTGACGGTGCCGGAGTCGTTCTGATTCATGGAGGCTATCTTCTTCATGTCGTCGTCGGTGAGACTGAAGTCGAAAACGTCTATGTTTTGCCTCATGCGCTCTATGTGGGTTGACTTCGGAATGACGACAATGCCTCGCTGGATCATCCAGCGGAGAGCCACCTGAGCCGCACTCTTGCCGTAGGGTTTGCCGATAGCGGTCAGTGTTGGGTCGGTGAAGAAGCCGTTTCTGCCTTCAGCCAGCGGGCTCCATGCCATGGTTTTCGTGTCAAACTGGCCAAGCCACTGCTGTATGTCGTTTTGCTGAGCGTAGACATTGGTCTCCAGCTGGTTGACCATCGGCTTGATGTCTACATGCAATGCGAGGTCAACGAACTTGCCGGCTTGGAAGTTGCTCACGCCGATGGCACGGACTTTGCCTTCCTTGTAGGCACGCTCCATGGCGCGCCAGGTGCCATAATAGTCGCCGTAAGCCTGATGGATGAGCAGCAGGTCGATGTAGCTGGTGCGGAGTTTCCGCAGACTTTCGAGGATGCTCTGATAGGCTTTCTCCTCTCCGGCATTGGAAATCCAAACCTTTGTGGTGAGGAACAGATCCTTGCGGTCAACGCCACATGCTGCGACAGCGTCGCCTACGCCTTCTTCGTTGAAGTAGGCTTGGGCAGTGTCTATCAGTCGATAGCCTGCTGAGATGGCGTCAAGCACACAGCGTTTTGCCTCCTCGGGGGCTACTTGAAACACGCCATAACCCAGAATTGGCATCTCGATGCCGTTTGATAATCTTATTTTGTCCATGATTACTTGTTTTATATCAGATGCAAAGTTACGGAAAAATTCTCTCGGGCTATTTGTCTTTTTTACCTGTACTTTTGCAGTTGTTACCGAAAAACGCAACGTCCCGGATGTTTGCCATCTGATTCGGGGGGACACGGCTTTCTTGTTGGGTTAGCCTTCCGGTCTGATACTGCCTACTAATACTGCTACCTGTCTCGTTTTGTTCGTTTTCTGTTTGTTTGTTGTTTACGGGTACAAGGGTACGTCAGAACCCGCTATACCTTATTTATATAGATAACGGACGGACTTATCTTCTTTACCGAAATACATGTTGAGGTTGGGCAGTGGACGTGCTGATGACAGAAAACGGGAAAACCTTTCCACGTAAGAACATATTTCCTTGGCGGTCTCGGAAAGTTTTGCTACTTTTGCATCCGTAAATCAAAATATTTTGAATTATGTCAGGACTTACATTATTAGTTCTTTTCGTTGTTGTCGCCCTTGTGGGCTGGGGAGTCTGTGAAGCCATCGGGCAGTTGGAGTTCACGCATGCACCCGAGGAACAAGAGGGCTGGGATGAGTTTGCTGAGCACGCCAAGCAGAATGGCGGTAAGGAGCAGAACATCCGCGACATCATGCGCAGCAATTCCACTAACGGGTACAGCGCAGTGTAATGCTGCCGCGTAGGCTCGCTCAGTATACTTTCGCTTTCCATTCCCCTCTGAGCACGTGTAGCGCGTTCTCAGCAAGGGCTTTCATCTCGTCTTGTCCCGGATAGACAAAGACGGGAGCCATCCATGTTATTCGTTTCTTAAGCAACCCAACCACATAGTCTGACTTGGCCATGCCTCCCGTGAGGAGAATGGCATCGACGTGCCCTTCGAGCACGGCGCCTTCGGCACAGATACATTTGGCCGTGTGCCATATCATGGCATCGACCACTTCGGCTGCGTGGCTGTCGCCGTCGGCGATGCGACGCTCTATCTCTTGCATGTCGTTGGTGCCGAGCAGGGCGATGAGGCCGGCCCGTCCGGCGATGCGCTTCAATATCTGTTGCTGTGAGTACTTGCCCGAGAAGCAGATACGCACCAAATCGGCGGCAGGCAGGCTTCCGGCGCGCTCGGGCGAGAACGGTCCTTCGCCGTCGAGGGCGTTGTTGGCGTCGATAGCACGCCCGTGGGCGTGGGCCGCGATGCTGATGCCGCCGCCCAAATGGCAGATGATGAGGTTCAGCGACTCGTAGGTGGTGGCGTGTTCGCGGGCGAAGCGCCGCGCAATGGCTTTCTGGTTCAGCGCATGCCACAGGCTGATGCGGCGGATAAGCGGTGTACCGGTGATCTTCTGTAGGGGCGACAGCTCGTCGACAACACCCGGGTCGGCGACGAAGGCACGGCAGCCGGCGATGGCTGAGGCTATCTCGGAGGCGATGATACAACCCAAGTCGCAGGCATGTTTGTGGACGGCATAGAACGTGTCCTGTATCATGCGCTCGTTGACCTCGTAGACACCGCTCTCGACAGCGCGCGCCAAACTGCCGCGACCGACGACAGCGTCGAAGGCAATGGCAATGCCGCGACTGTCGAGTTCGTCTAATACCAAACGCTTGCGCATCTCATATTGGTCGGTCACCTCGTCATATTGTGCCAGCTCCTCGGTGGAGTGGCGGATGTCGGTGACAAACACTTCATGCTCATCCTCATACACACCAATCTTGGTCGATGTCGAACCGGGATTGATAATCAGTAGTTTATAGGGCATGTTGTTCTTTTTCTCAGGATGCTTTGTCGATACTATGACAGACATGCCAGCGCAATCGAGTAGAGCTTGGTCTCCGGATTGTCGCCGCGCGAGGCCAATACCACCGGCACTTTTGTGCCCTGCAGGATACCTGCCGTGGTGGCGTCGCAGAAGAGCGTGATGGTCTTATAGAAGAGGTTGGCCGCCTCTATGTCGGGGAAGACGAGAATGTCTGCCTGTCCTTTGATGGCAGACTGGATGCCTTTCACCTGCATGGCATGTGGGTCGCACGATGTTTTCAGGTCCAGTGGCCCGTCCACGATACACCGGCCAAAATCTCCCTCGCGCGCCATCGCTTTCAGTCGGCTGTAGTCGGCCGTGTAGGGGAAGTGCTTGGCGTCCACCTTCTCGGAGCAGTGGATGAGCGAGACGCGTGGCACGGCGATGCCCAGACTGCGGCAAAGGGTCACCGTGTAGCGCACCTGTTCGGTGCGTTGCGCGTTGGTGGGGTAGGGAATGACGGCGGCATCGGTGAAGAACAGCATTTTGGGATAGCTTGGTATGCAGGCTGCGGTAATGTGTGTCAGCACGTGGCCGGGTTCCAGGAGGCCTGTTTCCTTGTCAAGCACGGCGTGTAATAGCACGTCGGTGCTGACGAATCCCTTCATCAGCACGTCGGCTTCGCCATTGCGTATCAGCGTCACGGCGCGCTGCGCGGCCACCGATTTGTCATCGTCGTCAACGCAGATGATGTCGGCCAAGCCCGTCCGGCGGGCACGGTCAAGTGCCCACAGTGTCGACTCGTCGGTGGGACACACCACGACCACACGCTTCCGTTTGCCGCGCTCCTTGAGATGAAGCAGCAACTCGTCGAAGTTGGTAATCATAGGATGGGGCGGATAAGATTGTTTAGGTCAGGGTAAATGATTAGTCGTTGAAGTAATAGAGGAATGTGGCGATGCCCTCCAAGGCTGGCTTGCGTTCGCCTTCAATCTCAATGTGGAACTTGATTTGAGCCTTGCAGATGCCGCGCAGGTTCTCCAGCTCGTGCACGCCGGCGTGCAGACGGATGCGGCTGCCGCTCGGAACAGGCTTGCCGAAGCGCATCTTGTCCATTCCGTAGTTCACCAGCATCTTGATGTTGTTCACCTCGATGAGCTGTTGCCACAGATAGGGCAGCAGTGACAGCGTCAGATAACCATGGGCGATGGTGCCTTTGTAGGGGCTTTCCACCTTGGCGCGCTCCACGTCGACGTGTATCCATTGGTGGTCAATAGTGGCGTCGGCAAACAGGTTGATGCGTTCTTGTGGAATCTCAAGCCAGTCGCTCACGCCGATGTTCTGGCCGATGTGGGATGCAAACTCCTCGTAGGAGTTGATGATAAGTTTCTCCATATATGTTTTGTGTTATGCTAAGCAAAGATAACGAAAATGGTTCGAATGCGCATAAAGCAACTTGAATAGATTGTCTTTTTAGCAACTTTTAACAGCCGTATTGTCTCTTCTCTGCCTTTTTTGTTGGCCTCTTGCGCTCCTTGCCGAGGTGTGGATTAAGGTGGACTACTGCGGAACAAAGAGGGCCGGCATAAGCCGGCCCTTACAAAGAATAAGTGCCCACATCATCACTGATGCGCACTTCTAACGAACGAATAATATATCTATCCACTAAATCTTAGCTTTTATGCACAGGGATTCCTGTTTTTTTCATCACCTCGTGTCCATGTGGGATGGTCGTTGATGATTGTCGTTGTTGGCCCGATGGCTGTCAACGGTGGTGCAAAGATAGTAATTAAAATCGAATAAAAAGCAATTTTTAATGAATAAAATGCTATTAGCTATGTAAAAACGTTGTTTTTATGGTTTAAATGTTTATTTCTTGTGGATAAGTTTGCCTTCTTAGACAGAGATGTGTTTGTCCGGGAGAGTGATGAGAGGGAGTGCTAAGTCTTGCGGGTTGTCACCTATAAGGGGACTGAAACCCAGCTCTTGATTCCTTGGAGGCCGCCTCTTGCAATGCGAAAGATGGTCTTTTGCGACTTCACGCTTTTTTCGTGCCTTTCGTTGCGTTATTCGCCTCATGTGGAAAGGCAGACGGCTACGTGCTTTTCGTGTTTATGAGAAGACGTGCGATGATTCCTTTCTCTCGAGCTAATATAATATAATAAGGTGAAGAAATTAACAGTTTGTAACAAAAACGGAAAACTTTAGCAATAAATGAAAAATTCTTTGAAAAATATTTGGGAGGTATCCGAATAAGTGTTACCTTTGCACTCGCAATTCAGGAAGCAACGTCAATCAAACATTGATATTCACTTTCCGGCGGTAAAGCAAGGCTTTACTTTGAGTTTCTGCGCGCCGCTTGAGTTTGCAACAGAAATTGTTCTTTGAAAGATTTACATAGACAGAGAGGTAGTACAGGAAG
>CAYPJA010000009.1:0-60595 GCA_964411005.1 uncultured Prevotella sp. | reverse complement strand
CTTCCTGTACTACCTCTCTGTCTATGTAAATCTTTCAAAGAACAATTTCTGTTGCTTTTTGACTTGCGGGTTGCCCCTTGTCTGAAAGCGAGTGCAAAGGTATAGCTTTTCCGGTTAACCACCAAAACTTTTGAAAAGAAATTCCACTAAAAAAGCGATATTTTCTTATTTATTTACATTTTATCAATCTAAAATAAGTCTACACCTTATTATATTATATACAAAGAACACAAATCATCAATCGTTCTTCCTATGACTTCTTGAGCTACGCGAACGGCCAATCAATACCCCACTCCGTTGCCGAAGACATCTCCTATATCCCATAAGAAGCCCCCAACAGACAGCTGTTCTCACAGGCTGTTCATGAAAATGTCCTCCGCATCTGCCATCTTCCAATTCACCCGTGTGTTCTTTTTTGGGGCCATTCATTTATGTTTTTTTTGCGCCAAATTACAATCTTTGCTATGCAGGAGAAGCGAATCGGTTTCCCCTGTTTTCGTATATTTCGACGTCGAACTTCCAATACGCCTTCAAGTAATCGTTACTTAGCATGCAAAAAGCCATCTCCGAGACTGCGAAAGCAGCTTTATTAACCTTCAAAAAGGGCATCTTCTGTGCCGTAAAAAACAACCGTTGCAACAGAATGTCTATCTATCCGACCTCCAAGTCTCCAACTTCCCTACTTACTAATATTGAGTCTTCTTATCATTTTCAGCCGATTGCATTTTTTACACACTTACTCCATAAAATAATAAACGCAAACGAATACAGCCTTCTTGACAGCCCACCAGAAACAAAAGAATAATATCAAGAGAAATGTATTTTAACATCCTTGTTACACCTTATTAATAAATAAATCATTAAATTTGCATTCACAAACAATCTGAGACAACATAAATAAATATGAGACTAAGAACCTTCGCGCTGTCAGCACTTGTATTTCCACTGACAGCGACAGCCCAGACAAGCGGCGTCCTTGGCGCCTATCAAGAGCCTTTCAGCGGTACCGTCATAGAACGGGCCGCTTGGCGTAAGCTCCCCTCCACGCCCCAGCTCTCATGGGCATCACGCGACGTTCACTACGAGCAACGACAAGTGCCGTCCATCAACATGAGGCAAGACACAACTGTCTGGGCCTGGCGTGGCGAACGCGTCGGCATGCAGGCACTCGTCTTCTCCAACAAGACCGTCAAAGCCCTAAGCCTTGCCGTCAGCGAAGCGAACAACCTAAAGGCTACAGCCAACTTCGTCAACTATGTCAAAGGTGACGGCAAGCGTGGCTGTGGTGACAACGACATGTCGTCGGCAGTCACTTATGTGGCCGACGTCATCGACAACCAGCCCACAAAGATGTTGCGCTCCATGTCAGTTACGCCTGTATGGGTGACCGTCGAAGTACCTCGTGACATCCAGCCCGGACAGCAGGAAATTACCGTAACCGTCAACGACAACACCACCAATGAAGCCATCGGCGAGCTGAGATTAAAGGTCAATATCGTCGACCGCCAGTTGCCCGAGCCCCAAAACTACAGTTTCAATACCAACTTCTGGCAGCAGCCTTACTCGGTGGCCCGCTATTATGGTGTGGAAAAATGGAGCCAGGCTCACTACGACGCCCTGCGCCCCTATCTGGAACTGCTCGCGCGATGTGGACAAAAAAGTGTCACCGCCATCCTCTTCTATGAGCCATGGGGTGCCCAAAGCATCGACAAGCATGACGAAATGATCAGGTCGACCAAGAAAAAGGACGGCACCTGGGCCTACGACTACACGGTCTTCGACCACTATGTGGCACTCTGCGACTCGTGCGGCATCAACGGGCAAATCAACTGTTTCTCGATGGTTCCTTGGGACATGAACTTCCGCTATTACGATGAGGACGGAAACCAGCATGAGACCGGCAAAATCACGACCGCAAGCGCAGAATACAAAGAGATTTGGACCAACTTCCTCAAAGCCTTCGCCGACCATCTGAAGGAAAAGGGATGGTTCGACAAGACCTACATCGCCATGGATGAGCGCGGATTAGGCGATATGCAAAATGCCTATAACCTTCTGCAAGAGGCCGTTCCCGGCATGAAGATGTCGCTGGCAGGCAACTACCACAGCGAACTCTACGACAAACTGCAAGACTACTGCGTGGCCTGGCAGCAGCGGTTCACCGACGCCCAGCTCGCCTCGCGTCAGCAAAAAGGATGGGTGACCACCACCTATACCGCCTGCCCCGATCTCGCACCGAACCTCGAAACCTACAACGATCCCGCTGACATCGCCTATCTTCCCCTCTACTGTATCGCCAATGGATTCAACGGATTCCTCCACTGGTCGTGGATGCAGTGGGTGGCCGACCCGCTCACCGACAGCCGCGGCTCGCTCTTCCCTGCCGGCGACTACTACTGCATCTATCCCGGCCCACGCTCCAGCGTGCGCTATGAACGCTACATTGAAGGCGTGCAGCAAGCGGAGAAAGTGAAAGTACTGCGTCAAGCCTGGGCCAACAACCCTGCCAAACTCGACAGCCTTGAGACGCAACTGCGAAAGTTCTATTCGGGCGAGCTCACCTACACTAACTCGTCTGCTCATCTTGTCAATGTGCTGGAGGCCATTGTCAACGGCAGTCCTGTGCCTGGCATGGAGCCCTCGACCCAATATTGCAGCACTTCCTTGAAATCGGCCAACCAAGCCACAGCCATCGCCCAGCGTTGGGTCAGCCGTGCCACGATCAGCGGCGATGCCGTCGACAAGCAAGTGGAGATGACTTGGAACGCGCCATCCAACGACGGCTACGTCGTGGCCACCGACACCCTCACGCTGCACCCGGGCAAGGATGTCAGTTTCAGTCTCACAGGATCAAAGCAAAGCGACGGTCTGCAATGGTGTCGTGCCGGCTTCTTTGCCGACTGGGATGCCGATCGCAACTTCGGTTCACGCGAGGACGAGCTCATCAACATGACCGGCAATGCCAACAAGGAGAATGCCAACGTACTCAACTATGCCGTCAGTTTCACCGTTCCTGTCAATGCCAGGGCTGGTGAAACACGCCTGCGCGTCGTCTACAACGATGCCTGGGGTGACGCGCCCGATCCCTGCGGCGAACTGATGAAGGGGTTCTGCATCGACTTTCCTGTCATCATCGCCGGTGAGACCACAGCCATTCACAACATAGGGAAGGGGTGCGACATCGCTTGGAACAACAGCAGCCTGCAGACCGACGGACGGGTCAACGTCGATGTCTACACCCTACAAGGCATGCTGGTCGATTCAGCAAGAGACGTGACTGCCTACTCCACCGCTCACTACACACCCGGCACCTACATCATCAAGGTGGCTGACTCAGAGGGGCAAACAACGACACGCAAATTTACCAAATAAGTACAAACAGAAAGAACACTACGGAAACAGCCGTCGGAACTCACGTTCCGACGGCTGTTATGCTAACATAGAAAAACAGTTAAATAATAAATATCTCAACTTAAAAATGCCAGTTTACGCTGACGCCACACTGGAAAGGATTGCCACGCTGGGCAAAATAGAGCCGCTGTCCCGTGGCCGCGCTGGATACTGCAAAAGTGTTATAGCGCGTCTTAGTGATGTTGCGCGCCCACACGTCAACCGACAGCGCGCCTAAATCGGCACCGACATGAGCTCCCATAACGGCATAGAATTTCTGGCTATAGGTGTTGGCCTCGTCCCACCAGACTTTTCCCTGAGCATTCATATTCGCTCCGACTGTCAGACTGTTGAGCACGCCATTCGAGAAAATGAACCTGTAGTCGGCTGCAGCGGTCAGCATATGCATGGGAACAAACGGAATCTTGTTGTCTTTATAGTCAACGGCACTGGCTGTTCCTCTGACGGTCACGCTGTCTTTGTAGTCTTTAAACGCCGCATGCGTGAACCCATAGGAGACACGATAGGAAAGTCGGTCGTCAAAAGCACTTCCACGGAGCGTGGCCTCAACGCCACAGCTATAGCTCTCACCGGCGTTGGTCATCATCCGTCCGAACCCGTAGCTCCCCGCCATGACAGACAATTGCTGATGACGCACCTGCATATAGAATGCCGCAAGATCAAGATGGAGACTGCCATTGAAAAGATTCAGATGTGTGCCCAACTCATAATTCCAACTGGTTTCCGGCTTGTAGGAAATCGTATTGCGAATGTTGGCATAGTCGGCGGCATCATGTGGAATCTCATAATCCGCACGCGCGCTGCTGTTCGCCTGTAGTTCTGCTTGCAGAATGTCAGAGAACATCTGATAATTGTAGCCACCGGCACGATAACCCTTGCTCACCACGGCATAGACATTGCTTCCGAAGCGATCCAACTGCCATGTCAGTCCGACCTTAGGGAGCAGTTGGTCGAAATGGTTATGTTCCTTGTGGCTGAGAGCCGTCGAGAGGTTGACCGTGGTTTCTGTTCCCATCACGTTGGCCACAGTGCGCATCAGCGCGGAGGTCTCATAATCGATGCCCACATAGCTGTAGTCATAGCGCAATCCGACAGTAGCTTTCAGCCGTTCTGTGATGTCGAAGTTGGACTCATGGAAGAAGCCTAAATTCGTCACAGGTGTGCTGACCGCCGTCGGCACGGTGGCCAAATCGGTCGTAACCGCGACGCCGCCAGCTCTCTCGATAGCTGCACGGGCTGCCTCACGCGCCAAGTCCATCGTCATGCCAGGCTGCGTCAAGAAACGACCGGCCATGGCATTGACCATGGCATTATACATGCCCGTCTGTATGTTAGAACCCAAAAACGTGTCCATCCCGCTGTCGAAGTGAACCGGTGCATCCACGTCGAGCCACTGAGTAGAAAGGAAAGCACCGAGCGTCCAGTGCCAAAGACTGGGCCTATTGCTCTTAAGGACAAACTCCTGTGTGAACGAATGCTGTAGCTGCCGTTCTTCCATATGCATAAAATCCTGCGGCAGATAGTCGATGTCCATAAGCATATAGTCCTTGAGATATTGATAGCTCGTGGTTGAATTGAAGTCAAAATAGTTGCCCTTGAAATTGACGTTCAGCCCTGTATTGAGAATATTGCGACGGTAACGCCCCATCCTGTTCGCAGCCGGATTGGCAGCATCGCCCGTCTCCGGGTCAAGCAACCCATACGGGAAACCGTTCTGATGCGTATACTGATAGTCACTCAGCAGTGAAACATCCCAGCGCTCGCCAGGCCGCCACACCAACCGGAACCGTCCGCCAGCCTCCTGAAGGCGATCTGCCTTACGATGAAGAGTAGTATTCTCGAGAAAACCGTTCTGCCCATTGAAGAAAGCACCTACCATCAAGCCCAGTTTCGGATTGAGCTTAGCATAGTTGGTCAACTGGTAATTCTGATAGCCGTGAGTTCCCAGTCCGACTTTTATGTCTGTCCCCTGATAAGTCATCGGATTTTTCGAATAGACGCGCACCAGCCCGCCTTCCGTATTCATGCCATAAAGTGTGCCCTGCGGACCACGCAGTATGTCGACACGGTCGATGTCATAGAGATGGGTGTTAAAGGCACTCTTGCTGACAATGGGAAGACCATCGACATAGATACCAACCGCCGGACTGTTGACACGCGACCCGATACCACGCACATAAATGGACGACGTATAGCGCGATCCATAGTTAGGCATTACAAAGTTAGGCGTATAGGCAGACAGACTGCGCAAATCCTCGGCAGCGAGACGCTGCATTTCAAGTCCGGAGAACATCGAGCTACTGACCTGCTGCTGACGCAGATGGAACTGCTCTTTCGGCTGTGCCACCACAATGACCTCATCAAGGTCGTGAACCCGCGAGGAATCACCCATCGCCATGTCAACATCGGCCATAGCAGGAGCCGCAGCCATCATCACCATCAAGACAGCCAACAGATGTCCATTCAACATTAATTTCATTTTAAATAATAACGGTTTCATTGATTTCGCTGCAAAGGTAGCATAATTTAACACCCCAGACAATCCTTATTTATGATGAAATCAGTAACTTTGCATACAATTACATTCTGAGATAGCAAGAAAATATTCCACCTGATATGAAGCAACATTTACTCCTGTTCCTCTTGGCCATGATGTCTCTGTGCACACATGCCCAGTACACCCGACTGACCAATCTGCCAACCATTCGCATCGACACCTACGACGGCAGCAGTATCACCAGCAAGAACCACTACAAGTATTGCACTCTCCTCTACATAGACGAGAAAAACAATACCACGCTGTATGACTCTGTGCAAGTGCGCGGCCGAGGCAACTCAACCTGGGGCCTTGCCAAGAAGCCCTACCGTCTCAAGTTCAACCACAAAGAGAAGTTTCTCGGCAAGGGCTATGCCAAGGCAAAGTCATGGACATTGCTCGCCAACGCCGGCGACAAGACGCTCATACGCAACGCCATCACATCAGCCATGGGCGAATATCTCGGGCTCGACTTCAATCCTGCCTACAAGTTTGTCGACTTTTATCTGAACGGCCAGTATCTGGGCACCTACCAAATCAGTGACCAAGTGCAGGTGCGTCCACACCGGGTAGACATCTATGAGCAGGAAGAGGTTCCGACAGCCACGACCGACATCAGCGGCGGCTATCTGCTCGAAGTAGACCGCTCACTCGACTTCACCAACGGGCAGAACGGCTTCTACACCGGCTTCTATAATCTGCCCATCAATGTGCACAGCCCCGACGAGGAGATCATTGTCAACCGACAGTTGCAGTATATCCACAACTACGTCAACGAATTCGAGCGTCGACTTCACGGAAACGACTTCACCGATGGCTCACTGGGCTACCGCTCGATTGTCGACTCCACCTCGCTGGCCAATTGGTATGTCGCCACCGAAATATCGGCCAACGTCGACGGTTTCTATTCTACTTATTTCTATAAGGAACGTGCCGACTCACTGCTCTACTGGGGGCCGTTATGGGATTATGACATCGCCTACAACAACGACAACCGCACAGACCGTAACACAGGAGGCGACTGGCGGAACAACAACGTCACCACCTATCAGCTGATGGCCGACGTAGCCTATAATGGCTCCAAAGTGTGGGTTAACCGCATGTGGGAAGATCCTTGGTTCGGACGACTTGTCAACCGCCGCTTCACCGAGGCCGTCGGCAGTGGCTTGGAGGCATACCTCAATGGCGTTATCGATAGTCTCACCACTCTGCTCGCGCGCTCGCAAGAGCTCAACTATGAAAAATGGGGCATCAATAAGCGCGCCTATCATGAGTTGGTGCTCTACTCCACCTACGACGAATACGTGAAAGACTTGCGCCAATTCATCTCTGACCATCTCGGCTACTTGTCGACTGAGCTTCCTAAACGCATGGCACAGGAACCGGCAAAACCAACCCCGGCTTTCGTCCCCGCCGACTACTACTACCGAATCTACAACGCCAACATTCAACATGTGTTTGACGTCTATCAGAACAGGATTGTCACCAATGCCAACGATAACGGCAATCAAGAGCAGGACTGGTACTTCAAGACGATCGGTGACCATTTCCAGATTATCAACCGAAGCACAGGTATGGCCCTCAACGATCCGACTGAAGGCAACGTTACAGCCACAACAGGCGTGGGCACCCAACTCAACGTGGCCGTGGCTGACGACAGCGACAAGCATCAGCTTTGGGCCATCACGCCACAAGGCTATGACGGCTACTACAACCTCATCAATGCAGCCACACAACATGCAGCCAATCTGGCCGGTGGAAGCAGTGCCGCCAACGCCTCCGTGCTGAGCTACACCAGCGACGACCGAAACAGCAGCAGCACCAATCGCCTGTGGAGGTTCGACCCAACCGACGAACTGCCAAGCGACATCACCAGAATCTGGCAGATCACGGAACCAGCCGACTACGCGCTTGCCTACAACGCCACTACCGGAGAGCTCCATTTCGGGAGTGCCTCCCCCGAAGAGCTCACCTTTACGGCGACAGTCTACAACGCCAATGGCATGAAAGTTGGACAGTTCCGCGCCGACAAACATTTCTCGATGCAGGGATACCCTGCGGGCATCTATATCGTGAAATGGTTCAACCACAGTCGGAAGTTCCAGAAATAAATCACGCTCTACTTTGATGTGCACAAAGAGTTCTTAAGTGCTTGAAAAGCGCAATGAGACAAAGAAGGCTGAATTCCCAGTGAGAGGAACTCAGCCTTCTTTGTCTGTTCTGCCTGTACAAGAGGTTAATCGTTGATGGCGCCACAAACCGGACAACGCCCTTTATGACGCATTCGGGAACCGCAATTGCCACAGATATACCCTGCACGACTATTGCGAAAATAGCGACGCAGAGCGAAAACAATATAGACCAAAAGCAGCAGATAACCTATATAATACAAGGTGGTGAGCGAGAAGACAATATAGTCGAACGCACACACGCCAGCCATACCCGCCACATAGAGCAAGGCTTCAGCAGGACGCAACTGATGGAAAGCATCGTCAACAGCTGCAATGCCCACGATGAGCATGGCCCATACCGATAACAGGAAAACCTTCAGCAACAAAGGCACAGAGAAAGGATTCAGTGTCGGATGAAAATAGAAATGCCTCCATAGTTCGGGATTAAACAACTGGATGCTTGCATAGAGCGATGCTGAGGAGGCCACAAGCAGACACAACAGTGTGGGATAGAACGACTCGATGTCGTTGAAATGGACGATATGTGCCCCCTGTCGAAGCGTAAGACGCAACAGATAGAGAAACCCTATGACGAAGATTACAATGAGAAAGATAAGCAAATGGGCATCAGAGAAGGTGGAAATGAACTTAGAAATGGGGTCGTCAGGCACCACCTTCCTCATCATCTCCGACTCATGGACCCATCCAAAGCGATAATCACCTGTAGCCAGTTGCACCCAAATGGAGTCTGTGGAATCGGCAGGCAAGCGGCGGATGTCGGCCACAACGACATGATCGTGCCTGTGAACGGCAAACGAATTGGTCGCCATACCGGCCAACAGTTCTTCGGGCTGCTGAGCCAGAAGAACGAGTGAGTCAGCCTTGACCACAAAATTGAAATTGTTGGTGTAATGATGAGTGGTCGAAAACGAGATTGAATCAAGTTGACGGGGAGTAAAGTTGCGTGCCATATGCTGGGGCATGGCATCAGACGTGCGTGGCTTGTGAGAATAACACGATGCCAACAACAGCACAGGAAGTAACAACAGGTATCGAAACAACTTAGTCAGCATAGACATTCATTTGACATTCGTCACACTTGAATTCGACTCGGAAACAGCGGCCATCACCTAAACGCAAACGCAAAGGTTCCTGCCACACAGGTTTGCGCCCGCCGCGACGCACACAAAAGCCCAAACTATAGCGCAGACAGTGGCGGCACTGCATGAGAAGCGAGCCCTTCTCCAAGCCAGGTAAAAGAGTTTTATTCTCTCCACTGGGGCCTGAACCGGAAAAATAAGCCGCATAAAAAGTTTGCGCAGCATGGTTGGATATATTATAGAGGTAAGGAAACCGGGCGTACCCTGGTTGCCACACAAGATTGAGGGGAGGCATGATAGAACAAGCTGAAGCCTTTTCTTCCACGGAAGAACTCGTCGGAACCGTGGAACCAGTCGCCACATCAAGACTTTTACGTCTCAACTCTGTGAGCAAACTGCTGGGAACGAAATAGCCACCGGCAGCATCATCGATGATAAGTTCAGTGCACACGTAAGGCGTATTGCCAAGGCGGCTAAGTTGACGGCGGATATTGTCAGTCTGCGGCTGCCGGGCTCTCTGATGGGCGAAGGAGACTTTGGCTTCCCCTTGGCCTCCGGGGAAAGTCGTGCACAAGAAGAACCCATCGTCGGTAAGGCCATAATGCATTGTCACCGGTATCTTGCGTTCAGCAGTATGTCCGGACAATATCTTTTCGAAGACCACGTCGTTGTTGCGATAGAGCAGCGTTCCTGGGCGCAAGGCCTTCGGCATGCGGTAAGGAAAGAGACGATTGGCCACGGCGCGGTTGACACGAAATCCCTCCAACTCGTGAGCCCCATTGAAGAAACAAAGCCCATCGCCATTGGCGAAGCAGGCCGTCCCTGCAACGGTCAGCGAGTCATGACGCAATTCCTTGACACGCCCCACAGGCTCGCCCATGGCTTTCGGCGTATCGAAACTGGCTATATCCGGCCGGCGCCCTTTTGAGAAATAGGTGGTGTAACCACGGTTGAAAGTCTTTCGCAGATCCGGTGTAAAATGATAATTGACTCTTCCCCACGACGCACGACAATAACGGTCTGGATGACGCGCTATGATATCATCGAGGCGCTGACTGTAGGCAGCTACGACATTCTTTACATAACCGACATCTTTCAGCCGCCCCTCTATCTTGAAAGCACAAGCCCCAGCCTCAGCCAAATCCTCCAGATGATCGATGAGACACAAATCCTTGAGCGAAAGGAAATGACGGTTTCGATCCAAGACATGTCCACTGGCATCAAGCAAATCGAACCCAAGTCGGCAGAACTGCGCGCATTCTCCCCGATTGGCCGACCGTCCAAAACAATATTCGGAAGCATAACAAACCCCGGAATAGCTCACACAAAGCGCACCATGAACGAACACTTCCAACTCCACATCAGGCACAGCGACATGAATATCCTCTATTTCTTTAGCCGACAATTCACGAGCCAACACCACACGACTGAACCCCAACGAGCTCAACCACTTCACTTTTTCGGCTGTTCGGGTATCGCATTGGGTGGATGAATGAAGACAGAGAGAAGAGCGAGTCTGGGAAATACGCTCCAACAGACCCATATCCTGAATGAGGAGCGCGTCGACCCCGATGTCTTCCAGTTGCCGAACGAGTTGTAAAGTTTCATCGAGTTCATCGTCATAAACAAGCGTATTGACCGTGACATGAACCTTCACACCAAACTGATGGGCATATTGGCAAAGAGCCTTGATATCCTCAATGCTGTTGCCAGCGGCCACGCGTGCACCATGATGGGAGGCACCAATATAAACAGCATCGGCTCCATGGTCAATGGCGGCGATTCCGCATTCGAGATTTTTGGCAGGAGCCAATAGTTCCAAAGGTCTTGGTGTCATCTGATTTCGCTCAAATTATAAGGTGTCTGTTGATAGACATAATAATTAATCCAATTGCTGAAGAGTAAATTGGCATGGGCACGCCATGTCACTTTTGGTCCATGCCCGGGATTGTCTTCCCAAAAATAGTTAATGGGGAACCCCACGTCATCACGTTTGCCGTAATCACGCCGATATTCCTTCTCCAGCGTGTCGGGCGCATATTCCAAATGGCCGGTGATGAAAAACTCACGCCCATTGCGTGCCATAACCATGCTCACACCACTTCGCGCACCTTCCGCAATGAGCCGAAGCCCCTCACATTGGAGGATGTCGGCCTTGTGGAGTTCGGTATGGCGGCTGTGCGGCATGTTGAAGACATCGTCAAATCCACGAAATATGGGCAACAAAGACACTAACGGACGTTGCTCGAAGACACCAAAGAGCTTCTTAGGCAATGGATATTTCGGAATGCCATAGAAATGATAAAGCGCTGCCTGTGCCGCCCAACAGATATAGAGCGTTGACGTGACGTGGCACCGAGCCCAGTCAAAAATGCTCTGTATCTCCTGCCAATAGTCAACTTGATCAAACGGGAGTTGCTCGACAGGTGCCCCCGTGACAATCATGCCATCCCAGTTTTGCCGCATCAGCAAATCTGCATCCTCATAAAACATCATCATGTGCTCCACAGGCGTATTCTTAGGCGTGTGGCTTTTGAGCTTCATAAAGCTGATTTCTATTTGCAGCGGCGTGTTGGAAAGCAAACGAATCAAGTCGGTCTCGGTGGTAACCTTGAGTGGCATGAGGTTGAGCACAACAATCTTCAGCGGACGCACATCTTGCCTATGGGCACGTGTCTCGTCCATCACAAAGATATTCTCCTGCCTCAAAAGTTCGATGGCCGGAAGTTTATCAGGTAAGCGTAAGGGCATAGCTTTTGTTATTAAATTAGCAATTGAGGAAACCGGCAATTAGCAAACTGCAATTACCGGTTTTCCCAATCACAAAATTACCACAGTTGCAGGCGCTTGTCTTTCGGAATAAACAGTTTGTCGCCTTCCTTCACGCCAAATGCCTCATACCAAGCATCGACATGCGGCAAAGCACCATTGACACGCCATTCACCAAGAGCATGCGGATCGCGCTTGACGCGGTTACGGATTTCCTGCTCAGTGATGTTCTGTCCCCAGACACCGGAATAGGCGATGAAAAAGCGCTGTTCTGGCGTAAAACCGTCCTTAACCTTCAGCGGTTGCGCGGCCGTAGCATTCTTGAAAGCATTGAACGCCACCTCAAGTCCTCCGTGATCGGCAAGATTCTCACCAAGCGTAAACTTACCATTACAATGCAGACCCGGCAAGACTTCGATGCCATCGAAGAAGTCGGAATAGAGTTTGGCGCGCTCCTCAAAGCCTTTCGCGTCACTGGCCGTCCACCAGTCGTGCAGGTTTCCATCGGCATCATACTGCCGTCCCTGATCATCGAAACCATGAGTCATCTCATGACCGATGACAACGCCGATGGCACCATAATTGAAAGCGGCGTCTGCTTTCGCATCAAAGAAAGGACGTTGCAAAATTCCAGCCGGGAAACAAATCTCATTGGTTGTCGGATTATAATATGCATTGACCGTCTGCGGCGTCATATACCACTCTTCCTTGTCAACAGGCTTGCCCGCCTTGTCGGCTATATGCTTGTCGTGAGCAAAGATGCGAGTGGCCAACACATTCTCATAATAGCTCTTCTGCGGATCAATAACCAACTTGCTGTAATCAGTCCACTTGTTGGGATATCCTATCTTGACATAGAACTTGTCGAGCTTCTTGTGAGCATTGGCTTTGGTTGAGTCGCTCATCCATGTCTGTGCGTCGATGCGCTGTCCGAGACTCACCTGCAAATTGTAAACAAGCTCTTCCATCATCTTCTTCGACGAGGCCGGGAAATAGCGCTCGCAATACATCTTGCCAAGAGCCTCACCCATTGCGCTCTCCACCTGACTGGTGGCACGCTTCCAAAGAGGATAGTCCTCCTTGCGTCCGCTCATGGTCTTGCCAAAGAAATCGAAGTTGGCCTCGCGCACCTCATCGCTCAGATAGGAAACGCTGCTCATGATGACATCCCACTCCATGAGTGCCCTAAGCTCATCGGCCGTCTGCAAGACAACGAGTTTGTCATAACCGGCAAAGAAGGCCGGCTGGCCGACATTCATTTCATGAAGATATTTCGAATCGACACCTTCGGCATTCGACAACGCCTCCAACGGAATGTTGGGATAGTTCTGCTGAAACTCGCTCAACGTCATCTTGTTGTAATTGGCTTGAGGATCACGCAGTTCTACATTGCTCTTTGAGATAAGTGCCAACTCGGTTTCGAAGCGGAAGATGGCGGCCTCCTTCTGCCGTGCCTGTGCCTCGCTGAAACCGAAAAGCCGGAACATGCGCACGATATGTTTCTTGTAAGCCTCGCGAATGTCGACAGTGGCCTGGTCATTGTTGACATACCAGTCTTTCTGCCCAAGCGTCAGGCCTCCCTGTCCGAGAGACAGGATATTCATGGTGACATTCTTTTCGTCGGCTCCGAAATAGGAGCTGAAAGGAACGCCATAGCCCAACTTGGCATACTTCAGCTGAAGCTGGCGCAGCTGGTCGAGCGACTTAGCCGCCTCCATTTCGTCAAGCAACGGCTTGACAGGGCTGATTCCCTCCTGATTGCGGCGCACACTGTCCATGGCAAGTTTGTAGAAGTCACTGAGTTTCCTTTCCGTCGTGCCTTCCGCATACTTTTTCTTGGATAGTCCGGTGAGAATCGTGTTGATTTGCTTGTTGACATTCTCCTGCAGCATATCGAAACTGCCAAAACGGCTGTAGGCTGCAGGCAGCGGATGGAGTTTCTGCCATCCTCCCGTAGCGAACTGATAGAAATCATCAGCAGGTCTGACCGACTTGTCGAGATTCGACAGGTCGAGCCCCGATTTGTTCTGTGCCTCGACACCTATCACGGGTGCCGCAAACATCATCACCATCGGAATGAATTGTTTCATGTTCATAGTCTTGTAATGAATGTATAATGAAATAAAAGTTTAACGATTAAGAAACGCCTCAGTTTTGCAGCATCTCCAACTTCTCCGACAATTCAAGCCAACGCTCGTTTTCAGCATCGAGCGCCTGCTTGGTAGACGTGTATTCGGTGACGAGCTCCATATCAGAAGCCTTGTCGGGCTGCATCAACAGCTCGTCAAGCTGCCTCATGCGAGTTTCCATAGCAGCTATCTTGTGCTCACACGCTTCCACTTCACGTTGCGCCTTACGTATTTTCCGCTGCAATTCCTTGTGCCCTTCATACGCCTGACGCCCGCCGGCCGGTGAGCCGCCAGCCACAGCAGCACCAGCCATGGTCTCAGCAGTGCCGGCCACACCACCTTTCTTTTCGCCAGAGCCTGTTGTGGCAAGCGCCTCATGAATGGTCTCTGCATGATGGGCACGCAGATAGTCGTAGATTCCACCAAGATGCTCGCGCACCTTACCGCCTCCGAACTCGTAGACCTTGCTGACCAGGCCGTCAAGGAACTCGCGGTCGTGGCTGACGACAATGGCTGTGCCGTCGAAAGCACGGATAGCTTCTTTGAGCACCTCCTTTGAAGCCATGTCCAAATGGTTGGTGGGCTCATCAAGTATGAGCAGATTGACGGGCTGAAGCAATAGTTTGATGATGGCCAGACGCGACCGCTCACCACCGCTGAGCACCTTGACCTTCTTCTCCGAGACCTCGCCTCCGAACATGAACGCGCCAAGCAAATCATTGATTTTCAGCCGCATATCACCCGTCGCCACTTGATCTATGGTGTCGTAGATGGTCAGATTGTCATCCAACAGCTGCGCCTGGTTCTGCGCAAAATAGCCAATCTGCACATTATGTCCAATCTTAAGCGTCCCCGTATAAGGTATCTCTCCCATGATGCACTTGACCAGCGTCGACTTTCCCTCACCGTTTTTACCCACAAAGGCGACCTTCTCACCCCGCTTGATGGTAAAGGTGACATGATTAACCACCGTGTGTCGGCCGTAATCCTTACGCACTTCATCACAGATTACAGGATAATCGCCACTGCGCAGGCACGGGGGAAACTTCAAGTGCATAGCCGAATTATCAACCTCGTCCACCTCTATAGGGACGATCTTTTCCAGTTGTCTGATGCGCTGCTGCACCTGTACGGCCTTGGTGGCCTGATAGCGGAAACGCTCTATGAAAGCCTTGGTATCAGCGATTTCCTTCTGCTGATTCTCATAAGCACGCAACTGCTGCTCACGACGCTCCTTCCTCAACACAACATACTCATCGTACTTCACCTTATAGTCCTCCACATGACCGCACGTAATCTCCAGTGTACGGGTGGTGACATTGTTGATGAAAGCACGGTCGTGACTGACAAGCACAACGGTACTTCCGCTTTGCTGCAAGAACTGCTCCAACCACTGGATGCTCTCGATGTCAAGATGGTTGGTAGGCTCGTCAAGAAGAAGCACGTCAGGATGCCGGAGCAAGATCTTGGCCAACTCGATACGCATGCGCCATCCACCCGAAAACTCACTGGTCGGACGGTCGAAGTCGGTACGCTCAAATCCCAGTCCCATCAACGTGCGCTCCATCTCAGCCTCATAGGTCTCTCCGCCCATCATCATGAAGCGGTCATGAGCCGCCGTAAAACGCTCTATAAGTTGCTGATAGGACTCACTCTCATAATCAGTCCGGCCGGCCATCTCCTGCTCCATGCTGTCAATCTGTGCTTTCAGACGCGTGCGTTCCTCAAAGGCCTTGCGCGTCTCCTCGCGCACGGTGGTGTCATCTGACAGCTTCATAACCTGCGGCAGATAGCCAATAGCGCAATCGTTAGGCACAGCCACCGTGCCCCGCGTGGGCTTCTGCAAACCGCAAAGAATTTTGAGCATGGTAGACTTGCCCGCGCCATTCTTTCCAACAAGGGCTATACGGTCCCGGTCGTTGACAACAAAACTCACATTCTCAAACAGCGGTTTCACGCCAAACTCAACCGTCAATCCTTCTACTGAGATCATCCTAAATATTCTTTTGTATGCAAAGTTAATGATAATCGACGGGAAAGCCAAATTATCAAAGGTTTATTAACGCAATAGCCCCCACAGGAGCACGCACTCCTGCAGGGCTCATACGATTTTTGTTGAATTGTTTCGAAAAAAGACGGACCTCCCGACTGTGACGAAACTTCCGACAAAACTGTGGCAAAATATAATAATCTAAGAAGGTAATCATTATATGATTTGTAAGATGCCTCTTGACCACAGTCGGGATGAGTCCGGTTTCCAATGAGCTAACCCGAGACCATTACCTCCTCATTCACCAGGAATTATTTTTATTGCCACACTATTTATCATGGACTTTATTTCGGCTGCAAATATAATAATTAGAGCTAATAATAGAAAAGAAAAAAGAAAAAAAAATCTCTCCTATTCTAAAAAATAGCTAAAAACAGGTATAAAAGAACAAATTACAGGTATGAAAGAACAAGTGGATTGGCATGAAAGAACGACTGTATTGATTTGAAAAAGGTGTATCCATACAATGGATACACCTTCTATAATGACTATATGAACGGGTGCGGGCAGACCCACACAGTCCACATTAATTTACTTCACTTTGTCGACAATAGCCTTGAAAGCCTCGGGGTTGTTGACAGCGAGGTCAGCAAGAACCTTGCGGTTAATCTCGATGCCGGCCTTGTGGAGAGCACCCATCAACTGGGAATAGCTCATATCCTGCAATCTGGCAGCAGCATTGATACGCTGAATCCAAAGTGCGCGGAAGTTGCGCTTCTTGTTGCGACGGTCACGATAAGCGTAGGTAAGACCCTTCTCCCAAGTGTTCTTTGCTACGGTCCATACGTTCTTGCGAGCTCCATAATAACCTTTAGTGAGCTTCAGGATACGTGTTCTTTTTGCTTTTGATGCAACGTGATTTACTGATCTTGGCATAGTTTTGTTTCTTTTAAAGTTCGACTAAAAAGTTACCTTGCTTAACGCAGACGGAGCAAGTCGCGCACCTGCTTCAAGTTAGAACCATCGACGAGCGTCTGGTGAACCAGATTTCTCTTCTGCTTTTTTGTCTTCTTAGTCAGAATGTGACTGTGGTAAGCGTGATGACGTTTGATCTTACCCGTACCGGTGAATCTGAATCTCTTCTTTGCACCGGAATTTGTCTTTACCTTTGGCATTTTTTGTTTGTTTTATAAATTATCATTTATTATCGCGAGGTGGCAACGTATATACCAGGACGTTACGCACACTCCGTTTTCTTCTTAACAGTCGGGGCACATGAAAGCGCCCGTCATACATGGCAACAGCGCCTTATTCGCCGCCTTTCAGCTTCTTCAAGACATCGGCGCCGTTCTTGGCGTTGGCAAAGATGCCGCCATCGGGAGCGAAATCCTCCGCTTCCTCCTCCGCCTCCATCGTCTGCGGGGCTCTATCCTTTGCCTCCATCTTGGCAGCAGCCTCTGCCGCGAGCCGGTCACGTTTCTGTTGGCTCTGCTTGGCTACGCCGCTCTTCTTGGGCGCCAGATAGAGGAACATCTTCTTCCCTTCCAGCTTCGGCATCTGCTCCACCTTGCCATACTCTTCCAAGTCATTGGCAAATCTCAGCAGCAGAACCTCTCCCTGCTCCTTAAACAGGATGGAGCGGCCACGAAAGAAGACATAAGCCCGAACCTTGTTGCCATCGTTCAGGAACTCCTGCGCATGCTTGAGCTTGAACTGATAGTCGTGCTCGTCGGTCTGAGGCCCGAACCGGATTTCCTTTGTCTCCACCTTCACCTGCTTGGCCTTCATTTCTTTCTGGCGCTTTTTCTGCTGGTAAAGGAACTTACTATAGTCGATGAGCCGACAAACTGGCGGTTGCGCATTCGGTGAGATCTCCACCAAGTCCACGCCCAGTTGGCGAGCTTTGTCCAAGGCCTTGCGTGTCGGCATCACATCCGACCCTTCGTCGCTGACCACACGAACCTCCCGCACACGGATTTGTTCATTGACACGATACTGATACTTCAGTTGTTTCTTTTTGTCATTCTTCATCCAACTATATTGAAATCCTTTAAATTTTATTTATCGAACGGACACAATGCGCCCTATTCAGCGTGCAAAATTACTAAAAGTTTCCGACCCCACAAAGTTTTTCCCGTTTGTTTTCAAGCCTTTCCTTAAAAAAATCAAGACTTAAACCTGTGAGAACAGCCCACAACGAACCGTCGAGGCGGAAAAGACACGCAATCTTTACATGTTTTCGCATCGCAGACGCGGGGGCCTATAACCAAGCTTGCTCATTTCCGAATGGCCTCGCACAGATGATTACAAGCGGTCTGTAATGGCATTACAAGCCGTTTGTAACGCCATTACACGGCATCTGTAATCGTTCCGCAAGGGCTGCGTAATGATGGTGACAATCGAAATATACCATAAAAACTGGAATTGGAAAAGCCGTAGAATCAGACAAAAAAAGACCATGCCCCCGGCCTCGCTCCTTTGAGGAGCAGCCGGAGGCATGGCCAAATCAATGTATTCTGTTGCGGCTTACTTCACCAGCAACTTCTCGCTCTTGGTCGATCCGTCTGCAAGCACAGATGTCTTGACGTAGACGCCTGTAGCTGTAGGCTGAGCCACCTGCTTGCCGTCAATGGTATAATAGACGGTGGCAACAGACTTTCCTGTCGTGGCAGTCACGTTGACGACGCCATCCACGTCGGTCGGCTGAATCTCATAGCTCTCGCCTTGAACCGTCGGGAAGCTGATTTCGTTGCCGGCAGGGTTGACAGTAACGGTTACTTCCTTTCCGCCATTGTATACCTTGTAGTTCTTGATGTTCGGATATTTCACGACACAGTCGGTTCCATGGCCTGAAAGAATGGTAGCATGAGTGAGCGTGGTGTCGGCCCAAGCCAGGTCAACAGTGAAGTCGCCCACGGCACGCAGCCCCTTCACGGAACCATCATTCCAAAATTCTGTAGGGAGAGCGGGCAACAGCTCCAGCTTGTTGAAGCGGCTCTGCAGCAGCATCTCGGCGATACCTGCCGTGTAACCGAAGTTACCATCAATCTGGAAAGGTGCGTGAGCATCCCACAGATTCTCATAGATACCGCCTGCGCCCTCGTTGGTACCGGTGGTCCAAGTCTGCTGCAAGGCACGCTTGATGAGCTGATGGCAACCCCATCCGAGATAAGCGCGGGCGGCAAGATTGATCTTATGGCCCAGCGACCAGCCAGTTCCGTTGCTCAAACCACGTGCCACCAGACTGTTCTTGGCAGCCTCGAAGACGTCCTTGTCGATGTCCTCACCAATCTGGTCGCAAGGATAGAGACCCATGAGGTGGGAGATGTGGCGATGAGAGTTCCAATCGTTGTAGTTGAACTGAGAGGTATACTTCCACTCACGGAGATAGGTCTTTCCGCCTCTCGACTCGGTGTGCGTACCACTGTCGAGCTTGGAGAACTTCTCAGCGAGGTCAGCCTTGAAGGCTTCGTCCACGCCGGCCTCGTCGCCAAGCACCGAGATGGCCTTGGTCACATTGTTGAAGAGATCCCAAATGAGCTGCTGGGCGTGAGCCACGGCATTCTCGCTGCCAGGCCCGTGCTCCGGCGACCACTCCTTCGGAGCCTCATACGTTCCGTCGGAAGCCTTGACAAGACGCTCCAACCAGAAGTCGGCGCAACTCTTCATGGCCGGGAAGGCGATGTTCTTCAGATAGTTGCGGTCGAGCGAGTAGCGATAATGCTGCCACAGGTGCTGACAATACCAAGCGTTGCCGACAACATAGTTGAGGGCGAAACGAGAACCTGAACCGTAGATATTGTTCTCAGTAGACATGGTCCAGCCGTTCTTCTGTCCGGCATACTCGCTGACATTCTTGTGCCACTGATCCTTTTCGCAAGCCTCTCGATGGATATAATCGGTGAAGGTGCGATGCAGCTCTGAAAGATTGGTAGGCTCGGCAGGCCAGTAGTTCATCTGCACATTGATGTTGGCGTGGATGTCACTGTTCCAAGGAGCATTGTTGATGTGGTTCCATATGCCCTGCAAGTTGGAAGGCAACGTGACGCCACGGGCGCAACCGATCATCAGATAGCGTCCATAAGAGAAATAAAGCTCCTCCAGGAAAAGGTTGCCCTTCTGGTCGTTCTTGTAGTCAGAGATGAGCTGAGCCGTAGGAATATTATTCTTGGCATCGGCAAGCGTGAGCACGCAACGGTCGAAAAGACTGTGATAATCATTCTTCTGACTCTCTACCACGGCCTCCCAACCCTTCTTGGCACCATTGGTGACGATGTTGCTGACACGGCTTGCAAGGTCTGCGCCACCATAGACATAGTCGTCGGAAGAAGGATCGAAGTCGGTAAGACCACGCAAATAGACAGTCATGCTGTTGGCACCTGTAACGGTGATGCTCTTGCCGTCGACGGCAATCTCACCGCCCTCAGTCGTGACATAAGCCTCGGCATAATAGGTCTCGGGGCGAGCCGACCCGCTATTGTTCTCGCGGGAAGCCTTGCCAGACATGGTGATCACGCCGTTGCCATTGGCATCCGTGTCGTAGTTGACCTTCTTACCGTTGGCATTCTTCAGCGTTATCTTGGTGGTGATGCTGCCTTCCCGGTCTGCCGTGTAGCGCACGGCCACGAGGCTGTCGGGATGAGAGGCGATATAACGGCGCTGATAGTTGACACCACCCATGGTGTAGTCGACACCGGCCACGGCATCATTGATGTCAAGGAAGCGTACATAGTTGGTCACTGCGCCAGTGATGTTGTCGGTGAGGATATGCAAGTTGCCGAAGTTCAGATAGGCACCATAGCCGGAGCCGGAGCCCTTGACACTGCCGAGTTTGCCGCTCCAGAGTGTCTTGTCATTAAACTGCACGTCGTCATCCTTGATAGCGCCCATGAGAGTAGCACCAAACTGGCCCTCGCCGATAGGCAGACAAGAGGTCATCCAGTTCTCGGCAGGTTGCTTGTACCAAAGTGTATAGCGATTCTTGGGCTCATAGTTTGCAATGCCCTCTACGAAAATAACACTGCTCTCGGGGAGGAAGCGCACGACGTTGGAGTTGTCAGGAGTCGACCACAGACCAATATCCTTGCCGACACCGGCACCCCCCCACTGATTGAAGTAGACCTGGGCATTGGCAGCAGGCGAAGCCACCGTGGAAATCTCATAGCCGCCAAGCGAGTTGGTCGACTCGATGATGTAGAACACCTCAGTGCCCGAAGGCGATGTGCCAGCCTTGACATTGCTGCCACTGTAATAAATCTGATAGCCTTCCTTGTTGATCATCTTGTAACCATTGCCGTCCTGCTCGACACGCCAAAGCATGGCATCGACGTTGTCCTTTGCGAGGGCAGCAGTCTGGACATTCCTGCCATTGCCTTTGGCAGACAGGTAACTCATGCCCGACTGGAACTGAATGTAATACCAAACAGGTGAAGCCTCAGTGCTGACATCGGGGAAACTATAGTCCTTGTCGCTGCCGGCAAATTCCATTTCACTCTGTTCGACGAAGAAGAGGATGTTGTTCTGGTCACCTTTTGTCCAGAAACTGATCAGCTGTCCCACCTTCGGGCTGCCGACCTGGTTCATGCATGTCGTAGCACCGGTGCTGACAGCAATCTCGAAAGCATCTTCTCCGGCCGTCGAAGGCAGCAAGACAAACGTCTGCAGGGCACTTGCCGCAGGCTTGGCAGAAGCCTTGAAATGATTGGACGAGGTCATGCCGTCGGCCCACAGGGTCTTGCCCGACTTGCTGATGAACTTGTACTTGTCGCCATCGGCAACGACTTTCCACAGTTGGTCACCATTGTCCTTGGCGGCAGTAGCCGTTTCCACATTGGCACCGTCGTTCTGAGCCGCGAGCACATTGCCCGTGCGCTGGAACTGAATGTAATACCACGTCACGTCGTCACCATCGCTGACCTTGGGCAAAGTGCTGTCCTGGGCCTTGGCGATATTCATGCCGAGCAGCGCGAGCAGTACTACGAACGCATAACGAATGTAATGAGTCATAGATGTTAATAATTATAGATTTGTTATTGATGAATATATTTCTCTGTCTTGGACTTGCCGTCTTTCATGACCTCCGTGCGCACGTAGACTCCCATTTTGGTGGGATTGGGTACACGGAAGCCTTCCAGGGTATAATAGACGGTAGCGAGGGACTCGCCATGATCACCCTCTACAATATGAATGCCATCGGCGCCGGCAGGCATAATGCGATAGGTCTTTCCTGCCTCTGTGTCAAAGCTGATCTCGTCGGCCTTGTCTGTAGCCGCAGTCTTCACCTGTCTCCCGTCGCAGAAAACAGCATACTGACTGATGCCGTCATACTTGACCGTGCATTTCCGACCATGTCCCGAAAGGATGGAAGCCGCGGTGAGCTTGCCCTCGCTCCATGCCTCGTCAACCGTGAAGTCGCCCACGGCACGCAATCCCTTCACACTGCCCTGCGGCCAATAGTCAGCAGGAACAGCTGGCAGCAGTTCTATCTTGTCGAAACGACTCTGAAGCAACATCTCGGCAATGCCGGCAGGATAGCCAAGATTGCCGTCAATCTGGAACGGCGCATGGGCATCCCAAAGATTCTCGTAGACACCGCCCTGCTGGTCGGCCGTACTGAAAGATTGGTGAAGTGCCGTCTTGATGACCGCATGGCTGAGGTCGGGACGATAGGCACGTGCATTGAGCGCGATTTTCCATGCCAACGACCAGCCCGTGCAGTTGCCCTGTCCACGGGCCTCGGTGCTGTTGGCAGCAGCCTCAAAGATGTCGGGATTGATTTCCTTTCCTATCTGACTCAACGGGTAGAGCCCCATAAGGTGCGAGCAATGACGGTGTGTCTGCCACGTACCTTCCTGATTAACATTGAACTGTGACGTATATTTCCACTCACGCAGATAATTCTTACCGCCCTTGGCTTCTGTGGCCAAGCCCGTGTCAAGGTGTTCGAGCTTATCTTTCAGGTCGGCCTTGAACGCGTCGGTCACATCTGCCTCGTCGCCGAGAATGTCAATGGCCTGCGTGACGCTGGTGAAAAGATCCCAAATGAGTTGCTGTGCATGAGCCGGAGCATTCTCTGTCGGTCCATGCTCTGGCGACCAGTCCTTGGGAGCCTCATAAGTACCATCGCTGGCCTTGACGAGACGCTCCAGCCAGAAGTCGGCACAGCCCTTCATGGCGGGGAAAGCCTTATCGCGCAGATAGTCGCGGTCGAGCGTATAACGGTAGTGTTGCCACAGGTGTGAGCAGAACCACGCGTTGCCAGCCATATAAGCCGAGCCGAAATAGCCGCCTCCACCATAGATGTTGCTCTCCGTGAGCACAGCCCAACCGTTTTTCTGCTTGCCAACCTGCTGTGCGTTGAGCCGCCACTGAGGCTGCACGCAGGCCTCACGCCAAATGTAGTCGGTGAAGTTCGTATGCAACTCTGAAAGATTGGTAGGCTCTGCAGCCCAATAGTTCATCTCAACGTTGATATTGGAATGGATGTCTCCGTGCCATGCCGGCGTATTCGAGTTGTTCCAGATGCCCTGCAGATTGGCCGGTGTAGCCACGCCACGGGCACAACCGATGAGCAAATAACGTCCATAGGCAAAATGCAGTTCCTCCAAGAAGACATTGTCTTTAGGGTTGGCGGCATAGTCGGTGAGCAACTGCGACGTCGGCACATCGGGTACATGGTCGGTCAGCGTAAGCAGACAACGGTTGAAAAGATTCTGATAGTCGGCCTTCTGTGCAGCCAAGACGCTCTCCCATCCTTTTTCCTGTGCGGCCTTCACCACCGCAGAGACACGTCCGGGCAACTTCCCGGCACCCGAAACATACTCTTTGGCAAAGGGATCATAGTCGGTCATGCCGCGCAAATAAACGGTCATGGCATCTGCGCCGCTCACGGTGATACCCTTTCCGTCGGCACTGACCGTGCCGCCTTCAGCGACAACGCGCGCCTCAGCATAGTAGCTCTCTGGTGTGGCGGCCCCACTGTCGCCCGAACGGGCAATGGATCCTTTGAAGGTAATGACACCCGTCGTTCCGTCCAGACTGTAGTTGAGGTCTTTTCCGTTGAAGTTACGCATCGTCAGCAACGTGTTGATACATCCGCCCTTCGAGGCCGTATAGCGTATGGCGACGACACTGTCAGGGTGTGAGGCGATGTAGCGGCGCTCGTAGTCGACACCATCCATGGTATAATTGACACCAGCCACAGCCTCATTTATATCAAGGAAGCGCACATAGTTGGTCACAGCCGCAGTATTGATCGTGCGTATATGCAGGTGACCGAAGTTCAGATAATAGCCAAAAGCCGCGGTACTGGTCATCTGTCCGAGTTTTCCGTTCCACAGCGTCTTGTCATTGAACTGTATGTCATCATCGGCAATCTGTCCCATGACAGTAGCACCAAACTGCCCCTCGCCCAACGGCAGGCACTGCATCATCCAGTTGGTAGCAGGCTGCGTGTACCAAAGCGTGTAGCGGTTCTTGGGCGAGAAACCGGTTACGCCCTCCACAGGTACGAGGTCGCGCTCGGCGATGAAGCGCACCACATTACTATTGTCGCCAAACGACCACAGACCGAAGCTCTTGCCAAGCCCTGCGCCTCCCCACTGATTGATGAAGGTCTTGCCGCCTGTGGCCTGTGTGGTGCTTATCTCGAATCCGCCCAACGAGTTGTTCGACTCGATGATATAGAAACGATCCGTGCCGCTGGCGGTCTTGCCGGCACGAATGTAGGAGTTGCTGTAATAGAGACGTTGCCCTTCCTTATTATATAAGGCATAGGCATCCCCACTCTTCTCCAAACGCCACAACTGAGCGTTGGCCTCTGCTGATGAGAGTGCGGCCGTCTTGGCCTCGGCACCTTCCCCCTTAGCAGTGAGCAGGTATTGGTTTGTCTGAAATTGGATGTAATACCAAACGGGGTTGTCAGCCGTACTGGCATCCGGCATACAGTAGGCAAAGTCCATGTCGGCAGAAGCCACAAACTGCAACACGTTGTTGTTGTCACCCGTGTTCCAAATGCCCACTTGTTGGCCTACCTTCGGGTCGCCGACCTGGTTCATGGCATAACCATCGCCTTTGCCGGGCGCGATTTCGAAGCCTTCATAAGTGGTGTTGGCAGTCTCAAAGATGTCAAACGAGACTATGCTGCCACCTGCGGGCTGGCCAGCCGTCTTGAAGCGGGACGAGCTCTTGTTGGTACCATCGAGGAAGAGTTTCAGCCCCGAACGGCTGATGAAAGAATATTTGTCACCGTCGGCCACCACTTTCCACAGTTGGCTATCAGCCGATCCTGGCTTGGCGACAGCAGTCAGTGTGTTTTGTCCGTCACCCTGCATGGCCAACACGTTGCCAGTGCGCTGAAACTGGATGTAGTACCACACGTCGTGGCCCTCGGTGCTAAGAGTTGGCATCTGCTGCGCCTGCAACGTGCCAATGCTCAGAAAAGTAAGAAGTGTAAGGAGAAAAGAGTTAAAATTAAGTCTCATGTTTTTTTGATTTATAAGACTGCCCGACGGCACCCGTTGGAGCCGTCAGACAGTCTTCTTAGTTAGCGAACGTCCAATACAAACCTGCCCTCATTACTTCATAACATACTTTTTACCCCCCTGGATGTAGAGGCCGCCGGCAGGTTTTCCGTTGAGGCGTCGTCCCGAAATATCGTAGATGTGGTCATCATTGATTTTCACACGAACGAGATCACGGATGCCCGTCACGGTACCTTCCGGTTCTACGTTGGGATTGGAGATGATGAAAAACTCAGAGCCCGCATCATTCCATGTCCACTGCACCACAGGATTGGGATAGTTTTTCGACGAGATGCAGAGAAAGTTAGTGCTGCCATCAGTATAAGTAGCGTCGCCCGAGAGGAAGCTGTAGGTAAAGCCTGCGTTCGACTTGATGCCTGTCAGTGCAACAGGTTCGTTGGAAAACTTATAAGTGCGCACATCGTCGCCCTCTGTGTTGCGAAAGGCATATCCCTTCTTGCCCACATTGTAGAGCAGATAGGCACCCTCGTCGTTCTTCGTGATGGTCCAACTCACATTGGGGCTGAAGACATTGAGGTCGGCGGTATAGGATGCCTTGGCTGCCTCATTGCCGACAGGAAAGCCGTGAGTGGCAGAAGCATCACCCGTGATGCCCGTAATACTGAGGTTCTCTTCAGAGACGGTCTCGTCATAGCAGAGGTAGCCACCCCCACTCTTGTTGACAATGAGATAGGTCTTCTTGGCGTCAAGATCGGCAAGCGTCTTCAAGGTATCGCCCTGCGTAGGCTTGCTTCCCTGTACATAGTAGGCCTCAAACTTCACACTATTGCCAATCATCAATGCGGCAGGTATCGTGAGTTTGTCTTCCTTGTCAAATGCCGTCGACTTGTATTCGTGCGTCAAGTACTTCGGATTGCCATACTTGTCAAACTGTTCGGTCTGGCCCGTGTTGAAGCCATACTTCACGGTGAGTGTTCCGATGTGGAACTGAGCGGCGGGCTTGGCCTGAATGACGAAATCCTGCTGGGCCGGAGCCTGATAGTTGTTAAGCACGGTTCCGTCGCCAGACACGATGTCGCCGTTGAGCTGTCCCTGCGATACCGTCACCCGCTCATCCGTCTGCACGTTGAGAATGACGTCGACGATGCCGCCACCGTTGGCGCAAATCATGTTGTTGCTATTCGAGTTGCCGGCCGGATCAATGCTGTTCCAGTCGACCTTGAAGCGCATACGGTAGAAGCCGCTGGCATCCTTGGGCACCGTGAAGGCAGGCATGGCCTGACCGATGGTGTTTCCGTTGGCGACCGAAGAACCGTCACTCTTCTTCCACGAGCCGTTCAGCTGCAAGCCGTTGTAGCTCACGACATCGCTGCCTTCAGCCGGTGTTCCGTCCTCATTGAGGGCGTCGCTGAACACGCCGTCCTTGCCCCAGTCGACATAAGCGTAGCCGGACATCCAGCCACCCTTATAAGTGAACTTCGGCGTAACCACGTCACCCGGCTTGACATTGAAGACCGTAGTACCGACGCAGTTGTTGTAAGACAGGCTGCCCATGCCACCGGCCGTCTGGGTAGAGCCGTTCACAGAGATGCCCACTCCATTGAGCACGCGGTCGTCGCGCGACGGCGTGGCCTTCGTGTCGAAGCTCACGGGATAGTAATCAGTGCTGAAACGCTTGGCAGGATTATTGTCGACGACGATGGAATCGAAGTAGCAGACAAAATCCTCAGCCATATCCGAGCGGCTGGCCACGTCAGGAATGATGACCAGCGACAGAATATCGATGCCGCGGTCGGCCTCGATGGAGTCGCTGTAGGTGAAGCCCGTGAAGGAGAACACCTGATCCTGCCATCTGTCAGCAGCCTCCACGTCGCTGACGGAAAGAGCCCAGAATTGCTCATCCTCGCCGCTCTGCCATTTCCAGTTGTCATCGATGTGCTTGCCCAAACCAATCACCATCATCTTGCTGGGCGACGGCTTCTGTGGCATATAGGTCATCACATGAATATACTGGTTGGCACTGGTGACACGGATGGGCGTCTTCAGGTCGATGCGCAGGCCGTAGAGATTGCTGCCATAACGAGAACGCTGAAAACCGACGATTTTGTCAGATGCGTCAATCACGCGCCCCACGACCGAATCAAACCGCTCTTTCAGGAAGTTGTCAACTATCTGGGCATTTCCCTTCAGACGTGACTCATGGCTGACAGTGTCCTCACGGAAGGGTGAACCGGCCCATGAGTCGTACACGCTTATATTCTGATAGTCTTCGCTGTCGAAGTCAATGACGGTCTGCGCCTGCGCTGTTGCAGCCAGACCCAATGAGAGTAAAGTAATGTATAAAGGTTTCATGACTGTTTACATAACGCTGAGGTTAGACAATAACGGGCAGGCGCGGCTGTCCTCGATGGTGATGCGCAACTGCTTGGCCTTGTAACCGTTGCCATAGCTGTTGCTGGTGCTTCCGTTGAGGGGGATAATGCGCTTGTAACCGACGGTCATCGTCTGGATGTTTCCGCCAACCCTGGTCCAAGTGCTTCCATCCTGGCTATACTCAATCTTGAACTTACGGATGCGCTGTCCCAAGCGGATAGGCTCTTGCATCTGCACGTAGCGGATGGTCTGCGGCGTATCCCACGTGAGCGTGATGGTGGCGCTCTTCACGCCATCATTGGTAGCCCAATATTTTGCAGAGTCGCCGTTGGTGAGGTTCTCCGTACCATAGCTGGTGCCATCGGAACCGTTGTCGCGGGTCTCCGAAGCCACGATGGTAGCCGTCTTGGCATAGTCGTGATCCCAAAGACGCCCGTGCAACAGCTTGCCGAGGTTCTGCAGAGAGTTGACTGTAGCTGAGGGAAGCTCTCCGCTCTTGTCGGGCGGACAGTTGAGGATGAGCGTTGCGTTGCGTCCGACGGTCTCCAGATACATCTGGAACAAGCGTTCGGCGCTCAGCGGAGTCTCACCGGCATGCCAGAACCATCCTTTGTTGGTGGCCTTGGCATCACTCTCGCCGGGGTTCCACTTCCAGCAGTCTTCCTGTCCATAAGGAGCCTCTGCATTGGAACCGTCAAACATCAGCCAGTTGGTCTCACCGGCCCATCCGGCCTCGTTGCCAATCCAGCGTGCCTCGCCACCGACACCCCACATCACACAGTCGGGCGCGATGCGGTGAATGCGTGCGCGAAGGTTGGGAATGTCATAATAGATGGTTGCGTTGCTGATGCTGCGGTTCTTGTCGGGCGATCCGCCATAGTAGCCGCCACCGCCCGTAGCACCGTCAAACCACATCTCAAACTGGTCGCTGCCATACTTGGCCAGCTCCTCACACTGCGGAATAAACACCTTGGTGGTATACTCATTAGTGGCCCAATACTTGGAGTTGCGGTCCCACGGACTGACATAGAAACCATACTTCAGATGCAAGTCGCGTGCAGCCCGCGCAAACGAGTCGGGCACATTGGTAGCGCGCGCGTTGGCGTTGCCGCCCTTCGTGATATTGTGGTCAGTGGTCGCAGTGGGCCAGAGGCAGAATCCGTCGTGGTGCTTCACCACGGCAATGCCGCCTTTCATGCCTGCCGCCTTGATGGCGGTGAGCCATTGACGTGGGTTAGGAACTTTGGTGGGGGCGAAGATTTTCTCGTCCTCGTCGCCGTTGCCCCACTCCAGATTGGTGTAGGTATTCATGCCATAGTGGAAGAATCCATAAAACTCGGTCTCCATCCACCGTGCCTGCCGCTCTGCGGGAACCGGGAAACATGGCAGGGGGGCATTGCTGGGATTGTCGAGCGTCTGCGTCTCCACTCCCATCTGTGCTGAGGCTGCCAACGGCAGCAACGCTGCCGCAACAATAGATTGTCTCAGATTCATTGTTAGCTATTTGTTTATAATTTGTATTATAAGGTTTTTTAATTACCATTCTCAACCAAGCCGTATGGCCTCATTTCTCCCATGCCTCCGCTCACGTTCTCATGTCCGTCGGCAGTCGAGGTCTCTCCGACCCCTGTTTTTGTCTTGATGTTATTGCCAAAAGGCCTATAGGTTCGAAACGATTGAATCAGGTTCTGCTGTATGCGCTTTTAAAAATTCGCGTTCAAAACTACGACTTTTTTCTCATACAGCAAACTTAATTCATTTTAATTAACGATTAATAACGTTAAGTCAAGACCTATAAAAAAGGAGGAGCAGCGTTGCTCCCCCTCTTATAACATTGCAACAAGGCGGGGAAAAGAAGCCCGGCAGGTTGCCCGATTGTATCGGTAAGCCATCAAATACCCTTGAGTTGCGCGGCCACCTCGTCGACGACGCGCTGGGCAAAGTCGGCCATTGGCATCGTGGCCTGCTCGCCACCGCCCTGCTTACGCATAGAGACAGTGCCGTCGGCAGCCTCTTTCTCGCCCACCACGATCATGTAAGGCACGCGCTTGAGCTCGTTGTCACGAATCTTGCGGCCGATTTTCTCATTGCGGTCGTCGATATAGGCACGCACATCCTTCGTGTCGAGGAAGGCCCGCACCTTGGCGGCATAGTCATTATACTTCTCAGAGATAGGCAGAATGGCCACCTGGTCGGGTGCAAGCCAGAGCGGGAAGTGTCCGGCCGTGTGCTCAATGAGTACGGCGGTGAACCGCTCCAGCGATCCGAAGGGCGCACGATGAATCATCACCGGTGTCTTCTTCGAGTTGTCCTCTGCGGTATATTCCAAATGGAAACGCTCGGGCAGGTTGTAGTCGACCTGAATGGTGCCGAGCTGCCACCTGCGTCCGATGGCATCCTTGACCATGAAGTCGAGCTTGGGTCCGTAGAAGGCAGCCTCACCGATTTCCTCGCGGGCGTTCAGTCCCTTCTCCTTGCAGGCCTGCCGGATGGCTTCCTGGCTCTCCTCCCAAATCTCGTCAGAGCCCATATACTTCTCGGTGTCCTTCGGGTCACGCAGCGAAATCTGAGCCTCATAGTTGGTGAAGCCGAAGATGTCGAACACTTTCTGGATGATGTCAATGACATTTTCAAACTCAGCCTTCACCTGATCGGGGCGCGCGAAGATGTGTGCGTCGTCTTGAGTGAAGGTACGCACGCGCGTAAGACCGTGCAACTCGCCGCTCTTCTCATAGCGGAACACCGTGCCAAACTCTGCTATGCGCAGCGGCAGATCCTTGTAGGAGCGCGGCTTGCGCGAATAGACCTCGCAATGGTGAGGACAGTTCATCGGCTTGAGCATGTAGACCTCGTCCTCCTCAGGTGTCGTGATGGGCTGGAAAGCATCTTTTCCATAGTGGGCCCAGTGGCCGGAGGTGATGTAGAGGTTCTTCGAGCCGATGCCCGGCGTGATCACCTCCTGATAATTGTAAGGCTTGAGCACGCGACGCAGCAAATCCTGCAGGCGCAGGCGCAACTGCGTGCCCTTGGGCAACCAAATGGGCAGGCCCTTGCCGACGCGGTCTGAGAACATAAAGAGCTCCATCTCCTTGCCAATCTTGCGGTGGTCGCGCTTCTTGGCTTCCTCCAGCATGACAAGATATTCGTCAAGCATCTTCTTCTTGGGGAACGAGATGCCATAGATGCGCGTCATCTGCTCACGCTTGGCATCGCCGCGCCAGAAGGCTCCGGCCACGCTCGTGAGTTTCACGGCCTTGATGCCGCCCGTCGAAAGCAGATGAGGGCCACGGCAGAGATCCGTGAAACCGCCCTGCGTATAGGTGGTGATGGTGCCGTCTTCGAGGTCCTGCTCGATGTGCTCGCATTTGTAGGTCTGCCCGTCGGCGGCAAACTCCTTCAGTGCCTCGGCCTTGGCGACCTCGCGGCGCACCACGGGCTCATTCTTGTGAGCCAGCTCCAGCATTTTCTTTTCAATCTTCGGGAAGTCGTTCTCCGAGATGACCTGGCCCTTAGGAGGCATGACGTCATAGAAGAAACCGTTCTCGATGGCGGGGCCGAAACCAAACTGCGTGCCGGGATAGAGCTCCTGCAACGCCTCAGCCAGCAAGTGGGCGGATGTGTGCCAGAAGGTGTGCTTTCCCTCTTCGTCCTCAAACTTGTAGAGGGCGATGGCGGCGTCCTCATTGACGGGACGGTTCAGCTCCACGATCTCACCATTGACACCGCAACATACAACGTTGCGAGCGAGAGCCGGCGAGATGCTCTCGGCGATTTGTAACCCAGTTACGCCCTGCTCGTATTCGCGAACGGACCCGTCTGGAAAAGTGATTTTAACCATAATACAACTTAGTTTTATTGAATCGAGGACAAAAGTAATACTATTTTTTGGAATATCGGCGACCTTTCGCATTTGATTTCAAAAATTTGCGTAGGAAAACATCATGTTGTCCTACGGGCGTTTCCACCCACCTGAAAATGTTTGGGAGCGCGTGTCCATATCGCCCGGTGGGCCGGACGGACGAACACGAGGCGCGTCCCTGCAAGGCAAACGGCCAGCGGCACCGGTTCGTTCACGGAAAGAAAGTGCGTGTTTGTCCGTGGCAAAAATATGGCCACAGACGGAACAAGCCTTTCACAGTCATGGCAGAGGTGGGGTTGATGCAACGCAAGAGACGACTGTTTGCACGGCAAAAGATGGCTTGTTGCAGTGCAAAAAACGGTTGTTTGCAACACAAAAGACGGTTGTTTAGACGGCAAGAGACGGCTTGTTGCGAGGCCAAAGGGCAAGAACCGGCATGGCAAAAGGGCAACCGCGGGAGACGGCCGGACACGGACGCCACACAAAAACATGACATGGATGCCTCTAAAATCATGAAAATGGCACCACAAAAACGGGAAAAGGATGCCCACAAATCAAGGAAGGAAAAAGCGGCTTGGAGGCTCATCGGGCTACAGTCTGCCCATGCCCTTGGCAAGACTTTCCTTGTATTGCTTCGGCGTGCAGCCGCAGTGGGCCTTGAAATAACGCGTCAAGGCCGACTGATCGGAAAAGCCGAAGGCGGCGGCCAGCTCCTTCAGGCTGCGGGAAGACGACCGGAAGGACAGCTTGAGTTGCTCCACCACATAGTCGTCGATGATGCGCTTGGGCGACAGACCGGTGTGGGCACGCGTGATGCGGCCCAGATACTTGGCGCTGATATTCATGCGCCGCGCATAGAAGGTCACCTCATGGCCTTGCTGAAAAAGCTCCTCCACCAGCTGCATGAACAAGGAGAAGAGCTGCTGCATGCGCGGCGTCTCGCCACTGACGGGTGCCGACAGGCGCGGACTGTCGGGATGGAAACGCATGTAGTCGGCAAATCCCATGAAGAAAGCCTGTATCTGCAGGGACACTATGCGGTCGACGTTCGGCGTGAAGTCATCCTTGAAATAGAAACGAAGGATGCCGAACAGGCCCTTCACGACCTCGTCGATGAGGCGGCGGTTGTCGCAGATGCGGTCGTCGCGCAGATCCCGGTAGACCTCATGCTCTATATTCATGCTGGCCGCGCGCAGGACGTCACGCGAATAGCACAGCATATCAGCCTCAAAGTCGGCGCTCACGTCCTCCCAGCCCACGATGTCGCCGGGATAGAAAACGATGAACCCATCGGCCGACAGGCTCCAACGGTCGAAATTGATGTGCACGACGGCACTGCCGCCATGGCACAACAGCAACGCGCCATGATCGATGGCATGACGGCCGCAGTCAAGGGTCTGCGGGGTGACGACGGTGAAACTTGTTTCCATTTATGCTGCAAAATTAATAAAAATCCGGCAAACCGTTCCCTAATTGTCAAAAACAAGCGCATTTTCTTCAGCATCCCATTGGAAAAATCGAAGTAACTTTGCAGCCCGAAAAGAGACGCTCTCCCACCCCGGGGACACACGGAGAGACAGGATAAACAACCAAATGATGACAAAACAACACTTTCTGGCAGTGGCTCTCGCCATTGCCCTTCCCGCTGCGTCATCCGCGCAGACGGTCAGACGACTCGACATTGACGCCATGTTCGGGCTGATGGAGCAAAACAACCGCAGCCTGCGGGTGAGACAAAGCGGCGTAGAGGCCGCCACCGAAGGCGTCAAGGCCGCGCGCAGCCAGCGCCTGCCCGACATCAACGCACAGCTCTCGGCAAGCTATGTGGGCAACGCCCTGCTCATGGACCGCCACTTCAGCGACGCGCACGGCCTCCACTCGCCCCACTTCGGCAATCAGTTTGTCGTCGACGTACGGCAGACTATCTATGCCGGCGGTGCCATCCATGCCGGCACAAGGCTTGCCGAACTGGACTTGGAGAAAGCCCTTGCGGCCACCGACCTCACACGCCAGCAACAGCGTTTTCTGGCCCTTGGGCAGTATCTGGACCTGAAGAAGACGGCCAACACCGAACAGGTGATCAGAAGCAACATCGAACTGACCGAGCAACTCATCGCCAACATCGAGGAGCGGCAGCGGCAAGGCGTGGCTCTGAAGAACGACATCACACGCTATCAGCTGCAACTGCAGACCCTCCGACTCAACCTCACCAAGCTCCACAACCAGCGTGCCATTCTCAACCATCAGCTCTGCAACACGCTCGGACTTGCCACAACCGACAGCATAGAGCCCACCGAAGACGTGACGGCACAGGCTTACGGACGCGACGGTGAGCAACACTGGCAGGACGCGGCCGCGCTGACAAGCCCCAGCCTGCGCCTGGCCGCACTCGGCGAACAGGTGGCGCAACAGCAGGAACGGCTGGCCAAAAGCAGTCTGCTGCCCAAGGTGGCCCTCGTGGCACAAAACAACCTGAACGGCCCTGTCACCTTTGAGCTGCCGCCCATCAACAAGAACCTCAACATCTGGTATGTCGGCGTAGGCGTGCAATACTCGCTCTCGTCGCTCTTCAAGAGCAACAAGCGGCTGCATCAAGCCCGCATAGAGACCCGGCAGGCACAGGAGCAGAAAGCGCTGGCGCAAGAACAGGTCAACAACCAGGTGCAGGCGGCATGGGTGAACTATCAGCAAAGCTACGTAGAACTGGAGACACAGCAGAAGAGCGTGGAACTGGCCCGGCAGAACTACAACGTAGTCAACGAGCGATATCTCAACCAGCTGGCTCTCGTCACAGACATGATAGACGCGAGCAACATGCGCCTCGACGCCGAACTGGCCGAGGTCGATGCCCGCATCAACATCGCCTATGCTTATTACAAGGTTAGATACATGGCCGGCGAACTGTAAAACGACGGATAGAAACAACAAAAAAACAAGAACAGAAATGAAGAATAAGAAACAAGTCAAACGGCTGTGCAACGGGCTCGTTATCCTCGTGCTGGCCATTGGAATCGTATACGTGTGTGCCCATTTTGTACACATCGGAAACTATGTCTATACCAACAACGCCATGGCACACCGCGACCTCACTCCCATCAACACCCGCGTACAGGGATTCATCAAGGAGATACGCTTCGAGGAGTTCCAGTTTGTGCACCGCGGCGACACCCTCGTGGTGCTGGAAGACGCCCAGTTCAGACTGGCCTTGGCGCAGGCCGAGGCCAACGTGCGCGGTTCCCACTCGGGAGCCGGTGCCGTAAGCGCGAGCATCAACACGACGGCCCACAACGTACAGGCAGCCAGTGAGCACATGCGCGTGGCCAGCGCGGGCGTGGAGGAGGCGCGCGTCGGCATGGAGAACGCCCGGAAAGACTATGAGCGCTATGCCGCTCTGCTGAAAAAGGACGCTGTCACGCGGCAACAGTATGACGACCAGAAGACCCGCTACGAGGAGGCTGCCTCACGCTATCAGGCCGCCCGGGCACGGCTCAGTCAGGCCACGGCCTCCAGACAGGCCACCTCGGCCGTGAGCGAACAGCAACGACAGCAGCTCGGACAGCAGACCGCCGGCGTGAGCGTGGCACAGGCCGCCCTCGACATTGCGCGGCTCAACCTCAGCTACACGGTTATCACGGCTCCCTGCGACGGCTACATGGGCCGCAAGAGCATCTATGTGGGACAACTCGTGCAGCCCGGACAATTTCTTGTGTCGATAGTCGACATGGACAATGTGTGGGTAGTGGCCAACTACCGCGAGACGCAGATGCCGAACATCCGGCAGGGTGCTGACGCCACCTTCACGGCCGACGCCCTGCCCGGTGTGACTTTCCACGGCACGGTGCAGCGCATCAGCCACGCCACGGGCGCAGGATACGGCGGCGTACCCATCGACAACGCCACAGGCAACTTCGTCAAAGTGGAACAGCGAGTGCCCGTGCGCATCCGGCTCTCCAAGGACAACGACCCGAAAGAGGTGAGTCGTCTCATCGACGGACTGAACGTTGAGGTAAAAGTGAACTATTAAAGCACAGACCATGGCCGGACCCATACCTACAGGACCTTTCACCATGCCGATGTACCGCGAGGGCGTTCCCAAGCCCTTGCGGCCGTGGCTCTATCTGCTCTTCCTGCTCATCTTCCAACTGACAGGATTCTACTATCTCGGCGTGTCAAGCGCAATCACCGGCACCACCGGGTTGATGCATACCGACGTTATGTATATCGGCCTATGCAACGTCATCGGCGTCAACATGCCGTTCCCACTGCTATTCCGTTTCAAGTTCCGCTTCACCAACCGTCAGCTGCTCATCAACGCCGCCCTGGTGATAGCCATCTGCAATTTCCTTGCCCTCCATACGACCTGCGTGCCCGTGTTATGCGCGCTGTCGTTTCTGACCGGATTCTTCAAACTCTGCGGCACCTTCGAGTGTGCGAGCAACATCCAACTGTGGATGGCACCGGGACGCGACTTCCAGATATTCTTCCCCATCCTCTATATCCTTATCATCGGCGACATCTACCTGCAAGGATGGATAGCATGCGAGGTGACCTACTGGCTTGGCAGCTGGCAACTCGTCAACTGGCTTATTATCGGTCTGATGCTAATGGTGGCGCTACTCGTCTTCGTACTCACCAAGAACTTCAGATTCATGAAGCCGTTGCCACTCATCTCCGTCGACTGGCTGGGCTGCATGCTTTGGAGCGCACTGATGATGGAGGTGGTGTTTCTCTTCGAATATGGCGAATATTACAACTGGACCGATGGCCGCGAATGGCGCATGGGGGTGGTGTTCTTCGTGATCACCCTTGCGCTGACGCTCTGGCGCGAAAGCCGCATACGCCACCCTTACATCGACCTCCGGGCCTTCCGCTACAAAAATCTCGTGCCGCTGCTCGGACTATATGCCGTAGCCGACTGGATGAACACGACGCCCAAGGTGCTTCAAAACGCCTTCACCGGCGGCATAGAGCACTGGGGAATGGCCACTACGGCACACTTGGAGCTCATCGGATGGGTGGGCACGGCACTGGGCTGCCTGTTCACGCTCTACTGGTGCAAGGCACTCAAGCAGAAATACACGCGGCTACTCCTCATCGGCGGCATCTCCCTCGTGGGCTATCAGGTGTTGATGTACTTCTACGTCACGCCCGATCTGCCCATCGAACGGCTCTACCTCCCGCTGATGATGAAAGCGTTCGGCTATGCCATCTATTTCGCCGCGCTCACCATCTATCTCGAAGAGATCATGCCCTTTCAGCACTTCTTCATGGGGCTCACCATCACGGGGCTGGTGCGCAACGGCCCCGTGGACTCAATTCTCTGCGGTGCCTACAGCTACGGCCTGCGCCATCATGCCGCAGCAGCAGCCGCGCTCGGCGAGCCCTGGGACGGCACGCAACTCATGCTCATCGCCATCAAGCAACTCTATGGTCTCACCAGTCTGCTGGGAGCAGTCTTCTTGGTAATTCTGTTGCTCTACAACTTCCAGCCCATACGCAGCACGCTGAAGAAGATGCCGTCGTGGGCGGCCGTCGGCAAATCAGTCAAACGCGAGGTGCGCGAGACCATTGTAAGACACAAGAAAGAGGAAGAGGCCGGCCAATGACACGCGGCCGCTGGGCTGTCTTTAAAGGAACGGCATCGTCATCGTGTTACGCTCACGAACCGTAACACTGCTGACGATGCCATTCCTTTATTTACCATATTGCTTGATGACGCTATAAGCGTTGTAGAGTCCGAGCTCGCCTGCATGGCTGAGGTCGCGTATGCCGTCAGTACTGTTGCCCGCATGAATGCGGGCTATGCCGCGACAATACCATGCCTCAGCGAGATTGTCGTCCAGTTCCAAAGCCTTGGTATAGTCGTCGATGGCGCGTGCGTAATCGTTCTGCGAGACATAGAAACAGGCACGATCATAATAGAGATAGGCATTCTGAGGATTGAAGCGGATGGCCTGGGCGAAGTCGTCCTCCACACGCTGGCGGCCCAACTGACCACCTGACGGCGCGGAAGCATCAAAACGCAGCAGGGCCGACCTACACACCGCACGCTGGCCATAGATCATGGACGAGGCAGAATCGAGAGAAACGCAGGCATCAAGGTCGCTGATGGCGGCATCGTAATTCTGCAAAGCAGCATAGGCCACGGCACGCTGCACCAGCAGGGAGAACCGGAGGCGCGACGAGGCGTCCTGACTGCCATCGGCAGGCTGGTCGACGAGAAGAGAGGAGAGCGAGTCGGTAAGCGTAAAGAAGTCGTGCACCTGCACCGAATCGAGCGGCGACGGCGTGCAACTGAGGTAAAGGCGGCGACGAGGGCGCAGGTGGGTATTGAAACTGTCGACATCGCGCTCGAAGACCTGATAGCTCTTCACGCCGTTGTTGTAGGGAGTAAATGACAACTGATACATGGGCAGGATATCCAAGGTAACCTGCCGATTCTGCACCTGTCCGCGGTAAGTGCTCTTGTATTCGTGTTCCGGAGCCGGCTTCTCATCTTCCACGACAAGCTGATTATACTTGTCGAGATCAATCTCGCTGCGCTTTCTCACGCTCTGCAGCTTGGCACGGCTCCATCGCTGCTGCACGCCGACGTGCTTATCCATCTGGGCCTTGAAGACACGAAACTCGTCGAGCTCGGCCTTGGCTGTCTGCCCCATGCGCCGATAGCAGGCCGCACGCTGCTGAAGACCAGTCCAAAAATTGGGAAACTGATTGATGATCGTGGTATAGTCACGAATGGCACCCCGGAGGTCGCCTATGCGGTCGAGGAGCTGGGCGCGATTGTAGATGGCCATGAAATTGTCCGGCTCCATGCGGACGACGAAATTGAAATCCTCGACGGCACGGTTGTCATCGCCAAGCTGGACACGCAGCAGGCCGCGGTTGTAATGGGCCAGAAAATTATCGGGGTCGAGCTCGATGGCCTTATCGTAGTCGGCCATGACGCCGCGCAAATTGTTGGTCTGCACACGGCAGAGGGCCCGGTTGATGTAGTTGCTCACGACCGTGGGCTTCAGGCGGATAGCCTCGGTGAGGAAGCGGTCGGCGTCTTTCCACTGCCGTCGGTTCATGGCCATATAGGCGCGCGTGGTCCAGGCGTTGGCATCGTAGGGGTCAAGTTCCAGACTCTTGTCGAGCCATCGGGCAGCCTCCACCGTGTCTTTCTTGCCCAGCCAAATCTCAGCCTTGAGCGTATAGGCGTTGGCCATATTGCTCCAGCGTGCGATGATGGTATCGGTCTGAGCCAAGGCCTCGTCGTAGGCACTGTCGTTGAGCTCACACACGGCCCGGTTGTACCAATACCCCTGAAGCGTGGGATTGAGCCGGATGGCATCGGTATAATCGGTGATGGCCCCCTGGTAGTCTTTCTGACGGATTCGGGAAATGCCCCGAAGGTCGTAGAGATTGTCGATGTAGGGATTGAGCCGGATGGCCTGAGTGGCGTCCTGTTCGGCTCCCACATAGTCGTCGAGATAATACTTGGCCACGGCACGCAGCATCCACGGCTCGTAGAGATAAGGCTTGACAGATATGACCCGATTGAAATACTGAATGCTAAGCACATAGTCCTCATATTGCAAGGCCATGCGGCCGCTCAACATCAGACGGTCGGTGTTGAACTGGGCCCGGGCAGACTGGGCTGCAACAAAAAACAATAAGACATACAGCACGGTCTGCCACAATCCCTTCGACAGTCGGATTGCGACCTTCAGACCGTGCTGTTGCCTATTGTTTTTTTTCACTATCGTTTGGCAGGCTTCACCCGGTAAGGGCAACGGAAGTTGCCCTTGATGATGGCCTTGAGCTTGTTCTTGATGAGCTGCTTGCGGAGCGGCCGGATGCGGTCGACGAACATGGTTCCCTCCAGATGGTCGAACTCATGCTGCATGACACGCGCCAGATAGCCTTCGACCCACTCGTCGTGAGGCTGAAGTTGCTCGTCGAGATATTTCACATGGATGCGTTTGTAGCGGGTCACGCTCTCGTGTATGCCCGGGATGGACAAGCAACCCTCTTCCATGGTCTCCTTGCCCGCCTCCTCGTCATAGTCGAGAATGTGCGCGTTGATATAAGCATGTCGAAAACCGGCATATTCGGGCAGGTCTTCTTTGAGCACGTCCAAATCGATGATGACCACGCGGATGTCCTTGCCTATCTGCGGAGCAGCCAAACCGACACCATCGCTATGCGTGTTGGTCTCAAACATGTCCGAGATGAGTTGTTGCAAGCCGGGATAATCGGTCGGGATGTCTTGGGCCACCTTTCTGAGAACCGGCTGCCCGTATGCGTAAATGGGTAATATCATTAAACTAAAAAGTTATCCTCGTTTTGACTTCATGTAATCCTGAAGGATAATGGTCGCGCTGACTTCATCGACAAGTCCCTTGTTCTCGCGACGCTGTTTCTTGCCGATGCCACTCTGCAAGATAGCCTGATGGGCCAGTACAGATGTGAAACGCTCGTCGTAGTATTCAACCGGCACCTCAGGATGGGCCTTGCGCCAGCGGTTGTAAAACTGCTCCACGCGCTGCATGTTCTCTGAAGGCCTGCCGTCGGGCTGGACGGGCTTGCCGATGACGATGCGCTCCACGTCCTCGCGCCGGACATAGGCGGTGAGAAAATCGAAAAGTTCAGATGTAGCAACTGTCACCAGTCCATTGGCAATGAGTTGCAATGGATCGGTGACAGCTACCCCCGTGCGTTTCCGCCCGTAGTCGATGGATAGAATGCGCGGCATTTACTTCTTGAAAAGCAACCAAGCGTCAGGATAGTTGCCTGCACGGAACTGGTTGCGACTCTGCACGGCACTGCCCTTGTCTGCAAATGTAGTGGCTACGACACGATACATGTTGCGCTCCGAGTTGTAAGCAATCTGTGCGCTGTATCCTGCGCTCTTCAGCGTGTTCTGCAAGCCCTCGGCATTGGCCTTGAGCGAGAACGAGCCCACGACGACACTGTAGGCCTGCAGCCCGGCGCCACTGATGACGGTCACATTCTCGTTGCGCACCGACACATTGTCATAATTATCTGTAGTGGTAGTCTGTGTGACAGGCTTCTCGACCAGCGGCGTGACGACAGGAGCGTCGGTCTGCGGGGTTGTCTCAGCCACCTGTTCCTGCTGATCCTGGGCCTTTGCCTTCTCATAGGCCTTCTTGTAGAGGCTCTCCTTCGGTTTGCAACCCGTGAAAGCCAAAGCAATACACAATCCGGCACACAATACTAATGATCTTCTCATATCCTTCTGTATTTTAAATGAAAGTTTGTTGATGAAAGGTTTCTTTTATTTGCAAAGCTACAAATAATCTTATAAAATCACGAATACGAACCGTCTAAAGTTTGTTAAATGGACAAAATACGGCCTTTTTAACAAAAAATGGCATGAGGAACGGTTCGTTTTTTATGAAGAATGGCTATATTTGCGCACAGATTCCCCCATATTTCCGCAGCGATTCCAGCGGAGCGGGAAAAGGGGGTGACATGGTAAATTCAATGTTCAATTTTAAACTATCATGAATATGAAGACATTAGGTTACATCGGCGCATTCTTCGGAGGCGCCATTGCCGGAGCCGCCTTAGGTCTGCTTCTGGCACCGGAGAAGGGAACAGAGACCCGCACAAAGATTACTGACGCCGTGGACAACTTCTGCGCCAAGCACAACATCAAGCTGAGCCGGAAAGAGGTGAACGACCTCGTGGACGACATCAAGGAGGCTGCCCCCGAAGTAGACGCCTAAAAGATGTTCTCAAACGACCGGAACATAGAGACTATCGGGCAACTCGTAGAGGTGCTCAAACATTACATCGGGCTTCAAAAAGAATATGTGAAGCTCGATGTGATAGAGAAGGTGGTCAAGCTCACGACAGTCATCACGATGGCCTTTGTGCTGTCGGTGCTGCTTATCCTGACGATCATCTACCTCTCGTTTGCCGCAGCCTATGCCCTGGCCCCCTGCGTGGGCAACGTAGGAGCCTTCTGCATCGTGGCCGGATTCTATCTGTTACTGCTTGTCTTGTGCGTGCTCTTCCGCCACCGGTGGATTGAGAAACCGCTGGTCGGATTTTTGGCTGAACTGTTAATGGGCAATTGAAGGAGGAACATAGACATGCCAACAGAAATAATCACCCAATATAAGAGTCTGGAGGAAATACGCCTGCGCAAGGACATGCTGCTGAAAGACATCAGGCAGGACGACAAGCAGATTCACCAATTGTGGACTTCCTTGTTCCATAAACCGGAAGCATTGTCGGGCAAGAGTACTCCGGCAAAGCGCATCAACAGCCTCATAAACACGGGGACGGGCCTTCTCGACGGTATCATCCTCGGATGGAAACTTTACAAGAAGTTCAAGAAATAATGACCAATCACGAACGACTGATTTGCAATTGAATCAACAGGTCGCCCGTGATTGGTCATTCGTAGTCAATCTTAATCTACCTTAATCTACCAGGAAATATACTTTCCCATCTTTGATTGCCTCAAAATAGGGCGGCTCATCGCGCAGCGATATGTCGTCGTAGGCAAACGGTGCCATCTCCGTCTCGTTGCCGTCGGGAAGAATGAGGCCCATCTTGCCTTCCTTCTCTGCTATGATCGGCATGGTGCGCAGGTCGTCCACATAGATATAAGGCGTGCGCAGGAAGTCGAAGAGCGGATGGACGAGGATGCGCCCGTGATGGTCGCGCAGCCCGAACTTGCCGTTTTCCTCAAACACCTCATGATACTGAATGTACTTGTCACGGATGCGATCCAGATAATACTGAAACTTTTTCTCGTCGTGGAGCATGGACAGGAAATAGTCGAACGTGTCACAATAGTTGGCCATGGCCCTTGTCAGAACGATGCGGAAGTCGAGTCCGGCAATGGCTTTCCTATTCAAGTCTATATAGCGGGCAATGGCCTGCTCACGCTCCGGTATGGGAAGAGCCTGCATTTTCGACTCGAAGCGTTGCATCATGGCCGACGTACCGCTCATTCCCTTGATGTACCGGTGAATCTGACGGCTCATCTCGTCGCATACAAACTTGTCTATCTGTCTTTCCTCGATGGGATCATTGAAGTCGCTGATGGTTTCTTTCTCAGGTTTATTAGTCATAATGGCTGTCCTTTTATATGTTTACTGACCTTTTCCTACAAAGGTAATAGATTTCTTGAGAACCACAAAATAATCGACGAAATTTTGTGTTTTTTCCAAAAAAGAGTACTTTTGCACAACATTATTAAGATATGGACAAAAACATCTTTGTCGGAAACAAGCATTGCCGAACGGCACTGGCGCTGTCGGCGGCCGTTCTGCTGCTCATCGGCTTGACCTTTCTTGTGCTCAGCATCTGCGAGCACGCTGCCGGCAACCGGCCGGAAGCTCAGGTGAGACTGGAGGTAAGACAATACTATGTAGTCAATATCGGTGGAAAGAACGCGTTCTACTTTACGGGTCTGAATGCCGACTCGACGCTTCAGAATGTCGTCTTCCACAAAGACTCTCTTTCTTATATTCCCATCCGAACCACCGGAAAACTCTACAACCGATGGAGTCCGCTGCCTTCCTGCGATGGAAGAATCACCACCCGCCGGCTGCCCAAGCCCACACCAGACGCCACCGGCCTGGGACAAGTCGTCGCCAGGAAAGAGCTGACCGCACTCGACTCCATACTGAAGACCAAGGAACGAGAGGATGACGAGCTGGCTTACTACCTGCGCGTGCACGGCGTGCAAGACGAAGGCTACAACATGATAGCGCGCTATCACGGACGTGTCGACACTTTCCTTTACCGCTACCGGCGCATCAAGGATTTGCTGTCAAACATCGGCCAACAAACGGTCACCATCCGGCTCGAACAAGACTATACAGCCATTTACACCAACGACAGCGGAAAGACCGTGCGTGAAGCCTGCCAAATCATGGAACGGAAAGAAGATGCGGTTCTCCTGCGACTGGCATCCAAGAAGACTCCTTTCACGGCACGCCTTTACTGCCGGCCATGGGAAAAGCCTACACAGGCCAGACACGAGAAGCGAAACGGATTCTACGAGACGAAAGACACGCTCGGCCGGCGTGTCTACGGACTCTTCGAGGGTGATACGCTCGTGCGTGGCATCCGCTTTGACAAGAACGGCGTCTACACCGGCCAGCTGAACCGTTACGGCATGGCCGACGGGCACGGACGCTTCGAAGGCAGCGACGGTTCCTACTATGAGGGGCAGTGGGAAGACGACATGCGCCACGATTTCGGCTTCGCCACCAATCCCAACAGATACCTGCGGGTGGGCGAATGGAAAAAAGACGTATACAAAGGCGAACGGCTCACCTACAATTCAGACCGCATCTATGGCATCGATATTTCAAAATATCAGCATGAGAAGGGGCGTCGACGCTATGCCATCGACTGGTCATCGCTGCGCATCACGCATCTCGGCACGCAAAGCCGGAAGAAAGTGAGCGGGCGTGTAGACTACCCTGTGCAGTTCATCTTCATCAAGTCGACCGAAGGCACCACGGTGCGAAACCGCTGGTATGCCGCCGACTATCACAGCGCACGGGCTCACGGCAAGCATGTCGGTGCCTATCATTTCTTCTCGCTGCGGTCACGCGGCTCCGACCAGGCCCGATACTTCATCAAAAACACCCGCTTCAACCCGGGCGACCTCCCGCCCGTGCTCGACGTGGAATGCCTGCCCTCACAAATCAAGAAGGTGGGAGCAGACGTGATGTGGACAAACATCCGCGCCTTCCTGCGGGTCATGGAACAACACACAGGCATCAAGCCCATCATCTATACCAACCAGACCTTTGTCAACCGCTACCTGCCGATGGTGCCCGACATCGTGCGCGACTATCAGATTTGGATTGCGCGCTATGGCGAATACAAGCCGGAAATCAGGCTTGCCATCTGGCAACTCAGTCAGGACGGACGCGTGAGCGGCATCCATGGGGACGTCGACATCAATGTCTTCAACGGCTATGAGGAAGAATTCAAGGATTTCCTAAAAAACAACACAATACCTTAGAAAAGCGTTAGGGCCTGCCGGAAGCAAAATGCCGGCAGGCCCTAATGCCCTCAAACGGCCGTCTCATCGGAAGAGCTCACGATGTCAATCATGATGTAGCGCTCCACCGCGCCGATATGGCAGGCCGTCAGCAAATCGCCGTCGTCGGCCAGTGCCTTGGCAATGTCATGCCGGCCGTCGGCGACATAGTTCCTGAAGAGCATGACGGCATCACTGACCTTGCGCTGAAACCACTTGCTGTAGCCTGCGTTCAGATAATCGGCCGCCTCATGCTGCCGGCCATGAAGCAAACGGTCGTAGATGGACTCGGCCTGTCTCGGCTTGCCCTGCACGAGCAAGCCCCAAGCCAACGCGCGCTGAATGTCAAGGTTGTCGGGATAATTGAAGCTCAGCTCATAGAGCTTGTTCACCCCCTCGCCTATCTTGTCTGTCCACAGCGACACGACGCACCGGCCCATCTGGTAAGACAGGTTGTCGGGACTCATCCGGCAAAGCGTCTCATATTCGGCCATGGCCAGCTCATGTTGTTTCAGAGAGAAGCGCAGGCGGGCCGCACAGCGAAGGGCCGCCTCATCACCCTGTCTCATCTCATCGACACGCTCATAGAGCCTTGCCGCCTCTTCCGCAAGCCCCTCCTTCTCCCGGCAAAGAGCCATCATGCGAACGCCTTCCGCGTCTTTTCCCACTTCGGGATAAGCGTCTGCAATATCCTTGGCCAGTGAAAGCTGCTGATGACGGACCATAAACTGCATCATCCTGGCAGCGCAACGGCCCAAAAGCGTGTTGGAGAAGACCTTGTTAACGAAGAAATAGCGGCCGGGTAACGGTGAATCGTAGCTGAACGGACTGTAAAAATCGTTCTTCTGCTGATAAAGCATGAAGAAACGGTAAAGATCCTGCAAATAAAGTCGCCGCACATAGACGGGCTGACCCTGCTCCCGGGAAGACACTGAAGGGCCCAAAGCCATCTCGCCACTGTTCATCATCTCGACCAGGTTGGCCGGAATCCTGTCGATAACCGTATTCATGGCAATGGCGAAACTATACTTGTCGGAGTCGCAGAAAGGCCCGTTGCTGAAAATCAAATCCAATATCTTGGTGTTACGCACCCGCTCTTTCATGTGTCGCAGGGCCGGATGCTCCACACTGAACGGCATAAACCAGTTGCTGAGCTGATAGAAGAAGGGGAATCTTTTCATCTTGGAGAAACCGCCGAAATAAATGTCGCTCCCCTGCTTCTGCATATCAAGCATCTGACGATAGAGTCTCTCCATTTCCTCCATCCGCTTGTCGGACGCGTCCGGGTGCAAGATGTCATCCATCGGGTCGTCCTCCTTCTCGTGGATGCCAAGACGGTCGACCGTGAAATTCTGATTCCTCATGATCTCCGGCATGATATTCTGCTGGATGGTCTGCGCGTCCTTATCGGCATGAATGCAGAGAAGAACCTGTTTTTGCAGCTCCATGAAGTCGGTGCAGCGGTCTTCGTCACTGACATAGGTCGCCATCCACTTCCTGATCTCGGGGAAGAGGCGGGTGTAATCGTGTGCGTTGTCGAGACAGAAGGCCCAGCCCACAAGTGCCCGCTGGCGCAAAGGCTCGTCGACTGCCCCCAACGAGACATGGAAAAGCGTGTGAAACTTGTGGATGTCGAAGATGTTGAGGCACGAGAGCATGATGGCCGACACCAGCAGCTCAGCATCCTGCATGTCAATGGTGGGCGAAAGAAGCAACTGGCTATAATAACGAGACGTCGACTCGCTCCATTGCGGCGAGACGAGGATGTGGTCGAAAAGCGAAGTCAGCAGCTGCTGATGGCGGTCGTAGATCTCCTCCTTGCTTTTCTGATTCGGTTCCAAGGAAAGCAAGGCCGTCTCCTGCACGAACGACTCAAGCCCCTCCCGCACCGAATCGGGTGTGAAAGAAACCCTTGACGCACGGGCGGCGGCCGACTGATAGGTCGCGTTGCGGCGCAGCAGCACGCCGAGGCGCATGTCGCTCACCACATGGTAAAGTCGCCGCAGCAACTGATGATAGAGCGCATCGCGCTCAGAATCATCATAGCCACGCAGCACGAAGTCCTTCATCCGCCCATAATCAGAACGGATGTCCTGCAGCCGGCTGTCGGGCGACTGGGCCGGGTAGGACCTGAAAAACTCTTCCGACAGGCGGAGCGCGCGTCCGAGGTCGCCATCCTCAAGAAGGATGCTCCGGATTTCATTCAATGTAGAAAACTCACTCATACGGCAAGGCTTAGTCTGTTTTCGCACTTCCCCTGGCCACATCCTGCTGTCTGGGGTGGGCGGCATGCGAATATTTCAGTTTCGGTAAGGCTTTTATGGTTTTGGCATCGCAGCCACAGTATTTGCCAATGACGGAGGCATAATGCGCGACGCCATGAAGATTGATGGAGTCGACAGCGGCATTATATGCTTTGAGGAATCCGGCCAACTGGCGCTGACGGTTGCGGTCGGCAAGCGCCTGCTCGCGAAAGGCAATGACGCCCAGCCGGATGTCATGCTTGCGTGTGTCGTAAAGCACAGGAGCTCCGAAGAGCCGTGCCGCCGTGGCCTGCGGCTCCGTCAGCCAGAGCGCGTCCATCTCGTTGTTGAGCATCATGCGCAGGCGCACGCCCACATCATTGATTTGCACGCGATAAACCATCGCCGTGGTCTTGACACCCTTCAGCGCAAGCGTGCTGAGGTAGTCGGTGGCCGAATAGCGCGTCATCGCGATCATCTTGTCGCCCAGCTGCGAGCGTTCCTTGATGCGGGCCTTCGGATTCGTCAGCAGTTGCCAGTCGGCATTGGTAGCCGCCACATAGCGCACGCCGGTGCCCTGACGGCGCAGCCGCTCCGTGCGCACCAAGTCGCTGACCATGCCCTCTATGCTGCCACCGGCGAAAGCCGTGTCGTTGTCGAGTTGCGCCTGACGCATCTTCAGCCGCACGTCGATGCCCTGTTGGCGGAAAAGGCTGTCGTCAAAGGCTACGAACAGAGGCAGGCAGTCCATGGTCGGCAGCACGCCCACCTTCAAGGCCAACGAGTCCTGACGACGCTCTTCGAGATACTGCAAGTAACTCCTGTACTTCCGCTCCTCATGAGAAGGGCCGCAAGCAGCCATCAGCAAGACACCTATTATGATAGAAAGAAAAACTTTTCTCATCCTGTGATTTTGATTTATCCACGCCGTTATCGCCTTTGAAAACTAAAAGAAGAGCGACCTTGTGGAAAATCACGAGCCGCCCTTCTTCGTGCTTATTATTAAATGAAGCGATATTAGCGGTTGCAAAAGTAACCATTTTTTTTTGAGTTCCAAAATAATTGATTACTTTTGTCGAGACTTCTATAGACAACATGACAAAAGACAAGATAGCTTACGTGTGTTCCAACTGCGGGCAGGAGTCGCCGAAATGGATTGGCAAGTGCCCCAACTGCGGCCAGTGGAACACGTTCAAGGAAATCCGGGTGTCGGCCGACACAGGCTCTCAAGCGGCCCGCAACGCCGCCCAGACGCTCAACGCCCACCGCTCCGGTGGCCATCGGTATGTGCGTCTGCGGGATGTTTCGGCCAAGGACGAGCCACGCCTGGACACGCACGACGGCGAGCTGAACCGCGTCCTGGGCGGCGGACTGGTGCCAGGAAGCATCGTCCTGCTGGGTGGCGAGCCGGGTATCGGCAAGTCGACACTCATCCTGCAGACCATCCTCAACATGCCCGACCGCAACGTGCTCTACGTCAGCGGTGAGGAAAGCGCCCATCAAATCAAGATGCGTGCCGACAGACTGTCACGGGGAAAGAACCTCACGGAGACCATTACGGTGCTCAGCGAGACCTCGCTTGAGAACATTTTCGCCAACATCAAGGAACTGAAGCCGGAGCTTGTCATCATCGACTCCATACAAACCATCTCCACCGACGACGTCGACAGCTCGCCCGGCAGCGTCTCGCAGGTGCGCGAATGCGCCTCGGCCCTGCTGCGCTTCGCCAAGACCAGCGGCATACCGGTGATTCTCATCGGGCACATCAACAAGGAAGGCACGCTCGCCGGCCCGAAAATATTGGAACATATTGTCGACACGGTCATACAGTTTGAGGGAGACCAACACTATATGTACCGCATTCTGAGATCTACGAAAAACCGTTTCGGAAGCACATCAGAGCTCGGCATCTACGAGATGGAGCAAGACGGACTCCGACAAGTGACCAACCCGTCGGAACTGCTGCTCACGCAAGACCACGAGGGCCTGAGCGGCATCGCCATCAGCTCGGCCATCGAGGGCGTGCGCCCGTTCCTGGTCGAGACACAGGCACTCGTATCATCGGCCGCCTACGGCACCCCGCAACGCTCGGCCACAGGGTTTGACCAGCGACGGCTGAACATGCTTCTGGCGGTCCTGGAGAAGCGCGTCGGCTTCAAGCTCATGCAGAAAGACGTCTTTCTCAACATCGCCGGCGGCCTGCGCGTCACCGACATGGCCATGGATCTGAGCGTCATCGCGGCCATACTGTCAAGCAATGTCGACACGGCCATTGAGACCGGGTGGTGCATGGCGGGCGAGGTGGGACTCTCGGGCGAGGTCAGACCGGTCAACCGCATCGAGCAACGGGTGGCGGAAGCCGAGAAACTGGGATTCGCACACATGATTCTCCCGGCCTACAACCTCAAGGGCATCAACCCACACAAATACAAAATACAGCTCCACCCGGTCAAGAAGGTGGAAGAGGCGCTGAGAGCCTTGTTCGGATAGACACCGCGAGGTGAAGGACAGGCGGCCAACCTATTCTCATATTCAGACATCAACTTTTCATAATCAGACATCAACATTCGACGAAACAAAGATAACAAGAACACAATGAAAGACTCGATCATCATCGTCAGCGGCGGCATGGACAGTATTACGCTGCTCTACGAGCGCAAGGACGACATCGCCATAGGCATCTCTTTCGACTACGGCAGCAACCACAACGCACGTGAGATTCCGTTTGCAAGGCTCCACTGCGAACGGCTGGGCATCAAGCACATCACCATTCCGCTCAGCTTCATGCACCAATATTTCAAGAGCAGCCTGCTGGAGGGTGCCGAGGCCATACCTGATGGAAACTATGATGAAGACAACATGAAATCGACAGTCGTTCCTTTCAGAAACGGCATCATGCTCTCCATCGCCATCGGCATTGCCGAGAGCAACAACCTGAAGCGCGTGTTCATCGCCAATCATGGCGGCGACCACACCATCTACCCCGACTGCAGACCCGGATTCATAAAAGCCATTGACGCAGCCGCACAGGCCGGAACCTTCGTCGACGTACATGTGGAGGCTCCCTACACCGGCCTTCGCAAGGAAGACATCGCCCGCCGCGGACACGAGCTCGGCATCAACTATGCCGAAACATGGAGCTGCTACAAGGGTGGCGAAAAGCACTGTGGCAAATGCGGCACCTGCGAGGAGCGCAAGGAGGCTTTCCGGCTGGCCGGACTGGACGACCCAACCGACTACGAGGGATGAATCGCGACACCGCCATCTCCATCTGCAAGGGACTGGCCATCATCCTGATGGTCGTAGGGCACGCTGAGGCACCGGGGCTGCTGAGCAGCTTCATCTACGAGTTTCACATGCCGCTGTTTTTCATCACGGCCGGCTACTTCTTCTCCGTGAAATACATTCACGACGAGGGCACGTTCGTCAAGCGGCGCCTTCAGGGGCTATATGTACCGTTTGTCAAGTGGGCACTGTTTTTCCTGATCATCCACAACTGGATGTTCGACCTCGGCATCCTCAACGAGACCTATGGAAATGCCAGCGGAGGCGTCACCCACCCCTACAGCTGGCCACGCATCATGCAAAACGTGTGGACGATAGTCTTCTCGATGGGTGCCTACGATGAATTTCTTGCCGGCGCCTTCTGGTTCTTCCGCGGGCTGCTGGTGGCCAGCATTCTCTATCTGATCTGCTACAAACTGGCCGCCACGCTCTTTGCCCGTTGGTGCGCGTGGCGACACACCGACGCGCCCTCGCCGGCCGACAACCGGCGCGTGGCCCTTGGCATCGGCGTCGCCGTGTGCCTGTTCCTGTTTCTGCTGGCATCATGGAAGACCTACAGCGGCATCAAGATTGTGACCCTTGTGCAACGCGGCGATCGCGACATCATCGGCTGCTTCTTCTTCTCCGTCGGCTTCCTGCTGCGCTTCTGCCTCAAGCGGCTGCCCCAATGGTGGGGCCTCACCGCCGTCTACGCGGCCATTGTCGTAATCTTTGCCAAGTTCTGGCCTTCGGCCATGCTCGTCAAGGAATCGTTCAGCAAGTTCGTCACGCTATTGCCGCCGGCCTTCTTCGGCTTCCTCATGACCTACAACATCAGCAGCCGCATCGACCGCCATGACGGATGGCTCAAACGCTTCCTCATTTATGCCGGCGACAACACGCTATGCGTGTTTGTCTTCCACATTCTCGCCTTCAAGGTGGTCAGCCTCATCAAGATTTGGTATTATGATCTCGACTACCTGCAAATCGGCTGCCACATGGTTATTCACGAGCATTCGCAGGAAGACTGTTTCTGGATTATCTATTCCATCGTCGGCGTCGGGCTGCCTCTGGGTGTCAACCGGCTTTATCATCGCCTAAAAGCCAAGATAATCAAGGCACACTGAGATACCCACTGCAAAAAAAAGCAAAAACTAAGGATAGGCCTATCGTATGTGCTATCTTTTTTGTAATTTTGCGCTTGTAATATATATAGAAGAGCATATTTTAATTTTATAAATTCATAAATTTACAATGACAATCGATCAATTTAACTTTGCCGGTCACAAGGCAATCGTCCGTGTGGACTTCAACGTCCCTCTCGACGAGAAGGGAAACGTAACAGACGACACACGCATTCGTGGCGCACTGCCCACCTTGAAGAAAATCCTCGAGGACGGCGGTGCTTTGATTATGATGAGCCACATGGGCAAACCGAAGGGAAAAGTGAAACCCGAGTTGTCGCTGTCACAGATTGTTAAGAACGTGAGCGACGCCCTGGGCGTTTCCGTGAAGTTCGCCAAGGACGCCGGCAACGCTGAGGCTGAGGCCGAGGCCCTGCAGGCCGGAGAGGCTCTGCTGCTGGAGAACCTGCGCTACTACCCCGAAGAGGAGGGCAAGCCCGTAGGCGTCGAGAAAGGCACACCCGAATTTGACGCCGCCAAGGCTGAGATGAAGGAGCGTCAGAAGGCCTTCGCACAAAAGCTCGCCTCCTATGCCGACGTCTACGTCAACGACGCTTTCGGCACGGCTCACCGCCGTCATGCCTCCACGGCTGTCATTGCCGACTATTTCGACGCAGACCACAAGATGCTGGGCTATCTGATGGAAAAGGAAGTCACGGCCATCGACAGCGTGATGAAGAACGCTCAGCATCCTTTCACGGCCATCATCGGCGGCTCAAAGGTCAGCTCGAAGCTCGGCGTCATCAAAAACCTGCTCGACAAGGTGGACAACCTCATCATCGGTGGCGGCATGGGCTACACCTTCATCAAGGCACAGGGCGGAAGCATCGGCAACTCGCTGCATGAGGACGACCTCATCCCCGAGGCTCTGAACGTCATCGCCGCCGCCAAGGAGAAGGGCGTCAACCTGAGCCTCTCCGTGGCCACGGTCTGCGGCAAGGACTTCTGCAACGACACACCGCGTGCCGTATTCCCCATCCACGCCATACCCGAGGGCTGGGAAGGCATGGACGCCTCCGAGGAATCGATTGCCGAGTGGAAAGAGATCATCATGAACTCGAAGACCATCCTGTGGAACGGTCCCGTCGGCGTATTCGAGTTTGAGAACTTCGCACACGGCACAGGCGAGATCGCCAAGACCGTGGCTGCCGCCACACAGGAGAACGGCGCCTACTCGCTCATCGGCGGTGGCGACTCCGTGGCTGCCATCAACAAGTTCAAGCTGGCCGACAAGGTCTCCTATGTCTCCACGGGCGGTGGCGCCATGCTGGAAGCCATCGAGGGCAAGACACTGCCCGGCGTGGCTGCCATCAAGGGAGAATAAGAACCCACATCCTTAGAACGTCAAAGAGCCGCTTCCCGTCGCAAAGACGGGAGGCGGTTCTTTCTTTTATGGCGGAAAGAAGAGGCCCAAGAGAAAATAAAAGCGGAAAGATGCCAGTATCTTAAAGATTTTCAGTAATTTTGCATTTAAAATCATTATTTTCATTTTATGGACTGGATTATAAATCTATTCACGACGACTGATTCGGTGGCACACATCGCCCTGCTCTATTCCATCGTGATCGCCCTGGGCGTCTGCCTGGGAAAAATCAAGATTGGAGGCATCTCGCTCGGTGTGACTTTCGTGCTGTTCGTCGGCATTCTCGCCGGCCACATCGGCTTCACGGCACCAACAAACATTCTCGGTTTCATCCAAGACTTCGGGCTTATCCTCTTCGTCTTCTGCATCGGACTGCAGGTGGGCCCCGGATTCTTTGAGAGTTTCCGCAAGGGAGGCTTCACGCTCAACGGCCTCTCCACGCTGGCCATCCTGCTCAACATCGCAGTGATGTTTGCCTGCTACTATCTCTTCTTCGACACCAGCGACCCGAACAACCTGCCCATGATGGTTGGTACGCTCTATGGTGCCGTCACCAACACTCCGGGTCTCGGTGCGGCCAGCGAGGCTCTGACCAGCGTGTTCGGCCAAGGACCGGTGCCGCAGATAGCCTCCGGCTATGCCTGCGCCTATCCGCTCGGCGTGCTCGGCATCATCGGCGCCACCATCGCCATCCGCTACATCTGCCGGGTCAAGCTCGCCGATGAGGAGGCTGTGCTGGAAGAGAACGAGGAAGAGAACGCGCACGCCAAGCCACACATGATGCATCTGAGAGTGGCCAACTCGTTCATCGCAGGCCGCAATCTGAAACAAATATCAGAGTTTCTCAACCGCGACGTGGTGTGCACGCGCATTCTCCACGAAGACAAAGTGAGCATCCCCAACCGCGACACCGTCTTCGAGCTGGGCGACGAGGTGTTCGTAGTCTGTGCCGAGTCGGACGCAGAGGCCATCAAGGCCTTCATCGGCCCCGAGCTGGACAGCGAATGGACCGTGGAGGACAAGAACCAACCGTTAGTCTCAAAGCGAATAGTCGTTACCAACCCCGCAATGAACGGCAAAACGCTCGGCAAGATGCACTTCTCCAGCGTCTATGGCGTCAACGTGACCCGCATCACCCGTCAGGGCCTGGACTTGTTTGCCAGCCGCAACCACCGCTTCATCGTCGGCGACCGCATCATGGTGGTTGGCCCCGAGGACAACGTAAACCGTGTGGCCGAGCTCATGGGCAACTCCGTCAAGCGGCTCAACGCTCCAAACATCGCCACCATCTTCATCGGAATCATGGTGGGCATACTCTTCGGAAGCATCCCCATCAGCCTGCCCGGAATGCCTGTGCCATTGAAGCTCGGACTGGCCGGCGGCCCGCTCATCATCGCCATCCTCATCGGACGCTTCGGATACAGGTTCCACCTGGTCACCTACACGACTACCTCGGCCAACATGATGCTGCGGGAGATCGGCCTGGTGTTGTTCCTCGCCAGCGTGGGCATCAAGGCGGGCAACAACTTCTGGAACACGGTGGTCAACGGCGACGGCCTGCTCTACGTGTTCACAGGCTTCCTCATCACCATCATCCCGATACTGATAGTGGGTTGCATAGCCCGCATGAAATACAAGTTCAACTATTTCACCATCATGGGTATGATAGCCGGTAGCTATACCGACCCTCCCGCACTGGCCTACGCCAACCAGCTGTGCCCGCGCGAGGCAGCGGCCATCGGCTACTCCACCGTCTACCCGCTAACCATGTTCCTGCGCATCTTCACCGCCCAGCTCATCGTGCTGTTCTGCTGCGGTGCATGACAGCCTCATGGATCGACATGACCACGCCCCCCAAAGGGGGCATGGATGTGAAAAAGAATTGCTGAAGAGCCGCTTCCTGTCACCACACAGGGAGCGGCTCTTTGCATGGGGGCAGGACGCGCATACAGGCAAGGGAAAACGGCGACCGCACATCGACGCGGGCAGCCGGGCCGAGGGGCAGGCCGCTCCTTCATGCGCAGACGCGCCCGGTCAGAAACAGGGTAAAAAAACAGATGCCCCACTCTTCACAGAGCGAGGCACCATCTCAATAGGCATTAGCTTTTTTAAGGTAAAAAGATTGTATTCAGGATAACATTTGCAAAGGTAGGATTTTTTTTTAACCCTACCAAACTTTTTTACTTGTTTAAAGGCAAAACGCCCGTTTTTTTTCATCTCAGCTCCCACGGACCCGAAGGAGTTTTGCGCTTGAGGACATCCAACTCGAAGTCTTTCCCCACCACGATGCCATGGCTGCGCAGCACCGCCTCCACCGTGATGCGCGCCAACTCGGGATGGTTGTTCTCCTCGCTCAGATGGCACAGCCACACATGCCGCAACTCCGGCGTCGCGTTCTCGGCCAAGGCCACGCCACAGTTGTGGTTGCTCAGATGTCCGGTGGCACTCAGGATGCGTCTTTTCAGATGCTCCGGATAGTTGCCCGCCGTCAGCATCTCCTCATCGTGATTGGCCTCTATGACAAGATAATTGGCCCGGGAGATAAACGGCGCCATCTCATCTGTCACATGTCCCACGTCGGTCATTATGCAAAAGTTGACATCGCCATGCTGAATGCTGTAGCCCACGTTGTCCATGCTGTCGTGCGGAATGCCGAAAGGCGTCACCTCAAACTGCCCGATGGCGAAAGGAACGCCCTTCTCTATGACCTTGACGCGCTCCTGCGACACCTTGCACCTGACGCAATAGTTCTTGTCGATGCCCACATGCACCCGATGGGTGGTATAGACCGGCAGGCCATAGTCGCGGCTCAGGCTGCCTATCGACTTCACGTGGTCCGCATGGTCATGCGTGACAAGCACGTGGCTGACAGACTGAAGCGGCAGGCCGTAATCCTTGGCATACCTCTTCAGCGTACGTATGCCCATGCCCGCGTCTATCATCAGCCCGTCATTCTCCGTATAGAGGCAATAGCAGTTTCCGCTGCTGCCGCTACCAAAGCTCATGAATCTCAGCATATCTTTTTTTATTTTTACAGACAAATATAAACAAAACTAATGATAAAACCAAAAAAAGAATTACCTTTGTTGCAAAAATAATGATTTTAACATGATGTCACACCTCAAGAAACAGTGCGTCTGCTGTGTTTTTCCACTGATGATCGCCTTGCCGGCCCTCATGCTCTCGTGCGGCCCACGCCACGAAGGCAGCGAGGAGCAACTGCTGGCCACCGCCGACTCGTTTGCGACGGCCTACTATAACTGGCACTTCTGGGACTGCGCGCGCCACTGCACCGACTCCTCGCAAATATGGCTTCAATATGCGGCAAGCAACGTGCGTCAGGCAGACATCGACCTGCTGAACGCCCAAGGCGAAGGAGCCGGCCACAAGATAACGAACGTCAGCTACGGCCAAGACGGCTCGTCGGCCACGGTGAGCGTCAGCGTGAGCCACTTCCTGCAAATGGACACTATCGGCACGGCGGCCCACCTCGTCGAGGAAGCCACGTTCGAGTTGCCCATGCGGCGGACGGACCGCGGGTGGCAAGTCAACTTGGGGTCGCTGCCCAAGGTCAAAAAAGAATAGAGCCGCTTCTCGTCGACGGACGAAAAGCGGCTCATGTGTTCGCAGAACCTACTCATCAAGATTCCTCCCATCAAGGGGAGAGACTGACGGCTTCCTGCTGTGAGGTACCTGGCGGAGTCGAACCGCCTTGAACGGTTTTGCAGACCGTGACCTAACCGTTCGGACAAGGTACCGATTCTCAAAACATCCCGGATGACGGGTAAGCGGGTGCAAAGGTAATGGTTTTATCTGGAACGACCAAATTTTCAACCATCTTTTTTATCCTTTCTTACGCATTGCTCATAAAAAGCGCATCCCGCACACCCCGGATTGCGGTGGTGCAAGCTATGCTGCACGGCGCGATAGCCCCGCCATGCAGCATAGCCCACGGCAGCCAAGACGACTGCCCCCACTATGATATACTGTATCCACACCTCGCGGTCCGGTCTGCGGAAGACATTACCAGGCGAAGAGCGGATAGCGGCTCATCGTGTCGTTCACCTTCTCGCGCACACGTGCGATGACCTGCTCGTCCTCGGGCGCACGAAGCGTCTCGTCGATGAGGTCGGCCACGAGATGCATCACGTCTTCCTTGGCGCCGCGCGTGGTCATGGCTGCCGTGCCCAGCCGGATGCCGCTGGTCAGGAAAGCCGAGCGCGTGTCGTTGGGCACCATGTTCTTGTTCACAGTCAGGCAGGCCGCGCAGAGCGCGTTCTCGGCCAGCTTACCCGTCAAGTCGGGATACTTGGTGCGCAGGTCGACCAGCATGGAATGGTTGTCGGTGCCGCCACTTACGATGTGGAAGCCACGGTCGATCAAATCCTGTGCCAAGACGGCGGCATTGGTTTTCACCTGCCGGGCATAGTCGGTCCACTCGGGTTGCAGGTTCTCTGCGAAGGCCACGGCCTTTGCGGCGATGACGTGTTCGAGCGGTCCGCCCTGCGTGCCGGGGAACACGGCCGAATTGAGCAGCGAGCTCATCATGCGCAGCTCGCCCTTCTTGGTGCGCTTGCCAAAGGGATTTGGGAAGTCCTTGCCCATCAGGATGATGCCGCCACGCGGGCCGCGCAGCGTCTTGTGGGTCGTCGAGGTGACGATGTGCGCGTATTTGAGCGGATTGTCAAGCAGCCCTGCCGCGATGAGACCTGCCGGATGGGCCATGTCGATCATCAGCAGCGCGCCCACCTCGTCGGCAATCCGGCGCATCCGCTTGTAGTCCCACTCACGGCTGTAGGCCGACCCGCCGCCGATGATGAGCTTCGGCTTGTGCTCCAGTGCCAGGCTCTCCATCTCGTCATAGTCGACGCGTCCGGTCTCCTTGTTCAGATTGTAGCCGACAGGACGATAGAGAATGCCGCTGGTGTTGACCTTCGAGCCATGCGAGAGATGGCCTCCCTCGTCGAGATTGAGTCCCATGAAGGTGTCGCCGGGCTGCAGCACGGCCAGCAGCACCGCTGCGTTGGCCTGTGCGCCCGAGTGAGGCTGCACGTTGGCAAACTCGGCTCCAAAGAGCTGCTTCACACGCTCGCGGGCCACGTTCTCCACCTCGTCGACCACCTCGCAACCGCCATAATAGCGGTGACCGGGCAATCCCTCGGCGTATTTGTTGGTCAGATAAGAGCCCATGGCACGCATCACCTCGTCGCTGACAAAATTCTCGGAGGCTATTAGCTCCATGCCATGCAGCTGGCGCTGATGCTCTTTTTCGATAAGATCGAAAATCAATTGGTCTTGTTTCATATGTTTTCGTTGATGTTGGTTTTCGGTAAAGAAACTACACGAGCTACGGGCGCACGCTCTCGCAGAGCTGTGCCTCGTCCAAGTGCTGCTCTTTGTCACAATAGTGACACTTCAGAATGCCGTGCGCCTTGTCGATGACGTTGAAGATGGTCTGCATGGGCTCGTTGTTGGTGATGCACTTCGGGTTGTTGCATCTGACGATTCCGCGCAGCTCATCGGGCGTCTCCACGGTCTTCTTCTCCACCACCTCGTAGCCGCGGATGATGTTGAGCACGATTTTCGGCGCCACCACGGAGAGGCGCGAGATCTCCTCGTCGGTGAAGAAGCGGTCGGTGATCTTGATGATGCCCTTGCGCCCTATTCTCTTCGACGGCAGGTTGTAGCCGATGGTGACAGGCGTGTCCAAGTCCTGCAAGTGCAGCAGGTTGACCACCTGGTAAGTCTTGTCGGCAGGTATGTGATCGATGACGGTGCCGTTCTCAATAGCCGTCACAAGCAATTCTTTCTTAGCCATAATTATTCTTCTTAGCCCCTGTTTTTCTCTCATTCAATGATTGTCGGATCGGCCATCACGTCCTCCAGCGAGAAGCCGAGACAATAAGCGAAGATGGCCTCACGCGCATAGAGGCCGTTGCGTGCCTGCTGGATGTAGTAGGCGTGTGGGTCGGCATCCACGTCGTAGGCAATCTCGCCCACCCTCGGCAGCGGATGCATGATGCGCATGCCCGGCTTGGCCCGGCCCAGCATGTCCGCACGGAGCACGTAGACATTCTTCACGCGCTCATACTCCATGAGGTCGGAGAAGCGCTCTTTCTGCACCCGTGTCATGTAGAGGATGTCTGCATGGGCTATGACGTCGCTGTTGAACTCGGTGTGCTCCTCATAGCGTATGCCGTGCTGGTCGCAGTAGAGCTTGTATTCGTCGGGCATGGCCAACTCGGGAGGTGCGATGAAATGGAAAGTGGGACTGAAATGACGCATGGCCATAACGAGCGAGTGGACGGTGCGTCCGTACTTCAGGTCGCCCACCAGATAAATGTTGAGGTTGTCAAGCGTGCCCTGCGTCTTCCAGATCGAGTAGAGGTCGAGCAGGCACTGCGATGGGTGCATGTGCGCTCCGTCGCCCGCATTGACGATGGGCACCGGTGCCACTTCGGCAGCATACTGCGCCGCGCCCTCTATGTAGTGGCGCATGGCGATGATGTCGGCATAGTTGCTCACCATGAGGATAGTGTCCTTGAGTGTCTCACCCTTGCTCACGCTGGAGGCCTTGGCATCCGAGAACCCGATCACGCGGGCACCCAGCCGGTTGGCGGCCGTCTCAAAGCTCAGCCGCGTACGTGTCGACGGCTCATAAAACAGCGTCGCCACCACCTTGCCCTTGAGCAGCTCGCGGTTGGGATGACGCTCAAACTCCCGTGCCATCGCAAGCAGATACTCAATGTCCGAACGCGACAGGTCGGCAATCGTCACAAAGTCATGTCTCTCCTTTTGGTCCATCTTTTTTTTTGTTTTGCTTCTTTTTTGTTTTTTCCTTGGGCCACCCTCCCCGCTTGCCACGGAGACGGAATGGCTTTCAGGCCGCTAAATTAATCAATATTTTCCATTCTCGCAACCCTACCCACAAAAAGTTGCCGCTTTTTTTCTTGCTGCCGACACAAACGGCCGCACCTGAACACGTGAGAGTCCCACGAAAGCCTGCCGTGGCGGCGGCGTTCTGCGTGCCCGAAGGTTGGCTTTGAAGCCGGCCCGTTGACTTGATCCGCTTGCCCGTCGGTCGGTCTTGAAGTCGGCCCTGCGCCCCCGCCCGGTTTGTCGGTTGGCCTGCCCTGCCCTTTCGGCCGGCGCGGCTTCGACGGTCGGCTCGTTTGGCTGAGACTGCCCGAAAGCCTGTTCCGCCAGCCCGTTGGCTTGTTCGGCCTGCCCGAAGACTGGCTTTGAAGCCGGCAGTGAGGTTTGCACGGCTTGTCCGAAAGCCTGCCCTGCCCTTTCGGCCGGCGCGGCTTCGACGGTCGGCTCGTTTGGCTGAGACTGCCCGAAAGCCTGTTCCGCCAGCCCGTTGGCTTGTTCGGCCTGCCCGAAGACTGGCTTTGAAGCCGGCAGTGAGGTTTGCACGGCTTGTCCGAAAGCCTGCCCTGCCCTTTCGGCCGGCGCGGCTTCGACGGTCGGCTCGTTTGGCTGAGACTGCCCGAAAGCCTGTTCCGCCAGCCCGTTGACCTGTCCTGCTTGCCCGAAGGCTGGCTTTGAAGTCGGCCCTGCGGCTTGCTCGGCCGGCCCGAAAGCCTGCTCGCCCTGCCCGGTGGCCTCGATTTCGACGCTTGATGACGGCCGTTTGGGGAAACTTTCTTTCTCTACGCTCTCTTTCTTTGAAGAGATAATTATATCTTTGA
>CAYPJA010000008.1:0-80087 GCA_964411005.1 uncultured Prevotella sp. | reverse complement strand
TTGTCAATATATTTAACTACTGTTTTTGTGATATTCCTGGGTGTATCCACCACAGGCTGCATCTGGATGTGATCCTGAGAAGTAGGTCGTTCGCCCCCCGAAGATCCGTCAAAGTCAAGCATGGGTTCACTGACTTCACCCTGTGCCGAATTTGATGGGGCAGTAGAGTTTTTCGCCTCATCTTCATACATGCTGCCTCGACCAAAAAGAAGCCAGTCGGTTGAAACCGAAGGTATCTTGTTTTTGATAGCCTCAACTATGTTCAGCGTAGGTTTCGTACGCTCGTTCAAAATGTTGCTCAGCGTTCCTTCACCAACACCTATGAACGACGCGAAAATTTTTTGCGTCTGGTGTTGACTCTCCATGACAGCTTTGATTCTGTCTTTCATCGTCTCGCTCATATCCACTTTTAATAGAAACACCCTTCGAAAAGGGACAAAAAAAGGTTTTATCTAACGATTTACAAAGTTAAACATAAAATTCGGAACTACAAAGTTATACGAGAGAAATTTTAAATTATAGAATATTAATTTTAAATTCAAGATTCATAACTGAGAATTTGGATATTTACAAACCTGTATTCATGGTTATAAATTCAATTTATTAGGCATCTAAAAGGCTTCAACAAATAGATTTATAATCAATTACAAATTACTGGGTATCTTTTACTTAATAGCCCATAAAATAATCGTCTTTTAGGTATTTCTGCATATATTCGGATAAAAAAGGAGTTAAAATACAGAAAAACACATTTCAATTTTGCCGTATTTACATGATTAACAACAAGTTATTAATCGTTTACCAAAATTGCATGTATATCTATTTAAATATCAAAACATATGGATTTTACAATCTAAATTCAGAATCAAAATTATAACTCTCCATTTAGTAATATATAATTTACAATTTAGAATAATCAATCTCACAGACCTTTCGTATCGGTTCATGAAGTTGAATTAATAATTTTGAATGTTACAAAGAGTTAACAATGAATTTTAAAAGCTAGAAAAAGAGAAAAAAAAGAAATCAGCCAATATTTTCCACCGAAGGTAAAGACGTTGAGAAAAAAGGGCGTTTTTTAGCCTTAAAAATAATCTAAACACTTGAAAACCTAATACTTTTGGTCTCTCAGAACGTTCCTCGAAAACGGTCCGTTTAGCTCGTGAACGCCCAAAAACGCATAAAAAAGAGAATAAAAAACGGAAAAATATCCTCCAAAAAGACACTTCCGAGGATGAAAAAAGGCTTTCAAGAGTAGTCTTGAAAGCCTTTTTTGACTTTTTCTGTCCGTTCGTTCCTACATATTAACGCTATGACAGAAGATGAAAACTCAGAAAAGTCTCAATGCAGAATGAAGAAAACCAACTCTTTCATCAGGTCGCCCATAGAGGTATTAGGATTGTCTACCCCCTTGCTCTTGGCATCCATCTCTCTGATCTTACTAATGATTTGCATCACCTTTACTCCCGAATAGTTTCTCATGCCTACCATGTAGTCGCGGGCACCCCAGCTCGATCTCAATTCAAGATATTGGGCCACGCTATGTTCGGTCTTCTGTCCGGGCGTATAGAATGCAATCATCAGATTGGCAAAGTAGGAAAAGAGCATCGGCAACAACATGTAGACAGATCCTGCCTTTGGGTTACTGTTAAAATATTTGATAATCTGATTGGCCTTCAAAATATCCTTGTTGACAATGGCATTACGCAGTTCGAAAGCGTTGTAATCCTTGCTCACACCAATTTCACGCTCCACCACTTCCGGCGTAATGCGTCTATCGCTGTCGGACAACGATATGAGAACCTTGTCGAGTTCCGACACCAACCGACTCAGGTCGGCGCCCACGTGGTCGGCCACCATCTGCGCCGCCTTCCGATCGATAGTGGCATGACGCGTCTGCAGGTAACTTTCTATAAAGGCCGGCAACTCATAATCACGTTTCTTTTTGCTCTCAAATACGATTCCGTTCTGCTGCGCCAGTGTCACCAGTCTCTTGCGGCGGTCAATGGAACCATTTTTATGACAGAGCACCAAAACTGTCGACGATGCCGGATGCTCCATATATTTCTCCAGCCGCTCAGTACTTCCCCTCAGCCCTTGACTCTCCTTAACGATAATCACCCTACGCTCCGCCATCATGGGCAGTCCCCGTGCCATGTCCGCCAACTGGGCCGCCGTGGTATCGGCACCAAAAAGGATGGTCTGATTGAAATCGCGTTCTTCCGGACGCAACACACTGTCGGCTATGCAGTCACTAATGCGGTCGATATAGTAAGACTCCTCACCCATTAATATATAAATAGGTGAGAATTTGCGTGCTTTCAAGTCACGCATAATAGAATCAAAGGTCGCACTTTGTCTTTTCTCTGCCATTTTTTTATTATCTTTGCGGCAAAGTTAGTGCAAACGGGCGAGACGCCCAAAGGAAAAACCGAAAAAATGATTCCACTCAACCTCCCTTCCTATCCCGTACGCCTCTCGGGGCCGCCTGATCATCGCACCATCTTCGACATACTGCGCCGCCGCTATGTCGCACTGACTCCCGAAGAATGGGTACGCCAGCACTTCATCCATTGGCTCACCGACCAGCTTCACTATCCGTCCACGCTTTTGGCCAACGAGGTTCAACTGCATGCAGGCAGAAAACAGCTCCGCGCCGACAGCGTGGTCTACGACCGACAGCTCCGGCCACGCATGATCATCGAATACAAGGCTCCCAGCATAGCACTCACCCAAAAAGTGTTTGACCAGATCTCAGTTTACAATCTGCTGCTCCACGTCGACTATTTAGTAGTCTCCAACGGTTTGCAAAGCTACTGCTGCAAAATGGACTATGAGCATCATAAATATTTATTTCTCGACCACATCCCTACCTACGAACAACTTTGACAATTCAGCGAAAAATAATACACATCGACATGGATGCCTTTTTTGCTTCTGTGGAACAGCGCGACCATCCCGAGCTACGCGGAAAAGCCATCGCCGTAGGTTTCGACGGCCCTCGCGGTGTGGTGGCTACAGCCAGCTATGAAGCCCGACGCTACGGCGTGCATTCGGCCATGGCTATGGCGAAGGCAAAAAGGCTCTGTCCGCAGCTTATCATTGTCAATTCCGATCACCATCACTACACTGAAGTGTCCCGGCAGATTCACCAGATATTCACTGACTACACCGACTTTATCGAGCCCCTGAGCATCGATGAGGCCTTTCTCGACGTAACCGAGAACAAAAGAGGCATCACCTTGGCGGTTGACATCGCCAGAGAAATCAAGGAGCGCATCTACCATGAGCTGAGGCTCACGGCATCGGCGGGCGTGAGCTATAACAAGTTGCTGGCCAAGATAGCCTCCGACTACCACAAACCCGACGGACTCTTCGTCATACACCCCGACCGCGCCATCAACTTCATAGCCCGTCTGCCCATCGAAAAGTTCTGGGGAATCGGGCCGAAGACAGCGGCGAGAATGCATCAGATGGGAATCTACAACGGCCAGCAACTACGCGACGTATCGCTACACCATCTCACAGAGGTCTTTGGCAAAACCGGCCCTGTCTACTACAACTTTGCCCGTGGCATCGACGACCGACCTGTTATTGTAGAACACGAACGAAAATCAGTAGGTTGCGAACAGACTTTCCTGCAAGACCTCACACTTCAGTCCAGTTTGATTATCGAACTCTATCACACCGTTATCGAACTTGTCCGACGCATTCACGAATCGCAGTTTGAGGGAAAGACGTTGACACTGAAAATCAAATACAACGACTTTTCCCAAATCACGCGTTCCATAACAACTTCACAAATACTCCGAGGAAAAGCCAATATTCTGCCTTTAGCAAAACGTCTGTTGGAACAAGTCGACTGCTCCCCCATCCGCCCCGTCCGGCTACTGGGGCTCTCTGTCAGCCGACACACATCCACCCCCGCCACAAAAACATGGACAGAAGGATGGATTCCGTTTGAGGATGCATGAGGGAAAGAAAGAATGAATCCTCAATGGCATAAAGAGGAAAGGAAGTTAACGATACTTCACCAAAGACATACGACGCCAAACTGCGGTAGGAACGAGCCGCCAAAGAGCCGTTATAATGCGCCAACATCCATCTACAACACAAACATGTCGATGATTCTCGATGGCTTTAACAATGGCGCACGCGGCCTTCTCACGGCTAATGAGAAAAGGATAATGATGACCATCATGAAGAAGGTCTGTGTCGACGAAACCAGGGCGAATGTCCGTGAAGCTAATATCGAGTCCACGGGCACGGGCCTGCTGCTCTAAGGCTTGCATATAAACATTCTGTAAGGCTTTGGTGGCCGAATAAGCCGGAGCCGGGCCAAGCCCCTTGGTACCGGCGATAGAAGAAACACAGGCGATGTGCCCGCTCCCTTTTTGCGAAAAATAGCGATAGGCCTCCCCTATCATACGCACGAATCCCAAACCGTTTGTTGCAACAGTCGACATCTCAATGTCAGACTTCAACATACGGTTCTGCTTGCCAATTCCCGCAACATGCAAGTAAAGGTCTATGCCACCCATGCGATTGATTAGGTCACGCAACTGCCCGTCGGCACCACTATCTGTGACATCAATGCGCTCCACAAAGTCAGCGTGCAGATCCATCAAGCGGTCAGTGCGGCGCGCTGCCACGCCCACAACCCATCCTTTCTCCATGAATAGCCGAGCCACCTCATGCCCCATGCCACTGCTCGCACCCATCACAATCACTCGCATCTTCATTTTCTTGCCCATTATCATCATCATTTGTCCATCTCTCTCAACAAGGCTACAGCCTCCTCAACCGAATGCACATTGGCCACATGCATCATGCGACGCCCCTTCACTTCCCGCAGGTCACAACGACGGGCATGGACTGCGATAAAGTCAAGCACACGTCCAAAGGTCTGACTCTTGTAATAGGCACTGTCAGAATTGGAAACAAACTGCATGCCCATCCTACCTTGCTTCAGAATGATACGCTCACAACCTAGACGGCGGCCCAAACGACGCAACGTCACCACGCGCATAAGTTCCTCACCCTCGTGGGGCACAGGACCGAAGCGGTCGACAAGACGTCGACGATAGGCGGCAAGTTGGTCGTCGTCGACCATATTGTCCAGCTCACGATAGAGCAGCATACGCTCACTGCTACCAGGCACATAGGTGTCGGGGAAATACGTCTGGAGATCACTTTCTACGGAACAATCGTCGACAAACTCATCACCGCCCACATCTTTTCCTTGTGCCATCTCGTCGGCATAAAGGTCGCCAAACTCATCATTTTTAAGTTCAGTGACCGCCTGACTAAGTATCTTCTGATAGGTCTCATAGCCTAGATCCTCCATGAATCCACTCTGTTCCGCCCCCAACAGATTACCAGCCCCACGGATGTCAAGGTCCTGCATGGCGAGAGCGAATCCGCTTCCCAAATCCGAGAAATTCTCCAGTGCCTCCAAACGCCGACGCGCATCGACATTGAGCACACTCTTCGGCGGCGCAAGCAGATAGCAGAAAGCCTTCCGATTGCTGCGTCCCACACGTCCCCGCATCTGATGGAGGTCGCTCAATCCGAAGCGTTGCGCGTCATTGATGATAATGGTGTTGGCATTGGGAATATCAATGCCGTTCTCGACGATAGTCGTGGAGAGCAGCACGTCATAGTCGTAATTGATAAATTCCACGATGATTTTTTCCAGTTGCTCCGGTGGCATTTGTCCATGTGCAATCGCAACACGGCAGTCAGGCACATACTGGTGAATCAAACGGTCGATCTCCACGAGCTGGGCTATTCGGCTGTTGACAAAATAGACCTGCCCGTTGCGGCTCATCTCAAAGCCAATGGCATCGGCAATAATTTCATGACCGTAGGTATCCAGCTCTGTATGAATGGGGTATCGGTTGGGAGGCGGAGTGCGGATGATGCTCATATCTCGCGCCCCCATCAAGGAGAACTGCAAAGTGCGAGGTATAGGTGTGGCCGACATGGTGAGCGTGTCTATATTGGACTTCAGCTTGCGCAGTTTCTCTTTGGTGGCCACACCAAACTTCTGCTCCTCGTCAATGATAAGCAGTCCGAGGTCGTGCCACCTCACGGATTTTCCGATAAGTTTGTGCGTACCAATAATGATATCAATCCTGCCCGCCTCCAAATCGTCCAACACTTGTTTTGTCTGCTTGGCCGTTCTCGCACGCGACAGGTAGTCCACCCGCACGGGGAAGTCTTTCAAGCGCGAGCGGAACGTCTGATAGTGCTGATAGGCCAGTACCGTCGTTGGCACAAGCACTGCTACCTGCTTCGAGTCGGCTGCCGCCTTGAAAGCTGAACGGACAGCCACTTCCGTCTTTCCGAACCCGACATCACCACAGATGAGACGGTCCATGGGCCGCGGACTCTCCATATCAGCCTTCACGTCCTGCGTTGCCTTGAGCTGGTCAGGCGTGTCCTCATAGAGGAAACTGGCCTCCAACTCATGCTGCATGAAAGAGTCGGCACTGAAAGCAAATCCCTTCTCGTGACGACGCTTGGCATAGAGCTTGATAAGATCGCGGGCAATATCCTTGATTTTCTTCTTGGTCTTCTCCTTGAGCCGTTCCCAAGCACCAGTGCCGAGCGTCGACAGCCGCGGTGGCTCGCCAGTTGCACTACTGCGATACTTGGATATTTTGTAGAGCGAATGGATGGATACGTCTACCTTGTCACCATGTTGGTAGATGATGCGTATCACCTCCTGATAGCCTCCACCAGGACTGGGCAGACGCACCAACCCGCCGAATCGGCCGATTCCAAAGTCGACATGCACGATATAGTCTCCTGGATCCATCTCTTGCAGTTCCTTCATCGTCAGTGCCATCTTGCCAGAGCGTGCACGGTCAGAGCGCAGGCTATACTTATGAAAGCGGTCAAAAATCTGATGGTCAGTGAAGAAGCAGGCGCGCAAAGTGTTGTCGGCAAATCCCTCATGCACCGTCTTGGCAACGGGGGTAAACGCAATGGCAGGTTGTTGAACCCACTCACCATCCTTCAGACGCATGGTTCCCGACGACTGTTCGCTACCGGACGAGCCACCACCCATACTGTCGAAGATGTCACGCAAGCGTTCTTGCTGTTTCTGGCTGTCAGCAAGAATATAGAGATGGTAGCCTTTCAGCAGATAGTCCTCCAGCGACTGGCGAAGCAAGTCGAAGTTCTTATGGAACAGTGGTTGTGGGGAGATGTCAAACCGAATCGTAGCTTGTGGTGTGAAGGAGGCTTGGTGTCCAATCTCAATATGTCGAAACGGCATAGCCGCATCGACAAATTGTGATGCCGTGAGCAAGACACTCTCGCGTCGCATATCGCGCAGAATCTGCTGCCGCTCCATTTCTGTAGATCCCTCCAGACGTTCTGTCAAGGCCTGTTGCGAGAAACCGTCCTCGTAAATGCGTCCAATGGTATCGCGCAGATAGGTCATGTCTTTCATCACAAGCAACGTGTCGGCGGGCAGAAAATTGAGGAATGGTTGTTTCCCTGCATCAGTTACGACCAAATCCGGCACAATCTCTATCTCCTGCTTGCGCTCTTTCGACAATTGGTCCTCCACCTCAAAGGTTCGGATGGTATCGACCTCATCGCCAAAGAAGTCAATACGGTAAGGCAGTTCGCACGAAAAAGAGTAGACATCCAGTATGCTTCCGCGCACGGCAAACTGACCGGGCTCGTAAACATAGTCCTGCTGCTGGAAGCCCAATTGACGCAAGCGGTGCTCCACATCGGTGAGTCCGACGTGCTGTCCTGTCTTAAGACTGACACGACGGTCGTCGAGCTGACGCTTCGAGACCACAAGTTGCGCTATGGCCTCCGGGTAGGTGACGATATAGAGAGCACTGCTATTGCCGTCAGTGGCGTCGTGCCGTGCCGAGAGGCGTGTAAGCACCTCCGTGCGCAGTATTTCACTGGCCGCGTCACGCTGGCCATATTTGACCGCACGCCGATAGCCCGAAGGGAAGAAGAGCACATCTACGGTGCCCAACATCTGCTTCAAGTCATGGTAGAAATAGCCGGCCTCATCGGCATCGGGCAGAATAAAAACAAATGTATTGTGCAGTTTCGGAGCCACCGCGGCAAAGAGCATCGGTGTGGCCGAAGCCACTAATCCCTGCAGGAAAACGTCGTGCACAGACTTGTCTTCCAGCATTTTGACGAGCGCACCCGCCTGGGATGTCGCTCCATAAAGTTGAAGAATCTTATCTATTTCCAAGTTATCCTCGGTTTCTGTCTCACCAACTCCTCCTCTCCTACGTCCCTGACGATCATGAGAGCCAACACAAATCCCTGTCGCCAGCCTCGATAGCTATTGCGTGAAAGCGTCGTGCCTCACTTCTTCTCTATTTTCGGATACTTGCGGAACCATCCGTCAAGGCGCAAGCGGATGACGCCGAAGAAAGCCTCACTGAAAATGCCACCGCTCATCTTGCTTGTGCCTTCGCGCCGGTTGACAAAGACCACCGAGACTTCCTTGATCTTGAAGCCAATCTTGTAGGCCGTATACTTCATTTCGATCTGGAAAGCATAACCCTTGAAGCGAATCTGGTCAAGGGGAATCGTCTCCAGCACACGCCGCTTGTAGCAGACAAATCCAGCCGTAGTGTCATGCACCTTGAAGCCCGTGACAAACCTGACATACTGCGAGGCAAAATAGCTCATCAGCACGCGACCGATGGGCCAGTTGACCACATTGACGCCACATACATATCGGGATCCCACTGCCACATCGTAGCCTTCTCCGTGAGTGGCCTCGTAGAGGCGGGGCAGATCGTTGGGATTGTGGCTGAAGTCGGCATCCATCTCGAAGACATAATCGTACTTCCGATCCAACGCCCACTTGAAACCCTTGATATAAGCCGTACCAAGACCTTGCTTTCCACTACGCTCGATGAGGAACAGGCGGTCGCCGAACTCTCGTTTCATCAGGTCCTTCACGATATGAGCCGTACCATCAGGGCTACCATCATCGATGATAAGGATATGGAAGACCTTCTCCAGTGCAAAGACGGCCCGGATGATTTTCTCTATATTCTCCTTCTCGTTGTAGGTCGGGATGATGACGACCGAATCGCTCAAATGCTCACTCATTGTGATATTGTGATGGTTTAAGAATGCAAAGATAATGCAAATGGATGGAAAGGCAAAGGATAGACGCAGTTTTTTAACCTTTTACAAAACTATAAGGTCACTGATCCGGATTTTCCACATATCCCTGATGTTCCTTTTCCAAACCACTCATCACCACCCGATAGCTTTCCTCTTCGATGTGCTTAATGTAGTCGCGTCCCGTTCCCGTGACAGCAATCGGCTCATGGATGGTGAGGCGCAGCGGATGCCATGTCACCCAACGCCAGTCGCGCATGCGCGGCATCACATTAAACGACCCGTTGATGGTCAGTGGGCAGACCGGCAGTTGCAGTTCATCGGCCAACATGAAAGCCCCCCGACGAAACTTTCCCATGTGTCCGGTGAAGGTGCGGCTGCCCTCTGGGAAGACCACGAGCGACATACCTTCCTTCAGAATCCCCCGTGCCTCGTCGTAGGTGCGGCGAATCTTGCTTGCCCCGCTCCTGTCGACAAAGATGTGATGAGCCGCTTCACAGGCGGCCCCAATGAATGGAATCTTGCGCAGCGATCGCTTCATCATCCACTTGAAATTACGTCCGAGGAATCCGTAAATCAAGAAAATATCGAACGCCCCTTGATGGTTGGACACAAAGACATAGCTCTGCCCTTCCTTTAGGTGCTCGCGCCCCTCCACACGGACGGGCAGCCAAAGCAGACGCACGGTGAAGCGCGACCACAAGCGGCCGGGCCAGTAGCCCCAAAAATGACCATTGCCCAAAAAGCAGCCGACAATGGTGACCAGTGCCGTGATGATGGAAGCTATCAGAAACAACGGCAGAAAGATGCAAAGTTGATAAGTGCGATAGAGATATTTCATTATTGCTGATGGTTGATAGTTATTACTAAATGATGGAATACACTTTTTTTTACGAATTTCCCCTGCGAAGGGTGATGACAGCAATCTCGGCAGGCATGTTGAATCGGAACGGTATCAGCGCCCCCATGCCGCACGAGACGTAAAGTTTGCGACCGCCCTCGTCGTAGAGTCCATAATCTTCTTGATAAGTAAAACGCGTCGGTCTCCAGCCGAAGAGGCTGATTTGGCCGCCATGGGTGTGTCCGCTCAAGGTCAGCTGTACGTTTGAGTTGGGCAAAATGTCGCGTCGCCAGGCCGTAGGATCGTGCTGAAGCAGCACTACGAAAGCATCTCCATCGACTCCTCGTAGCGTTCTCTGCAAATCGGCACGCTGTGGGAACGGCGCGCGCCCATCGTTTTCCTCGCCGGCTATGACGATGGAGTCCTGCCCCCGTCGCACGACGGCATGCTCGTTCATCATCAGACGCCAGCCCATCTGCCGCTCCAGCTGTTGCAGTTCACGCTCGTTGGCCCGCTTGACAGCCTCCGGTGCCTCCACATACATGCCATAGTCGTGATTGCCCAGCACCGAATAGACACCATCCCGTGCCTTCAGTGACGCGAGCAACTGTCTGAACGGGCGCACCTCGTCGGGCAGAATATTCTGCAGGTCGCCGGTGAAGACTATCATGTCGGCATGCTGTGCGTTGATGCTGTCAATGTCACGCTGCAACGTCTTACGGCGTCCGTCACGATAGGTGCCCACATGAGCGTCTGAGAACTGCACTATGCGGTAACCGTCAAAAGCCGGTGGTAAATCGCGCATACAGACTTCAATATGCCTGACGCGCACCTTTCTGAAGCCCACCGACGTACCATAGAAGTAGACATAGAGTGCCACCAAACTGAGCAGGATGCCCACAAGGTTGCCATAGTTACGTCGGCTTTGGGTGAGACGACAGACCACCAACCCGACAAAAGAGCATAATGCAATGATTGCTTTAGGAGCGACAAAGACACCATAGAGAGCCAAATAAACCTCCAGCCACACAATGTCCTTAGGCGCAAAAGTCTTCAGCGAGGCCAAACCGATGGTGTAGCCCGTCATCATCAAGGCCGGCAGCCACCACCACATCCGGTGCCATGGATGTTTTTTGAACCGATGGCGCAAGTAGTGGCGGTCGAAGTAGAGATCCGACAGCAGGATGGTGATAAGTATCTCTATGAATATGCGGTGTATCATTGACTGCTTAATTTATTGCCCAAAAAGCGCCGCATGAGCGTCACGGGAATACCACGCCGTCGCGCATAATCGCACAACTGATCCTCACCTATTCTTCCCAAGTCGAAATAGCGAGCCTTCGGATGGGCCAGCATCAATCCCGACACACTGGCGTGTGGCTGCATCATACCGCTGGCAGTGAGCCGTATGCCGATATCCTTCATGCCGATGAGGTCGGAAAGGACAAAATTGATGCTCGTGTCTGGCAGCGACGGATAGCCCACGGCAGGACGGATGCCCTGATAGTGCTCTTGGTGCGTCTCCTCCATCGTCAATTGCTCGTCGGGCGCATATCCCCAATAAACGCGGCGCACCTCTTCATGCATGCGCTCGGCCGTACCTTCAGCAAGACGGTCAGCCAGCACCTGCGCCATCATCTGCCCGTAGGCATCACCAGCCGGGCCACGCTCCATGCCGGCATCGACAGTTGTGGCAAAGGCACCGACAGTGTCAGAACGTCCCGACGACAACGGACGCACGAAATCAGACAGGCAAAGATTAGGGTTACCCGGAGCCATCGGCTTCTGTTGTCTCAACATGGGAATGCGTACCCCGTCAAGAATAAGGTCGTCACCATCGCTGTTGGCCGGGTAAATCCCAAACACCGCATGGGTATGATAGTGTTCTTCCCATCCTTGTAACATCGCTTCGGCATCGGCGCGCAACTGCTGTTTGGCTTCAGCCGGCTTTCCGTTCATGCCCCAGGCGTAATAGAAGTAAATCCAATTGATATAGGGCTTGATGCAACTGATGGAATATGTCAGAACCTTGCGCATCATCATTCACCATGCTCCCTAAAGGCGACTGCCTCACCGCGGCTGTCCGCGTCGAATACACCCTTATGATAGATAAGGTGACCGTTGCAGATGGTCGATTGCACCTGCCATTTGAACTCATGCCCAGTGAGCGGACTCCATCCGCATTTGCTCTGTATGTCACCCTCTGCCAGCGTCCAGCGGGCATTTGGCCTAACGATGGCAAGGTCCGCCTTATATCCAGGGCGCAAGTATCCACGCCCGTCCACGCAGAAGAGACGCGCCGGGTTGTGACACATCAGTTCGACAACCCGCTCCAGCGTCAGCACGCCCGCGTCAACAAGGTCAAGCATGGAGACGAGCGAAAACTGCACCATGGGCATGCCTGATGCCGCCTTGGCCGCCCCACCCTCTTTCTCAGCGCGCAGATGTGGCGCATGGTCAGTGGCCACGGTCGTGATGCGTCCATCCATCAAGGCATGTCGAAGCACCGCCCGGTCTTCGGGAGTCTTCACCGAGGGATTGCACTTGATGAGTGCCCCCAACGTCTGATAGTCAGCATTGGAGAAGCATAGATGTGCGATGACAGCTTCTCCTGTGACGGCTGGTAACGGTTGCCCACCTCCGTTCGTCCACGGTTCGAAGAGCGACAGCTCACGGGCTGTCGACACGTGTGCTATGTGCAGACGTGTGCCATACTCACGAGCCAGACTGACTGCCAGACTCGACGATTGCCAGCACGCCTCCTCCGACCGGATGAACGCATGCTGACTTACGGGAGGATCGTCGCCATAGGCTTCCTGAGCCACACGCATGTTGCGGTCGATGATGCCACTGTCCTCGCAGTGAGCCATCACAGGCAGCCCCAGGTCGTGGGCTGTCTGAAAGACGGCCGCAAGCGATTCCCTACAATCCACAAGCATGTTGCCCGTCGAACTACCCATGAAAAGTTTGATGCCCGGTATGCGTCGACGGTCGAGACGTGCAAAGAGCTGCACGTTGTCGTTGGTCGCACCAAAGAAGAAGGCATAGTTGACGTGGCTCTCCCGGGCACCTCGCCGCTGCTTGTCGACCCAAGCCTCCAGCGTTGTTGTCTGCGGCACGGTGTTGGGCATCTCAAAATAGGTGGTCACGCCGCCGTAGGCCGCCGCACGACTCTCACTGCTGATGTCAGCCTTCCGTGTCAATCCCGGCTCCCGGAAATGCACGTGGTTGTCTATGATGCCAGGCATTACAAAACACCCCGTGGCATCTACTTCCCTGTCGTAGATTCCACGGGGCTTCTGTGCCGTTTCGGCCATATCGGCAATACGGTCATCCTCAATGACAACAGCCCCTTGAAAGGTCTGTCCCTCGTTGACTATCCGTCCGCCGTAAACCAATGTTCTCATATTTTTTCTATTTCATTCTCCACGCCGTGTCTATTTGACCGTGTCTTTGGGAGCGGCCAACTCATTCGGCGTGGGCACATCCAAGCCCGTACCAGCCGCAGCCGACGTCGCCGGAGACTGATCCAGACCGTTCATAATCTTCTCGTTCTGCTGGGCTTTATGGTAATATTCGCGCACCATCGGGTCATTCTTGAAGGCCGGTGTGGCCTTGCTCATGATGTCCTCCACCCAAGCATCGAGCATGGGCGTACCCCTAAATTTCATGGCACAAGCGTTGATGAACACCCACGGACCAAGCACATTGTCAAAATTCTCCGTAACAAAACTCGTCAGTAACTTGTCGGTCTGCTCGTCAAGTCTCGCGCTCTCTTTCTGCATCTCCACCTCCACGGCGTTGAGATCCTCGCCGTTCATCATGGCCTGATAAGGCCTGCGCTGCAACTCAGCCGACTGATTCATGAGCTGCTGAAACTTGCCCATGAAGTCGGAAAGCTTGTCATTGAGCGGTGTTCCGGTAGCTGCCTGCATAGTATTGTCATCCTTGACTGTGATGTCGCCCTTCTCAAGCACCACGGGCAAGGCACCTATCTGGGCCACACGCACCGAATCGATTGTGCCGGAGAAAGAAAACTGCCCATGGACAACCTCACACGAGTCGATGTTCTTCGGCTCGTCGTTGTGCATGATGGTCAGGTAGATCTTGCTGTCCTCAAGATTCGAGTCGCTCGAAGTACCTTTTATATAATAGCTGTTGGCGCAAGAGGAAAAGAATCCGATGGTAAGGAAAACGTATAGAACTTTATTCATAAACGAGTCTTGTCTTGTTCGTTTCACAAAGATACGGCCATTTGTTCAAGTGGGAAAGGATTTTTATGCTATTTAAATCTCTTTCCCTTACTTTTATATTTTTTTTTGCAATTATTCGTCGTACTCTCTTTCCTTCTTCAGTTCCGACGAGATGCGTGTGGCGGTATACATTTCCAAAATGGCGGCTATAAGTAAGGCCAACACCCATTTGTTGCCAATGGTATTAAGATAATCGACATCCGTGACGAAGAACGGCCGCAGCAAAGCATACACGCGGTCAACCATCAAGAATCCCGACACCAGAAACAGCAAGTCAGCTATTCCCTGAATGCGCTTGAGTCTGCGCACGACAAAACTGCGGCCATCATAGACCTGCATCACTTGCATGACGGTGAACAGCACCGCACCCACCAAAAACACCCAGCAGGCCACGCGCTGGATGTCGGCATTCCAAAGGACAACTGAAAAGCATCCGGCCCCAACCACCATCAGCGCACCGCCGACGAGGAACAGGATGTTCTGCCACTGTTTCAATTCTCTCATTTCTCCGAATTATCTCCCCCGGTGCGCGCAAAAGGCTGCTCATCGTCGCTGAGCACATAGATATCCTCGTCGTCAGCCTTCATGAAATAGCGCTCACGGGCGATTTTCTCAATGGCATGCGGATTGCGCCGCAGTTCCTGCAGCTGACGCGAATCTTTCTCATATTGCGCATTATACTTGTCTATCTCTTCCTGCAAGTCGGCAATCTGCAGCTCCAAACGCACCATACGCATGTAGCTGTTTTCGTCGGCAAAGCCCACGAAGACGACTCCCAACACCACAACTATCAGATATTTGTAGCGGGAGATGACGTTCCATATAACACCGAGTTTTTTTGACATACTTGGTTATTCCTGCTGCAAAGTTAGTGCAAACGTGTGAAACGGCAAAAGAAAAACAGCGTTTTTTTTTCACCACACATCTCCCTGTGCAGCCTTCCCTTATGAGAAGTTAACGATAAATTCACACCGTGGCCGACATCGACGACATCCTCGAAAACAGGAAGAATGAAGGGCTCACCTTATTTAATATAGAGCCATCATCTTGTCAACATGCGGATGACAACCGTTTTTTTTGAGTGCTAGAGCCATGGCATTTGCTTTTTTTTTGCTACTTTTGCAACGCAAACAATCTGTTTATGGAAGAATATATCGTTTCGGCCCGCAAGTACCGCCCGATGACATTCGACTCCGTCGTGGGACAGAGTGCCCTGACGACGACGCTGAAGAATGCGGTCAAGAGCGGCAAGCTGGCTCATGCCTACCTGTTCTGCGGCCCGCGCGGTGTCGGCAAGACTACGTGTGCCCGCATCTTCGCCAAGGCTATCAACTGCCAACATCCCACCGCCGACGGTGAGGCCTGCAACGAATGTGAGAGTTGCAAGGCTTTCAACGAGGGTCGCTCGTTCAACATCTTTGAGCTCGACGCCGCCTCCAACAACTCCGTGGAGAACATCAAGCAGCTCATGGAGCAGACGCGCATACCGCCGCAGACCGGCCGCTACAAGGTGTTCATCATCGACGAGGTGCACATGCTGTCGCAGGCGGCTTTCAACGCGTTCCTGAAGACCTTGGAGGAACCACCCGCACACGTCATCTTCATCCTCGCTACCACCGAGAAGCACAAGATTCTGCCCACCATTCTGTCACGTTGCCAGATATACGACTTCGAGCGCATGACCGTGCCCGGCATCATCAACCATCTGAAGATGGTGGCGCAAAGGGAAGGCATCAGCTTCGAAGAAGAGGCTTTGGGCATCATTGCCGAAAAGGCCGACGGCGGCATGCGCGACGCTCTGTCCATCTTCGACCAGGCTTCCAGCTTCTGTCAGGGGCACATCACCTACGAGAAAGTGCTTGAAGACCTCAACGTACTCGACACTGACAACTATTTCAAGATTATCGACCTCGCTCTGGAGAACAAGGTGAGCGACATCATGGTGCTACTCAACGGCATCATCGCCAAAGGTTTCGACGGCGGCAATCTCGTGGGCGGACTTGCCTCCCACGTGCGCAACGTGCTCATGGCCAAGAACGCCGAGACGCTTCCCCTGCTGGAGACCAGCGACCGACAGCGCGACCACTACCGCGACCAAGCACAAAAATGCCCCACCACCTTCCTCTATAAGGCATTGGAAATCATGAACCGCTGCGACATCAACTACCGACAGAGCAGCAACAAGCGACTGCTGGTAGAGCTCACTCTCATCGAGGTGGCGCAGATCACGCAGCCCGCAGAGGGCGACACCCCTGCCGCGGGGCTTAGCCCCAAGCGCTTGAAATCCCTGTTCAAAAGATTGGTGAACGCGTCAAAGCCGGCCCAGCAGGGTGCCGACGATAGAAGACGCGCACACCACACGACCGCTGGCGACACTCCAAAAAAGGAGGAGACGACGGCCGAACCGGCCATCACGGCCACGACCGCGAGCCCCATTGCGGCGACACCGGCGGCGAAAGCGCCAACCGGCACCAAGCCCAAGTTCAAGTTCAAGTTGTCAGCCATAGGCATGACATTCGATGACCTCCGGAAGGGTCCCGAGAAGCCTGTCTATCAGCAGGAGCCGGAAATAGAGAATCCCGGCGAGGACAGGAATTTCAACGATGACGACCTGTTGCTGCAATGGCTTTCGATGTGCAACCGCATGCCGAAAGAAATGGTGGGAATGGCCATGCGCATGAAAAACCTCACACCACGCATCACCCAATATCCCAACATCGAGGTGACGGTCGACAACGATATCCTGTTGCGGCAGATAGAAAACATCAAGGGCCGCATCCGTGCCACCTTGGCCTCCGCCCTCCACAACGCCAACATCAACATCAACTTGCGTCTCACCGAGGGCGACGAGATCAGGAAGGTGCTCACCAAGCGTGAGATATTCGACGAGCTGCGACGCAGCAATCCCGCCATCGAGAAATTACGTGAGCTGCTTCATCTCGAACTGGCTTGACACGTAGCCGCCCTCATCTGAGACGTAGCTGCCCTCATCTGAGACGGGGCAGGCATGTTCTGAAGGCGGCGTATCCGTCAACTTTTTGGGCCATCCATTTGGCCTTGTCACGCAAAAACATTATCTTTTGCATAGCAGGAGGAGCAGAGACGCTCCTCCTTTTTTCGTATTTTTCCGGCCATCTTTCGTCACACGTTCCGCCAGACACCCTCAACAAGGTGTAAAAAGCGGCTTCCGGCCTTGCAAAAGACCGTCAACGACACTGCAGGAGACGGCAAATTGAAAGGCAAAAAGTGACCTTTTGCTGCGTCGTTGACGGTCTTTTGGCGGACAGTTAACTCACTATCTATCTGAATCCGGAATCAGTTGTTGTCGTTGCTGGTAGTCTTTTCCAGGGCCTGCTGCGACAGTTTGGCGGCCATTTCCCGGGCTTTCTTGTTCACCTCATTGATGTCCTTCTTGCGGTAATAGCTGCGCGAGCCGTCGCGGTCGCTAAGCACGAGCGAGTCGTTGCCCAAATAGTCGATGCTACACGTATCGTAAGACAATTCGCTGACACCGTAATTACCATCCTTGTCGATGACCGGCTTTCCGCTGACCATCACGAAATAACCGTTCCAGATATGCCACCCGGTGAAATAGCCCAGCGCCGGATAGACCACAGGACTTTCCTCCTCCAGCGACGTTTTTTCCTGCACATAGCCGACGCTCTGCGCCTGCCAGCGGCGACGGAGCCAAAAACCATACTCGCGCGGTATGTAATAAGTCTGCTTCACCGAGTCGGGCATGGCGGCCAGGGCCTGCGCCTGCTTGCGATTGCTCATGTGTTCGAAGTCGCGCATCTTGGGCATGACAATATAGCACCAGATGCCTTTCAGCTCATCGAGGTCGATAACGAGGTCGGCCTTGGTCTTGTCGGTGGGATTCAGCACCACTCCGATCCAGTCGCCGATGGAGATATTGCCCCGAATTTTGTGTCGGCGGGTGGCGTCGAGGATGTTGTAGGTCACGGGGTCGCCACCATCGTTGGGCAAGAGCACCACGACCGTATCGTTGCAACCCTCACAGGCCAGACCGTAGACGGTCTTGTCACCCTGGAGAAGCATGGAGTCGGTCACCAAATGAGTCCGTGCGTGGTCGCCCGGACTTCCCGTACAATAAGAGAAGGCATAAACGACGCAGCCTATGATAGCCACGGCAGCGGCCATATAATAAATGAGTTTCTTGTTGTCCATTTCGTTGCTTTTTGTTTGCAAAGGTAACGTTTAATTTTCGAAAAGGACAAAAGATAGTGCTTTATTTGCACCATAAAGACCCGTTTTTATGCTTTAAGTCTCTCAAAACGACACTTTCCAGCGTGCTAAACAGTAATAATTTGCGCACGAGATAGTTATAAATCATAAAAAAACGAGCACAACATCCCTAGGTTTGATTTTTTTTCTCTAATTTTGCACCCGTGCAAAGAGTCTGTGCTCTTCTGCACTGCTTCATTTTGGCAAGATATTTTTATTTTGGCAGAACAACTGAAAATAACTGACAAGCAAATCACAAGAAACAAGCATAACAACAGATAATGAAAAAGAAAATCCAGTTTAGTCTCGTCTATCGGGACATGTGGCAAAGTTCAGGAAAGTTTCAGCCACGCGCTGACCAGCTTGCGCGCATCGCGCCGGTCTTCGTGGAGATGGGTTGCTTCGCACGTGTAGAGACCAACGGTGGTGCCTTTGAGCAGGTGCAACTGCTGGCCGGCGAGAATCCCAACAAGGCCGTGCGCGCCTTCACCAAGCCCCTCCATGAGGCTGGCATCAAGACACACATGCTCGACCGCGGTCTCAACGCCCTGCGCATGTATCCCGTGCCCGACGACGTGCGCGCCCTGCAATATCGCGTGAAGCACGCTCAAGGCGTCGACATACCGCGTATCTTCGACGGTCTGAACGACATCCGCAACATCGCGCCATCCATTCGCTGGGCCAAGGAGGCCGGCATGACACCGCAGGGCACGCTCTGCATCACCACCTCCCCCATCCATACGCTCGACTACTATGCACGTCTGGCCGACGAGGAGATTGCCGCAGGTGCTGAGGAAATATGTCTGAAGGACATGGCCGGCATCGGCCAGCCCGCCTTCCTCGGTAAACTGACCAAGATGATCAAGGAGAAACACCCCGACATCATCATTGAATATCACGGACATACAGGCCCCGGTCTGTCGATGGCCTCTGTGCTGGAGGTCTGCGAGAACGGTGCCGACATCATCGACACAGCCATCGAGCCGCTGTCATGGGGCAAGGTGCACCCCGACATAATCAGCGTGCAGAGCATGCTCAAGAACGCCGGATTCGACGTACCCGAAATCAACATGAGTGCCTACATGAAGGCCCGCGCCATGACACAGGAGTTCATCGACGAATGGCTTGGCTACTTCATCAATCCGGGCAACAAGATCATGTCGTCGCTGCTGCTCACCTGCGGTCTGCCGGGCGGCATGATGGGCAGCATGATGGCCGATCTCGGCGGCATGCGCGGCACCATCAACAACGTGCGCAAGAAGAAAGGAGAGCCCGAGCTCTCCATGGACGACCTGCTCATCAAGCTCTTCGAGGAAGTGGCTTATGTGTGGCCGCGCGTAGGCTATCCACCACTGGTGACACCGTTCTCACAGTATGTGAAGAACATCGCGCTGATGAATCTTCTCACACTCGAACAGGGCAAGGGTCGCTTCGTGATGATGGACGACTCCATGTGGGGCATGATTCTCGGCAAGAGCGGCAAAGTGCCCGGTGAGATTGCACCCGAAATCAAGGAACTGGCCAAGAAGCAGGGACGCGAATTCACCGACGTAGATCCGCACACACTGCTCCCCAACGCCCTCGACGACTTCCGCAAAGAGATGGACGAGAACGGATGGGACTACGGCGAGGACGACGAAGAGCTCTACGAGCTGGCCATGCACCCCGAACAGTATCGCAACTACAAGAGCGGACAGGCCAAGAAGAACTTCCTGGCCGACCTGCAGAAAGCCAAGGACGCCAAACTCGGTGCCAAGGTGAGCCCCGAGGAGGCTGCCGCCTTCAAGCATGCCAAGGCCGACGCCATCGTGGCCCCCGTCAAGGGACAGGTGTTCTGGGAGTTCCAGGGCGACGGTGAGGCTGCTCCTGCCGTAGAGCCTTACATCGGAAAGGACTACAAGGAGGGCGACTCCTTCTGCTACATCCAGGCCGGCTGGGGCGAGTTTGTCAAAGTGCCCGCGGCACTCGGCGGCAAGCTTGTTGAAATAGCGGCCAAGCAGGGATCAAAGGTGCGCAAGGGCGATGTCATCGCCTACATTCAAAGAGACGAAGATTAAGTCAATGATTGGCGGCATGTAATCGCTGATTAAGATTATTCTTGCCGACTCTTCCAGCTGTCTTTAACGATGTGTCATACCCAAAACATGGCTGAAGACAACTTTCCCAAAGATGCCGGGCAGTGTGGCTTGCCCGGCATCCACATGAAAGAGGCGTATACGTCCAAGTGAGGGGGAGGCAAGATAAATCATAATTTATCAGAGGCAGGCCGCTAACGATCCAAAAGGATATGGACTACGAGCATATCATCAACCATTACTATCCCGAAGAGAGTTCTTCCCGGTCACTCCCGACAGAGGCGACAGACAAGAAATCCCTTCGGGATATTTTGTTAATCCACTCTACGCTGGTGGCCCGACGAGCCGTCGGCATCTGTGACGCCCGTCCCGAGCTGGGCATGAACCGGCGCTTCGTGTGGGAGGCAGCCATGCTCCACGACATCGGCATCATTGGGTGCTCGGCACCGGGCATTATGTGTTTTGGCACCAAGCCTTACATTTGCCATGGACGGGTGGGCGCAGAGATGCTGCGCGACTATGCCGCCACACACGGCATCAGCGCCGAGGCGATGGATCCCTATGCACGCGTCTGCGAGCGGCACACGGGAGCCGGACTGACGCGAGACGATATTGAGCGACAAAATCTCCCACTCCCCCACCGCGACTTCCAGCCCGAAACATGGGAAGAGAAGGTCATCTGCTATGCCGACAAGTTCTACTCGAAAACCCATCCCGACCGCGAGAAGACATTGGAGCAGGCCGAACGCAGCCTGGCCAAATTCGGCCAGGAAGGCTTGAAACGGTTTATGGAGTGGCACAGGACATTTGAAGACTAAACAAGAATATGAATCGTAAAGGAATCACCAATAGAATCCTGCTGGCGGCAACGATGCTTTTATGTCTGCCTGCGCTCACACGGGCGCAAGGAAAGATTACCGTTGACACCTTATTATATAATGGGCGAAACGCCATCAACTTCGTATTGCTCGGCGACGGCTATACGACTGCGGAACAAAACAAGTTCACCGCCGACGCACGCCGCTGCTTCGACTACATGTTTCAGGTATCGCCCTTCGACCGCTACCGTGACTTCTTCAATCTCTACGCCGTGCATGTAGAGTCGAAGGAATCGGGGCTTACCCATCCCGGCCGACTCCTGCCAGACAGCACACGAGCTTGCCCCGAACACAGCAAGATGCCCCTGCAGCACCGCGACACCTACTTCCGGTTACAACTCGACACCTATGGCATGCACCGCTTGATGGACTGCCGCAACAGTAAGGGACTGTGGGCCATCGTCGACAGCCTCTGCCCAGGCCATCAGCAGGTGGGCATCATCGCCAACAGCGACGAATATGGCGGTGCGGGCGGCGAGATTCTGCTGGCCACGTGCAACGAGGAGAGCAACGAGGTGTTCGTGCACGAGCTCGCCCATTCGCTCGCCGGTCTCGCCGACGAATATTATGCCGGCGATGTCTATCGTGGCGAATACCCCAACATGACCCATCAGAGCAACCGCAAGAAGGTGAAATGGCGCCGCTGGTTCGACGACAAGGAGGTGGGAGTCTATCCTCATCACGGCGCAGGCCATCCCGAAGGCTGGTACAAGCCCACCGAGGGCACCCCCGAGTCGGCCTACTGCAAGATGCAGTATCTGGGCAAGGAGTTTTGTCCCGTATGCCGTGAGGCTCTGGTGGAGCGCATCCACGAACTTGTCAATCCGATAGAGACCACCGAACCGGCCGCCATCGAATTGCCTGCACTGACCGGCGGCGAGACACAGCACTTCCAACTAACGCGGTTGCTGCGTGCCCATGGTGGGCAAACAGCCATCAGTTGGTATGTAGACGGTCGGGAGGTTGCGCGCGACACGCTGGCCATCAGCCTCGGCAGCAGGACACTCAGCCCCAAACGGGCACACACGGTCGTGGTAAAGGTTGAGGACGTAAGCGAGTTCGTGCGCACGCCCCGCCACAAGCGGCACCACATTTACATGCACGGATGGCGTGTCAAAGCACAGCAAAAACAATGAAAGCCATAGACTGAGACTGTCTTTTCCAACGTTAAAATACCACAAACGCACGGTTCTCTCGCTTTAATTGTTTAATTTTGCACATTCATGGGAAGAAAACTTTTCGTCATATCGTTCCTTTGTGTCATTGCCTTCTCCTGGGCCGCAGGCGTCTCCATGCTGCGACCGGGGCTTCCGGCAATGCCCTCCAACGACACCGTGGTGACGAAAGACACGGTGCGCCACGATTCCACAGCGGCTCTCACAGACGCCGATGCCGACAGTGCGGACACAATGCCTGCCGACACTATACAGATGGACTCGCTGGCACGTGCCATCTGGAACCACAACAAGGCCATCGACGACTCCATACGTCTCGACTCACTCAACCGACAACGGAAGAGTGGCATTGACGCGCCTGTCAACTACACCGCCAACGACTCGCTCGTCTATGACGCCGGAAGCAAGACAGCACACCTCTACGGAGCGTCGAATGTCAAATATGAGAACATGGATCTCACGAGCGAGAAAATCTATATGAATCTCGACTCCAGCCTCGTGCACGCCACCGGCGCCATCGATACGGCGACGCGGGAACTCACGGGCACGCCGGTCTTCAAGCTCGGCAACGACGAATATGAGAGCGACACCATGGCCTACAACTTCAAGTCGAAGAAAGGTCTCATCAGCAACGTCAAGACCGTGCAGCAGGAGGGATTCCTCACCAGCCAGCGGTCGAAGCGCCTCGACGATGGTGTCATCTATCTACAGCACGGCCGTTACACCACCTGTGACGCGCCTCACCCCGACTTCTACATCGCTTTGAGCCGCGCCAAGGTGCGCCCGGGCAAGGATGTCGTCTTCGGACCAGCCTATCTCGTGGTGGCCGACGTGCCATTGCCCCTTGCCATTCCCTACGGCTTTTTCCCATTCACAAAGAGCTATTCGTCGGGATTCATCATGCCCAGCTACGGTGACGAGTCAGACCGCGGATTCTATCTGCGCGATGGCGGCTACTATTTCGCCATGAGCGACAAGTGGGACCTCAAGCTGTTGGGCGAGATCTACACCAAAGGATCGTGGGGATTCTCAGCGGCCAGCAACTACCGCCGCCGCTACCGCTACAGTGGCAGTTTCTATTTCAGCTATCAGGACACAAAGACCGGCGACAAGGGCATGCCCGACTTTGCCGAGCAGGAGAGTTTCAAGATACAGTGGAGCCACCGACAGGACAGCAAGGCAAACCCTTACTCGACACTCTCGGCAAGCGTCAACTTTGCCACCTCCAGCTATGAGCGCAACAACCTCACAAGCATGTACAACCCGCAGTCGATGACCCAATCGACGCGCACCTCCTCCGTGAGTTGGAGCACCACCTTCTCCAGCATCGGCATGACGCTGAGCTCCACGGCCAACCTGGCACAGAACATGCGCGACTCTACCATCGCCATGACGCTGCCCGACCTCAACATCTCCGTCGCACGTTTCTATCCCTTCCGCCGCAGACACGCCGCAGGCACGGAGCGCTGGTCTGAGAAAATATCGATGAGCTACACTGGGCATCTCTCCAACTCCATATCAACCACCGAAGACCACATCCTCCACGCCAACCTCATCAAGGAGTGGCGCAACGGCATGCAGCACACCATACCCGTCAACGCCAGTTTCACGCTGCTCAACTATATCAACGTCACACCAAGTTTCAACTTCACCGACCGCATGTACTCACACAAGGAGTCAGTGTCGTGGGATGAGGACACGCAGCGTGAGGTGGCCGACACCACGTATGGCTTCTACAACGTCTACAACTGGAACCTCGCTCTTTCGGCCTCAACCAAGGTCTATGGCTTTTGGGTGCCCAACCGCAAGCTCTTCGGTGACAAGATACAGGCCATCCGTCACGTCATCACGCCCACAATGAGTTTCTCTTACGCGCCCGACTTCGGCAACCGCTACTATGAGACATACCAAAAGACAGACGCCGACGGAAACGTCTCGCTCGTAGAATACTCGCCTTACCGCAACGCGCTCTACAGCGTGCCCGGCCGGGGCAAGACGGGCAGCATCTCGTGGGATGTGAGCAACAACATTGAGATGAAGGTCAAGACCGACAACGACTCGGCCGGCATCAAGAAAATATCCATCATTGACGAGCTCGGTGCCAGCATGAGCTACAACCTCGCGGCCTCGCGCCACCGTTGGAGCGACCTCTCGATGCGCATCCGACTGAAATGGTGGAAGCACTACACGTTCAACATGAACGCCGTCTTCGCTACCTATGCCTACGAACTCGATGAAAACGGACGTCCCTACGTAGGCGATCACACCGAGTGGGGCCGCGGACGCTTTGGACGTTTCCAGGGTATGAGTCAGAACTTCTCGTTCACGCTCACACCCGACAAGATTCTCAAGCTCTTCGGCGGTGGAAACAATGACGACGACGCTACCGCCAACAACGACGAGGGCATTGACACCAACATCGAAAGCAATGTCGACGATGACATGATTGAAGGACAGCGCGGCGCCAAGAAAAAGAAGGGCTCCGGAAAGGCTGAGACTGACGAAGACGGCTACATGCGCTTCTCCATGCCGTGGTCGCTCACCTTCGGCTATGGTATTACCATGCGCGAGAACACGGGCGGAAAATTCAACTACAAGCGCATGCGCTACCCCTACAAGTACACACAGACTCTCAATGTCAGCGGAAACATACGCATCTCCGACGGATGGAACATCGCTTTCTCAAGTGGCTACGACTTCGAGAACCACGACATCTCCATGACCACGGCCTCACTGCAACGCGACCTCCACTGCTTCAACATGAGTTGCTCCGTCGTGCTTGCGCCTTACACCAGCTACAACTTCACGTTCCGCTGCAACGCCTCGACGCTTACAGACGCGCTCAAATATGACAAACGAAGCGGCTACAGCAACGCTGTGCAATGGTACTGAAAAATACAAACACAACAACAATGAAAAAACAAACACAAACCATCCATCTTCCTTATGTACGCCGCGATGCCTACGACGCACTTAGCATGCCCGTCTACAACGCTGTGGCCTACGAGTTCGACAACGCGCAGGCGATGGCCGATGCTTTCACCAATAAGATAGACGCGCCCGACTATTCACGTTGCGACAACCCCACCGTGCGCAACCTGGAAGAGCGCATCAAGGCGCTCACCGGTGCCCACTCAGTGACGGCTCTCAACAGCGGCATGGCCGCCATCAGCAACACCATGCTTACACTGGCCGCACAAGGCAAGAACATCGTCACCTCGCGCCACCTCTTCGGAAACACTTTCTCGCTGCTCGACTCGTCGCTCCGCAAATTCGGGGTTGAGCCCCGTCTCTGCGACCTCACCTGCATAGAAGCGGTGCAGCAGGCCGTCGACGACAACACCTGCTGCATCTTTCTCGAGATAGTCACCAATCCGCAGATGGAAGTGGCTGACCTCAGTGCCCTCGCCGAGGTGGCCCACGCCCGCCACATCCCACTCGTCGCTGACACCACCGCCATTCCCTTCACCGAGTTCTGCTCGCACGACCTGGGAGTCGACATCGAGGTGGTCTCCAGTACAAAATATATCAGCGGAGGCGCCACATCACTCGGCGGACTCGTCATCGACTATGGCACCACGCCGGACTTCACCCGAACCATGAAACTGGAGATGTTGTTCAACTTCGGAGCCTACATGACGCCGCAGGTAGCTTACATGCAGACGCTCGGCCTGGAGAATCTCAATGCGCGCTACCGCGTGCAGAGCGGCAATGCCCTCACGCTGGCGCGCCGCATGCAGACACTACCGCAGATCAAAAGCGTCAATTATGTCGGCCTCAACGACAACCGCTATCATGCGCTCGCACAGAGGCAATTCGGTCCCACCGCCGGTGCCATGGTCTGCTTTGAGCTCGACAGCCGGGAAACATGCTTCCGCTTCATTGACAGGCTGAAGCTCATCCACCGTGCCACCAATCTCTTCGACAACCGTACCCTCGCCATACACCCCGCCTCAACCATCTTCGGCAACTTCACCGACGAGAAGAAGCGGGCCATGGACGTGCTCGACACCACCATCCGCCTCTCCATTGGCCTGGAAGATGCCGACGACCTCTTCGAGGACATCAAACAAGCCCTGCAATCATGAACTACGATTTCTCCACCATCATCGACCGCCGCGGCTCCGGTGACCTCATGCACGAGGCTCTGCTGCCGCGCTGGGGACGCGATGACCTGCAACCCCTGTGGGTAGCCGATATGGACTTCGCCGTCTGCCCCGACATCATCGATGCCCTACGCCGCCGTCTCGACCACCCCATCCTCGGCTATACTGTCGAGCCGACCGACTACCGCCCAGCCATCATAGACTGGATTCGCAGCCACCACCAGTGGGAGGTCAAGCCCGAATGGATCTCGTTCATCCCCGGCATTGTCAAGGGCATCGGCATCATCAGCAATCTCTTTGTGAAGCCTGACGAGAAAGTCATCGTCATGCCCCCCGTCTATCATCCTTTCTTCCTCACCCCACGGGCCAACCATCGCGAAGTGGTATGGAGCCCACTCAAACGACGCGACGACGGCCTCTATGACATTGACTTCAACAACTTGCAGCAGGTCTGCGACGACCGGTGTCGCCTACTCATCCTCTGCAATCCCCACAACCCCGGCGGTATCTGTTGGGACCGCGACACACTTGTGCGGCTCGCTGACTTTTGTTACGATCATCACCTGCTCGTCATCAGCGATGAGATTCATTGTGACATGTCTCTCTTCGGCCACAAACACATCCCCTTTGCCAGCGTCAGCGACAAGGCAGCCGCCATCAGCATCACCATGCAGGCTCCGACCAAGACCTTCAACATTGCAGGAATCATCTCCAGCCACGCCATCGTGCCCAATCCCGAACTGCGCGAAAGATTCTTCGGCTGGCTGAAAGCCAACGAACTCGACGAGGCCCACATCTTCGCCCACATCGCCACCATCGCAGCTTTCCGCCATGGTGAGCAGTGGCGCAGGCAGATGCTGGCCTATGTAGAGGACAACATACGCTTCGTGGAGGACTTCTGCCGCGAACATATGCCGCAGATACGGCCCGTCCGGCCACAGGCTTCGTTCCTGATCTGGCTCGACTGCCGCGCACTCGGTCTCAGCCACGATGACCTGCTCGAACTCTTCATCGACAAGGCGCACCTCGCCCTCAACGACGGCGAGATGTTCGGCCCCGGCGGCGAGGGCTTCATGCGCCTCAACGTCGGCAGTCCACGCGACTACATCCGACAGGCATTGGAGAAACTGGAGAGGGCTGTCAAACAACTTTGAAACAGAGGTGGGACTTGTGCCCATCCCCTACTATATAACAAGGGTGGACTCGCATTACTGCGAATCCACCCTTTACTAATTAAACATAAATATGATCATAACGCAGCCTCTTACAAAGCTGCGTGTAGAGAGTGTACAATCACTTTAACAGACTACGTCCCCACCTCAACTTCCCCTGCCACGCACGATTTCGGTCAAGGCTCCTCCTGTCCGGGGAGCGAACTGGTTATCTCTCCCGAGCCATAACATTTGTGGTGCTGTTCGTCATAGACCACACAGAACTGGCCGGGCGCGACACCGTGGATGGGTGTGTCGGAATGAACCAAATAGGCTCCGCCAGCCTTACGCTCTACGGTGGCAGCATGGAACTCGGGCGTGTGCCGAATCTTGAAGGTGACCCGATGAGGCAAGTCGGTGACGCCCTCAGTAAGAAAATCGAAGGCATGGATGGGAAAATCAGACTTGTAGGCATCCTGCGGGTCGTAACCATGGCTGACGTAAAGGATGTTGCGGGCCACGTCCTTGCGGATGACAAACCACGGACCACCGCCGAGGCCGAGCCCTTTGCGCTGACCAATGGTGTGAAACCACAGTCCCTTGTGCTCGCCGATCTTACGGCCTGTCTCTATTTCAACGATGTCACCTGACTGCTCGCCGAGATAGCGACGCACATATTCGTTGTAATCAATGTTGCCTAAGAAGCAGATGCCCTGCGAATCCTTACGCCGAGCATTGATGAGGTGCTCGCGCTCGGCGATGGCTCGCACCTCTTCCTTCCTATAATGACCAATGGGAAAAAGAGCCTTCTTGAGCTGCCACTGAAAGATTTGAGCCAAAAAGTCAGTCTGGTCCTTCACGGGATCAGGGCTTGTGGTAAGCCATTTGCGGTCGTCAATCCACTCGGTCTGAGCATAATGGCCCGTCGCAATGAGATCGTAGCTGTGCCCCATCTTCTCATCAAAGGCACCAAACTTGATCAGCCGATTACACATCACATCGGGATTGGGCGTATAGCCCGCCCTCACCTTCTCCATGGTGTAGCGCGTCACTTGGCTCCAGTATTCATGGTGACAGTCGACAACCTGCAAGCGGCAGCCATACCTGGCTGCCACAGCTGTGGCCATCTCCATGTCTTCCTCCGAATTGCAGTCCCATTCTTCCTTTTCCTCGGGACCGATCTTGATGTAGAAACAGTCGGGATGCAGCCCCTGCCGTGCTAATTCGTAGACGACGACGCTACTGTCGACACCGCCCGAAAGCAACACAGCGATGCGCTTTTGCTTCAAAATATCCATGTTCATGAGTGCAAAGGTAGTGCAAAACGAGCGAAACCGCCCCACCTCCACACCTCATTTACAACTTAAATGTTGTTAAATCGTCGTCCAAAAACTTGATTATCTCATTTCTTTTTCCGTACTTTGCAATATCAAAATGATATCAAAACGATAACCATTAATATCAACCTATATGGAGAGTAAAGAGTTTAAGTTTCAAGGATTCGTCATGAACGGATTTCTTGCATTGACCATCAACATTGTGCTTTTCGCCGTTGGTGCCTGTCTAATCGCGCTGGGAGCAAACGAATCGATTGTGAGCGCAGGCGTAGCCGGCTCGCTCATCGAGGCCGTGGCCGCCTTCTGCATCGGCGGATATGTGCAGCTGGAGCCCAACGAGGCCCGCGTAATGATGTTCTTCGGCAAGTATCGTGGCACCTATAAAGAGGTAGGCTTCCACTGGGTGAATCCGCTCATCAAGGCCAAACGCCTCTCAATGCGAGCCCGAAATCTCGATGCCGAGCCTATCAAGGTAAACGACAAGATCGGTAATCCGGTCATGATCGGCGTAGTCTTGGTGTGGCGTCTCAAAGATACTTACAAGGCGATGTTCGAGATTGACGCACAGACCATGGCCAGCAACATGGCAACCGTCGGTGGCAATGTGAACAACATCATGCGTGCCTTTGAGAACTTTGTCAAGATACAAAGCGACGCGGCTCTGCGCCAAGTAGCTGGGCTCTATGCCTACGACAATAACGAGTATCCCGATGAACTGACACTGCGCGGCGGCGGTGAGGAAATCAACAAAATGCTGGAAAAGACACTCGACGACCGGCTCGACATGGCGGGCATCGAAATCGTGGAGGCCCGCATCAACTACTTAGCCTATGCACCCGAAATAGCAGCCGTAATGCTTCGCCGCCAACAGGCTACGGCCATCATTGCTGCCCGCGAGAAGATAGTAGAAGGCGCAGTAAGCATGGTGAAAATGGCTCTCGAAAAACTGGCTGACGAACAGGTGGTGGAACTCGATGACGACAAGAAGGCCGCCATGGTGTCAAACCTCATGGTAGTGCTCTGCGGTGACGATACCGCCCAGCCCGTAGTCAACACGGGCACTCTGAACAACTAAGAAAGCCGAAAAGGGTCAAAACGACTTAAAGAACAAAACCGGGCAAATGGCAAAAAGCAAATCATTCATCCTGCGACTCGATCCTGACACGATGGGAGCCGTGGAGAAATGGGCGGCCGACGAGTTTAGGTCCACCAACGGACAGTTGCAGTGGATCATCACCGAGGCTCTGCGCAAAGCCCGCCGGCTGCCCAAACGCAAGCATCACGTAATATCTCAAGAAGATGGAAAAGAATCATGACACCCCACTACGGAAGCACCTAAGCTTTCTGGGCAAGACGAAAACAGCGAACAGCAAAGAGACCGTGCGCGTACTCCGCACCCATGAGGGCAACCTGCTGGAGGCAGTCAACATCGTGTTGGTCGTGGCCCTATGGGTACTGGCAGTCGCCACGTTTGTGCAGTCGCCCGACATCATCCCGACGGGCTTCCATGCCGATGGCAGCGTGCGCGAGTATGGCTCACGCGCCATGGTGTTTCCCATGCCAGTCTTCGGCACGTTCAGCGCAGCCATGATGCTCTATGCGGCCTATCATCCGCAGACTATGGTCAACACACTGACGCCGATCAAGAACGTGGAACAAACGCGTCTGGCCTCACAGATGTGCCGCGTGACGTGCATTCCGATGACACTAATGTTCGGCAGCGTCACGCTGGCTTTAGGCCAAAACCGAATCGTCGATTCAGATACGGCATGGACTCTGTTCTTCGCCTTCTTCGTTCTCGTCTTCGTTGTCGCCTTCTTCTACAGCTGGCGTATCTTCAACGTAAGAAATCATTAACAAAAACAATCTCTATCAACAATGGAACAAATCAAGAACAACCTGCTCTGCGTGGAAGTATCGGCCAAAGGCGCCGAACTGCAGAGCATCAAGAACGCCAAGGGCGAGGAATACCTTTGGCAAGGCGATCCCCAATACTGGCACCGCCGCTCGCCACTGCTCTTCCCAATTATCGGTGGTTTGGCTGGCGGTGAATACCGGCTGCACGGCCACACCTACAAGATGGGCAAGCACGGCTTCCTGCGCGACGCCGCCTTCACACTCGTAGCGCAGGGCGAGCATCAGCTCACCTATGCCATCCACGAGAGCGAGGAGACGCTGCGGCAATATCCGTTCCCGTTCAACCTCGGCGTGACCTACAAGCTCACAGGCAACCGTATCGACGTAATCTGGCACATTGAGAACACCGGACATGAGCCTATGTTCTTCCAAATCGGTGGTCATCCGGCATTTCTCATTCCTGGCTGGAAGGCAGGAAAACCGCTCAAGGCCCGCATCCGCATTGACAACAAGGCACCGAAGAAGCTATCCATCAGCGACCACGGCCTGCTGCTCTTCGGCCACCACGACATCAACTACGGTCTGCCCGAAACCGATCCACAACTCTTCGACGCCGCCACCGGCACTATCAACGCCTCGACACACACTTTTGACGCCGACGCACTGATCTTCGACGAAAGCCAAGTGAGCCGCCTTCAACTGCTGGAACTCACGGGCGAGCCACACGTCACGGTCGACATCAAGAGTCCGGCCGTTGGCATCTGGAGCCCCACGGGCATGGACGCTCCCTTTGTATGTATTGAACCCTGGTACGGCATCTGCGACATGGACGAATATGCGGGAGAATTCAGTGACAAGTATCTCATGAACCGCCTGCTCCCCGGCGCATCCTTCATGGCCAGCTATCACATCACCATACACTAAGCAGAGGCCAGTTCCATATTCCTTACCACATAATTAAACATAAACAACAATGAAAACAAAACTCACTCTGCTTGCCCTGGCTTTCACGACGCTGGCCATGCAGGCGCAAACTACATTCCGCCCTCAACTGCGGGAAGGCGATGTATTCACCTACACCAGTGAGGCTACCATGAAGATGAACATGCCCCAGGCCGGCATGAACGTACAGGACATGCATATGTCGTGTGACCAACGCTACACCGTGAAGACAGTCAATAAGGACAGCGCCATCATCGAAACAGTCGTTACACGCATGGATATGCCCAAGGAGATGACTGCCACAGGCAGCGAACCGTTCAGCGAGAGCTTCGGCAACATACAGTCGCTGGGCAAGACGCCCGTTCTGATGTCGGTCAACCTCGATGGAACACCCCGCCACGTACTCAACATCAGCGAGATCAAGACGAAGATGAGCGAATATCTCAACTCACTGAAAAAAGACAATGACGGGCAGGAAGCCGCCGAAGGCATAACCAACTATGTCTGTAACGACAGCACGATATTGGCCGCCATCGACCAATCGGGCCTGTTCAAATACTTCGGCAAGCTACTGAAGACCGGCGACACCGACAAGTTCAACGTCATGGGCATCAAGGCAAAACGCGCCTACACGGTCTCAGCCGACGGCAAACGCATTGACGTGACCTATTCGCCTGACATGACGACCGATGACGTGAAACAAATGCTCCTGACACAGTTGAAGGCAGCTGGACAGGAAGAGGCCGCCACACAGATAGAGGCCGGCTGGCCACAGATGGTGGCCATGGGTCTGGCCAACGTCGAAATGAGCGGCACTGAGTCGATGACTTTCGGTGACAAGGGCTGGCCTCAGCACATCAACAGCGACATGAAGACCAACATGTTTGGCATGGAGATGACCATCACATCGAAAGCCACACTGAAGTAAGCCGAGGAAACAGTTCTACCGCAACTAAAACAGGCAACCGCCGCCAGAACTCTGACTGCAGTTGCCTGTTTTTTTGTGTCGTACCCCTTGAGTCAGAACGACAATGTGTGGGTGATTCTATATCAATGGCATACCGGCCTCACAACACGCACGCTGCATGCCGTCGGGCCAGATGCTGGCCTGTATCTCACCGATATGAGCCTTGTGAAGCAACACCATGCAGAGGCGGCTCTGTCCAATGCCGCCACCGATGCTCAGCGGCAGTTTCCCGTCGAGCAACAAGCGGTGGAAATAGAGCCTTTCGCGATCTTCCTTGCCCTCTGTCTTGAGCTGGCGAAGCAGGGCTTCGCGGTCAACGCGAATGCCCATGGAGCTGAGCTCAAAGGAACGTTCCAACACCGGATACCAGATAAGGATGTCACCATTGAGTCCGGCCTTGCCGTTCTCTGCCACGGTCGACCAGTCGTCGTAGTCGGGAGCACGCCCGTCATGCTTTCTACCGTCACTGAGATGGCCGCCGATGCCTTCGACGAAGACGGCTCCATACTCCTTGCAGATGGCATCCTCACGCTCCTTGGGAGACAAACCGGGATAGCGGTTGAGCAGGTCTTGCGCGTGGATGAAGTGGATGTCGGCAGGAAGGAAGGGGGTGATATCATCGTAGGTCTCACAGGTTAGATACTCAGTGCGGAGAATGGCCGAATAGATGCGCCTCACAATGCTTTCCAAGAAAGCCACCGTTCGTTGGTCGCGGGTAATGACGGCTTCCCAGTCCCACTGGTCGACATACAGTGAATGGAGATTGTCAAGCTCCTCATCGGCGCGGATGGCATTCATGTCGGTATAGATGCCGTAACCGGGTTCCACTCCGTCTTCGGCCAGCGCGAGCCGCTTCCATTTGGCCAACGAGTGCACCACCTCAGCCCGCGCGTCACCCATGTCGCGAATGGGGAATGTCACAGGACGCTCCACACCATTGAGGTCATCATTGATGCCAAGCCCCTGCAAAACGAAGAGCGGTGCCGTGACGCGACGCAGACGCAATTCAGTCGACAAGTTCTGCTGGAAGAAATCTTTGATAAGCTTAATGCCTTGCTCGGTTTTATGTCGGTCAAGCAGTGGATGATAGCCGTTTGGGATGATAAGTTGACTCATAACCTATAACTGTTTTGTTATTGTGGTGTAACGTTTGCAAAGTTACTTATTTCCAAGAATTATAGCAAGCATTTTTTACTTTATTTTCACAAAACGACAAATAATACCGCAAAAATATTACAAAACGCAACATCCATGGTTATTACAGATCATTTCCCGGCATTTGATATGCGTCAAGAAAACGATGACAATGCAAAGAAACACATACTGCCACTTTCCTTTTCTACCGGAAACATGCGACCTTTGCAAACAAAAAAATAGATTCAGAAATGGGCTATTTCATTCTCAGCATTGCCGTCGTGGCACTCGGTTGCGAGTTCATCACCGACTTCCCTTTGTGGGGCGGTCGCCACACACACCGCATTTAATGAAAGAAAAAATGCCAAATGCTTGCACAATTGGCGTTTTTTTTATAAATTTGCACTCACAAATGACCATTAAGGCCCCGTAGCTCAGTTGAATAGAGCATCAGATTCCGGTTCTGAGTGTCGTGGGTTTGAGTCCCGCCGGGGTCACTTGATATGGGATGTCATCACTGACATCCCTTTTTTATGTCTCGTCCGGAATCGCCTTAAGGATTACCCGACAAATCAGAGGCGCGCCACCGGTGCACCGAAAAAGAGAGCAGCCGACACCCCTTCCTGTTTATGAAGTCGGGAGCGCCGGCCGTTGAGGTTCAAAGGCTTTGGAAGCGGTTGAGCAGCTTTTCGCGGTAGATGCGTCCTACCACCACGTAATCAACCTTGTCGAACGGTGGGAAGAAGTGGCAACGGGTGTCAACAACGTTAAGCAGATAGTCGACGTTAATAATGTAACGCTGATGCACACGCACAAACTGCGGTCCAAATTCTTTCAGCCGATCGCCTTTGATATTGCGTCTTAGCTTGACAGGATAGCCAATGCCAGCTACAACAGCTTCCCAACTGCGGGTGTCGGGATTATACTGAAAAAGACCTACGTCGGTCTGACCTATAACAGTGAAGTCGACGCTGTTCGTGAAAAGTACATACTTGTCGTCATCGCTGGTGCTTCCGCTGACAGCCTTGGGCCGATTGTCGGTCTCGTGCAACCGCTTGACAACCACCTCCAGCTCCTTCTCATCAACGGGCTTCAAGAGCACATCATGAGCTTTCTTGCGCAGAGCGGGCAGGATATACTTGTCGTAGGCCGTATAAACAACCACCCGGCAGCCACTCTCCTGTAGATAGGCCGACCGTTCGAGGAAGGAGAGCCCAGCCACGTCGGGCAGTTCCACGTCGAGAAATACAACATCGGGTCGGCAGCGATTGATGAGTTCCAGACCGTCGAAGCCGTGGTGGGCCACGCCAGCCACCTGCATGTCTTCATACTTGCCGAGCTTCTGCTGCAAGTCGGCGCATGATTGCGGGTTGTCGTCAATGATAATCAGTTTCATTTTTGTTTTTTATATCGTTTGTTTTATGTGTTAGTCTGTTCGGGTTCCACCTTAATTTATTATAGAGGATATTTGAACTGGTCGGGAATGAAAATCTCAGCTTCGCAACCACTTATGTTTCCATCTCGTCCGGTGGTGTTGCGCATATTGAACGTCATGTACCGCCGATTACAAGTGTTAGCAAGGCTAACGGTCTGACGAATGATGTTGAGTCCGGTCCGTCCACGTCCCACACCACGACGTATGTCGAAGCCCGGCCCATTATCGAGCACGGCGATGGCCGTTCCGTAGCTATTGCGCCGGACGCGTATGGCAAGTGTCTTGTGACCGCGACGTCCCCTCAGCGCGTGCACGAAAGCGTTCTCGACCATAATCTGCACCAACATTGGGGGCAAGCACACACTACCGGTCCGGATACCGTCACCAATGTCAACGCAGTATTCAAAGTCGTCATCCAGAAGCATCTGCTTCTCCACGCTGACATAACCTGCCACATAGTCGAGTTCCTCTTGAAGCGTCACAGTCGTGCGCCCAGACAAGTCGAGGTTGGCACGGATGAGCTTAGTCAGTGCCGATAGGTGTCCGGCCTCGGCATGAGTCGTGCTGGCGATGTAACTATTAAGCACGTTGAACACAAAGTGAGGCGAGATTTTTCCGCGCGCCGCACTCAGTTTGAGCCTCGTGATTTCCTGCCCGGCTGTCTGTCGGAGCTGTTTGATAAGGCGAATGACCAGCACCAACAACAAGAACTGCACAGCGGCAAGAGCCAACATCACGACAAGGCCCGTCCGCCCGCTTCCGTCTGAGACTGTTGCGGCTTGGCACGGCACTGACAACGACAGGGCTGCTGGAAGTATATAGGTGACACTTCGAGTGAAACAGCGTTCAGTTCTCATTGGTCTTTTATATGAAAACGCATAGTAGCGTTTTGTTGAATGAAAAGCCCGTGAAGGGGCAAAAACAGCAATTTTCAATGTGCAAAAGTAAGAAAAACCGTCCGTCCCCGCAACACCTTTCCACTCAATATGTGTACAAACGCCACCCTTTTTCAACCAAACGTCACAAAAACGAGTGTAAACGTGCCAATTTTATCAACAGATTAAAAGACTTAAAATGAACTTTTAAGCCCAATGTTTTGCCGTTTGACGCAAAATTAGTATATTTGCAAGACTAAAAGAACGAAAACTAAACCGATAAGATTCAATGGAAATAGCAGAAAGATTCATCAATTACACCAAGTTTGACACGCAGTCGGCCGAGGATACCGGTACGGTGCCTTCCACGGCGAAGCAACTCGTCTTTGCCAAGTATCTGAAAGAAGAGCTCGAAAAAGAGGGACTTAAGGATGTCGAGATGGACGACATGGGCTACATCTACGCCACATTGCCGGCCAACACCAAGAAGAAGACACCCACCATCGGCTTCATCTCCCACTACGACACGGCCCTCGATGCCAGCGGCGCCAACATCAAAGCGCGCATCATAAGCAACTATGACGGCGGCGACATCGAGCTCTCGCCTGGAATAGTCTCCTCGCCGAAGAAGTTTCCCGAGCTGCTGGCCCACAAGGGTGAGGACCTCATCGTCACTGATGGCACTACGCTGCTCGGCGCCGACGACAAGGCCGGCATTGCTGAAATCGTACAGGCCATGTGCTATCTGCGCGACCACGACGAGATCAAGCACGGCAACATCCGTGTGGCCTTCAATCCTGATGAGGAGATCGGCATGGGCGCCAAGCACTTCGATGTCGAGAAGTTCGCCTGCGACTGGGCCTACACCATGGACGGTGGCGACATCGGCGACCTGGAATACGAGAACTTCAATGCCGCCGCAGCCAAAGTAACCATCAAAGGCGTGAGCGTCCACACGGGCTACGCCAAGGGCAAGATGATCAACGCCAGCCGCTTGGCATGCGAGTTCAATAGCTATATTCCCGAAAACGAGATTCCCGAGACCACCGAAGGCTATGAGGGATTCTACCATCTGCTCGGCATTGAGAGCCATTGTGAGGAGGCCAAGCTCAGCTACATCATCCGCGACCACGACCGCGAGAAGTTTGAAGACCGCAAAGACTTCATCGAGGACATCGCCAAGAAGATGAACGAGATATACGGCGAAGGCACGGTGACGGTGGAACTGCGTGATCAGTATTACAACATGAAGGAGAAGATAGACCCCAACATGCACGTCATTGACATCGTCATCAAGGCCATGGAACTCTGCGGCGTCACGCCGAAAGTGGAGCCCATCCGTGGCGGCACCGACGGCGCGCAACTGTCATTCCGTGGACTTCCGTGCCCGAACATCTTTGCCGGCGGCGTCAATTTCCATGGCCCTTACGAGTTTGTCTCCATTCAGGTCATGCAGAAGGCTGTAGAGGTCATCACCAATATCTGCAAGCTCACGGAAGAATACAACGACTAAACTCCGTCACCCCTCCCGAGAGAGCCCCACTCCAAGGGAGGGGATTTTTTATTACTTTTAAAGTTCTCTTTTGAATATGATCAAGGATCTTGCCCTCATCCTCGTCATGGCCGGTATCGTGACGCTGGTATTCAAGAAACTCAAGCAACCACTGGTGCTGGGATATATCGTGGCCGGATTCCTGGTCTCGCCGAACATGCCCTACACGATGTCGGTCGTTGACAAGGCCGACATTCAGCAATGGGCTGACATCGGCGTGATGTTCCTGCTGTTCTCGCTCGGGCTCGACTTCTCCATCAAAAAGATTCTCAAGATGGGTATGGCACCGGTCATCTCAGCCGTAACCATCATCTTCTGCATGATGCTTCTCGGCATGGGCGTGGGCCATGCCTTCGGATGGAACCGCATGGACTGCATCTTTCTCGGCGGCATGCTCGCCATGTCGTCGACCACCATTATTTATAAGGCGTTCGACGACATGGGGCTGCGACAGCAACGCTTTGCCGGCCTCGTCATGTCGGTGCTCATTCTGGAAGACATTCTCGCCATCGTGCTGATGGTCATGCTGTCGGCTATCGCCAGCGGCAGCAATCCCGACGGCGGTCAAATGCTGGAAAGCCTGCTCAAGATTGGCTTCTTCCTGGTACTATGGTTTGTCATCGGACTCTTCCTCATTCCCTCCTTCTTCCGCTACACACGCCGCCTGATGACCGACGAGACCATGCTCATTGTCTCGCTTGGCCTTTGCTGCCTGATGTTCGTCGTGGCCGAAGCCGTGGGGTTCAGCGGCGCGTTCGGTGCCTTCGTCATGGGCAGCATCATCGCCGAGACCATTGAGGCCGACCGCATTATCCGCCTCGTAGAGCCGGTAAAGAATCTCTTCGGTGCCATCTTCTTCGTGTCGGTCGGCATGCTCGTCGAGCCGAAGATTCTTGCTGAATATGCCTTCCCCATCCTCATGCTCGTGCTGACCATCCTTGGCGGTCAAGCCATCTTCGGCACGATGGGCTTCATGCTCAGCGGCCAACCGCTCAAGACGGCCATGCGCTGCGGCTTCTCGTTGGCGCAAATCGGCGAGTTTGCCTTCATCATCGCCTCGCTCGGCTTGTCGCTGGGCGTAATCAGCAACTATCTCTATCCAGTCGTGGTGGCCGTCAGCGTCATCACAACTTTCCTCACACCTTATATGATTCGAGCCGCCGTACCGGCATATAGCCTGCTGGAGCACCAACTGCCGAAGCGTTGGACAAGACGGCTCAACCATCTCGGCACCGCCCATCAAAACACCGTCGAGGAACAGAGCGACTGGAAACGCCTATTGCGCAAGATGGGATTCAACACACTCGTCTACAGCATCCTCTGCGTAGCTGTCACTGCGGTCATGCTCACATTCTTCCTGCCGTTCATCCGCCACATTCTGCCCCACTGGTGGGCCAACGGCGTGTGCGGTGTGCTCACGGTGGTGTTTATCTCTCCCTTCATGCGAGCCATGATTATGAAGAACAATCACAGTGACGAATTCCGGCGCTTGTGGACAAAGAGTCGCCTCAACCGGCTTCCATTGCTCTTCACGGTGCTGGTGCGTGTGGCCATTGCCGCCGCCTTCCTCTTCTATATATGCAACTTCCTGGCCCGCTTCGCCAATGCCGTCGTCATCACGCTTGCCATGGTGGTCATCGTGCTCATGGTGCTCTCGCGCCGTCTCAAGCACCGCAGCATCCGTCTGGAGCGCATGTTCATTCAGAACCTCCACTCACGCGACATCGAAGCACAGGTGCATGGCCACAAGCGTCCACTCTATGAGGGACACCTGCTCGACCGCGATATCCACATCAGCGACTTTGACCTGCCAGAAGACAGCGAGTGGGCAGGCAAGACGCTGGCCCAACTCCGGCTTCGCGAGCGATTCGGTGTCCACGTAAGCAGCATCTTGCGCGGTAGCCAACGCATCAACATTCCCGGCGGTGACGCGATCGTCTTCCCCGGCGACCGCCTGCAGGTCATCGGCAGCGACGAGCAACTCGCCTCTCTCGGACAGGCCGTCAAGCAGGAACTCGTGGCCAGCGACCCCGACATTGAGCAGCGAGAGATGAAGCTACGCAAACTTGTCCTCGGCGAGGACAATCCACTCATTGGAAAGACCCTGCGCGACAGCCATATCCGCGACACTTACGACTGCATGGTCGTCGGTGTGGAAGAAGGACAAGAGAGCCTGACGATGATCAACCCCTCACGCAAGTTCCGCAAGGGCGACATCGTGTGGATAGTTGGCGAGGAAGCCTCTCTGCGCAAACTCGCCGCTTTGTAAGCCTACCGATTCCCCTTCACCGAGGGAAGCCCATCTGCAGTTCATGTAAAAAAAGAAGGAACAAGAACCGCACAGAAAATTTGGCAGGATGAAAACTTTTGCCTAACTTTGTGCGTGAATGTCGGCCCTTTAGAGAGCCCCATTCCAAAAGACATATTAGAAAACAACAAGCATTCGCTATTATTTCGCGTTTAGCCAAGAGCCTCGGAAACTCTATTTGGAATAACAAGCACGGAAATAATATGTGACAGGTGGCTTCGTATAGTAGCCTCTGAAATCTCAAAAAGCGATGCTCACGCAACGAGCGTGATGCATTCTTAGTGAGATTCCGGGGCTCCATCCGAGGCCGCCCCGTGCTAAACGCGATAAGAGTGCCATCACGCTCTTTTTGCGTTTCAGCGGATTGATAGCCATGCCTTAGACTATCAATTGCTTCATGACAAAAAGAAATCTCGATGTGGCTAAAATAGCCAAAGAAGACGAGTTCTACACACAACTCACCGACATTGAGCGAGAACTACAACACTATTTGCCGTACTTTCACGGCAAAACCGTGCTCTGCAATTGTGACGATCCCTATGAAAGCAACTTCTTCAAGTATTTCGCCTTGCGTTTCAACCAACTGAGATTAAAACGACTTATCTGTACTTGCTATAATGGTTCGCCCATACAAGGGAAAGAACTAATGATTCATTTTGACGATTATGAAGACCGGCCCAAGAAAGTAGCTTACAAAGTAGAAATAACCGAAGTGAAAGATCTCAACGGCGACGGAGCCGTTGACCTATCTGACGTGCGTTATCTGCTGCAAAACGATAAAAATGCTTTGACAACCTTGTCATCGGGAGATTTTCGGTCGGAAGAATGCATCCAACTGCTGAAGAAAGCAGATATAGTTGTAACCAATCCGCCTTTTTCCCTCCTACGGGAATATATAGCACTGTTGATGAAATACAATAAAAAATTCTTGATACTGGGAAATCAAAATGCCATCTCATATAAAGAGATATTTCCTTTATTAAAAGAAAACAAGATTTGGCTTGGATATAAGTCTGGCGATATGGCCTTTAAGGTTCCTGATTATTTTAAGCCTCGGAAAACACGCTTTTGGACAGACGCTTTTGGACAGAAATGGAGAAGCATGGGCAACATTTGTTGGTTCACAAACCTTGACCACAAGAAACGCCATGAAACTCTTGACCTTGTCTGTCATTATTCTCCTGAAGAATATCCGAAGTATGACAACTATGATGCCATCAATGTGGGGAAAACCACCGACATTCCCTGTGACTATACAGGGGTGATGGGCGTCCCCATTACTTTCCTCGACAAGTATAATCCTGAGCAGTTCGAGATTATTGGCATTATGGCAACGACCCACGTAACGAAATATAATTTTGGCTATCCCTATATAAACGGGAAAAAGAAATACGCAAGAATACTCATTCGTAACAAACAACCTCAATACTTATAAAAAATTATGATGACAATCAAACAAATGGAAGTGACCGTTGGCGAGATAACCAAGGGTTACACAAACAATGACGAGCAAGGTGTCCGTGGCTACGATGGCCGCTTGGACATCCGACCCGCCTATCAGCGCGAGTTTATCTATGACGACAAGGAACAACAGGCCGTCATCACAACCGTGCTTCACGGCTATCCGCTCAATGTGATGTATTGGGTGAAGCGCAGTGCAGACGCCAACTGCCCCTATGAGGTGATGGACGGACAACAGCGCACCCTGTCGCTCTGCGAGTATGTGGCCGGCAAGTTCAGCCACGATTTTAAAAACTTCTTCAACCAGCCTGCTGACATTCAACAACGCATCCTCAACTATCCGCTCACCATCTACGTCTGCGAGGGTGAGGCATCTGAAAAATTGGAATGGTTTAAGACCATCAACATAGCGGGCAAGCCGCTCAACGAGCAGGAAATCAACAATGCAATCTATGCCGGCCCCTTCGTCACAGACGCCAAACGCCACTTCTCGAAAAGCAATTGTGGAGCTTGGCGTTTGGCAAAAAATCTGGTCAATGGCAAAACCATCCGACAAGACTTTCTCAAACAGGCCTTACAATGGATGGCCGACCATGAGACGCGGGAAGGACATCCCCAGACTGCAGTAGGCTATATGGCCAGTCATCAGCATGACCCTAATGCCAACAATCTGTGGTCCTATTTCCAGAATGTCGTCAACTGGGCGACTACCAACTTCGACCAAACTAAATTCGGGCAAATCATGAAGGGACTTGACTGGGCTTCCTATTATGACGACTTCGGCAAGGAAACTCTTGACTCTGCGACCCTAAGCAAACGCATCTCGGCACTGTTGCGCGATGGCGAGATACAGCGCCCTCAGGGCATCATTCCCTACGTGCTGACGGGCGATGAGCAAAAACTGGACTTACGAACCTTTCCTGAGGACATCAAGCTCGCCGTCTACGAGAGACAAGGGCACCGCTGCGAACACTGCGGAAAAACGTTCGACTATGAGTTCATGGAAGCCGACCACATCACGCCGTGGGCCAAAGGCGGACGCACGGTGATAGAGAACTGTCAAATGCTGTGCGCCGAATGCAACAGGAGAAAGAGTGACAAATAAGGTTCGGAATCCACGTCCGGGAAAGCATCTCATTTCTCAAAGTGCTGATAGTCCTTGACGCTTCGCCATGCCCCACCCCACCGAAAGCCATGCCGGACGAACAGCCGATAGGCCAAATCGTCCTTGTCTATCCTGCAAGGGAAATGAGTTTTCCTGTCCACATACCTCGTAGCCGTAGCCGGCTGCACCGTGGTCTTGCCCGACCGCGACTGCCTCACACAGGGATTGTAGAGCGGGTTGAGGTCGATGGCGCGCCCCAGCGCGTGCATCGACAACCGCTTCTGCCCCTTGATGCGGCGATAGCAGAACGCACTGGTGTTGTTGGCACGCATCGACAGCTCATCGTCGGCCTGAAAGTCGTCGATGAGCCGGATGCTGCCGATGGGATACCGATGCTCGTAGAGCGTGCGGAAGATGTCTACCAGGTCTGCCGCTATCGACCGGTCACACACCATCTCGCCGAGGCGCACGTTTCCCTTCAGGTCATAATGAAGCACCCGTACATAGCGCAGACCGTCCCTGTCTACGGTACAGCCTTCGGGAAACGACTTTCCGATCATCCGTCTGAACACCTCGTCGGGAATCTTCATGGCACAGAAACAACGGTCTATGCCGTAATCGCTCACGGCCTCCACGCTGACCACGCTTCCCGCCTGCCAGCCTTGCAGCCGCAGCAACTCCTGTTTCCTCGCCTGTGCGAAGGTGCCGAGACACAGCAGAAGCAGCGACGCCATCAACAATAACTTCTTCTTCATAGGCACAAAGATAAGCAAAAAAGTCGGATTAGGAAAATCTTATGGCCTCGACATGTGACCATCTGGCTGCGGACCCGGCTTGATGTAAAAAAAGGCAACGACAGGAAAACACTTAAAAAGCAAGACAAGGACACCGCAGACACTTGACCGAAAAAGCCGAAAGCTGCCCTTTCTGCTTGCAAACAGCGGTATTCGAGACTGCAAGAGACGGTTGTTTGCAACGTCGGAGACGGCTGTTTGCAACGCAAGAAGCCACCTTTTGCTAACCGAAAAAGCCCTGCTCAGCACTCATTTCACGACACTTTCATCCACCTAAAAACAAGGCAGGAGAAGCGTCTCCACTTCTCCTGCCTTGCAAAGATAGCCATTTGGCGCGACTTCCGCAAATAGACTATCAAAAACATGTACACTCCCAACTCACTCGTCGAGGATCATCTGGGCCGTTTCCTCAGGCGTGTTGAACGGCATGCCAAAAGCCAAATCCTCGTCGGTGAACAGGTCGAGCGTCTCCTTCATCTCCTGTTCGTCGGCTCCCTCGCGGCTCATCATGGCCGCAAACACTTTCTGACGGTAATCGTCAATTTCGGTATTACTCATTTCTTTTCCTCTTGTTTTATGTCTGTAGATTCATTCGGACGTCCCCGGAGGGCACGTCCCTCACTGCGCCTTCTGATACACCCTCACATAGTCGACCTCATACCGCATCGGGAAGAACTTCTCGACGGGCTCGCCGCCGTTGCTGCCGATGGCGAGATTGAGCAGCAGATAGTCGCCGAATCCCGGCAAGTCGTTGCTGAAGGCATTGCCCACGCGGCTGCCGGGAGCGTTGGCGGTCTGTCGCAGGTCTATCTCGTTGAGCAGCTCGCCGTCGAGATAGATCCGGATGAACCGCTCGTCCCAGTCCATGCGCCACACGTGATATTTGTCAGCCCAACGGGCGTCGCGCGTCTCGAAGAAGTGGAAGGGCACCACCTGCGAGTTCCACATCTGCCGGATCCGGTTGTTGCCGGCCCAGCAGGCGTTGGCGAAAATCGACGGTTTGCCATACTTGATGTAATATTCCATGATGTCTATCTCGCCGTTCTCGGGCCACGGCCGCTGATTGCCAAGCAGCCAGATGGCAGGCCAGGCACCCTGCATGGCGGGTATGCGTGCGCGCACCTCCACGCGACCGTAGCGGAACTGGAAGCTATGCCGTGTGGTCAGACACGACGAGGTGTATTCGGCATAGGGGCGGTTGCGGGTCCAGTCGTCGGAAGAGGCATCGTAGCGGTCGTTCTTGACGCGCTCCCGGCGACCTTCGATGACGAGCCGCCCGTCGCTGACGGTGGCGTTATCGGGCTGATACCATTGCAGTTCCCTGTTGCGCACGAAGCCGTGCTCGTAGCTCCAGTGGTCGGCAGGACGGCCGTCGCGGTCAAACTCGTCGTCGAACACCAGCCGATAGCCCGGATATTGCGTGATGACGGTGTCGACGGCATAGGCCCGACTGTCGTCGTCCAGCGGTCCGAGAATGCGCAGGCGGTCGCCGCTGAGGTCGCAACGGAAGAGACACGGGCGGCGAATGTAGCGGCCGTGCTCCTCATAGTGGCTGTGCAGACTCAGCAACAGGCGGCCGTCGAAGTCGCGGAAGAGCATGCCATGACCGTAGTTGGGTGGCGTCAGCGGCCACGGCTCCTGTATCCACGGACCGTCGAGGGTGCCGCTCTCCGAATAGGCCACGCCCATGGTGTAGACATTATAGACCCAGGAGGTCCATATCATGCCCAGTCGGCCGGTGCCGGTGCGGAAGAGATAGGGGCCGTCTGTCACCTTATTATATAGGATGCTGTCGCCATCGCGCTCGCGGCTCCACGGCGAGTCGGAGGCACGGAAGAGCACGCGCGGCTCGCCCACCGTACCGCTGAGGTCGGGCTTGAGGCGTATTTTCTCCATGGTTCCATTCCAGTTTTGCAGCCACTCGCCGCAGTAGACCATGTAGGGCTGCCCGTCGGTGTCGGCCCAGAAGGTGCCATCGAGGGTGGGACAGTCGGCCGGCAGATACGTCTTGTCGCCGAAGAGGCGATAAGGGCCGTCGGGTCTGTCGCTCACGAGCACCTGCGAGGCCCGCCGGTCGATGACATTGCCGCGCACGGTATCAATCTTCACGGCCTTGTTGGTGAACGTCGCGAAATAATAGTACTTGCCCCGGTAGGGATGAATCTCGGCGGCCCATATCTCGGGATGCGGCCCCATCCACGACGTGGGGTCGATGTCGGTCACGTCGAACGGCCCCGTCCACATCTTCAGGTCACGGCTCTTCCACAACCGGCCGCCCGTGCCAGTCATGTAGTAGGTGCGGGTGGCCGAGTCGGCAAGGATGAACGGGTCGCTCAACTGGATGGAGTCGAGCGGCAGGGTGCGCACAGAGTGCGGACGGCGCGCCGTGGCGGTCAGGCACAGCGCAAGCGCGAGCAGAGCGAGTAAACGTCTCATAAGGTGGTGTCGTTTTGTAGGTTGATGACGCAAAGATAGCAATTTTCAACGAAAGTCCAACTCTTTTCCGGCCCGAAATATCATTCTCCGCAGCTTCCCGGTGCCTTTACCGAAACACATTAAGTGATAAACAATGTTAAGCAAACGTAACTTTTTGTCTACTACACTTGATTTTATGGAAAACATACTTTACTTTTGCAATTATAAAATAGAATCTTCGAATCCTCCAAAGACAACCGATTATGAAAAAATATTTTCTCTTGCCACACCGCTTCGTGGCCATCGGCTGGGTGCTGCTGGCTGTAGCCATCATGATCAACGTGCTCGATTGGAACGGCCTGCTGCCCAATTGGGGCACATGCCAAGTGCTCACCTTGATTCCCGACGGCGGCAAGTTTGTGACCACCAACGACTCGTGGAGCGACGAGATAGCTATGGTGTCAGCCTATCTGGGACTCTACTTCATCGCCATGTCGGCCCTGCGCGAGGAGGACGAGCTGACTCTGCTGCTACGCCTGCGCGCTCTGATGTGGTCGTTCACCGTCAACACGGTGTTCTTCGTGGCCCTCGCGCTGCTGGTCTACGGTTGGAACGCAATGTTCATCTTCATCTATCAGGGCTTGTTCATCTTCGTGCTCTTCATTCTGCGCTTCCACTGGGAGTTGAGACGTATGCGCCACGAGTCACGACATGACGGGGAGGACGACCAATGAAAAACACTATCCGCGTGGAACGCGCCATACACGGCCTCACCCAGCAACAACTCGCCGAGGCTATCGGCGTGAGCCGGCAGACCATCAACGCCATAGAGACCTGCCGCTACACGCCATCCACCCTGCTTGCACTCAAGCTGTCGAAGGTCTTCGGCAAGCCGGTAAACGACCTTTTCCTGCTGGAGGAGGATGACTGAGCGAGCGAAAGGAGCACAAGTCACAATGTTAAAAAAAACAAACAGAAGTGCATAATATAGGTGATATATGTTATAAAAACCCGATTCTGTATACCTTTGTAGCATTATTTATGATTGACATTAAAAACAAAAACGATGAAATATTTCATACTGGACGGCAAAAATCAGCAACAAGGGCCTTTTTCCATCTATGAACTGAAAGACCGAGGCATCAGACAGGAGACCCTTGTCTGGGCAGAAGGCATGACCGACTGGAGACCGGCATGGGAAGTGGAGGAACTCAGAAGGTTCCTTTTCGCCACCACTCCCGGCTCCGTCCCTCCCCCACCCCCATCAAGGAAGGGACAATCTGCACCATCACAGGGGGCGAGCGAGCCTGTGGAAGCCGATTCCGTGCCGCCGGAGACCGGCGGCGCGACTGCTGAAAGTTCCACTCGACAACTGTCAGCCAAACAACTCACGGCCCTTTGGGTCGTCATAGACGTAGTCGTGGCCCTGCTGCTGGCGTTGGCCGTCACCAATCCGAGCCGCAACGACCACCGAGCCACCATCCAGCAGCAACTCCAGCAGGCACTGACGCCATCGTCCGGCAACGGCAACGACAGCACCGCTGACGACGACTTCTTCGCGTCGGGACTCGACATGCTCGGCGACCTCATCGCCAACCAAATTGCCGGCCCCATACTCGATGAGATTTTGGAATATCACAACTACCTGTTCTTCTCACGAACCACCGTCACCTTTAAGGGCAAAGCCACGACCACCTCATGGGGCGTGTTCGGCCATGTCTATACGGTCGATGAGGAGACACTGACACTCTTCCTCGACAAGCATTCGCCCATCTTCAAGCAGAAGCCGGACAAAAGCAACGCCGATGCCGACACCGACGCGTCAGACGGTCTCAATGCCGACACCGACGACCTCAGCTTGCAGAGCCGACAGGGCGCGCAGAAAATCGTAGACGGCGTGAGCGACATCGTCAAGGACCAAATCAGGCAAAACACCGACTCGGCCACGGGCAGCTTCATCAGCAAGACCATCGACGAGGTGAAGACGCTCTTGCAGTAAAGTTTTCCGTCGTCACCCTCCCCTTTCAAGACATTCGCTTTCTTTTCCCCATCTCCAACCATCACCAAAAGAATCATGCAACATCATCTTTTTTCCCATAACCGGGAAGTCCAAAGCCTCGTGCTCAGCTTCCTCCTTTTCTTCCTTTTCTCATCATCAGCCATCGCCGGCAGTTTCCGGACGACCCGTCAAGACACGGCGAAGACCACACAAAAGGACAACGCACAGAAGGAGACCAAGCGCAAGGTACGCATCGTTGGCAAAGTCAACGACAGCTTCACCAACGCCTCTCTGCCGGCCCTCGTCACGGTGATGAATCCCGACTCTTCGTTTGTCGACTCCATGACCTGCTGGAACTGGCGTCTGGAGAGCGGCTATAGCTTCAGCGTGCCTGCCGTCAATGGCCGCAAATACATCATCAAGGCCGAGTATGAGGGCTATGAGACCGCCTATCTCGACTATGAGCTGAAATATGCCAACCGAAAGAGCTACTTCGAACTGCCCAATCTGCTGATGAAGCGCGAGATTCACGAGAGCATCAACCTCGACGGTGTGGTCGTCACCGGCACAAAGGTGAAATTCACCTACCACGGCGACACGCTCGTCTACAACGCCTCGGCCTTCAATATGCCCGAAGGGTCGATGCTCGACGGCCTCATCAAGCAGATGCCCGGCGCCGAACTCAAGAGCAACGGAGACATCTATATCAACGGCCGCAAGATTGACTACCTCACCCTCAACGGCAAAGATTTCTTCAAGGGTGACAACAAGATGATGCTGGAAAATCTGCCCTATTACACCGTCAACAACATCAAAGTGTTCGACAAGAGCTCCGAGAAGAGCGAACTGGCCGGACGCGAGGTGGAGAAAAAAGACTACGTGATGGACGTCAACCTCAAGCGTGAATACTCGAAAGGCTACATGGCCAACGCCGAAGCCGGCATCGGGAGTCACGGACGCTGGCAGGCACGCGCATTCGGGCTGCGCTACACAGACCACTCACGCCTCTCGCTCATGGGCAACGTCAACAACGTCAACGACAGCAGCGAGCCCGGATCGGAGGGCGAATGGTGGGACAGAACCAACAACAACGGACGGTCGACCCACAAACGGGTGGGCACCAACCTCGATCTGGAGAACAAGCAGCAGACCATCAAGAACAATCTCAGTGCCAGTGCCTCCTGGAGAAACGAAGACACGCAGACACGCACGTCGAGCCTGACCTTTGCCGAGGCCGGTGACATCAGCAGATGGAGCCAGTCGGCATCACGAATCAAGAACTTCAATCTGAACGTCCGCAACCAGTTCACCATCAAGAAGCCTTTCCGCCTCTACACAACCCTGATTTTCAACTACACAGACAATAAAGACCGGGCCGAGAGCAGCGACTCCACCTGGCGGCAGGCACTCATCAACCGCTCGTGGTCGGCATCCTACGGCAAGACACACAACCTCAACGGCATCTTCAACACCTACTTCTATCAAGAACTGCCATGGGGCGACGATCTGCAAGCCTCCTTCAACATCACGACCAACCGCGCCAAACCCTCCGACGGCTACAGCCTCAACCGCACCCTCTATGCCGACAACGACAGCACCGACCTGCGCCACCGCTATGCCGACACACGCAACCACTCCTATCTATATAACGGCAGCATCGGCTACGGCTACCACATGAACGCCGGCTGGACGCTCACACCGTCGTTCACCTACCTACAAAGCTATCAAGATCGCCGCAACTACAGCTACCGCCTCGACTGGCTCTACAACAGCCTGTCGGACGCCGAAGCCTCTGATCCTTACCGGACGGAAGACGACCGCTTCCTGTCGCCGGGCACGAGAGACCTGCGCTATCTACCGTCAACACGCGACTCCCTGCAGATGGCTATGGACATCTCCAACAGCAACCACTACAACATGCTCTCGCGAAACGAAACCTACGAATTGGAACTCGCCCACAGCGCAAGCAACTCCTGGCTGAGATTCGCGCTGCCGCTGACGCATACGAGCCAGCGTCTCAACTATCAGAACGCCGTCGTCGACACTTTGGCCCGCCGCTCCTACTGGCAGCTCAGCCCGTCGTTCTTCGCCTATGGATGGGGCGAGAAGCTGAGCTACTATGCCCATTATGGCTTCAGCAACAACCGCCCCGACCTCGTCTCGCTCATGCCCAACGCCAACACCTCGAGCGCGCTGTCCACAACCATCAACAATCCGCACCTAAAGAGCACCATCACCCATTCGGCAGAAGGCAGGATAGGCTTCAGCAAGAAGCACATCCAACAGGATCTAGCATTCGTTCTGAGCTTCAACTACACCAAGCGATCCATCGGTACGCGCACCACCTACGACACCTCCACGGGCCACTACACCTATATGCAGGACAATGTCGACAAGCCCAACTACACGCTCAGCGGACAATTTGGCTGGGATCGTTCCCTCGACTCGCTCGGGCTGAAGCATTTCGCCATAGAGACACGCACCAGTGGCAACTATAACCACAGTGTCGACTTCGACATTGCTTACAACACAGAATCGGATGTGCTGTCGAAGGTCAACAATCTCACACTCGGACAATATCTAAGACTCACCTATCAAAAAGACAAACTCACGCTAAGTGCCTTCGCCGACTTCAGCTATCGCCATGCCACGGGCAACCGCGCCAATTTCCAAAAAATCAATACGCGCGACCTGCGCTACGGACTGACAGGCGAATATGAGCTACCCTTCAAGCTCCAACTGGCCACCGACCTCACCGAATATGTGCGCGACGGCTACCAGACACGCCAGATGAACCGCGACTACCTCGTGTGGAACGCGCAGGTCTCCTATCCGTTCCTCAAGGGAAAACTCATTGCCAAGGTCAAAGCCTTCGACATTCTCGGGAAGATCGAATCGACCTCCTACAATCTTAATGCGCAGGGCCGCACCGAAACCTGGACCAACAGCCTCTCGCGCTACGTCATGTTCTCGCTCGCCTGGAAGTTCAACAAGAGCCCAAAGAAGTAAGACCCACAGCCTCCGCGCGGCCGCCACAGCCACCGGGACAAAACGGAAAGAGCCTATGAAGCACCGCGTCATCATCTTCCTGCTGCTGTCGGCCGCGGCTGCAGCTGCGGGCAAGGTGGTTCTTGTCTACGACATGGAGAACCGCTTGCCCGTAGGCCATGTTGCCGTCACCGTGTGGGCCGACAGCGTCAACGTCATATGCCACGACACACTCGACTACAGCGGACGCTGCGTCGTACCCGACAGTTTCCAGAGCGTGACGTTCGAGAAGCCAGGCTACTACAGCGAGTCGCTTTACCTGCGCGAACTGACCGACACCATGTGGCTCATCCCCGAAGGCAAACGACTGAACGAGGTCGTCATTGACGGACACTACCGACCCAACGTCAGCAAACTCAAGCAAAACATCCCCTATACCGACCCATGCCACAAAGCCCCACACAGAATGTTGGAGTTCGACTTCGCCAACCTGATAGACCGCCGCGGACGGCGCGACCGCAAGCACCTGCGCAAAGCACGAACACTCTTGAAAACCTACGACCAGGCAGGCATACTGATACCCAAGGGCAACAAGATCCCTGCCGATAGTCTGTGAAAAAGTCTATAAATACAGTTGACGATTTTGCCGATTGACAAGAAATGAGTATATTTGCAACTGAATTAAGAATAATCAGTCAAACAAATGCCCATTCAGGACCGTTTTCTTAGGAATATCCTACTTTTCTCCACCCTCAGTATCACTTTCACGCAAAGCGCGGAAAGCCGCACCCTAGCCACCAACGTTGTTCACAACCAAGCTCCCGACACTGTAGCCACCCACGACGGACACGATCTCCACGAGGTGACCATCACGCGCCGCAAGCCCGGCATGATGCGCATGAAGGGAGCCCTGAACGGTAGCGTACTCGGCAAGGACGAGCTCTTCAAGGCCGCTTGCTGCAATCTCGGCGAGAGCTTCACCACCAATCCAAGCGTAGACGTCAGCTACAGCGACGCCACCACAGGTGCGAAACAGATCAAACTGCTCGGACTGAGCGGTACCTATGTACAGATGCTCACCGAAAACCTCCCCAATTTCCGCGGAGCCGCCTCGCCCTATTCGCTCGACTATGTGCCCGGCCCATGGATGAAGAACATCTCAGTCTCGAAAGGAGCCGCCTCAGTGCGCAACGGCTACGAGAGCGTCACCGGGCAAATCAACGTGGAATATCTGAAACCCGATGATCCTGAAGGCGTCACCGTCAACGTCTACGGTAACACCATGAGCCGCCTCGATGCCAACGTCGACGGTAACATCCACCTCAACAAGCGTCTCTCAACCGTCGTGCTCGGCCACTTCCAGAACGACTGGAGCCACCACGACGGCAACGACGACGGCTTCCTCGACGAGCCAAAGGTGCGGCAGTACAACGTACAGAACCGTTGGGCCTATATCGGAGATACCTACTTTTTCCATGGCGGACTGGGACTGCTCAACGAGCGGCGACAGGGCGGGCAGTCCACTCACAGCCACCGGCAAGCCGAAGACGGCACCCACCTCTTCACCACCAACGTAAGCACCGACCGCTATGAGGCCTACATGAAGCACGCCCTCGTGCTTGACCACCACACAGGGGCCAATCTGGCATGGCTGACCAACTTCTCCATGCAACAGCAGGATGCGCGCTACGGGCACAAGACCTACTACGTGAACGAGAAAGACCTCTACACGCAGTTGGTCTTTGAGACCAATCTCGGCCACGATCACAACCTCTCGGTCGGCGCCAACTGGCAGCACGACTACTTCGGGCAGCTCTACAACCTGCGTCATGACGACGCCAGCCGCACACGCGACAACAAGAAAGAGAACACCGTGGGTGGCTATGCCCAGTACACCTACAACCTCCACGAACATCTCGTGGCCATGGCCGGCCTGCGCCTCGACCACAGTAGCGTCTATGGCACCTTCCTTACACCACGCTTCCACGTGAAATGGCAGGCTAACGACCTGCTCTCCCTTCGTGCCAGCGCAGGCAAGGGATACCGGTCGCCTCACGCACTGGCCGAGAACCACTATCTTTTGGCTTCGGGAAGACGACTCGTCATTGACCAACTAAGTCAAGAAGAGGCATGGAACTACGGCCTCTCAGCGGCACTCAACCTGCCCTTGGGAAGGCGGTTGCTGAAAGTCAACGCCGACTATTACTATACCGACTTCCAACACCAGATGCTTATCGACTACGACAGTGACCCATCGGTCATCCGTCTGGCTGACCTTGACGGCAAGAGCTATTCACACACATGGCAAGTGGATGCCTCCATGGATGTGGTGAAGGGACTCAACGTGCTCGTGGCTTACCGTTGGAACCTCGTGCGCGAGACTTTCAACGGACACACCATGGAGAAGCCGCTGCAAAGCAAATATAAGGGACTGATCACGGCTTCCTATAAGACGCCGCTCGGGCTGTGGCAGATTGATGCCACCCTACAACTCAACGGTGGCGGACGCATGCCCACGCCCTACACGCTCGACGATGGCAGTCAGAGCTGGTCACCGCGCTTCAAGGCCTACGAGCGCCTCAATCTGCAACTGACGCGTTGGTTCCGCCACTTCTCTGTCTACGTAGGTGGCGAGAATCTCACCAACCACAAGCAGAAGCATCCCATCATCAACCCCGCTGAGCCGTGGAGCGACCGTTTCGACCCAACGCTCATCTATGGCCCCATGACAGGCGCTATGGGCTACGTCGGTGTGCGCGTGAACATCGGACGACAATAAAAACTATATAAGAAAAGATGAAAAAAACAGTGCTCTCAGCCTTCATGGCCGTTCTGGCCATGACCGCACAAGCAAAAGTCGGCAACGACACACTCTATGTAACCACTACACCACAGATGCACTGCGCCAGCTGCGAGCAAAAAATCAAGGGCAACCTGCGCTTCGAGAAGGGCGTCAAGAACATTGACACCGATATTCCCGCACAGAAAGTAACCGTCGTCTTCAATCCCAAGAAGACCAACAAGCTGAAACTCATTGCCAGTTTCTCCAAGTTCGGCTACACTGCACGCGAGGTGAAGAAGAGTGAGCAAGTGGCTCATCAGGAAGGTCTGAGCTGCGAGAATATGTAAATGAACTCAATAAACCCTTCGCCCCGGCTCTCTTCTCAATTGAGATGGGAGCCGGGGCGAAGGGTTTATTGAGGATCCTTTTTTATTGCTCCTTGCTGATGTTATCATCAGTCTACAACGGTCTGCCACACCAAGAACATGTCTGTCGAGCTGATAAATCTGATCGCGTGAGTTTACCCTTATTAAAAAAAGTGTGACCCCATTGAAGGGATCACACTCAATTATAGGTTCAGTCTTGTCGTTATTTCTTCACGATTTTCTTTCCATCAACGATGTTCACACCCCGTTGCAGTTCAGTCAGCTGCTGGCCTGCCAGATTATAGATGCGATTGCTGACCGTCTCTACAGGAGTATTGACCTCCTCGATGGCGTTTACCACAGGATTGAATTCCTCCTGCCCGTCGTCGACACCTTCAAACACATAGACCGTAGAAGCCGGCATGTTGATGTTCAACTGTTGGTCAATGTCGATGGCCTTTTCTGTCTCCAAGCCGCCAAGTGCCTTCTGATCCTCAAACGAGGTCTTCAGCGTGATGGTGGTGTTGATGTAATCGGGAATGTCGAACACACGCCGCAAAGTCGTGGTGAGCGTCTGTGCGGAGGTACTGCCGTTGCGCAGGGTCAGCGTGACCTTCTTGCCATTCCAGGCAGCCCAACCGTAGATATTGGCCTTGGAGCCGTCCCATGGATTGCCACCCACCCAGTGAATGTCGGGCAAGACGTCGGCGTTTCGCTCCTGCCAAGCCATGCAATCGGAAAGTTCTTTCCACAACATGCCCTTCTGTTTCTTGCTGTTCTGGATATTATTCATGCGCTCATAGTCGACATAGAGTTCCACCATGGCTGATCCACAACCAAAAGCACAGCGCATCTCGCGCACGATTCCACTATAATCCATATCCTTCGACACGTTTCCGTGAGAGGAGAGGATGAGTCCGTGCGTCATCAGCGTGTTGATGGGACAGAGCGGTGAGTTCTGCACATAGTTCTGATAGACGAGGCGGTCGCGGTAGGTAATCCACTTCTCGCGATCGGTTCCCACGCCAATGGTGCCATAATCGTTCTCCTGTCTCCAAGTGGCATCAGTGTAGTGATACCAGAACGGCGAGGCCCATGTGCCGACAGTAGTATTGTAGAAGATATCAGGACGGAGCTTGCGCACGTCACGCTCAATCTGAATGATGGCCTCGGCGTTCTCCAGACCGGTATCGGTGAGGTCAGGACCTACAGAAGAGAACTGTGAGCTGATGCCATCGAACTTGAAGAAACGGAATTCGTAGCTCTTGATCATGGTGTCGCAACACGAGACGAAGTAATCATAATACTTCTGGTTGCTAAGCTGCATGCCACCCTGTCCGCTCCAATAATTGCGGCGGTAGTTGCCACAGGTACCATAGCCGCCCACAGGACCGAGCCAAGTGCCAATGCCCGAATTCATCTCCTTGGCCAACTTGTCCTCGGGAGCAAAGCCTTGTGGGAAGTTTCCATTGAAGGTCCAAGTGCCGTATTCGTCCCATCCGTCATCCCAAACGAAAGCGACGGGAGCCTTCTGATACTTGTCGTAGAACTGGGTCTTCCATTGATTCAGCACCTTAACGCACTGGTCGCTGGTGTAATTGCCAGTGTAATCACCCTTCTTGCCATACACGCCGCCATTGCCAGCTGCATTGTTGCGGTCGATGTTGAGCTCATACCAAGAGTTGTAGATGGTCATCGGACGCCATGCCACGGCACGCTCGCGCTCACTATAGGCAAGGAAGGAACGGCGCTGCTGCCCGGGGGCAACGAGACCAACGACGGCAGACACGTTCCAGGTCTTGCCGGCCTTGAGCGTGGTGGGGCGTTTCCAATAGCCCTCAATGGGCACCTCGACGGGTGCGGGCATGTGGAGAGTGTCAGTAATCTCATAGCCCAGAGCGATGGAACCAGTAGAAGTATTGGCCTCATCCTTCATCGAAACGATATAGCGCAAGGTGAAATTGCCGTTATTGGGCACACCGAGCGTATAAGTATTGTCGGTCGACGATGTACCTGTGGTTCCGAAGTGATAGTCGCTGGCCACAACATCGCGGCTGTGATCAAGCAAGTCGACGCCGACAATCTGCAAGCGATTGTTTCCGGAAGCATACTGGAAGGTGACTTTCAGCGTGCCACGGGGCGTCAGAATGGTGGCCGGTGTCTCGTGCTTATAGACGTTGGGGGCGTCGTGTCCCAATTCCTTCACACGGCCGGGGACGCTGTCGGCAGCCAACTGCGTCCAATAGGAAGCCTCCCAGCTGTCGGTATCGGAATCGCCGTCGGCAAGTGACAGCGGCTGATCAGCACTTACGCCCTTGGAAATGCGAAACTCGCCAATGGCGGCAAACTCGCGGCCGTTCTGCGAAGACTTAACTACCACCTTCACATAGCGTGCATTGACCGTCTCGTCGAGGTTTATCCACTGCTCACGGAGCGTAAACGGCAGCGTACCTGTCTTCTGCTTGGTGAGCTGATTGCTGTCATCGCCGGTCCAAATCTCGTATTCCTTAATCTGGCCGTTGGTCGTAGCGTCGGCCGCCTTATTGCCGCTCACCTGCCGGGCGGTAAAGCCCAAACTACGTACAGGTTGCGACCGCCTCATGTCAACCATGAACCAGTGAGGCATAGCCTTCTTGCCGTCGGTCTTATAGTCGGAATGCCAATAGGTATCCTTGTCGCCGTCGACGATGTCAGACGGCTCGCCGCAACCGTTCTCCTGCGTATAGCCGTCGGCCGTAGCCGCAAACTGTGTCTGGTCGTAGATGTCGCTGTCGGCAGGACGGTTGGCCTTTTTCACTGAGACCTCATCACCGACAAGGTCGTAGAGCACGACCGGCTCAGCTATGCGACCACTGAAGTCGACCTCACCGCGGCTATCAATGCTCTCAGTGATGGTCTCGGCAAAATAGCGCAACACGTAAGCACCCGTCTCCGGGATGTTGAGCTTATAGACATTCTTGACAAGCTGGCCACCGGCAAAGCCCACATGATAGTCGCTGGCGATGACTTTCCCTGTGCCGTCGACGACATCAACACCCACGATGTTGAGCCGATGGTTGCCACTCTTATAACGGAAGGTGAGCGTCTGCTCGCCCGCTGTACGGAAGCTGACGTAGCCACGGGCACACACTACGCCGTCGGACGTGATATTCTTAGAGCCGTCTGTGGTCGTGAGATTCAAAATTTCAGAGGGAGTCTCCTCGCCGGGTGTCCATGCGAACGATTCAGGCGTCCACGCCTTCGGTGTGAATACATCGAATCCCGTGTTGGAAATCAGCGCACTGTTGACGCCCATCGGTGTCTCCAGTCCGGCAAAAATCTTGTCGCTGGCAAGCACAGCGCCACGGGTATTGCCCACTTTCACCGGCACGGTGCCCGCAGTCAGCACGTCGACATCATAAATCATGGGCGTGATAGACTGCATTCTCTGGTCGTCGGTGGCAGTGATGTCCATCTCCGTGCGCAGATAATGAGAGCCGTCGCGCAGCACAGCCTGCCACGTGACGCGCAGATTGCCGTGTGTGAACACAGCCTCAAGGGCCTTTCCTGCAAAACGCTCCGAACCTTTCGCCGCCTGCTTGTCGGCTGTCAAGTCACGCATGGTGACACTTTCCAGGGTCATTTCAGAAGAGGTGAAGGACATGCCTCCGCCGAGCACCACCCTGAAGAGCGGCGACCCAGCCTTGAGATTCATGGCCTCACAGCCTCCAAAGAGGAGCTGCCCGCCGGCATTCTTGACGAAAGAGGCTGAGAGCAGGTCGTTGCTCAGCGTGTAAGTGTCACCCGATTCGCTCAAGCGGGCCGTCCCTGCCTGTTGCTCTTGCGGAAAGACAACGCTCTGCGCCTGCACCCCCACAGGGGCAAAGGCCGTGAGGGCAAAGGCCATTAACCATCCCGTCGGTCTCGAGAACCGGGGCCGGAGATTCAATTTTCTAACCGATTTTCTCATTGAAGGTAGATTTTTAGTCGATTGATTTGTAGTTTAAATTTAGTTCTCTGTTTGTTTCAGCGTGTAAAGTTACATGTTTTTCCGTCTAAATCAACGAAAAAACGGTAAAAAAGCACAACTTTAACATTTATTTCAGAAAAGCAAAATAAACGGCAGCTACCAAACAAAGGAACGAGACAGCATGATTCCAGTGGAGCGTCTCGCCCTGAAAGAACACCGTGGCAAAGACGGTGAAAACCGTCAGCGTGACAACCTCCTGTATGACCTTGAGCTGCATAAGCGTGAAAGGTCCGCCATTACCGACAAATCCTATACGATTGGCCGGCACTTGACAAGCATATTCAGGCAAGGCAAGAAGCCATGAACAAACAATGATGAGCACCAGCGGTGTGTGGTCGGTAAAGACTTTCATCTGCTGGAGTTTCAGATGCCCGTACCAAGCAAAGGTCATAAAGATGTTGGAAACAACGAGCAAGGCAATGGTATAAAACGGTTTCATAGAGTTTTGAATGCTGTAAAATAGGGTTGTTGATACTGTAAAATGGGGCTATTGACACTGCAAAATAGGGCTATTGACACTGCAAAATAGGGCTATTGACACTGTAAAGTATATATTTATTGGATAAAACGATTATCGAATATGCCAAAAAAGAAGCAGGTTTCCGAATGGAGACCTGCCTCTATATTATTATCAGACGTCACGATTATTCGGCCTGATCATCGCCAGCTGCATCGATGGCCTTGATTTTATCGCGCACAAGCTGGGCGTCATCCTTGAGCTTCTGCACCTTCCGGTTCATCTCGTCAATCAGACTGCTACCCTTCTTGCTTGCCACATTGAGGAATCCGAGGTTGTTCTCAAACGTGTTGATCTCGCTCTTCAACTGCTCATAACGACGCATCAGACGGCTGCGCTCATTGTCGACAGCATCCTCTCCACGCTTGGCCACATTCTTCAGATTGTTCTTGAAGTTGTCAAGACGGCGGCGCTGAATGGAGATATGCAGATCATTGTAGATCTTGTCGAGCACATCGTGATATTCCTTGTAAATCTTATCCTTGTCGCGATAAGGCACATGACCGACGCTGTTATACTCGTCAACAAGTTCCTGTACCTTTTCCTGCGTAACCTCAGCAGCGTTTTCGGCAAGCTCCTTGAGGCGGTTCACGACATCACGCTTCTTTTCCAGATTGGCCTTCTCTTCGTTGCGCTGGCCACTGGTGGCAGCATTGCGTGCCTCGAAGAATTTATTGCAGGCAGCGAGGAAATCGCTCCAAAGCTGGTCACCCAACTTCTTGGGCACCGTACCAATGGTTTTCCACTCCTTCTGCAAATGAATCAGCTTGTCGCTGGTCGACTTCCAGTCGGTGGAATCAGCAAGAGCCTGCGCCTTCTCGACAAGTTCTTTCTTCTTGGCTGCATTCTCCGCAAAGCGTTCCTTCATCTCTTTGAAGTAATCGGCCTTGCGTCCGAAGAAGTCATCACAGGCCGCACGGAAACGCTCAAAGATTTTCACGTTCATCTTCTGCGGGGCGAAGCCTATGGTTTTCCATTCCTTCTGTATCTCTATAATGGCCTTTGTGTGCTTCTCCCAGTCGGAAGCGCCTTTGTTTTCCTCTTTGGCGATGGCCTCCACCTGCTCGCAAAGCGCTGTCTTCTTCTGTAAATTCTCATCCTCTTTGGCGCGCAACTCCTCAAAATGCTGCTGGTGACGCTTGTTGATGACAGTCGACGCAGCCTTGAAACGATTCCAGATGGCCTCGCGCTCTTCCTTGGCCACAGGACCTGTCTCACGGTATTGCTGATGCAATTCCTGCAACTGATGGAACGCACTGATGACATCGGAATCATCGGCCAGTTTCTCGGCAGACTCACAAAGGCGTGTCTTGGCCTCCAAATTCTTCCTGAAATCGTATTCGCGAGCCTCACGATTGAGATTCAGCAGGTCGTAGAACTGCTCGACATAGAGCTGATAGTTGCGCCATGTCTCGTTCGACTTCTCGGGAGGCACAGGGCCTATCTCCCGCCACTGCTGCTGCAACAGCTTGAACTCATTGAACGATTTGTTGGCCGCATCGGGCGATGTAGCCATATTCTTTATTTTCTCTATGATGTCAACACGCTTCTGCAGGTTGGCTTCCTTCTCAGCTTCCTGCTGCTGGAATATCTTGGCCCGCTTCTCCTTGATGATGGTCATCTCAGCCTTGAACTTCTCCTCATCCTCGTCGGGCATCACCTGATACTTCTCAGGATCGCCGCCGGCTTCGAGATATTCACGCTGTTTCTGCTCGCGCTCTGCAATGTGGAGTTTGTAGAAAGAAGTCTTCAGATGGTCCACCTCATCCTTGTCAGGATTTTCCACGTTGTGTGCGATTTCCGTCACACGGTCCAGCACTTCCTTTTTCGAGGTATACACCTTCCGGACAAAGTCTTCCTTCGCGGCCTCATCAGCCATCGTCGTTGCATCCCCGGTCACAGCCTCTTCGGCCTTAGGCGCCTCAGGCATCACCGGCTCGGCATCGGGAACTCCAGCGGAATCGGCAGTTGAGACTGTGTTTACAGCCTCGGGCGCATTGTCGACACCAGCCTTAGGGGCCTCTTCGGCGGCGTTCTCTACTTCAGAAGCGGCCTGGGCCTTCTTCTGCTCTTCCTCTAATGTGCCTTGATTCAAGGCATTCTCTTGAGAGTCCATCATTCAACTGTTTTAAGTTATGATATAAAAGTTTCGCTTATGCAGTGATGAATAAGCTGCATAACATGACCTTAATTAGGTTGCAAATCTAAACAAAAAAAATCAAACTGCCTAATAAAAAGACATTTTTTTTGCTTTTCGGGATAAAAAGGAAGTCCACATAGCCCAATTTCCTCACAGCAAGCGCTTGTAGCGCAGCACAAACCAAGTGAGGCCTGAGACAAAAATGGATATAAACAGTGCCACGGGAAATCCCCACGGCTTATCCTCCATGCCGTTGACAAGGTTCATGCCGAAGAGCGAGGCGATGAGCGTGGGGAACATCATGATGATAGACACTGACGTGAGAGTACGCATCACCGTGTTCATGTTGTTGTTGATGATGCTCGAATAGGTGTCCATCGTCGACTCCAAAATGTCCGAATAAATGCTTGTGGTCTCACGGGCCTGCGTCAACTCGATGGTCACGTCCTCGATGAGGTCTGCATCCAGCTCGTCAACCTGTAGCTTGAACTTCAGTTTCTGCAGCAGATTCTCGTTGCCACGGATAGAGGTGATGAAATAAGTGAGCGAGTCTTGAAGCCGCGAGAGCCCGATTAGACTTTCGTTGTTGACACCATGGTCGAGGTTATGCTTAGCCTTCTCGATAAGCACATTGATTTGCTTCAGTCGCTTCAGATACCAAACGGCACTGGAAAGGAACAGACGGAACGTCATGTCGACATAGTCGGTGAAGCCCACTCCACGCTTCTGCTGATAGCTGACGAAATCTATCATCATGTCGGTCTCGTAGTAACAGACCGTAATGGTGACGTCGCGCTTGTGGATGATGCCCAAAGGCACCGTGGTATAGGGCGTGCGGGAGCGAATCTCCTTGACATAGGGGATGCGCAGGATGATGAGCATCCAGCCATCGTCATACTCATAGCGGGCACGCTCATCCGTATCGCTGATGTCGCTCAGAAAATAATCGGGAATATGAAATTGCTCCTCCAGTTCACGCTGGTCTTCGTCAGTAGGACTCGACACCTGAATCCAACAGTTGGGCTGCCACTCCTTGAGGGCATTCAACTTGCCATTGATGTTCCAATATGTTCTCATTGCAGCTAATCTCTTTTTGTAAAAAACACAACCATATCGGTGAGGATTAGCTGTTCAGAGCTGCATCCTCACGCTAACAATTGCTGTTTTCCGCGTGATAATCGTCCATAATGCTTGTTGATAATTTGATTTGCGACTGCAAAAATAACAAAATATTTTTAGATAAAAAGAGAAAAGAAGGAAAAAAGTGTGAACAGGAAGGATGAGTCCCAGGCCCGTCCGCACGTTTCGTCAGAAACGTTTTTGGCGCATACAGGATACGGTCTGACAGACGCTAAGACCCATCCTTGCCAAGTGCCCACGACTTGTTTAGTACTATTCCTTCATCGGTGCCTGTTCAAGCGCGGTGGTGAGCAAGCGCCAGAAAGGCTCTGCTGTGTCTATCTTGCAACGCTCGCTGGTGGTGTGAGGCGACAAGAGCGTCGGCCCCATGCTGACCACGTCCATACCGGGATATTTGCCCAAAATCACAGAGCACTCCAGTCCGGCATGATCCACCTGCACAACAGCCTCCTCACCGTTCTGTTCCTTATAAATCTTCTTCAGCAGATTGAGAATCTCAGAGTCGGGATTGGGATCCCAGCCGCCATAGCTACCGCTGAAGACAGTCTTCATTCCAGCCATATTGAAGCAGCTTTCCAGCGTCAAGACTATATATCTCTTCATGTCCTCACGACTGGAACGTGCCAGAATCTGTATCTCGGCCTTGCCGTCCTCAATATTGATGATGGCCAGATTGCTGGAAGTCTCGACCACATCGGGATAAACCGGAATCATGCGGATCACGCCGTCGTGGCAAGCATAGATGGCATCGACGAGGTTATCCTGTATCTCCCGTGGGAGCACATGTGCAGGACTCTCCACTTCTTCTACGAAGAACTCTACGTTCTTCTCTATGGTCTTATATTCATCTTCCAGCTCTGCCTTACACTGCTTGACAAATTCAGTCAACGGCTCCACCTGCTCTTTGGCCAGGGCCAACACGACCTCGGCCTTGAAGGGAATGGCATTACGCATGTTGCCGCCATGCCATGTGGCCAAGCGCGCGCCATAGCGGGCAATGGCCTCATGCACGAAACGAACCATCTGCTTATTGGCATTGGCACGTCCCTCGTTGATTTCCAAGCCCGAATGACCGCCACGCAAGCCTTTCAGCGTCACCTTGACAGCCGTTTCCTGATCGTTGTCGGCCTCCTGATATTCGAGCGTCGACGTGACGTCGAGTCCGCCCGCAGAACCAATGACAAACTTGCCCCAGAGCTCGGAATCGAGATTGAGCAGGATGTCCGCATTCAGTTCACCCTCCGGCAGGTCGTTGGCGCCATACATGCCAGTCTCCTCGTCGCGTGTGATGAGTCCCTCGATGGGGCCATGCTTGAGGTCTTTCGACTCCATGACGCCCATGATGGCAGCCACGCCGATGCCGTCGTCGGCTCCCAGCGTCGTACCTCTCGCTCTCACCCATCCATCTTCCACATAAGTCTCGATGGGGTCAGTCTCGAAATTGTGCTTACTTTCCGGACTCTTCTGCGGCACCATATCCATGTGAGCCTGCATACAGACACACTTGCGGTTCTCATATCCCGGCGTGGCAGGCTTGCGCATGACGATGTTGCCGCCTGCATCCTGAAAGGCTTCCACACCGACACGCTGCGCAAAGTCGAGCAGGAACTGCTGCACTTTCTCCACATGCCCGGAGGGGCGGGGCACCTGCGTCAACGCGTCGAAATTGCGCCAGATGGCCTCTGGCTTTAGGTTCTTGATTTCTCCCATAGTCGTTTTGTATGTTTATAGGTTTGCTAAAATAATTGGTTTCCTGTCATGCCAGCCGCGTCCTTTTCCTCGTAAACGACAGCGCAATCCACGCATAGATGCCGAGCAGGACGACCAACAGCGTCTGCACGGAATGCACGATGAGCACGAAATAGAGTGCATCAGTGCCCGCCACACCATAAAGGATAAGCATCGTCTTGACTGCAAAATGCCACGGACCGGCGCCATTGGGCGTGGGGACGACCACGGCGATAGAGCCGACGATGAATGTCACCAGCGCGCAACTCAACCCCAAGTGGCGTGTTGCGTCAAAGCAGTAGAAGGTGAGATAATAGTGAAGGAAGTAGCTGAGCCAGATGGCAAGGGTGTAGAAGACAAACAGCGGAACGTTCCGCACGCTCCGTAGACTCATCACGCCTTGCCAAAGCCCCGTAAACGTACTCTTCACCTTATTATATATGGACATCTTCCGAAGCAGATACCCAAGCAACAGGATGACGGCCAAGGCACAAACGGCCGTCACCAGATAGCCCGTGGCCGTAAACTTGCTCAAGATGCCGTCCAAGCTCGTGCCCGTACGGGCAAAGAAGGTGCCAAAAACAGGCGCCTGAGAAAGCAGCGTGACCGCCGTAATGGCCACGACGAGCAGTGAGTCGATGGCACGCTCAGTGACAACGGTGCCCAAGGCCCTTGGAAAGGATATGCCATCCCATCGGCGCAACACACCACAGCGCGCAAACTCGCCGACGCGAGGCACAATCAGAGAGGCAGCATAAGAGAGGAAAATAGCATTGATGGCGACAGAGGTGCGCGGATGCTCACCGATGGGCTCAAGCGCCTGATGCCACCGCCAACCGCGGAACATCTGCGCCAAGATGCCGAAGGGAAACGACAGAAGCATCCATGTCCAGTTCATGCCGTGCAACAGCACTTCCTTGATTTGATCGAAGTCGAAGCCACGATACATCCAATAAAGAATGGCACCGCCCAAAACAAGCGACACCACGACTTTCAGCATATTGTTGGCTATCTTCCTCACTATCTCCATAAATTGTTACAAAGATACATCAATTTAGGCAAACAGCCAAGCAAAATGCCGTTTTTTCTTTCCATAAACGAACGTCTGGAGGTATGAAAGCCAGAAAACAGCGCACCAGCCCGCCTCACGTTTCTCTTGATTTGCAACAATCTGACGACTTGATCTGCATCAAAGCTTTCTGTTGATTTCGGTCAACCAGATTGACAAAAGTCAATAAATCGACCAAATTTATAAAAAACTGATATTTTGTTAACGCACACAGCAATTTTATGTGTACCTTTGCACTGTCGAAAGACAAAGGATAACATCAATTATTAACAACATGTCGATCACCTCAGTGACGGCATCTAAAAGAATTGAGAAAGGAAAAAGACTATGACAACAATGACATTCGGATTCATCACCGCAATTGCTTTTGCTTGCGCTATGGCACTGGCCGTGACAATCGACAAGATGGTGGAGGGCAAGTGAACAGCCCTTCCACAAAGGAAGAAACTTCAATTTTGATTGATATATAGGAAAAGGTCGGAACCCATATGGTGAGGTTCCGGCCTTTTTTCGTCTGCGCTCCCGACGTTCCGCCCCCTCCATCCGGGTGGCTCTACAGACTTTTATGCAGCATCCGGCGACTTTTAAGCGGCAAACATTTGGCCATTCGAAATATTCTTATTAGTTTTGTTGCAGCAAAAAGAACAAGGATTTACATATTTTCCCATCTCATCCATGCAGCGAGTAAGACCCAAGAAACAACTCGGTCAGCATTTCCTGACCGACCTTACAATAGCGCGACGCATCGCCGACACCGTAGACGCCTGCCCAGACATCCCTATCTTGGAGATAGGCCCAGGCATGGGCGTGCTCACCCAATATCTCGTCGAAAAAGAACGAGAGGTGAAAGCCGTCGAGATTGACCGCGAGAGCGTCAGCTATCTGACCACACACTTCCCCACACTGCACGACAACATCATCGGCGGCGACTTTCTGCGAATGGATCTCAGCACCGTATTCGGCGGCCGGCCGTTCGTACTCACGGGCAACTATCCCTATGACATCTCGTCGCAAATCTTCTTCAAGATGCTCGACAACAGAGACCTCATTCCCTGTTGCACAGGCATGATCCAGCGCGAGGTGGCCCAGCGCATGGCGGCAGGGCCGGGATCGAAGACCTACGGCATCCTCTCGGTACTCATGCAGGCATGGTACGACGTGGAATATCTGTTCACCGTTGATGAGAACGTGTTCAACCCGCCCCCCAAAGTGAAGAGCGCCGTCATCCGCCTGACGCGCAACGACGTGCACACACTGGGCTGCAACGAGGTGCTCTTCAAGCGGTTGGTGAAGACTGTTTTCAACCAGCGGCGCAAGATGCTGCGTGTCAGCATCCGCCAGATGTTCGACAAGAGCCACCAGCCCGGGCCCGATTTCTACCTGCAAGACTTGATGACACAGCGACCCGAGCAACTGACTATCGCCGACTTCATCAGTCTGACCAATCGGGTGGACGAAATACTGAAGGCCCCGACCCAACCACAAGGAACAGAGGAGAGCGCCAACTGATTTTGTCCGCGTTTCTGACAGCTCATTTACAAATCACAACTCTTTTCATTAACTTTGACATACAGGAGGAGCCGAAAGGCCCCTCCTTTTTTCGTGCTTTCCATAAACGGCCTGTCGAGCAAGCTCCTTCCGACGGAAGAAGACGGATTCCCACATTGCAAAAGACCATCTTTCACACAGCAAAAAACCATTTCCTATCCTGCGAAAGACCGTCTTCTGAAAGCCAAAACGATATCAATCGCATAGGAAAAAGGCCGAACATTCAGGAGCGGTCATTCATATCGAAAATCAAGAAGTAAAGTTTTTTGAGTTTGATATAATTCTATTTTCAACATCTACAAACACCTCTCTCCGCGCCATCCGTTGCCCACACCAAACCATATACCGCCGACCTCACCATGGCAAGACAAGCCTTGTGAAGGTCATTATTTTTTTCGGAAGGAAGGAAAAAATAATGGTCGAAAGGTTGCGGCTTTAGAAAATAATACCTAAATTTGTGCTTGGAAAACTTAACACACCAAAAATATGTTAGACGTAAAGAAAACATTGAGTGACGCCGAAGCGCGTATGACAAAAGCTGTGAAATATCTGGAAGAGGAGCTCGCCCACATCCGGGCCGGCCGCGCCAACATCGCCCTGCTCGACGGCGTGCGGGTGATGTCGTACGGAAGCATGGTGCCGCTGAGCCAGGTGGCCAACGTCTCCGTGCCCGACGCACGAACGATTGCCATCCGGCCGTGGGACCGCAAGCAGATACGCGACATAGAGAAAGGCATCATGGACTCCGACCTGGGCGTCACGCCGGAAAACAACGGCGAGGTGATTCGCATCAATCTGCCGCAACCCACGCAGGAGCGTCGCAAGGAACTGGTGAAGCAATGCAACAAGATTGGTGAGAAGACGAAGGTGGAAGTGCGCACCTGCCGCGCCGACTACAAGGACAAACTGAAGACAGCCATCAAGGACGGCCTTTCCGAAGACAACGAGAAAGACGCCGAGGACAGCCTGCAGAAGCTCCACGACAAGTATGTCAAGGAGATTGAGAAGCTCCTCGACAACAAGCAGAAAGAGATCATGACCGTATAAGAATGAAGGGTCTGGTCGTCAAGAACACCGGCAGCTGGTACACCGTCAAGACCGATGACGGGCCAGTTGTCGAATCCAAGCTCAAGGGAAACGTCCGGCTGAAGGGCATCCGGTCGACCAAGCCCGTCGCCGTGGGCGACCGCGTGGAGATTGTGCGCAACCAAGAGGGCACGGCCTTTATCACCGCCATCGAGGACCGACGCAACTACATCGTGCGCCGCTCACAAAACCTTTCCAAGCAGAGCCACATCATCGCGGCAAACCTCGACCAGGCTTTCCTGCTTGTCACGGTGGCTCATCCGCAGACCTCCACCACGTTCATCGACCGCTTTCTGGCCTCGGCCGAGGCCTACAGCGTGCCGGTGGTGTTGCTGTTCAACAAAACCGACCGCCTCGACGACAATGAGTTGCGCTATCAGCAGATGATGGTTACACTCTATGAGACGGTGGGCTACGAGTGCCGGCAGATTTCGGCCGCCACAGGAGAGGGCGTAGAGCAATTGCGACCACTGCTGAGCGGCAAGGTGACGCTGCTGAGCGGCAACTCGGGTGTAGGCAAGTCGACGCTCATCAACGGTCTCATACCGGGTGCCAACCTGCGTGTGGCCGACATCAGCGACGCACACGACACAGGCATGCACACGACGACCTTTTCGGAAATGCTCCCTATCGAAGGCGGCTACATCATCGACACGCCGGGCATCAAAGGCTTCGGCGCGTTCGATATGGAACCGGAGGAAATCAGCAGCTACTTCAAGGAAATCTTCAAGTTCTCGAAACACTGCCGCTTCACCAATTGTACGCACACGCACGAACCCGGATGTGCCGTACGCCAAGCCGTCGAGGACCACTACATCGCAGCCTCACGCTACCAATCGTACCTCAGCATGCTGCAAGACAAGAACGAGAACAAATACCGCGAGGCTTATTGACGAATTACGGATTGCGAGCTACAGATTACGGATTGCAAGTCTGCGATTCGTAATTTTACGTGTTTACCCACCGCGCCCTATGACTCATCCGACGGGGTTTCGTAATATAAAAAAAACGAAAAAACGGCCTTTCTTCATATTAATTTTGTAACTTTGCACGTTGTAAAGAAAGATTCGAACATAGCACGACATGAATATTTTAGAGCTTAGTGAGCAGGAGATTGTCCGCAGACAAAGTCTTCAAGAGTTGCGCAACATGGGCATAGACCCGTATCCGGCAGCCGAGTTTCCCACCAATGCCACCACGGCCGACATCCGCCAGGACTATAAGGAGGACGAACAGCGCGAGGTGGTCATCGCAGGCCGCATGATGAGCCGCCGTGTGATGGGCAAGGCCAGCTTCATCGAGCTACAGGACAGCGAGGGAAGAATACAGGTCTACATCACGCGAGACGACATCTGCCCCGGCGAGGACAAGGACTTATATAACAAGGTATTCAAGAAGTTGCTCGACATTGGCGACATCATCGGCGTGAAAGGCTTCGTCTTCAAGACGCAGACCGGCGAGATCTCGGTTCACGCCAAGGAGCTCACACTGCTCAGCAAGAGCCTCAAGCCGCTGCCCATCGTCAAATATAAGGACGGCGTGGCCTACGATAAGTTTGACGACCCCGAGCAGCGCGCACGTCAGCGCTACGTGGACCTTGTTGTCAACGACGGCGTGAAAGACAACTTCCTCAAGCGAGCCACCGTGCTGCGCACCATGCGCCGGTTCTTCGACGACCGTGGCTATACCGAGGTGGAAACACCCATCTTGCAGTCGATTCCCGGCGGAGCCACTGCACGCCCGTTCATCACCCATTTCAATGCGCTCAACATTGACATGTACATGCGCATCGCCACAGAGCTCTATCTGAAGCGTCTCATCGTGGGCGGCTTCGACGGTGTCTACGAAATCGGCAAGAACTTCCGCAACGAGGGCATGGACAAATCGCACAACCCCGAGTTCACATGTATGGAACTCTACGTGCCCTACAAGGACTATAAGTGGATGATGAGTTTCACCGAGCAACTGCTGGAGACCATCTGTACCGCCGTCAACGGAAAGCCCGAGGTGACCTATCCCGACGGAAAGGTCATCAGCTACAAGGCCCCGTTCCGTCGCTTGCCCATCCTTGAGGCCATCCAGGAGAAGACCGGCTACGACCTCTACGGCAAGAGCGAAGAAGAGATTCGAGACATTGCCATCAACAAGCTCAAGATGGAGACCGTCGACGAGAGCTTCGGCAAAGGCAAGCTCATCGACGAGATTTTCGGCGAATACTGCGAAGGCTCGTTCATCCAGCCCACCTTCATCATCGACTATCCCGTCGAGATGTCGCCCCTGACCAAGATGCACCGATCCAAACCCGGCTTGACCGAGCGCTTCGAGCTGATGGTCAACGGCAAGGAGTTGGCCAATGCCTACTCAGAGCTCAACGATCCCATCGACCAGGAGCAACGCTTCGTCGACCAGATGAAACTCGCCGACAAGGGCGACGACGAGGCCATGGTCATCGACCACGACTTCCTGCGCGCCTTGCAGTATGGAATGCCTCCCACCAGCGGCATCGGCATCGGCATCGACCGTCTTGTCATGCTCATGACAGCCAAGGAATACATACAGGAGATCATGCTCTTCCCCCAGCTCAAGCCCGAGGTGAAAATGCCGCAGAGCAGCATCAAGGAATGGGCCGCCATCGGTGTACCCGAAGACTGGGTTTATGTGCTGCGCAAGGCCGGATTCAACCTGATATCCGACATCCGCGAGCAGAAGACGCAAGGCCTGCAGCAGAAGATGGGCGAGGTGGTCAAGAAATACAAGCTCGACTACGAGAAACCTTCCGTCGACACCATCCAGCAGTGGATTGACAAGTCGAAAGCCTAAGGCGGGGCCACTTTCCTGCGTGGAAAAACCAACAATTATAAATCCATGTACAACGTAGGCAAGATAGCCATCATCGGAGGAGGCTCGTGGGCGACTGCCATTGCCAAGATTGTGGTGGGGCACACCCACCACATCGGGTGGTATATGCGCCGCGACGACCGCATCGAGGACTTCAAGCGGCTGGGGCACAACCCCGCCTACTTGACAGGGGCGCGTTTCAATGTCGACGAGATTTATTTCTCGGCCGACATCAACCGCATCGCAGAAGCCTACGACACACTGGTCTTCGTCACACCTTCTCCCTATCTGAAAAATCACCTGCGCAAGTTGAAGACCTCGCTGCACGAGAAATTCATCGTCACAGCCATCAAAGGCATAGTGCCCGATGAGAACCTCGTGTGCTCTGAATATTTTCATCAGGTCTACGACGTGCCCTACAGCAACCTCGCATGCATCGGCGGACCTTCACATGCCGAGGAGGTAGCGTTGGAAAGGCTGAGCTATCTCACCGTGGGATGTTCTGACCGCGAAAAGGCCGAAGCCTTCACGCAAGTGCTGGCCAGCGACTACATCAAGACGAAAACAGCCAGCGACGTCATAGGAATCGAATATTCCAGCGTGCTGAAAAATGTCTACGCCATCGCGGCAGGCATCTGCAACGGCTTGAAATATGGCGACAACTTCCAAGCAGTGCTTATGTCGAACGCCGTGCAGGAAATGAACCGTTTCCTCACTGCCGTCAATCCCATCGAGCGCAACGTCTACGACTCGGTCTATCTCGGCGACCTCCTTGTCACGAGCTACAGCAACTTCTCACGCAACCGCACCTTCGGCACGATGATCGGCAAGGGCTACAGCGTCAAGTCGGCACAAATCGAGATGGAAATGATTGCCGAAGGCTACTTCGGCACAAAGTGTATGAAGGAAATCAATCGCCGCATGCACATCAACATGCCCATTCTCGACGCTGTCTACAACATCCTCTACGAGCGCATCAACCCACAGATAGAAATCAAGTTGCTCACCGACTCGTTCCGATAACGTCCCAACCCTTTCCGGACAACGGGACTGCCCCGTGAATCAGCTGCAAGAACGACGCTAAAGAAATCAAAGGATAACAACAAGAAAACTCACAACTACAAAAAGGACAGAACGAATGAAAACAATTTCATTAGACATCACAAAAGCTGCCCAGTTCCTCAAAGCTGGAGCAGTAGAGGCTTATGAGCCTCAGGCCAAGGCCGCCCAGGAAGCCTTAGAGAATGGCACTTGCCAAGGCAACGACTTCTTAGGATGGCTGCATCTGCCGTCGGAGACCACTGACGCATTCCTGTCAAGCGTACAGGCCGTGGCCGATACACTGCGCGAGAAGTGCGAGGTGGTGGTCGTCGCAGGCATCGGCGGCTCCTACTTGGGTGCCCGTGCCGTCATCGAAGCCCTGGGCAACAGTTTTGCCTGGCTCGTACAGGAAAAGAAAAATCCCATCATCATGTTTGCCGGTAACAACATCGGCGAGGACTACTTGGCTGAACTGACCGACTATCTGAAGGACAAGCGCTTCGGCGTCATCAATATCTCGAAGTCGGGCACCACAACAGAGACCGCCCTCACGTTCCGCCTGCTCAAGAAACAGTGTGAGGCCCAGCGTGGCAAGGATGAGGCCAAGGATGTCATCGTCGCCATCACCGACGCCCACAAGGGTGCCGCACGTGCGGCTGCCGACAAGGAAGGCTACAAGACATTCGTCATTCCCGACAACGTGGGCGGACGCTTCTCGGTGCTCACGCCCGTAGGTCTGCTGCCCATCGCCGTGGCCGGATTCGACATCAAGGAACTCATCCGCGGCGCACAGGACATGGAGAAGGCCACCGCGCCTGACGTGCCCTTCGCACAGAACATCGCAGCTCAGTATGCTGCCATACGACAGGGACTCTACACCGAGGCCGGCAAGAAGATAGAAATCATTGCCAACTTCCAGCCAAAACTGCACTACATCGCCGAATGGTGGAAGCAACTCTACGGCGAAAGTGAAGGAAAGGATCACAAAGGCATCTTCCCCGCCGCCTGCGACTTCACCACCGACCTTCACTCCATGGGCCAGTGGATTCAAGATGGCGAGCGCACCATCTTCGAGACTGTGATCTCCGTGGAACAGCCTGAGCGCAAGCTCCTCTTCCCCCACGACGACGAGAACCTCGACGGACTCAACTTCCTGGAAGGTAAACGCGTAGACGAGGTGAACAAGATGGCCGAACTGGGAACGAGTTTGGCTCATGTCGACGGTGGCGTTCCCAACATCCGCATCAGTATGCCAGAACTCAACGCCTACTATCTCGGACAGCTCATCTACTTCTTCGAGAAGGCTTGCGGCATCAGCGGTATCATCGAGGGCGTCAACCCGTTCAATCAGCCGGGTGTGGAGGCCTACAAGAAGAACATGTTCGCCCTGCTCAATAAGCCCGGCTATGAGGCCGAGAGCAAAGCCATCCAAGAGCGTCTGGCCAAAGAGGCATAAAAAGGAAAATGAATCATCTGCAAGAAGCCAAAAAGGCTTACTTCGACAGCCTCCACGTCGCTCCCGGAGAGCGACTGTGGAAGGCTGTCTTGTTTGATATGGACGGCGTGCTCTACGACTCGATGCCACTCCATGCCATCGCTTGGCAGCAGTCGATGGCCAAGTTTGGCATCCGCATGACCGCCGACGACGCCTATGCCACAGAAGGAGCACGCGGCGTAGACACCATCCGCAACTTCGTGAAGGCACAGAAGGGCATCGACATCTCCGAAGAGGCTCAGCGCATGTACGACGAGAAGACACGCATCTTCCACAGCATGGGCGACGCACCTGTCTTCGACGGTGTACGGGAGTTGATGAACAAGATTCGGCTGGCAGGACTGAGCGTAAACGTGGTCACGGGATCCGGTCAGAAGCCGCTCATCCGCCATCTGCTGAGCGACTTCAGCGGCTATCTTGATAGCGCGCACGTCACCACTGCCTACGACGTGGAGCACGGCAAACCCGCCCCCGACCCTTATTTGGCGGGGCTGCGAAAAGCCGGAAACCTAAAGCCGTGGGAGGGCATCGTGATAGAAAACGCGCCATTGGGCATCGAAGCCGGTGTAGCCGCCGGGTGCTTCACCATCGCCGTCAACAGCGGCCCATTGCCCGATAAGTCTCTTCTCGATGCGGGATGCCATCTGCTCTATCCGTCGATAAGAACTCTCTGCGACGACTTTGAGCGGATTATTTCTCCAGACTGTGGTTCATGAAGCGGTATTCAGCCAGCTTCTCATACTTCGTGCCCGGACGACCGTAGTTGGCGTAGGGGTAAATACTGATACCGCCACGGGGCGTGAAATAGCCTGTCACCTCGATATACTTGGGATCCATAAGCTTGACAAGATCTTTCATGATGATGTTGACACAGTCTTCGTGAAAGTCGCCGTGGTTGCGGAAGCTGAAGAGATAGAGCTTCAGACTCTTGCTCTCCACCATTCGCACGTCAGGGATGTAGCTGATGCGAATCTCGGCGAAGTCTGGCTGACCGGTAATCGGGCACAGACTCGTAAACTCAGGACAATTGAAGCGCACCCAATAGTCGTTGCCGGGATGCTTGTTGGTGAATGCCTCCAGCACCTCCGGCGCATAATCCATCTTGTACTGGGTCTTCGCCCCCAAGGCTTGAAGACCCTCTTTTTCTCTTTCCATATTCGTTTCGTCTTATAGATGCCATCGCGCAAAATAGTTTAAACGATGACGGTTCACGATAAAATCACGCAAAGTTACAAAAAAATGTCGGCAACGATGGCCGAATATGGGAGAAAACCGCTAAATTTGCATGATAAAGAAATACAGAATCAAAAATAGAAAAAATGAGAAAAACATTATCACTCGCGCTGATGAGCCTGATTACGCTCATGGCATGCGCGCAGGAACAGGCCTTCAAGGTGACGGGCAAAGCCTCGGCCGACAGCATCATGGTGATGAAGAACATGAACCAACGCACTTTGCGCGCCGTACCCGTGAAGAACGGACGCTTTGAACTGAACAGCGACATCCGTCCCAACGGATTTCTCTTCGTGATGCAACAGGCAGGCGAGAATCCGAATGTAGTGGTCCTTGTCAACGATGGCACCCCCGTAGACGTGGACATGACCCAAGGCGGCTTGGTGGTGAAGGGCAGCGACATGAACCGCACGTTTGTGGCAAAACAAGCTGAATACGCGGTTATGGAGAAACAACAGTCGGACCTCTACCGCCAGTTTCTGGAAATGAAGGACGATACCTCAGAGGAGGCGGCCACCAAGCGTGCGCAATTGGAACAGGAAGTGGAAAAGATTGGCATAAAGACCAACAAACTGCTCACCGACTATATTCAGCAGCACCGCAACGATGTGACTCCGGCTTTCTTCATCTTCACTTCGTCACTTCCCTATACGCTCGATTATAGTGAGCTGGAGGCACTCCTCGACTCGACAACCGCTTACTACGACCATCCGGTCATGCAAGGCGTGAAGAAGATGCTGGCCGCTAAGGAGAAACGTCGTCCCGGCTTGATGTTCACCGACTTGACAATGCAGGACATGGACGGCAAGGAGGTCAAACTCAGCCAATGGGCCGGAAAGGGGCAATACGTGCTCGTCGACTTTTGGGCCAGCTGGTGCGGCCCGTGCCGACAGGAGATGCCCAACGTGGTCGATGTATACAACCGCTATCATGCCTCCAAGGGGTTCAACGTCGTTGGCGTGAGCTTTGACAGCAAAGCAGACTCATGGAGACAGAGTGTCAAAGACTTGGGCTTGGCATGGCCCCAGATGTCGGATCTCAAGGGCTGGCAGTGCGCCGCCGGTTCAATTTATGGCGTCAACAGCATACCAAGCAACGTGCTTCTCGACCCGCAAGGCAAAATCATCGCCTGCGACTTGCGCGGCGAGCAACTCAAAAGCAAACTAAAAGAAATCTACGGTGAATAAGCCACTGCTTCTATATTAAAGTCAGGAAGCAGCACATGATTAAAGTGCCGTTGCCCCCTTGTCGGGACAACGGCACTTTAATCATGTGCTGCTTCCTGCATAACGCCAAAATAGCAGACTATGCGTTGGCAATCAGCCAGCCCATGTAGCCTGCATACAAGGCCACGAGCAGAGCACCCTCCCATCGTTGAATAGTATACTTTGTATAGGAAAAGAGCCATAGCAGAATCATTGAGATCATCATCATCGAGAGGTCGACTGTGGTGATTCCCTGAATGGTCATAGGGGTGATGAGACCTGTGCCACCGAGTATGAACAAGATGTTGAACACATTGGAGCCAAGCACGTTTCCAATGGCAATGCCGCTGTTGCCTTTGCGGGCCGACACGATGCTTGTTGCCAGTTCGGGGAGCGACGTACCTCCGGCGACAACGGTCAGACCAACGACGGCCTCGCTCACACCCATGGCACCAGCCAGCGATGAGGCATGACTGACAAAGACATTGCTGCCCACAATGAGACCCAACAACCCCAGCAGGATAAAGAGCACAGCCTTGACTGGCTTCATCGGCTCATCGGCCTCTTGTCCGGAGTCGGGTGCGGACATTTTAGGACCTCTGAGCGTTACATACATAAAGATGAGGAACAACACAAACAGCACAGCCGCATCTAAACGGCTGATAGTGCCATCGAGACACATCATCAACAGCACGGCCGAAGCCACCAGTGCAAACGGAATATCCTTCCTCACTGTCGACGGAAGTATGGTCATGGGGGCCACCAGAGCTGCACAACCCACGATGAGCATCGCATTGAAGATATTGCTTCCCACTATATTACCAACGGCCATATCGGGCGTTCCCTTAACGGCTGAGACCAGACTGACACAAAACTCGGGCATCGACGTACCCATGGCCACGATGGTAAGACCTATTACAATCTGGGGCATGCCCATGCGCGCAGCCACGCCCACGGCCCCATCGGTCAGTTTGCTAGCGCCCCAAAGCACCAACATGATGGAAAAGACGATGTAAAGTATATCTATTGCTATAGTCATAATGGTTACAAAGATACGAAAAAGCCTCGAATATTCACATATTCAAGGCTCAAAAAACTAACAATCACACAATTAATAAATCTCAAAACATCTATGCGTATTATCCAATCTCAATCTGGCGGCCCACTTTCTGTTCTTCCTTCTGCACCTTAGGCAGAACGACAGTCAGCACGCCATCGGCAACACGTGCCGTAATCTGGGCTTTGTCGACATCGTCGGGCAAGACGAGCGTTTGCTCAAACTTGGTGTAGGAAAACTCGCGACGCAGATAGTGAGTGTCCTCTTCCTGCTGTTGGTTGTGGTTCTCCATCTTGATAACAAGATCACCATCCTGATTGATGTTGACATCAAAATCTTCTTTTTTCAGTCCGGGAGCCGCAAGTTCCACGATATAGCCATTCTTGTTCTCCTTGACATTGATGGCCGGAGCCGTAGCATTAGCCCTCACCATGTTTCCGTTCTCAAAGAAGTCCTTGAAGACTTCAGGAAGCCAACCATTACGTGTATACATAATCTTTATCTCCTATTTTTAAAATTTTGTTCTTTGTTGAATGTTTACATCTATCCTTTTGCAACTTGCATACCAACGCGAAATATCCGACAGAGTGTCATAAAAACGAGACATAATGTCACCATTCGTGTTTATCCGCAAACAAAGATCTGATTAAGCCCAACAATAATCAAGGCTATAATAAAACGAAAACAGGAGGGGCATTTCTGCTCCTCCTGTTCTATTCGATCTGTTTCACTCGAAAAAGAAGTTAATCAATCTTCCTTGTTTTCGCTATCATTGTCGTCCTTGCGGTCGTCGACATTGTCGCCCTCGGTGGGGGCGAGCGTCTTCTCGAAATCGGTAAAGCCATTCGTCACAAGGATATTGTACCACTGGAGCAACTTCTTGATGTCGCTGTCATGCACACGATCCTGGTCGAAGTTAGGCAGTACGGTTGCGAAATATTCGCGCAACTCCTTGCCCGGGCACTTTTTGTAGTTGATGGAAGCTTCTTTACCCTGCTCCTTCTCACCCACACTCTTGAGCACCTGCCACAAAGGCACATCATCTGCATCGGTATACATGGCAATGTCGCCAAGACTCGTCACACGATCGGTGGCAAATGCTGGCATGCGGCGGTGTGAACCGTCGAGCGTTTCTACAATAAGAGTTCCCTTGCCCCGACTTACCAGCCGGTAAAGTCCCGGCTTGCCGGCTATAGAAAGAATTGTTTCCATTGTTTTAAAATTATGATTTACTATATGATTGATTGACGATTTTCTTTATTTGTGACCACAGTTCATGCTCTCCATCGTTCAGAACAACATAATCGCTGCGGCGTGCAACCTCTTCCTGCGGCAGCTGGCTCGCTATCCATTCGAGCGCTTTCTGACGTGTGATACCGTCACGATCCATGACACGGGTAATGCGTATCTCCAACGGAGCCGTCACACAGACCACACGGTCAAAATGAGTGCGCCTGCTAAAACCACTATCGAAGAGGATAGCACTCTCCAGCCAGTCGAGTCCCGACTGCTCAAAGTCGCGTGCAACAGCCGGATGGACTACATCGTTGACCGCCTGCTTGTTTGCCTCCGAAGCCAACAGAAACTGCGCCAGCACACGCTTCTGCAACACCCTACCTATATATACTTCCTTGCCAACGAGCGTTGTCAAGACCGCCCGCAACGCATCCGAATCACGCATGAGGCGCTTGGCCGCCGCATCACAGTCGTAAACCTCGATGCCGAAGTCCTGCCGCAAGATGTCGCATACATAGCTCTTGCCTGAACCTATCCCACCCGTAATTGCTATCTTCATTGCTGTTCGATGAGATAATCGACCTGTTGAATGTCAAGATGCGCTTTCATAACGCCACGCGGTTTCGACCTCAGGTAAAGCTTGCACTTGGCTGACGGACGGGCCGCAATGTCTCGGTAGTCGGCCACCACCACAAACTGTTCGGGATGCACACTGCGAAAGCGACTTGCCCCAACCACGAATCTGACGTTGACACGTTGCGGAAACGTGCGTAACACCTTGCCTTCGGGCATGTTGATGGCGTGAACAGGCACCTCAAACGACTCTTCGGTCAGAATATCGGGATAGATAGAGAGACGCACCGTGGATGGAACAATCTTCACGCCACGCATCGCAGCCAAGGAAACGTCCTTTTGCACCGTGTCATCGATGGCCAACAGCCTCAGCTTCTCAGTAGAAACATACTTGATGCTGTCAAGCAGATGGTCGTTGGCATAGATTGTCACTTTCTTCGGCTGGAGCAGGACATCGGACAGATAGTAACTGTTGGCAGCCGTGACCGTGCCGTCAAGACGCACTGGCACCTCCTTCTTTCGACCAAAATTGAAATAGAATGTCAGTTTGTCTGGCTTGACAGAGACGATGCGCGACGACTTGTAGAGCTGCTGATAGATGAGTTTCTGCAAGTCGGCCACCGACACCCGGCCCATACCGGTTGACCGGTTGGCATAAGTGGGAAAGCTGATGTTGACGGGATAAAGACGTCGTCCATAGGTATAGGCGACCAGTGTGAATCCTTTATCACGAATAGTGACATGCACGGTGTCGTCGACCGGTGTGGTTATGACCGCATTACGCGGCACGTCGGTCATGCGCACGCCTACCACACATTCCTTCTCATAGGTCTCGTTGAGAGCCATCAAAAGCCAAAACGAGCCACTCAAGGCGAGAAAGAACAAAAAAATCAGAAACTCTTTGTTCAGTCTGCTGAACATCGTGTTTCTGATCTTTAGGCTTATGCGTGATAAATCCATCCCTTTTGGGGAAGCCGAAACAAGAAAGCCCGGCTCCTTTTTGTTTATAACTTTTCTAATTTAATTGTTTTGCATCTGCGAAGAGGCATTAGCAAAGACATAGCCCTTGTCGACCGTAATGACAACACCACGTGCTACCTCCACGTCAACGGTGTTCTTGGCCAAGTCTATATGTTTCACGGTTCCATAGATGCCACCGCCGGTAACCACCTGTGAACCCTCCTGCAGCGAGTTCTGAAACTTGCGGATTTCCTTCTGACGCTTCTGCTGGGGCCGAATCATGAAAAACCACATGATAGCAAAAATAGCTATCATCATCACTATGAAGCCCCATCCGCCTCCACTCTGCTGTGCTGCCTGTGCAGCTAAAACTAATGAATTCATTTTTATCTTAACTATATTTTTGATTGATATACTTGTTTTTATTGAGCCTACTCTTCATCGGGTTGACCGTCTCCCGCATCAAGCAGCTCGTCTTCTGCAGTTTCATCTGACCAGTCCTCATTAATCAGACCGTCAGGCTGTTGTGACTGCAGCCCATCTTCACCCGCCTGCTCCATCTGCCTGAGGTGCTCAGCCTGCTTCTTCGAGCGCGGCTCACCCATCGACTTAAGCAGCCGACCCGTCTGTATGAGATAGCGGGCTATGGTGTCGAGCATGCCGTTGATGTAGCGTCCGCTGTTGGGCGTGCTGTAGAGTTTGGCCAAATCGACATATTCATTGATGGTCACGCTGACCGGAATGTTCGGGAAGGTAAGCATCTCGGCAATAGCTATCTGCATGATGACAATATCCATATAGGCCAACCTCGAGAAGTCCCAATTGCGGCTCGCCTCACTCATGTAACGCTGATACTGGTCAGCATTGAGGATGGTGGCACGGAAAAGCTTGCGGGCAAAATCCTTATCCTCGGCATCCTTGTATTCGGGCAGCAACGGCATACGGCTTTTCTCCTTGGACTCAAACCGTTTGATGGTCTTCAGCACAAAGGTATCTACAACCTCCTTGTAGTCGTTACAATAGATACTCTTCTCTTAAAGCAG
>CAYPJA010000007.1:0-82085 GCA_964411005.1 uncultured Prevotella sp. | reverse complement strand
ATCATAAGATTTGTTGATGTTCAATCTGCAAAACCGTAAAACTCAAACCTTTTGTGTTCGCATTGTTTTCGCAAAACGAAAATCAGCGACCTACGTTTATTCGTAAATCGCTGATTATTAATGTGGACCAGCCAGGGCTTGAACCTGGGACCTCCAGATTATGAGAACGATAAGATGATATTTTGTGATAGTCCGTTTTATTAATCTTTGTTGAATATCAGCTGGTTGCAAAATTCGCAATCCTCTATGAAACTCACCAAATACCCCTAACTGAAACCGTTTGTTTACGCATTGTTTACGCAGAATTGAGAGAGGGAGTGAAGGAAAGTGGATATTGTTATTGCCTCATTTGAATGGGATATATAGAATCCCCTCCTTTCCATATATTCTGCTATAAGCAAGAAATAAGATTGATGTTATTGCCAATTATTTATAAAAAGATGCTTTTTTTTGATGTATTTCATCTTGATTCTCAGGGTTTATTTGTACCTTTACACCGAAAAGAATGTCATTTATGGAAAAAGAAATGATTAACAGGCTGAAGATAGTGCTTGCCGAAGAACAAAAAAGCAGTAAGTGGCTGGCAGAACAATTAGGAAAAGACAGGGCTACTGTCTCCAAATGGGTGACGAACACCATGCAGCCGGATGCAAGAAACCTCTTACGTATAGCAGAGGCTTTGAATATTGATGCAGGTAGACTGCTTAACCAAAAACATTTGAAGAAATGAAGGAAATAGATATTATTCAACAGATAAAGTCAGGTGAAGTCAGTAAGGTGCAGTTCAAAGAACGGATCCTTGACAACTACGACATCGGCTGCGAATTGGTGGCATTCAGCAATGCACGTGGTGGAACACTGGTTGTTGGTGTGAAGGACAAAACCGGCAGTGTCAATCCTTTGTCATATCTGGAAGTACAGGAAACCACGAATACACTTGGCAACATAGCATCAGAGAATGTTGTTCCTGCCATTCTTGTTGATGTGGAAACAATTCCTATGGATGGTGGAAGCCTTGTTGTGGCTCATATTAAAGAAGGGGTAAATAAGCCTTACCATGACAATCGTGGCATTGTGTGGGTAAAGAATGGTGCCGACAAACGCAAGGTGTTCGATAATACCGAGCTTGCCGAGATGATGACGGACTGCGGCAGTTTCTCGCCTGATGAAGCTGGGGTAAGAGATGCCACAATTAAGGACTTAGGTGAGAGTACCATCAAAACCTTCCTGAGCAACAAGTTTGAAAAGGTATTAGCGAGAAAAGGTTTGGTGGGTGACGCATTTCGCGAAGCTTCTTTAGATATAGTCTGCTCTGCTATCGCCAGTGGGCACGATGGAGAGAAACTGCTGCGTAACCTACGTTTCATCCGTCCCGATGGAAAAATCACAGTGGCTGCAATGTTATTGTTTGGCAAGTACACCCAGCGTTGGCTTCCTGTGATGACAGCAAAGTGTATCTGCTTCGTTGGCAACAATCTTGGCGGTACGCAGTTTCGTGATAAGGTGAATGAAGCCGACATTGAGGGCAATCTGCTTCATCAGTTTGAGACTATTATGGATTTCTTCACCCGAAACTTGCGCCATATACAGGTTGGGGATGAATTTAACTCGCAAGGTGTATTAGAGATTCCATACATCAGCCTTGTTGAGTTCACCGTAAATGCTTTAGTGCATCGCTCGCTGAATGCGACAGCCCCTATCCGCATATTCATCTTTGACGACAGGGTGGAGATACACAGTCCCGGAACACTTCCCAATGGGCTTTCTGTAGATGATATTGTTGTGGGAACTTCTATGCCTCGCAATATGTTCCTTTTCACAAATGCCATTCATTTGCTCCCCTACACAGGAGCAGGTAGTGGTATGCTTCGTGCCTTGTCAGAGGATATGAATGTTTCGTTCATCAACAACGATAGGACGAATGAGTTTGTGATTACTATAAATAGGCCAGTAGGTAGCCAAGTCAACGAGAAAAGTAACCAAGCTAGCAATAAAAGTAACCAAGTTAATGGCAACTTAGACACTAAACTTGGATACTATGACACCAACTTAGATGCCGAGTTTAGACACTTGGACACCAACCCTGACACTGGACTTGGACACTCTGACACAGACTTAGACACTAACTCTGACTCTCTCAATGCCTACTTAGACACCAAGCGTCCTAAAATAACAAATAAGCAAAAAGACATTGTAAACTTCTGTAGTGTGCCACGCAGCAGCAAGGAAATTCTTAATAGAATCGGAGTAACAAATCATAGCAAGAATAGACAAACATATATCATGTCACTTGTAGAGGCTGGCTATCTTGAAATGACCAATCCAGAACATCCTAATGCGAGCAACCAAAAATATAGGAGAAGTAAAAAATGAACTATATAAGTTCTAACATTAGCAAATATCCCGTTAAATACGCCATAATATGAAGCAATATAGATTTATAGATTTGTTTGCAGGTTTAGGAGGATTCCATCTTGCTCTTGAAAAACTTGGATGTAAGTGTGTATTTGCCTCAGAACTTCAGCAAGAACTACAAGAATTGTATTATCTAAATCACGGTATTAAATGTCACGGTGACATTAATCAAGTGAATATAAAAAACGACATACCGTCACATGATATACTCTGTGCGGGATTCCCGTGTCAGCCATTTAGCAAAGCAGGAAAGCAAGAAGGTTTCAACGATCAACAAGATAGAGGTAATTTATTTTATAAGATTATGGAGATTTTGGAGTTTCATAAGCCTGAATATGTCTTTTTGGAGAACGTGTCAAACTTGAAAACTCACGATAATCACAACACCTATCACGTGATTTATGAGAAACTTTCTTCTCTGTATGATGTGCAAGATGCAATTATCTCTCCACATTACTTTGGTGTTCCTCAACATAGAAACCGTATTTATATAGTAGGTCGCCTTCATTCAAAAGGCGGTCTTAAAGGATTTGAGTTCCCCGATTACACTCAACGCCCTGAGTGTCATATCACTTCTATCATTCATCCAGAAGATACTGATTATATGTCGCTTAGACCAATAACGAGAAAACATCTTGAAGCATGGGAGCACTTCCTGCAATTGCTAGATAAGCACAATGTTCCTGTGCCCACTTTTCCCATTTGGGCAATGGAATTTGGGGCTAATTACGATTACAAGGGTATTGCTCCATATTACCAACAACGCCGCCAAATGGATGGTAAATTAGGACGCTTTGGGGAACCAATAATGGGTAATTCTAAGGATGATTATCTACAATGCTTGCCCATATACTCACAAACTAATAAACTTGAAAATCGTCAGTTCCCATACTGGAAAAAGCAGTTTATTGAGTATAATCGTAAGTTCTATAATGATAATAAGGAGTGGATTGATGAGTGGATTCATGAAATTCGAGAACCCGGGTTTGAGAATAGCCATCAAAAGTTTGAGTGGAATTGTGGACAAGACCCCGAAGTTCCTCGAACACTCTACAACAAGATAATTCAATTTAGACCTTCTGGAATTCGTGTTAAAAGACCAACTTTTTCACCAGCGTTAGTATTAACGACTACGCAAATACCTATTTTCCCATGGATAGAAACACCTAATGGTGAAAAAGGACGGTACATGACACGTAAAGAAGCTGCGGCATTACAATGTATGGAGGAACTTCAATACTATCCGGATACATGCGCTAAAGCTTTCAAGGCTTTTGGTAATGCCGTAAATGTAGAAGTAGTCAAAAGAATAGCAGAAAAATTATTAATAGTAGGTGATTATGATGCAAACTGAACATATTGATAAAGTGTCTATTGCTCTGAAGCCCAATGTGTATAATACATTTAGGAACTTAGTCAATACGGTTTCTAATACCCTTGCCGAGTATGTAGATAATGCGGTACAAAGCTATCTCAATCATAAGACAGAGATTAAAACTCTTGACCCCGATTATCAATTGCAAGTAGAAATAACTATCGACCGTAACGCCGACACTATTAGTATAATTGATAATGCAGCTGGTATAGATACGCTCAATTTTAAAAGAGCGTTTGAACCTGCGCATATTCCTTTAGATAATACGGGATTAAACCAGTTTGGAATGGGAATGAAAACCGCTTCTGTTTGGTTAGCGGATAAATGGTCAGTCTCAACCAAGGCATTAGGTGAAGACGTAGAAAGAACCACGTCTTTTGACTTACAGAAGGTAACATCAGAAGGCCGTGAAGAACTAATCGTAGAAAATAAATCTTTAGCTCCGGAAGAACATTATACGAAAATCTATTTGACAGCACTATCTTCTAATGCCCCTTCTGCAAATCAGATGGACAAGATAAGAAGACATCTTTCAAGCATTTACCGAAAATATTTGCGTTCTGAAGAGTTGAAAATTGTAGTAAACGGAGAATCAATACAAGCTGCAAATTATGCGATTTTGAATACTCCTTATTACAAAACGCCAGATGGTGACAGTCTTTTATGGAAGAAGGCAATTGACTATCAGTCATATGATGGAAAATATAAAGCCAAAGGATTTATTGCCATTTTGGACAAAATTCAGAATGGAGCTAATGGTCTGGTCTTAATGCGAAATGGTCGTGTTATTGTTGGGGGTGGCGAAGATCGCTACTTCCCAAGTGTAATATTTGGTCAAGTCGGTAGTTTTAAATATCGCAGGATTTTTGGAGAGTTAGAATTAGAAGGCTTTGAAGTGACATTTAACAAGAATGGTTTTAGAGACGAGGATAATCTTTACGCTCTTATGGAAGCCTTGCGTGATGAATTACGTTCCGATAATTTCAATCTGCTTGCTCAAGCAGACAACTATCGACAACGTAGTAAGGAGGAATATGCCAAGATTTCCAAAGATATCAAGAAGAAACTCGATAAGCAAGTAAAGCCCAAAGACTTGACAAGACAAATTCAAGACGTTGAAAATAAGACAAGTAATAAGGAATTTGTCAAACAGGAAGAAAGGAAGGTGCAAGATGTTAAACCGATTGACAGTCATACTGAGGACTTCTTCTATCAAGGGGAAAATTATTCGCTAAGAATGGATTTGTTCACTGATGCTGGAGTAGACGTACTATATTCAATCACTCTGAATTCGAATGAAAGCACCGATCTTTTCTCTGTAAAACAGTATGTATGCAAGATTAACCTTGCACACCCATTCTTTACAAGATTCGAGCAATTCAAAAAGAGTAATGACTATATGCCTATTATCTCTATTTTTAAGTCATTTGCGATGGCAGAACTTACTGCTACATTAAGCGGTATTAGTAACGTATCAGACCTTCGCATCAAGTTTAATCAATACATCTTGCAGTAGTATGGATATACAGATTATTTCAAACGACACACAAGAAAAGTTCTGCCCCATTAGGGGAGAACGGACTCAAAATCTACTCGATAGACTAGCGAAGGAAATTGATTCCGAAGGAGTTGACACTATAGAAAGAGAAGCTATTGAAGTATTGTCTCATTGTTCAAATCCCACAGTGGACAAAGTGCAATCATCGACAAGTTTGGTTGTGGGCTATGTCCAAAGTGGTAAAACCATGTCTTTTACCACACTCTCTGCTTTAGCTAGCGACAATGGTTATCGCATTATTATCTACTTTGCAGGCATTAAAGATAATCTAGTAGAGCAGACATCTGAACGCTTACGTGAGGATCTTTTGGATGACGGAAACAATAATCAGGTCTACAAACTTCATGAAAACCCTACTGTAGATGAAGCTCAAAGAATAAAAAGTGAACTACTCCTTAGTTCTAAGCCCACAATTCTGATAACAATTCATAAAAATCCAAATCGTATTAAGAAACTCATTGAATTGCTATCAACAACAACCGTCAGTCATGAGATTGGGAAAAAGGGGGTAATGATTATTGATGATGAAGCAGACCAAGCTTCGCTCAATGGCTATGCCTATAAGAACAGTAAGAACCATTCTGAAAACTGGGAAGATGATGCAGAATTTACATCCACTTATCGAGCAATCTTAAAATTGCGGAGTATTCTTCCTAATCACTCTTACGTTCAATATACAGCGACTCCCCAAGGTCCTCTCTTGATTAGTTTGTTAGACCTGTTGTCACCAAAATACCATACAGTTTTAACTCCAGGTAAAGGTTATACTGGAGGAAAAACGTTCTTCAAAGATGAACCTGGCTTGGTATTAACCATACCAGAGACTGAAGTCTATAATTATAGACGCAATAATTTGACCGAATGTCCTCCATCTTTAATAGAAGCTCTGCAACTTCATATGATGGGGGTTGCCATTGTTGTACGCCTAAAGAAGACGGTAAAGTTTTTATCAATGATGGTTCATGCAGATAGAGAACAAGATGCGAGTCAAACATTTCACACTTGGATTGCAAGTACAATTGACATGTGGACTGATTTCATCAGAGCAGGTAAGGATGATATTGCATATATCAATTTGATGAATAATTTTAAGAATAGATATAGTGAGGCAATTAGAGAGTATTCTAAGCATGACGAAGATTATCCTTCATTTGAACAAATTGCAGATGTTCTCCCAGACATTATATGTGACACCAATCTTGAACTTATTATCTCTAATAAGCGCAAGAAAAATATTAAAATTGCGTGGAAGGATTATCCTTCACACATACTTGTTGGTGCAGAGATGTTGAATCGTGGTTTCACGGTGAAGAACCTTGCTGTTACATATATGCCTCGATATAGTGTAGGAAAATCAACTGCTGATACAATTCAGCAGAGATGCAGGTTCTTTGGATATAAGCAGAAGTACCTATGGTCTTGCCGAGTATTCTTACCAGACGAAGTACAAGTTGAGTACTCTGAATATGTTGAGCACGAGGAAGAAATGCGCAAATGGTTTACGGAATGTAAGAATATCGATGAAGCAGAGCGTCTTCTCATTATTTCCCCACGAATGAATGCAACGCGTAAGAATATTCTCTCTGTTGATACAGTTAATGATAAACTACGTGGATGGAGACTTACGAATGCTGTACAAGCCATAGATGAAAACAATGAACTTGTACATAATTTCTTAGGTGGTCTTACATTTGAAGTTTGCCAGAACTATGGTACGCCTGATCGTAACCATCGTTTCGCAAAGTTACCAATACAAGATGTTATTGATTTTCTAACAGGTTTTAAGTTTCAAAATATGCCTGATTCTGCAAGAAAACAGGCAACTCTGAGATACTTGAAGTATTATGCTTCACATGAGACTTCCCCTATTACTCACGCATATATCGTACAAATGGCATATGACGGGGAACCTCGTTTGCGTCAATTCAATGATAAAACCCTAAAAATTGGCAATCTTCATACAGGTCGTTCAATCAAGGGAAAGACAACTTATCCAGGTGATAAAGAAATTAAGTTCGATGACTCAATAACGATTCAGATTCATCATATTAAGTTGAAGTCAACATCCAATAGTTGGGGAGGTAAAGAACTCTATACCTTGGCAATTTACTATCCTGACGAAATGGCCATCAATTTTGTAAATAGTCAAAACAGTAAATAGTATGAACAATTCCATATACGATATATTTTTGGACCTTGAAGGCAATAATACTGCTGAAGATGACAAATTTTCAGCTAAGCCATTACCTTTCAACCCCAACCACAAAATCGGGATTGATTCCAATGGCTATCCCTTATTCTTTGTAGAATGTATTGATTTTGAAGTTGTTCCAAACATTGATTTAGAACTAATATCTGTTCAATTTAATCAGTTATGCAGATTAACGAACAAAGAGAAGACCAGCGAAGGTCGTTATACGATAATTTCTCTGAAGACAATCAATCCTGATTTCTTGAGATATTTTATTGACGTAACCAGCTTAATTCTGCAAAGAATGAACAAAAGACCTAGTCATAAGGAAGTAACGTCGGAATTATCTAAATTGATAGAACTTTTTAAAGTCTTTTCAAAACCGTCAAGAAAGACAATACAAGGCTTGTGGGCTGAATTGTTCGTAATAGAACAAGCTAAAGATCCTGTGTATATGTTACAGTCGTGGCATGTCTCACCAGAGGATAAATACGATTTTAATGATGGCAATGATAAGGTAGAAGTAAAGTGTACGGTAAATTCTCAACGAAAGCATAGATTTTCGTATGAGCAACTTACGCCCAATACTAAATCACAGATTCTCATTGCTAGTGTAATAACGACAAGGTCTGGTAAAGGAAAAAATGTATTCGACCTGAAAGATTCCATATTAAGAAAAGTTCAAGATTTGAAACTTCACCTTATATTAAATGAAGTAATTGCATCAACTCTTGGGACTGATTTTGATAAGGCGTTTGAGTATTATTTTGATTACCAAATGGCTATTGATGGTTTGTCTTTCTTTGATGTAAATGAAATCCCCAATATTCCATCCGACGTAATTCCTATTGAACTATCAAATATCAAATTTGATTGTGACTTAACGAGAATAAAAGTCGCTTCAAAAGAAACGAATCCAGTTCTAAACACAATTCTATTCAATAGTATAGGCTTATGAAAATTGAAAAAATATTTCCAGAAACATTGCTAGAGTTGATAAGAAAGGAACTTGACAAAAGGTCTTGCTTTGAATATATTGAAGGGGTTCAACCTTTTTTGATGAAATATGATAATGTTCCTTATTATGTCTACATCAAGAACTTATCTTCAGCCTTTTTTAAAGATAGACCAGGAACAACTCGTGCGCAACTTCCAAAAAGAGACTTATTTGACGAGATTAAAAAATCACCGAATATTTTTATATTTCTTGGATACGACCAAGAGAATGATGTCTTTGTCTGTTGGGATTTTAATGTAGCAAAAGAAAGGCTTAATGTTGGTAAGAGTGTGTCATTTTATTCACGTATTTCATACCAAGAGGAGGTCGAGGAAGGAGAATTTCTTCGTATCAATTTAAAAAATGGAGATAATCCAATCGTTTTTAAACGAAAATCTATCACTGATTTTTTTGATAAGATTAATACTTTCTTCGATGTTAAGTCAAAGGGGCTGTCCGATTCAACTCATCCTGTAGTAGAAGATGGTAAAATCAAGGTGATTACAGAAGAAGAACTGCTTAAACAGTTACGGCCTCTAATAAAAATTAGTTCACCACATACACTTGAAGCTATATCGGTTGCAGAAAAATTTTATGAGGGCAAATACCCCAAAATGAATATGAGGGATTGGCTTCAACTTGTAAAAAATATAGATTAGGAATAGTCATCTTCTCCAATAATATGGAGAGGATGGTTGTCATTCTTGAGCAGATAAAGTTTGTGCAGATAATAAATGCCGCAAGTGATGTCACAAGTAATGTCGCAAGTCCAGTCAACTGACAGACGGCATAAAATAGTAAGCCTTATAAAAGAACCCCATTCATATCAGCACAAGAAATGTCTATAGTTCTGTCAGTAATTCATCGTACAGTTCAACGTGACCTTTCTGTCATACAGAAGACGGGTATTTTGTCACGGGAAGGTAGCACGAGTGCCAGAATTGGGTGTAAAGCCAAAACCAGAATATGGTACTGATAGTGCCTCTACAGGATTACAATCAAGAGCCCCGACTCTGTTACTAACTCTGCTACCAACCCTGTTCCTACCTCTATTGCAAATTACTATAAATCTGTCAATTACCATGAAAAAAGTGGAAAGATATTCCTCATAGTTTCAAGTGACACAATATACGACCAGTCCCAATCCCACCGTATAAACAATCAAGAATATCACCAAAACTTTCATCCAGAAGTCGGAAAACCAAACGCCCTCATTCCGTCTGATGATTTTGCGCATATTAGATTCATGCTCGGCAATAAGTTTTGCTTGTTCGGCGCGGTGATTTGCCAATACCGAAATCCAACTTTCAATAGAATGGTCTATAAGTTGCCTAAGCTTTGTAAGTTGCTCTGGGGTAATTGTTGTCTTGAATTTCGTGTCCCGTTCAGCTTTCACAATTGCATTACAGATGCCCCTGACTATATTCTCACAACTGCCAGCTGCCGCTTTGAGTGCACCCTCAATGCGACATTCGGCAGCGATAGCTTTCTCCAAATCCTCATTGAACTTTATCAGCGTTTCCTTTGCTTCTCTTATTTCTATGAGAAGTTTATCAATTTCTTGTTTTTCTGACTCAATTTGCTGGTTGATTTCAACTTTCTCCAGCATGTCGTTGACATTTATAGGTGAAGTGCCCCTTGATTTTCCTATACCCATTTTCTTATATTTATAAAAGGTAGATTATCTGTGAAGTCCTTTTCTGCGTTTGCACATGCTGTTTGCCATTCTTGCGCAGCGACGTGCCCATTCAAGTTCATCCTCGTCCTTGTCTCGTCCCCAGCCACCAGTGTCAGAACCGCCACCACCACTTGAAGCAGCCATACTTGTGGCAGCATCCAAATACCCGGCAAAGAGTAAAAGAGCCGTGTGCTGTATCTCTTCAATCTTAGCCAACGGATGAGCTTCATCCAAAGAACAATCTTGCCGGATGATATTGTCAGCGGCTTCGGGTATCTCCACATGGTAGCTGTGATATTCGTCTGTCGCTATATCATAGTACCTTATAACAGGCTGTGGAGCCATCTTGGGTTGTACAACAGAATCAGCGTTGGCTGTCTGTGTTTGTTGAGGAATAGATTTTGTTGGCTCGGATTTCCCTTCCTGCTGATGCAGTTTTGCCCAAGTAGCCTCAATCTTTGATGGAGTCAGATTTCTCCCGATACCCAACACGGATGATTTATAATTGGAGTTCCCCCGTTTGATGGAATAACCATAAACCTTTCCCTTATCATTTTCTTGTATGTGCACTTTGTAACCCCGTTTTGTCAGTTCCATTTTGTATTGTCGCCAACTGAATTTGTCCATCGCACGAAGTATCTCCATGCAACAGTTTGAGATTTCCTTCCTGTGCCGTATGCCGATTTCTTTGGACTGTACCCATCCTCGGTTTTCGTTAATGATATTCGCAGCCATGACTGCCCTCTCGCCAATCTTATGGCTATCATTTATTTTTCCATTCATATCCACACGATTGGCATCAATGTGCAGGTGAAGAATGCCACTTTTAGAATCACGATGCAGGGCGGCTATGTATTGCGAACCTTTGAGATTGGTCTGCTTTGAAGAAGCCCGTTTGGTCTTTTGGGAAAGGTCTATGGAATCGAATACCCGGATGAACTCATCTACCAAACGTACCCAGTCGTCCATTGTCCAATTTCGGCTCTCTTCCTCGGATGGGGAAATTTCAATTCTTATCACGTTTCTGCCAAGAGGTCTGCCCTTGTTAATTTTCTCGGCAAACATCTTCTGCACGAGCATCATCCGACCGTACATCGCTTCCGGTGAAATGTCATCGGGCAACAGGTTGGCTTTGACTATATCCGCTCTGTCTTTATTGACGGAATATCTTATGGCATTTGCGCCATGCGGTATGGTACTGGCTTTTGCTATCATAACAAGTGGGGGCTCTTATTCGGTAAGGTAATTCTCTATCTGGTTCCAGCGGTTGATTAATTGCGTGGCAACTCTCATCCATTGTTCCACAAACCTAGTATCGCTGAAATACATTGCTCGTCTGTCTGCTTGAATGGACTTTACTGCTGCCGCAATACGGATAAGGTCGCCCCTTGCATCCGTCAGACTGCATAAGGCTTCTACCTCACGCTCAGACAGCCGTTGCCGTGGGTGCTGCCCTAAAGCAGTGCGGCGCACATAGTTGCTCATGGACAAACCGCAGGTTTTGGCAAGTTCTGCCGCTTGGGTGTATTCCTGTTCCGTCACCCTAGCTTCAAGTCGCAGGGTACGCTTTATAACTTTCTTGTCATTTTCTTCGTCAACTTCATTGCTGATATTCTTTTTCTTCTGCATACTTCATTGTGTTATGAGTGAAACTTCTTTCTAAAATTGGACAGCATGGTGGGAGTTTGCGACTGCCGGAATATGCCTATGAGGTACGGATGAGCGCAGCGAATTTGTGCGACATAGGAACTTCTTGCAAGACCCCACACGAAAACATAGGCTCTACCGCCATATCCAGTATGGTTATGTCTGACCATCTGCTGAAACATCCTCGTTGGATTCTTCCTCTGCCGCAGACTGTGAAGAAACAGAAATAAGGGAAGAAGGAATTTCTCCATTATCTGATATAACAGGCATTTTGCCTGCGAAGGAAAAATCTGAATCGGAAACGCACCCCTCATTCATTGCTTCTGTTTGCCTGCAATCATCCTCTCCTTCTTCTTGCCGGTCTTTTATTCGGACATAGAAAGGATTGTCTATGCGATTGCCATTTTCCATCCATGCCGATATACATTTCAATGTGTGGACGCTTGTTCGGTTGCCCTGTGTGGATGCGACAATTCCCAACTGGTTCATCTTGTCAAGTACACGGGATATGGTCTTCTTGTCATAGCCTAACTTGCAGGACAAATCCACTTCCGAAAGGATGGCTTGCCCCACTTGTAAGGTTGTGGAAAATCCTTTTATGGCATAGTCGTTTTCTTCCAACACAGCCGCTTCAATAAGTCGGTGCAATATCTTCATACGGTCAATGCCGTATTTGCTTCCTGCTAGATACGCAAGTTGCTCTAACGAAAGCACTATACAATAGTTCAAATCTGTTTTCATCGTCTGTATAATTTGAGATGGTTTATAAATGGTGCAGCCAAAAGAGAAAGTCAGCGGTGCATACCGTAACCTCTCTCCGGCATATAATACTCCTTGTCGTATGCGATGTGGTCAAGTACGTTTTGCAGCCTGTCCAGTTGTTGGCTGTCCAATACACAGATGGCGGCAATGGTGATGTTCTGTGACGCAATACGCCGATGTTCACAATTCCGTTCTGATATACTTCCGTCTCCATCGGCATGGACACTTCGCAGGTAATTGTTCACCGCCTCGGTCTGTTCCTTGCTTGGAAAGGTGGAGGGATAACGGTCTTGAACATACGTAAGCATGTGGCTGACCGCATTTGCCAACAACGGGGCACGTTCTTGTAGTTGTTTGATAAGTTCTTCTTTTCTCATATTGTGATTTATATTGTCCCGTGTCCCAAGCATTTTTATAACTTTCTATTTTGCTTACTTCCTGTTTTTATTCTTTTTCGAGGGCAAAAGGGGGACAAGGAGACATTAGTCTTTTCTTTTCCCTTATTTTGAAATTAGAATGGTAATTCCAGTTCACTTGGCAGTATTGCGCAGGACTCTTCACTTGGAGCGTCCACCCTCACCCATGGGTATTTCGTCCGTCCCGTCTTATCGCAGTAGGCTGGATGCAGCCCCTTGACCTTCTCCTGTTCACTCCGCTTCCAATTGGGAATCATGGACATCAGGCGGTTGATGTATTGCGAAGTGTATTTGGACGGATTTCGTCTGACCAAATCATTGGGCAGTTCCTCTATAATCTGTCGGGCACAAACCATATTGAGTGAGGTCATTGTGGAATTTGGTTCTGAGTAGGCTCCTTTCTGATAAGCCAGTCGTGTCGGAATCATCCAATTTGCATATTGAATGGGAACCTCACGCTCCAGATACATTTCAATATCTTCCATAATTGGGTCAACAAGAATGTTGGAATGTTGCATCTGCACCTTGTTGGCCTCATTCTCCATGTCCGGCGACAAATAGAGTTTCATACCTTGCTTATAATATGTATATGCCTCTGCCCAAAGTTGAGGAACGGAACACTGCAAATCATCCAACCAATCTGACACATGACCGTTGCCTTTGACAGGGATAATCCACCATCGGCGGTTTCCATTATCTCCTTGCAGGAAGTTTGCCTCATTGGTGGTAGCCGCAAAAACATTGTGTCGCATGAACTCCACCACCTTATGCCCGTATGCAGGACGCATATAGTCGCTGCATCGGCTCAGGAAAGCCTTGGCAGCTTCCGCATCATTCGCCCGATTCAAACCGTTCAACTCGCTGATTTCAATAATCCAGCCATTGGTTATGGTTTCCACTTTCTCCTTGTCACCGCTGGCAAAAGAGAATGAGTCGTTGAACCATCTTCCGCTGATGGCCTTGAAGAAAGTGCTTTTACCGATACCTTGTGGTCCTGGCAGAGTCAGTACATTGTCGAACTTACAACCGGGATTGAATACTCTTGCTACAGCCGCCACGAACCAAAGTTTTGTCTGTTCCCGGACAAGCGAAGTGTCCTCTGCTCCGAGATAATCTATAATGGTTGTGGCTATGCGAGGCTGACCGTCCCATGTCTCTTTGGTGATGAACTCCTGCACAGGATTGAAGCTCCGTTCAGAAGAAGTGGTCTTCAGTATCTCAAACACCTTATTCTGCGTCAGGCGTATTCTGTATGTCCTTTCCAAGTAGTCCTGTATCTTTCCTGCTGATTCTTCATCAATTTTGTTACCATTGACATTGCGGAACAAAGGGCAGATACACACATCGTCCTGACAGAAGGTATCGTACCTTATCTGACTAAGATTCTCGTCCAGTGTGAAAATAAGCCGGAGATTGCTGATTGAACGATCCGGATTTCCGTAACTGTCTGTTGCCAGGTTCTTTTTCCAATTCTCTTCCATACATCTATTCTTTGATATGGATGCCACCAGATTCCTTTGCCAAAGCCAATGCAAGGTCTGCATCCACTACGATTTTTCGTCCTATCTGTGTGATAGCCTTGTCTATGATACCGCTTTTCTTAATGCGGTTTGCCGTGGGTACACTGCATCCGAACACACGGGCGATTCCCTCTATGCCATAGTAGTTGCCTTTGGATGCCACTTGGGGAGTGGCCACTTCTGTACTTTCCACGCTTTTGGTGATGAGAAAACATAGCTCCTCGCCCGTCATCATGGCGATAGGCTTTTGGAGTAATTGGTTGAGATTGAGTTTTTCTTCCATACCTTTACTTGTTTGATGATTAAATACTTTAAGTATCGGTTCAACTCTGTGAAACCGATTTCGCAAGCAAAGGTAGTGTGTGAAACTCTGTGTATTGGTCGGTTTATTTATACCTTAATTTTGCCGACCGAATTACAACAGATGTTTGCAGTAAAAACGGATAGCAGGATTCCCCAACTACCCGTTATTGCCAAAATAGTCCGTCCATCGGTCTATTATCCGTTTTGCTTTGGTGTAACTGCTTCCTCTTTGGGGCGAGTTCAAAGTAAGTTCCTTGATTTCCCCGTATCGCTTCTGCGGTATATCGTGCCCATAATGCCGTTGTGAGAACTGTTCTATGGCACGGTGGAATGTCATGTATCTTGTGGACGCTTTTATCTTGCCAGACTTTACCAATGATTTCAACAGATAGGCAAGACTTATGTCCTCTGTATTCTCTTCAAGAAACAAAAGGATACCCTGCTTAATACGTTCTTTGTCACCCAAAAGAATATCGTCCAATGACTGTATCACTTTCTTGTTTCCACGTCTGCCTTTTACTTTTCGTAAGGCAAACATCACCTCCTTCCATACTTCTGGGTTACACCTTTCAGCAGTGTTTTCCCAATCAGCTTTGGTCTCTGTACCCATTTCAATACTTTCATTGACAAGGAGTGTAACGCATGACTTTACAAGAAGCATATCGCCATTGTCAACCTCTTCACTGTTCAACAGGCGGTTGAATAACTTGGCTATACGTGAAAGACCGTGGTCAAATACCACGAAATAATACATAAAATAAGCCAAGTCTTCTTTCTTTTCCATTACACGGTCATACAAGTTAGCCATGAACCCACCAATGAATACTGCATGAGAGAGGAAAACAATTTGAGGGATATAGGTCAGGAACTGATAAACCATTTTTCTTTCCAGTTTGCTCAACAGATAACATCCTTTGCTGTTTTTCATGAACATATCTAATTGCCCAATTAAGTAGGACCTTAACCCCTGCGGCAGATGATTCCATATTTCAATAGGCGTTTCAGAATGTACCATCAGCAGCCCTGACTTTGGAGAAGTGAGCAGTTCTACCATGCCTGTTTTCACATTGATGCCTATCCACAAACGCATGTTGGTGATACATCTGGCGATGGTCTCGGTATATTGGCCAGCCCACTGTTGATTTTCGACACCTGATACACCTTTTCCGTTTACAAAATCAGAAAGCCAATTATACATAATCAAAGCTTCTGGTGGTGTACAGTCACGCATCATCTGATACATATCTATCAGAACAGACATATCGCCTTTAGCCACAGCATCAATGCGCTTACAAAAGTCAGCATACACTTCTTCGTTAGCTGATTTCCATGCACGGATAGCCATATCAGCCGCATCCTTCCTTTTGGAATAGGATTTTATCCTTTCTATGAAATTTATCATCAGCATTACGGATTAAGGTTGTCTGAATAATTTGAGCAGTTCTTCTGTGGACATGCTTGCCAGCTTCGCCAACAGAGCATCCCTTTCAGAAGAATTCTCCAAGTTTAGCAGTTTTGAATTGTTCTGCATCTGTATATCGAGAGGATAATGCTCAATATAGATTTGAGTAATGGCATGATCAGAAGTTGAATGCCCCATGCTTTCAGAGATATAATCCATATCCACTCCGGCATTATGCAGATTAGTAGCAAACGAGTGTCGGCACCATGTGCCGGACGGACAGATGGACTTATCCCAATTCAATGCCTCATGGCAAATTTTAATGACGCGGTCTTTCACGTTTGAGTTCTCTTGCATAGTGTATTTGCGGCGTAACTCTTCCGTTTCCGCTCCTTTTAATATATCGGGGAACACAAAACCGTCCCGAGTCGGAGGTGCAGCAATCTCATCCAAGATATATCGTAAGGGAGGGATGATAGGGACTATCACCTCTGAACCGTCAGCACTCCGTCGGGATGTTTTCTTTCTGTTGAAGCGGAATGCCTTGCCACCCGTCTGATAATAGTAGTTGTCGTATGTTAATCGCCCTGCATCAGCCATATTGAAACCGTTACATAGGTATTGAGCAAGAAATAATCCCAATGAATAATGCGCACGTTGCACATATTCTTCCGACCAATGTTCAGGATATTTCTTTGAAACAAAAAGATTGTAGAGTTCTGTCATCTGACTTACGTTCAAGAAGCTCTGCTTGCGTTTTGCACTCTTGGGAATGCTTACAAGCCCTTTCTCTTTTTTATTGGAAAAAGGATAGGGAACATCTTTGAGGTAGCCCTCATGCACACACCTGTTCCATACGGCACGACAACAGCGCAAGTAGATACCGGCCGTGGTATCACTGATTTTTCCGACAATCGCACCATTTTCGTCTTTAACTCCATTGTGCATACCATCCTTCCATTTCTGAAGTTCTGCCGCACAGATGCCAAAGCCCTTGATTGCATTTTCTCCAAGAATCTTTCTGAATGATTTGAGCGCACACTCATAACTTTCTGCGGTGGTGAAACGTACTCCTCCATCTTCTGTACGCAATTCGTGAATGACTTGCTCCCATATACTAATAAAGGATTGTGATTGGGTTATGTCCTCTTTGGATAGCACCACTTCTTCACCCATGATACATTGACGTACCATCTCAAATGTCAGGATGCCGCCTTTGTTCAGGTTCATCAAGATTTCTTTGTACTTGGGAGCAATGGTATCTTTCCACTCTTTCTGAAGTTTGTAGTTCTCGCTTTTACATTTCGTCGCATTGCAGATGTCCGAGAATTTTTTCTCAGTAAAAGAACTTCCAACTGTAAAGTAGAAGAACTTGCGGTCAATCGTGAAACGAAGAGATAAGGGAAACTCACACGCATTTTTCCTACGAGTACGTGAATCCAACACGATAGAGACAGAACAGTTACGCTCTTTGAAAAGAGACAATGACTTGGTTAATTTTTCCATTGCATTCATTGTTTATGTTCAACATAACCTCTGAATACAGCCGCTTTGCAATGTGAGGCGTACATATACAAAACGCTGCATATAACCACTGAGTCCCTATCCTTTGACGGATAAAAACATTGTCGTTATATGCAGCGGTGCAATCTCGTTGTCTCCTGTCGCTGACTGGTAACCGGGCTTCTGCTAATCGGTCTCAACCCCTGAAGCAACTCTCACGTATTGTTTGAAATAGAGTATCTTCCGACTAATACCCCCTCTACGCTTCGATTCATCGGAATGGGATGACCCTCCCACGAAGGTTAGACAAACTCACTTTTTCTTATTAGGAAAGAGCACCTATTGGTCATGGTTTGCCATAAATGCATTGCACTTGCAAAGTTACAACATTATTCTGTAAATCAACATGCAAATGGAGTATATTTGAGTTTATTTAATCGTAAAGTGTTGTTGCACTAACAAAACTTCGGGTAAAGATATTACAGGATTGCATAGAGCATCATTGAAATTCTATGTGTAAAACACGGTCAACTCAAACAGTTTGTTTACGCATTGTTTACGCAAAGGCAAGAAAAAAGGAGTTGCGAAATTCGTAACTCCTTGATTTTGAAAGTGGACCAGCTAGGGCTTGAACCTAGGACCTCCAGATTATGAGTCTGTTGCTCTAACCAACTGAGCTACAAGTCCATGAAAACAAAAAAAAGGAATTACCCCACTTTTGCGATGCAAAGTTAACGAATAATCGGGAAACGACCAAATAAAAAAGAAAAGTTTTCCTCTCCCACATTCTTTTAATTATCCTTTTTAAGCCCCAAAACGCGTTTTTTACGACCGTTCCGGATGTTTTATCATTAAAAATTGCTAACTTTGCAACATTAACATCAATAATCAAAAGTTATTATTACAAACCTAACAACGTATGAACAGGACTATCTTTTTTGTGTGGATTGTCGTGCTCTCGCTGATTTCGCAAGTGGCCCAAGCCGCATTGCCCACCATCAGCACTGACGACAACGAAGTATGGTACTTCTTGAAGTTCACCCAAGGCGACGCCGTCGTGAGTTCGAACGGCGATGGCAAAGGCTGCAAATCGGCCGCACCACGCGTCACGGGGTCACAACTTTGGAAAGTGGAAGGCAATGCCACCGACGGCTACACCTTCACGAACAAGCTCGGTCTGAGCCTCACCTACACGGGCACCTCGCAGGGCGACTACGTGCAGGCCAAGACGGGGGTCACGACCAACAATCTCTTCGCCATCGTGGAAAGTGGCAGCAATGTCAAAATCTGCCCGAAAGGAAACACCGGCCAGAGCCTCAACAGCTGGGGCGGCTTCTCCGCCGGCAGCGACATCCGCCTCTACTCCTCGTCAGACAAGAACGCACCGATGCAGTTTGTGCCCGAGGAGACTTACAAAGGCGTGGCGCAACTGCCTATCATCCCCTACCCCGCTAAACTCACCAAGGGTAACGACACGCTGCAGCTCAAGGACCTCACGGCCTACAAACCCATCGTGAGCACCCTTGCCGCCACCGACTCCATCAACGGCATCATCAAGCAGTTTGTGGCTGACCTGAACGCCGCCAGCGGCATCACGCTGAATGAGAACGGCACAGGCAAGGCCATCATCTTCACCGTCAACGACGGCCTCGCACGCGAAGCCTACAACCTCACCGTCGGTACCGACGGCATCAACGTGGAAGCCAACTCATATGCAGGCTTCCTCTATGCGCTAACCACCATCCGCCAGATGCTTCCCATCGAAATATTCACCGGTAAGAACAACCCGTCGGCCGACTGGTTGCTTCCCACTGTGACCATCGAGGATCAGCCCGAGATGCCTGTGCGCGGCTTCATGCTCGACGTGGCCCGCCATTTCTTCACCATCGACGAAGTGAAGAAAATCATCGATGCCGCCGCCGTCTACAAGCTCAACCGCTTCCACTGGCATCTGACCGACGACCAGGGCTGGCGCATAGAGATTCCCGAATATCCAAAATTAACCTCCGTCGGTGCCATCCGCAAAAGCTCACTGACGCTCAATGCCATCGGTAGCGACAACTTCTTCGACGACACTGAGTATGGCCGCGGATGCTTCTACACCCTCGACGAGTTGCGCGACGTGGTCAACTATGCCAAGGAGCGCAACGTGGAGATTCTGCCCGAGGTGGACCTACCCGGACACATGGTGGCCGCCATCGCCTCCTACCCGTGGCTGTCGTGCGACTCGACGCAAGCCTACAACGACTCCTACCAACCTTTGGGCACACCGAAGGAGGTTCGCGTCAACAGTGGCGTCAGCCGTGACGTGCTCAACGTCGCCGACCCGCGCGTCATGAGTTTCCTCAAGACCGTCCTCGGCCACGTAGCCAAAGTGTTCCCCTATCCCTATATCCACATCGGCGGCGACGAATGTCCCACAAATGCCTGGGATGCCACGCCCTCCTACAAGTCGTGGATGAAAGACAATGGCCTCAACACGACCCACGACATCCAGCCCTGGCTGGTGGAGCAACTCGGCACCTGGCTGCGCGACAGCTGCAACAAGAACGTCGTCGTTTGGAATGAGCTCGTCGTCAAGGGCTACTGGAAATCGAACTATACCGTCAAACCGGTCGTCTTCTCCTACTCGAACAACACACAGAACGGCGACAGCCGCAACGTGGTGACCCAAGTCACAGAGAAGGGCTTCCGCACCATCGCCACCACCACCACGCCGATGTACTTCGACCTCCTGCAGGCCTCGGTCAACGATATGGAGTTTGACGCCCCCTACTGCGGCGGCTACGGCGACGGCTGGGTGAACACCGTACAGTCGGTCTACAGCTACAATCCCGCCGGCCTGGCCGGCAACAACGCCAACCTCGTCATCGGAACACAGGGAACCCTATGGACCGAGAGCTGCACCTCGGGCAAGGAAGCCGAATATGAACTCTTCCCGCGTTTGCTCGCCGTGAGTGAGGTGGGATGGCTCCCCTATTCCTCGCGCATCAACTATGCCAACTTCAGCAACCGCCTGCAAGAAAGCCGCGCCATCCTCGACGCCAAGGACATCTACTATGCACCCTACGCCTTCGACGCCATCGAACGCACACCTGCCGAGGCTGCCCTCTACACTGCCGACACGCTGCTTGCCGAGAGCCGTCCGGGCGAGGTGGGCCACCCCTCACAGGAAGCTTACGACGCTCTGAAGGCCGCCACCGAGGCCCTGCGCGCCGAGATCTCCAACGCCACACTGGTGAACGATCTGAACTCACAGATTGCCGCCTACAAGGCTGCCGACATCAAGATGCCGGAGACAGGAAGCATCTACGAGATCGTGTCGGCTTCCACCTACTACAAGAAGCGCTACAACGGCGCCACCGTCTATGCCAACGGCAACGACATGAAGATTCACTACACACCGCAGACTGAGCCCGAAGAGGTGTTCACCTTCACCGCGGCTCCCAACGGCGGCTACTATGTGAAGAGCATCTTCAACGGAAAGAACATCTTGCTCAGCGGCAACAACGCCTCACTGTCGGCCTCCGACTCCACGGCCATTCTCATCCGCAAGGCCACAAAGGCCAACGCAAAGTATGACTATGTGCCCGGCGTGCTCAACCTGCGCGGCGGCAACGGCGTGCTCTACGCACAACCCTCGGGCGTACTCAACGTCAGCACCGACTCCACCATCAACTATGCCGGCTCCTGGCGCATCCGCGAGATCACCGACTACACACGCCAGTTGGCCGGTCTGATCTGGAAATGCCAACTCATCATCGTCAAGGCCAAGCCGGGCGAGAGCGGCGAGCCCACTCAGGAAGCCCTCGACTTCCTGCAGACGGAAGTCATCACGCCGGGCGGAACTGATGTTGAAGGCGGAAAGGTGACCAAGGACACCTACTATAAATATGTGGAACTCTACCGCCAATATACGCAGTACGGCAAGACCTCGGTCATCGACGCACTCTCTGAGACCCACTATTACCACATCCGCAACGCATGGCCTTCCTTCTCCGGCTATTACGCCTGGGCCGACGCCACCTCCAACGAGGTGAAGCCGAAAACGCTCGGCAACACCGACAACTACAAATGGAGCATTCGGAAGAACAGCGACGGCACCGTAGTCCTCATCAACAAAGGCACCAACAGCGCTGCCTATGTGGACAACAATGGGGACGCACAGACCGTGAAAGTGGGAAAGCGTTACGACTGGACCCTGCAGGAGCTCACCGTAGAGAACAACAACACGGGCGTCGGCATCTATGAGTCGTCACTGACAAACTGCTGGTATACCAATCCCAACGGATTCTCCACCATCATACTGAAGCCCAACTGGGGCGGATGCATCTGGACTTTCGAGAAGCTGAGTGAGGAAATCCCTACAGCCATCAGCAGCCTGCAAGCCAACCACACCGCCGATCAAGCCATCTACGACCTGCAAGGACGCTGCGTCACCACGCCGCAGGCTCACGGTCTCTACATCCAGGGTGGCAAGAAAATCATCAGATAACTCAACGTCTCCGATTATCGACTGACCGGACAAACCATTCGCCCCGGACTCTACACAAGGAGTCCGGGGCGAATTTGTTTTTTGTGATTTTACCCGGCTGAGGCGCAGAAAAAGTAAAAAGACTCAAGCATCCCATCACCTCTTCCCACAAGAGACAGACAAGAAAAACAACCGACTGAAAGACAAACTGATAGACCAGCTGTCGCAAGAGGTGGTCTTTCGCCTCCTCGAAGATGGCTTTTTGCAACGTCAGAGATGTTTTTTTGCTTTCTCAAAGACGGCTACTTGCAAACGCATGAAGTATGAAGACGGCATGTGCGACAAGGGAAACGATGAGGACAAAACAGCGACACGTTGACCTAAATCAAGAAACAAAGTGTTAAAATACACTTTAATTTCTCTTAATTTGTCATGGATTACGTAAAAAACAAGCGGTAAAACGTAAAATAATCAAATAATATTGCCGAAGATAACTTTTTTTGTTTACATTTGCCAAATCAAAAAGAAGTAATGACCCATCATTTGAGTCTGTCAACCGACCAACCTTTATGAAGGAAGTCAAAAGTCTCAAACCTATCATGGCCAAACGAGCCAATCAGGAGAAAACAATGCAGTACCAGACGGTCGACACGACCTACAGGGAAATGCGGGAACCTCTTCTCGCCATCTTCCGGCAGGTGGCCATTCCCATGGAAGACTGCGAAGACCTCGTGCAGGATGTCTTTCTCCGGCTGCTTGCCATCGACACGCTCCGGCAGGAGACCGTAAAGGGCATGACCGCAGTCATCGCCTTGCGCATGCGCACCGACTATCTGCGTCACCGTGCCTTCGTGCGCCGCGCCTCCAAGGAGCTCACCGTCGGCTCCCGTCCCTGCTGCTACGGCCCCGACGCCGACTGCCACGCCCGCGAATTGCGTCAGATAGAGTGGAGCATCGTAGAGAACATGCCCGCCAAGAACCGCAAGGTCTATGAGCTCAGCCGCTATGCCGGCAAGAGCGTGGGCGAGATAGCACAGGCAACGGGCATGAGCAACCGAGCCGTTGAGAGCCGCGTCTACCGATGCAGGCAGGAGGTAAGGCAGCGCGTGAGGCAGCTCTACGGGTGAGACACGACGCAGGAGCCGCCCGCCACATGGGCTCCACACCTATATAAACAAGGAATATATTTATTATTTAATATTTTAATGTCTAACAAGTAATTTTAAAACAAGCTTATGAAACAATTTTTCCGTTTCGCAGCTGCCGCCGCGGTGGCAGCCATGACAAGCTTCACAGCGTTTGCCCAGTGGACGCAGCCCGTCCCTGACTATACGCCGATCGTTACCGAGGACACCGTCTATATCTACAACGTAGGTACGGGCAAGTTCCTCAACAAGGGCGAGGCTTGGGGAACACAAGCTGTTGTAGCCGATCAGGGCTTCAAGTTTGTAGTCCATGAAGCAGGTGTCGGTGACGGCATCTACACCATTTCTACCGAGGCCGGCAGTGGCCTGCTGCTGTTCCGTGTGTCCAGCGATGGCACGCTCGGTGGCCCTGGCGTATTCGTTGACGGCGCAGCCTCCAAGCCTGAGGAGCAGACGTTGTGGAACATCGCTTCCAACGGCACAAACACCTACACGATGAGTATTCCGCCGACACAGACCGGCTCCACTCAGGAAATCCTCAACTATGTTGAGGGTCAGGTAGCCGGTGTCCAGACCGACCACATCTCCAACATGGCTACCAACGGTGTCACATGGGGCTTATACTACGACGTAGTGTATGCCGGCAACGAGGCCAACTGCACATGGGCTTTCGTCAGCAAGGACGCTTACGCCAGCCTGCTGCCGAAGCTTGAGGCCTACAACGCTGCCCAGAAGCTGAAGGAAGCCATCGAGGCTGCCGAGGCACAGGGCGTCGACGTGGCAGAGGCACAGGCTCTCTACAACAACACAAACTCGACCGCCGATGAGCTCACGGCTGCTGCCGACAAGCTGGCGAAGGCCACCAACCAGGCCATCGTCGACAACATCGATCCGGCCAACCCCGCTGACATGTCGGACCTCATCCCCAACCACGATTTCTCTACGAGCCACAATGGTTGGACTTCGACCATGACAGCCCAGAACGACAACGAACCCATTCAGAACAACTCGCTGCAGGACAAGGATCACAACAACGCTCCGTTGACCAACGTAGACGCCTACAGCGGCAAGATCTATGAGAACTGGGATCCGTCGCCCATGAAGGGTAAGCTGTACACCAAGATTGGTGTGCCTAACGGTGCCTATGTCATCGGCATCTCTGCCCACGTGCAGACCCTCGATGAGAACAACGCCACCACAAAGACACAGTATGTCTATGCCAACAACAGCAAGACCCTGCTGACAAGCACCGTCGCCAAGCGCTACCAGATCATCGTCGGTGTGGATGCCGACTCACTGGAGGTGGGCTACGAGCAGACCGACTACATCACCAACTGGTGCGGTATCGACGAGGTCACGCTGACTGCCTATGGCTCCAGCCTCGCTTCCTATCAGGCCCTCGCAGCCGCTGCTGCCGGCCAGAACTGGGAGGATGAGTTCGCTGCAGCCGTCTATGCACAGAGCTACTACGACGCTGTGACCAACGCCATCACCGGCGGTAGCAACGCCGCCACCAAGGAAGAGGCTCTGGCCAAGGCTGCCGAGGTCGTCGAAGCCCTCGCCACCCTGCGCGCCAACGCCGACATCTACGAGAAGGCCATTGAGGTAGCCACCGAGATGGAGAGTGCCATCTGGGAGATCCAGGGCGACAACAGCGCCTCCAGCGAAGCTCTCGATGCCCTCAACGCCATCCTTGATGAGCACACTGCTTCCACAGCTGACGTTCAGGCTGCCATCGACGCCATGGACGCCGCCTACAAGAGCGATCAGATCAACGCCATGCAGCCGGGCCAGGATGTGACCAACACTTACATCAACAACCCGACCTTCTCCGAGAGCGGAAACGTCAGCAAGAACGGCTGGACGCTCGTTGGCGGTCACGACGGCGGCAACAACCTCGCCGGCGGCACCAGCGGCGTGTGCGAGGTTTGGAACGGCAACTTCAACATCTCTCAGCAGATTTCCCTGCCGAAGGGTGCTTACACGCTGTCCATCCGCAACTTCTACCGCACCACAGACAGCGGTGTTTCCTATGGCTACTGGAACGACGCCAACGGTGAGAACACCGGCAACAATGAGGTGAAGGCCAAGGTCTTCGCCGACAACAACGAGGTGCCTTTCACCAACATCTACGCAAAGACCTACACTGCCGACCAGAAGGATGCCTACGAGCACGCAGACAACTTCGTCTCAGTCGGTGAGGAAGACGCTGCCGTCTGGACTCCTAACGGTATCACATCGGCCAACGACGTCTTCAAGAACGAGACCGACGGTCCCGCCTACGAGGTCAGCGTCAACCTGCTCTCCGCAGGCCGCGACTATCCTGTCAACATCGGTCTGAAGGCCGAAGGCATCCTCAGCCACGGCTGGGCCATCTGGGACGACTTCAAGCTCACCTACATTGGCACTGATGTCAACGACATCCAGCCCATCCTCGACGCTCAGGTCGACAAGGCCAACGCCCTCGCTACGCAGAAGATGAACGCCGACTCTCTCGCCGCTCTCACCGCAGCCGTTGCTGCCGCACAGAGCGCCACCGACGGCAACGCCATGATTGACGCCTATCGCGCCATCCTTAAGGCTATGCCTGCCGCTCAGAACTCGGCCAACGCCTACGCACGTCTGAAGACTTCTCTCGACAATCTCGCTCAGGCTCTCGTCGACTACGACGCTACAGCCGCTGCCGCTGCCAAGGATAAGGCCAACAGCCTCAACAGCCAGTATACCGACGCCTACAACAACGGCACCATCGCTGATGCCGACATCAGCACAGCCATCGCAGCCATCAGCCTCGCCATCAACGACCTGAAGGTGGGCGACGTCTCCGGCGCTTCCGACACCAACCCGTCGAACATGACCGACATGATCGTCAACCCGACGTTCAACACCTCTGATGTCACCGCTCAGCTCGACGCCGACGGCTGGACCGTTGAGTCGCAGCAGATTGGCAAGCCCGAGAGCAAGGCCAACTCTGAGTGGACCACCTCTCAGTACAACGTCAGCCAGGGCTGGAGCTGCAACTTCGACATCTATCAGACCATCCAGGGTCTGCCCGAGGGCACCTATGCCGTCGTCGCTCAGGGCTTCAACCGCTTCGGTTCCTTCTCCGACCACGCTGCCGCCTACCTCGCCGACACCCTCGATCAGCACCTCACAGGTGAGATTTATGCCAACAATGACACGCAGACCCTGCCTTCCGTGCTCTACATGCCGCAGGACGACTACAACTATGGTCTGCTCACTGGTTCCGCAGCCATGACCGGCTGGTCAGAGTATGTCGACAGCACCCGCGAGGATCTGCCCACCTACTTCATCCCGAACCAACGTCAGCATGCTCAGAACCGCTTCACCAACATGATCATTCCGGGTCAGGACCTCAACTATGACGGTCAGGACGACGGTGCCTACACCGTGCGCCTCTTCTGCTACGTTGACAACACCGGCCTGCTCCGCCTCGGTTTCCGCAATATGAACAACGTGTCCAACGGTTGGACTGTTGCCACCAACTTCCAGCTCTTCTACCTCGGCGAGAACTCCTCGCACGAGTCGACGACTGCCATCAGCGGCGTGAACAGCGACGCCAAGGTTGCTGCCCGTAGCATCTACACAGTCGACGGCCGTCAGGTCAACAGCCTGCAGAAGGGTCTGAACATCGTCAAGACGACCGATGTCAACGGAAACACCACCGTACAGAAGATCATCAAGAAGTAAGAAATAACTTTCCTCTCCGCGTGACGAGAGGCTTCACAGCCCGTCACGCATAGCCCAACGGCCGGCTCTCACAACGGGAACCGGCCGTTTTTCTTTTCCTTACCCCTTCATCAGGTTTCATTTTTTAGGAGACTCACATCAAAGAAAAAGAGTTTTTTCTTTGTGGTTTCATACGTTTCTGCTACCTTTGCACGACAATGGCAAACGATTTCGACATCAGAAACGAGCAACGGATTTCCTCTGAACAGGACTTCGAGAACGCACTGCGGCCACTACGCTTCGACGACTTCAACGGTCAGCGACAAGTTGTGGAGAACCTTCAGGTGTTTGTCGAGGCAGCCAAATATCGCGGCGAGCCACTCGACCACACTCTGCTCTACGGCCCGCCGGGCTTGGGCAAAACCACACTGAGCAACATCATCGCCAATGAACTGGGGGTGAACATTAAAATCACATCGGGACCGGTGCTCGATAAGCCGGGCGATCTGGCAGGCATCTTGACTTCGTTGGAACAGGGCGACGTGCTCTTCATCGACGAAATTCACCGATTGTCGCCAGTCGTTGAGGAATATCTCTATTCGGCCATGGAAGACTATCGCATCGACATCATGATCGACAAGGGTCCTTCTGCACGCTCGATACAAATCGACCTCAACCCATTTACGCTTATCGGTGCCACGACACGATCGGGCATGCTCACAGCACCACTGCGCGCTCGATTCGGCATCAACATGCACCTCAACTATTACGATCCCGAGACACTGCAAAAAATCATCAAGCGGTCGGCACTGTTGATGAAAGTACCCATTGACGACGACGCGGCAGCCGAGATAGCCCGACGCTCACGTGGCACGCCCCGCATCGCCAACGGCCTGTTGCGCCGCGTGCGCGACTTCGCACAGGTAAAGGGCAATGGCACCGTGACAAAACCGATTACAGACATGGCTCTCACGGCACTCAACATCGACTCTTATGGACTCGACGAGACCGACAACAAGATTCTGACGACCATCATTGACAAGTTTCGCGGCGGTCCGGTGGGCATATCTACCATAGCGACGGCCATCGGCGAGGATGCCGGCACGGTGGAGGAAGTCTATGAGCCTTACCTTATCATGGAGGGATTCATCAAGCGCACACCGCGCGGCCGCATGGTCACACGTCTGGCCTACGACCACCTCGGCAGACGAGGCTATGCCGGAGAACAGCAAAGTCTGTTCTGAGTTCGCCAAAGTTGCATGACGGACAGCGTGGGAAGATTTCGCACACTTCACTGAAAACACCGATGGAATCGGTGAAAACAACAATAGAAACTATCAGAAATGACAGATAAAACGGAAGTTCATGACCGGATTGGACTTTTCACAGGCAGTTTCGATCCATTCACCATCGGCCACGCCGACATTGTGAGGCGGGCACTGCAACTCGTCGACAAACTCTATATAGTCATCACCGTCAATCCGGCAAAGCAGAGCATGTTTACGACAGAGGAGCGCATGGCCTCCATCAAGCGTCTCTATGAGGACGAACCACGCATCATTGTCAAGACCAACAGTGGAATGACTATAGATTTCGCCCATAAAGTCGGCGCAAGGCTAATCATACGCGGCGTGCGCTCAACCATCGACTTCGAATATGAGAAAGTGCAGGCCGAATTCAACCAACGGTTAGGCGGGTTGGAAACTGTGCTGCTTTTCTCATCGCCGGAACTTTCGTCCGTTTCATCATCGGCCTACCGCCAGTTGGTTCTTTTTCATCAGGATGCCTCATGGATGCTTCCACACAAAGGTTAATAATTCCGATTTCTTCGCAACATTTATAATAAACATTCGTAACATCTATAATAAACAAAGGTAAGAAGAGACTATGATTACCTATAACGCAGACGGCGTGAAAATGCCGAACATACGACACCGTGACACCACGGCATGGATAAAACGCGTGGCCGCTGCCCATGGCCGTAAGGTCGGCGAGGTGGGCTATATGTTCGTCGACGATGAGAAAATTTTGGAGGTCAACCGCCAGTATCTCGGCCACGACTACTACACGGACGTCATCACCTTCGACTATGATGAAGGCAACGAGATTAATGGTGACATCGTGATTTCACTTGACACCGTGCGCTCCAATGCCGCACAACTCGGCAAGAACTATGATGATGAGCTGTACCGCGTTATCATCCATGGAATTCTACACCTCTGCGGCATCAACGACAAAGGCCCCGGCGAACGCGAAATCATGGAAGCCAACGAGGATGCCGCACTGGCCATGCGATAAAGGCTTGCAGACAGGCCTATCAACCGTTACCTCTCAACAAAAAGACGTCTTCCCGGCCCGGCTTTTGGCGCAAGAGACATATACACATGAACAAGCAACTGTTTTTTTCTCAAAAAAAAGTGAGAACAAAACAGTTGCTTGCTTAGTTTTTTACCATACTCAATCGTCCTTGTAATGTATGAGCCCTAAAAAGTTTGAAGAGATCTATCGCCGCCATTACGCTACTATGTACAGGCTGGCAAAGACCATACTCTACGACACTGACGAAAGCCACGACGTCGTCGACGAGGTCTTTACGCGACTACTGCACGCCGGTTCTTTCCTAAAAGGCGTGAGAAACATCCCCGACGACGACAAGATGGAAGGATTCCTGATGACAAGCGTGCGCAACCGTTGCCGCGACATCATCCGTCACAAGACGATTCGTGAGCGTGTGCACGCGCTCTATGTCGTCGAGACGTCACAAGAAGAGACTCCCACCAACACTGACGAGCGACTGAAGCAACTGGCCGACTTCATCGACCGACAGTTTCCATCTCTCACACAACGCATCTTCCGTCTCCACTTCCTACAAGGCATGACCTATGAGGAAGTGGCACAGGAAGTCGGAGTGAGTCGCGTCACCGTCTATAACCATCTGGCCAAGGCGACAGCGCTCATCAATAAACATTTCAAGAACCAACAAAACAACGAATGAACATGGAACGACAAGAAGAGAAAATCCGGTTGCTTCTTTCCATGCAGGAACACCCGGAAGATTTTACCAACAATGAAATAGAGCAACTACTCGAAGACCCGGAAATGGACGAATTGTTGCGGCAGCTCTCTCTCGCCAAGCACGCACTCACCCAAAAGGACACAAAGACTGAAGACATCAATGTGGAAACTCATTGGGCAAAGTTTTCCCATTCACACAAACACGGCAGCGTACGCCGCGTAGCCGCTATCATGACGGGTGCCGTCTGCATGGCTGGACTGGCGCTGGCTACCGCCCATTGGACTGGATTTACAAAGCCTACGGTGCAATCTACCCAACAAGCAACTACCGCGCCAGTACTCCCCAAGACAGACACGACGGTCAAACAAACGACCGTTGTCCCGTCCGATACGTCAAAAGTGGTCTTCGATAACGTGAATTTGGAAACCATGCTTCAGCGCATGGCTAAACACTATGGTGTCAGTGTGAACTTTAAGAACGAACGGGCACGGAACCTCCGCTTCTATTTCGAGTGGAACGAGATGGAATCGCTCGACGAGACCGTGCGGCGGCTCAACCTTTTCGACAGTTTTTCCATCAAGACCGACAATCATCAAATCATCGTAAAATGAAACGACTTCTTTTCCTTCTCCTACTGTGCTTCACCTTCTATACTTCTATACAGGCACAACGCGTGAGTGCCGAATTCCGCAACGTAACACTCAGCGAGGCCTTGCGAAGAATCAATGCAAAAACCAACCGCTACCACATCAGCTTCATCTACAATGACCTGGAAGACTTCACCATCACTACAACGGTGACACGGAAGAATGTGCCCGATGCCGTCAGACAGCTCGTAGGACTCTATCCCATCAGTGTACGCGTCAGCGGAAACGATATTGTGGTGGAGCCACAGCAAAGAACAGGACAGCATTACAAGGGATGTGTTGTCGACGAAGCCGGTCAGCCCCTTACCTTCGCCAGTGTCGCACTACTGTCTGCGACCGACTCTACCCTACTGAACGGCGGCATAACCAACGAGGCAGGCCATTTCGTCATTCCCTGCGATGCGGAGAAGGTCGTAGCACGTATCTCCTTCCTGGGCTACAAGACAGTCTGGCGAACATGCCACACCACCGACGTGGGTACCATACGCCTCCGCCACGATGCCATCGCACTCAAAGGAATCACCGTGACAGACCTAAGGCGCATCGTGACCTACAAGGCCGGGTGCATCATCTACGATGTCAATACCGACAGCACAGCCCTCCACGAGAAGGCCATCGAGACCCTGCGCAAGATGCCGGGGTTACTCGTGAGCCGAAAAGGCGACATCTCACACGACTTTGACAAGCAGATTGTCTACAAAATCAACGGCCTCAGCGCCCCCATCGCCACGATCCCATCACTATTGCTGGAGGCTCTGCCATCGAAATACATAAACCGGTTCGAGTTGGTTACACAGCCCGGCATGCAGTATGGACCCAACACAGTCGTGCTAAACATTGTCACCAAGGGCCGACTGGAAGGTTATCTGGCCTTACTGACCTCACAAGCCACCGACGCTAAATGGACGAATACTGTCTGGGCGACCACGAAAGCGAAGCGACTACGACTCTCCGGCAGCTATGGCCATATATGGGAGTGGGGCCATGAATCGACCTCTCATTCCGACGAAACACGCCTCGCGTCGACTACAGATTACCTTTCCGTTGAAGACGGACAAAACGGCGGCACCAAGCGAAACGCCGACAACGTTGAATTGACTGTCAGCTATGATGTCGATGACCACAGCCTTCTGTCGGCTTATGGACGCGCATTCTGGGTCCATAATCACACTGACGAATGGCGAACGAAAACCGTAACCCAACCCAACGGTAATCTGAGCTACCATTACCTCCTGCGCAACCACGACAAGACATATTCGCCCGAATATTACGCCAACTTAAGCTTCGAACGTTTTTTCGGCAAAGACGGTGACGACGGCAAATTCTTCGCTGGCTATGACTTTTATGGACGCCCCTATAAGGAAACCATCCGCAAGACCTATGAGGAAATCGACTCGGTGGCAGGTAAAGCCAACGCCATCAGCGATCTGCACGACTACCTCAACACAAACAACAGCGGCGAGGACTGGCACACGGTGGAAGTGGAATATAGTCGGCGACTGGCCCACCATCACCGCCTCACGCTGTACACGAAAGGACTGTTACGTCTCGACCACGACGACGACTTGGTGTTTTGGACTCCAACGGGGCAAGACGCCTACACGCCCAACAACGATGCCTCCACCCGTTACAAGCGCACACAAACACTCCTCACACCACTCGCCGCCTACACCTTTCTCACCGACAACTTCTCAATCAATACTGGAGCAAAATTAGAACTCGACCTTGAGCGTATCAATCGTCGCTCCATGGGCTACAAATTCAGAAACACTTTCTGCAATGTACTGCCGTGGGTGAGCCTCTCCTATCAGTTCTCACCAAGCTGGTCCATGCAGGCAGGCTGGAACATGTCAGTCTCCAGACCCAATGTCAATGCTCTCGACCCACACGTCGACAGCACGAATGTCAACGAGCTGTACTATGGCAACACCCACCTCAAGCCGCAACGTAACCAGGCAGCCACGCTCTCCACAGACTTCTCACTGGGCACCCGCAACCGCTGGTACCTGTCACTGGCCCTGTCCTACGTCTATTCCGACCGACTGATGCTCAACTACAGCTTCCTCGACGGCGACATTCTCCACTCGACGAAAGGCAACATCGGATACAAGACCGACACACAACTGCAACTGTCGGTACGCAAGCGCTTCGGCCCCATTTTCCTGCGCGTCGTACCCTATCTTTCGTTCGCCTCCTTCAAGGCGCGCAGTATCGGGCAAGAGAACGATGGCTGGTTCTTCAGAGTGAACGGCATGGCCGAATTGGAACTGCCGGGAGATTTCTATCTGGAAGCGGACGGCAGCTACCACACACGCTACATCATGCTGCAAGGCACCGGTAGTGAAGGCTACAACTACGGTCTGACGCTGACAAAGAAGATGCTGAAAAACCGTCTGACCATCACCGCATCGGCCTCAAGCTTTCTACCCGTGCATTTCACCAGCCACAGCCACAGCGAATTTGAGAATTACATCTACAACAGTTCCAACCGTTATTGGAACGCCTCATTCTCACTAGGCGTAAAATATTCGCTCGGAAAACTGAAAGCGAGAGTGAAACAAACAGAACACGTCATCCAAAACGACGACATCAAGACCGACTATAACGAGTAAATCAAAAAGAAACTACATCCTCCAAAAGAGAATCGGGGCGGACACCGTTAAAACGGTGTCCGCCCCGATTCTGAATTTATCCCTTTCACGCTCATCGGGAAACGCCCAACTCGCGCAGCAAGCGATCAGCATGTCCCCAACGATCCATCATAAATAGCATGTAACGAATGTCAACTCCGATGCAGCGAGCCAATCGTCGGTCGAAGTTGATGTCGGATGAAAGACTGTCCCAATTACCATCAAAAGCGAGGCCGATGAGACGGCCTTTTCCGTCGAACATTGGCGAGCCACTGTTGCCACCCGTGATGTCGTTGTTGGTTAGGAAACACAGTTGCATCTTGCCTGTAACCTTGTCGACATAAGGCTCTAACGACGGTGCCGAAAGCAACTGCTTCATCACTGGCTCTACCTGATAATCGACGATTCCATCGTCACCTTTCTTCATTTTCTCAACGATGCTTTCGGCCGTCGTATAATAGCCAGACGGCCGTCCACCCAACTCAAAACCACCTACCTGACCATAGCTCAAACGCATGGTGAAGTTGGCATCGCTATAGTGGGGCATATCCTGCTCCATGCGCAGTTTGGCAGCACAGAGCCACCGTTCCTGCTCACTGATGCTGTCGTTAACAGGACGCATGCCGGCCATCAAACGGCTCCAAACTTCGACAAGATCGACACCCAGCTGTACGCCCGGGTCTTTCCACATCTTTTTCTTCTCTGGATAAAACTTATATCCGTTTTCCATCAGCTTTGATGTAGACCAAAGATAATCGACATAAGCACGGAAGTCGCCGCCATACTGCTTATGGATAGTCTCATAAAAAGCAGGCAGTGAGGCAGTGTCGAGCACGTGCTGCTGATAGTTATCCAGCATGACAGCCATCACTTCCTTCTCTAAAGCCGCATCCCACGTGGCTGTATCGACATCAAACACCACATACTGCTTCTTAGGCTTTCCGGCCGGCCCCTGCACAGGCATTCCTGTATGGATGGCCATGGCACGACGACAGAATTCATTGTTACGCAGGTTCTCTAAGAATTCGTAGAGATCGTGCCGTTTCTGGAACCGATGGGCATAGAGACGTTCCAACGTGGGGAAGTTGAGACGGTCGGTAAGATAATGGGTGGAATCCTGCCAAGTCTGAATACGTTGTTCATAGGCCCGTTTCTGCTGAATAATACCGATGGAATCGATACATTTATTCATGCCAATAGAGTTTTTCCAATAGTTGGCCGACTGCGCATACTTGGAATCATACTTAATACGCACGGCCTCAGATGCACGCATGTGGCGCTGCATGACCTCTTGGCGCACGCCGCGAGCCTGCGCACGAACGGCATTCTCGGCATCACGGCGTTCACGGATGCCATAGCTGGAGAGATAACGCTCGGTGGAACCGGGATATCCAACTGTCATGGCAAAGTCGCCGTCACGATAACCATCCATGCTCACACGTGCCCAGTGCTTGGGATGATAGGGTACGTTGTCCTTCGAGTAGGAAGCCGGACCACCCGTCTTGGGATCGGCATAAATACGGAAGACACTGAAATCGCATGTCTGACGCGGCCACATCCAGTTGTCTGTCTCGCCACCAAACTTACCCATCGACTTTGGAATGGCAAAGACCAACCGTAAATCTGTGAAGTTCTGGTAGACGGTGGCATAGTGGCGGTTGCCCTCATAGAAGGCGTCAATCTGCACATGGAGTGTCGAGTCAATACGCTGCACCGAGTCAGTCATGGCCTGTTCTAGCGAGTCGATATATTCATTCTTCCGATCGTTGCTCATGTAGTCGTAGCCTGCGGCAGTGACCTGCGGTGTGATGTCGCTCTGCGAGATCATGAACGAGACAAACATGTTCTCGTTTGGCAACTCTTCCTCATAGCTCTTGGCATAGAAACCATTGAGCATATAGTCGTGTTCGACTGTGGAATGTGACCGGATGGCCTCAAATCCGCAATGATGGTTGGTAAAAACGAGTCCATCGGGCGACACGACGACACCCGAGCAGTAGCCCGAAAAGTTGACTACGGCATTCTTCAGCGCATCACCGCCGTGATAGAGGTCGTTGTAAGGCATCTGAAAGCCTTCCTCTACCATTTTCTCATAGACAGCCTGCGGCAAATCATAGAGCGTCCACATGCCTTCGTCGGCATGGACGGGCAAACTGGCTGACAGGCCAAGCGCAAGGGGCAGGGCCTTGATAAAGTTGAGTTTGTGCATAGCGTTTTATCTTGTTGTTTTGTTTGTTTTCGAATTTTATGACAGTTGTCGGTATAGAGATCCGACAGTGGGTTCTCAGTGGGTCCGACGGTGACGCATCAGGGCAGCCAAACCCTCGCGATGAGCGATGAAACCGGCAAAAATAGCCACAAATACGGTGTTGACCAACAGTGCAGGCAATATCATCAGATAACGATTGGCCAACATCATTCCGACGAAGAGCACAAAGGCTACGACGACATAGGACAGAATCTGGCGCACAGGGTAACGAATGGGGTAATATTTCTGACCGAAGACATAGCTGGTCACCATGCTCACGCCATAAGCGGCAAAACCAGCCCAGGCACAAGCCCAATAGCTGAAACGCGGAATGAACACCACGTCGATGCCGATGAGCACCACAGCCCCCAGACCACTGAACCATGCACCCCAAATGGTACGGTCGGTGAGTTTATACCAAAAACTGAGATTGAAATAGATGCCAAACATAATTTCGGCAGCCATCACAATGGGCACCACACGCAGTCCCTCCCAATAAGACGGGGCCACCACATAGCGTAAAATGTCCATATAAGCGATGACGCAGAGGTAAGCCAACAACGTGAAGATGACATAGTATTTCATTACCTTGGCATAGGTCTGCTTCTTGTCGGCATCTTTGTTGCCAAAAACAAAAGGCTCGTAGGCGAAACGGAATGCCTGCGTGATGATGACCATAATCATGGCTATCTTGATGCAAGCACCGTAGATGCCGAGCTGCGCCTTGGCTTCAGCGAGCGAACCGTCATAGAAATAGGGAAAAAGCAGCGTCGAGGCGTTCTGATTAAGCTGTCCGGCAAGACCAAGGATAAGCATCGGCCACGCATAGGAGAGCATGCGACGGCACAGAGCACGGTCAAAACCATAGCCCACGCCACGCATTTCCTTGCCGAGCAAGAGTAGCGTGATGGCCGAGCAAGCAAGGTTACTGTAGAACACAATTCCTACATCGGGTGTACCATCGGCAGCATAGAGTCCGGGCACACGGATGTCAAATGCCGGCAAGACCAGCAGGAACAAGCAGACGAGAGTGACATTGATGAGGATGTTGGCCACCTTGAGCAACATGAACTTCACTGGCCGGTGTTTGTAGCGCAGATAGTCGAACATGATGCATGACCATGCATCGATAGCTACACAGATGGCCATCGAGCCGATATACCACGGATGGTCGGCATAGCCCATAGCCGAAGCGATGGGCTGGAGGAAAGCAATAACGATAGCGGCAAAGACCAAAGCCAATGCACCAACGATGCGTAGCGTGGTGCTATAGACCATACGTGCGTTTTCGCCCTCTTTGTTGGCATAGCGGAAGAAAGTGGTCTCCATGCCGAAGGTGAGCAAGATGATGAGCAGACCGATGTAAGAATAGACATTGGTGATGACGCCAAACTGTCCGCCATGCGCCGCCCATGCATAGGTCTCGATGGGTACGAGCAGATAGTTGATGAACCGGGCGGCAATGCTGCTGATGCCGTAGATGGCTGTATCCTTGAGAAGTGATTTTAAGTTGGCCATAGTCGTTGTGATTTATCCGAAGAAGACATACGCAATCGCGATGGCCGCGATGACACCGGCAAGGTCGGCCAGCAAACCGCAGGCCACAGCATGACGCGTATACTTGATGGAGACAGAGCCGAAATAGACGGCAAGTATGTAGAATGTGGTGTCGGTAGATCCCTGAAAAATACAGCTCAGCCGTCCCACGAAACTATCAGGGCCATAGTTTTTCATGGCTTCCAACATCAAACCGCGTGCTCCGCTGCCCGAGAGCGGCTTCATGAAGGCCGTCGGCAACGCGCCCACGAAGTCGGTATTGAGACCGCACTTGCCGACGCCCCACGCGATGCCATCGATGAGCATGTCCATGGCACCACTGGCACGAAACACGCCGACGGCCACGAGAATGGCTACAAGATAGGGGATGATGCGCACTGCGGTTTGGAATCCCTCCTTGGCGCCCTCGATGAAAGCGTCGTAAACATTGATTTTCTTCAGCATTCCGGCTACGATGAAGAGTGAGATGATGCCGAAGAGAATGAGGTTGGAGGCAATGGCTGTCACCGTCCCCAGCGTATCACGATCCATCTGTCCGAATCCCCAAATGACCAGAGCCACAAAAGCGACAAGGCCTCCCAGCGCGGCGAGTAGCACCGGCCGCAGTAAATTGATGTGCTGCCAAAGAGCAGTGATGATGATACCGACAAGGGTGGACACGGCGGTAGCCAGCAGGATGGGGATGAACACGTCGGTGGGCTGTGCCGCACCATAAGTGGATCGGAAGGCAAGGATGGTCGTGGGAATGATGGTCAGTCCCGAGGTGTTGAGCACGAGGAACATAATCATCGGATTAGTGGCCGTATCCCTCTTCTGATTTAATTCCTGCATCTGCTGCATGGCCTTGAGACCGGTGGGGGTGGCCGCGTTGTCGAGGCCAAGCATATTGGACGCGATGTTCATGAAGATACTTCCCATGACAGGATGGTTTTTCGGGATATCGGGGAAGAGCTTCGTGAAGACGGGGCTCAGCATGCGCGCCAGCACATTCACCACGCCTGCACGCTCGCCGATTTTCATGATGCCGAGCCAAAGAGCCAACACGCCCGTTAGGCCGAGCGCGATCTCAAAGGCCGTCTTCGACGAGTCGAAAGTCGAGTTGACAATCGTCTCGAATACAGTAGTGTCGCCCGCCAGCAGCTTGACAGCGCCAAAGACAAAGGCGATGAGGAAAAAGAAAATCCAAATATAGTTGAGTACCATATAATTGTGGCGACGCTGCGCGAGCGTCTCTTGATTGTTTCCTGCAATACGAGCACATAGCTCTCTACGCCGTGCAAAGTTACTGAATGTTTTCCAATTGGCAAAGCAGAGCCCCACGTTTTTGGAACGTAGGAGACTACGTACCCGTGCTCACAGACATGCCGACATTGTTATCCTTTAACTTTAAAAAAACTAAAAATCATCCTATACAATAAGGTATGTGACAAAGTTTTGCGTACTTTTGCGCCCTATAAAGAACAAAAAGCAGATTATGCAGGAAAATTTAGTAATCGTAGAGAGCCCTGCCAAGGCCAAGACCATACAGAAATTCCTTGGCGACGACTACAAGGTAATGTCATCGTACGGACACATCCGCGACCTGAAGAAGAAAGAACTTAGCATAGACCCGAAAACACTAGAGCCCGACTATGAGATTCCGGAAGAGAAAAAGAAACTTGTCGGCGACTTGAAGAAAAATGCCAAAGCTGCCAAAAAGATATGGCTCGCTTCCGATGAAGACCGCGAAGGAGAGGCCATCAGTTGGCATCTGTGCGAAGTGCTCGGTCTTGACGAGGACAAGACAAACCGCATCGTATTCCACGAAATCACCCAACCCGCCATACTGCAGGCCATCCAACATCCGCGGCATCTCGATATGAATCTTGTCAATGCGCAGCAGGCACGCCGCGTGCTCGACCGCCTCGTAGGCTTCAAGCTCTCACCGGTGCTTTGGCGCAAGGTGAAACCGGCACTCTCGGCCGGACGCGTGCAGAGCGTGGCCGTGAGGCTCATCGTGGAGCGCGAGCGCGAGATACAGAGTTTCAAGAGTGAGCCCTACTACCGTGTGAACGCTGTCTTTGGTCTGACCAACGCCGACGGATCAAAAAGTGAGGTCAAAGCAGAACTCGATAAGCGCTTCGCCACCCACGAGGAGGCGCTGGACTTCCTCGACAAGTGCAAAGACGCACAGTTCACTGTGAGCACAGTGGCCCGAAAGCCCCTCCACCGCTCACCAGCACCGCCTTTCACCACATCAACACTGCAACAGGAGGCCGCCCGCAAACTCGGTTTCACCGTGTCGCAGACCATGATGGTGGCACAGCGGCTCTATGAGGACGGACGCATCACCTACATGCGTACCGACTCGGTCAACCTCTCCTCGCTCGCCATCGGAACCACGCAGGAAGAGGTAACGAAACTCTACGGTGAATCCTACAGCAAACCGCGTAACTACCATACCCACTCGAAGGGTGCACAGGAAGCCCACGAGGCCATCCGACCCACGTTCATGTCGGCACAGACCATCACAGGCACATTGCAGGAACGCCGCCTCTATGACCTTATATGGAAACGGACAGCAGCCTCGCAGATGGCCGACGCACAGATAGAGAAAACCACTGTGACCATCGACCTCAGCACCGACAACGAACGCCACTTCATAGCCAACGGCGAGGTGGTGGTCTTCGACGGTTTCATGAAGGTCTACCGTGAGTCGACCGACGACGAGGAGACACCGCAGGACGACTATTCACGCTCATTGCCGCCCATCAAGGAAGGCGACAGCCTGGAGCGGCGTGAGATTGTATCGACCGAACGTTTCTCACAGGGACCGGCGCGCTACACCGAGGCCAGTCTTGTTCACAAACTGGAAGAACTCGGCATCGGTCGCCCATCGACCTACGCCCCAACCATATCGACCATACAGCAGCGTGAATACGTGCAGAAAGGAGATAAGAAAGGCGTGGAGCGCAAGTTCACCGTCGACACTCTCAAGGGCATCAAAGAGATGTCAAGGACCAAGGTCGAGATGGCCGGATCAGACAAGGGCAAACTGCTGCCCACCGAAATTGGCATGGTGGTCAACGACTTCCTGATGAAAAACTTCCCTGACATCATGGACTACAACTTCACGGCACGCGTGGAAGGACAGTTCGACCAGATTGCCGAAGGCAAGGAGAGATGGAACGACATGCTGAAGGACTTCGACAAAAACTTCGAGCCCACCGTCAAGAATGTGATGGACGCGCGTTCCGAGCACAAAGCCGGCGAACGCCTGTTGGGCAACGACCCCAAGAGCGGCAAACCCGTCTATGTGAAGATTGGCCGCTTCGGTCCCGTGGTGCAAGTCGGGTCGGCCGAGGACACAGAGAAGCCGCGCTTCGCCCAACTGCCCAAGGACAAGAGCATGGAGACCATCACCCTCGACGAGGCCATGGATCTCTTCAAACTGCCGCGTACGGTGGGTGAATATGAAGACTCGCCCGTTGTCATCGGTGCCGGACGCTTCGGTCCCTACGTGCGCCACGACGGCAAATACGTGTCACTACCCAAAGACGAGAATCCCATGACCATCACCCTCGATGCAGCCATCGACCTCATCAACAAGAAGCGCGAGCAAGAAAAGCAGCGCCACATCAAGACTTTTGAAGAGGATCCGAAACTGGAAGTTCTCAACGGACGATACGGACCTTACATCGCCTACGATGGCAAGAACTACCGCATGCCAAAGAACCTGCACGACCAGGCCGCACAGCTCACCTACGAGCAATGCAAAGAAATCGTAGACAATGCGCCTGAGCCTAGAACCCACCGCACACGCAAATAAGCATCCGTCATGCAGAGAATCATCTTGTTAGGATATATGGGCGCAGGCAAGACCACTGTGGGCAGAGACCTCGCCAAAGACCTCGGATTGTTCTTCTATGATCTCGACTGGTATATCGAAAGTCGCATGCGCAAAAAGGTGAAACAGATTTTCGACGAGGAGGGCGAAGAGGGCTTCCGCAGAATCGAGCACAATATGTTGCACGAGGTGGCCGAATTTGAAAACATAGTGCTCTCCTGCGGTGGCGGAACGCCTTGCTTCTTCGACAACATGGAGTACATGAACCGACAGGGAGTCACCATCTATCTCAAGGCTACGCCGGAAGTACTCTACACCCATCTGAAGATGGGAAAAGGCGTGCGTCCGCTATTGCTGAACAAAACGCCCGATGAGGTGCAGGCCTTCATCCGACAGCAGCTACCCGAACGTGAGCGATTCTACTGTCAAGCACGCCACACAGTCGATGTGAGTCTGCTCGACAACTATGCAAAAATAAAAATTAGCGTCGAACGAATAAAGGAATTAATCGGCACAGACAAAACGGCACAATAAAAACGCCGTTGGCCATTTCCAACCAATAAAAAAACAACAGATCTGACTTTATCAATGAAAAAGTGGACTATAGAAGATTCGAAGGAGCTCTACAACATCAACGGATGGGGCACTTCCTATTTCGGCATCAACCAAAAAGGTGACGCCTATGTCACTCCATGCAAAGACAATACACAAATAGACTTGCGCGAGCTCATGGACGAGTTGGCGCTGCGCGATGTCACTCCGCCGGTGCTATTGCGATTTCCCGACATACTCGACAACCGAATCGAGAAAATGGCCTCATGCTACGACAAGGCACGCAAGGAATACGATTTCAAGGGCGAGAGTTTCATTATCTATCCCGTCAAGGTCAACCAGATGCAACCGGTCGTTGAGGAAATCATCTCGCACGGACGGAAATTCAACCTCGGCCTGGAGGCAGGATCAAAGCCTGAGCTTCATGCTGTTATCGCCGTGCAGTGCAAGAGCGACTCGCTCATCATCTGCAACGGCTACAAGGATGAAAGCTATATCGAACTCGCCATGCTGGCACAGAAACTCGGCAAACGCATCTTCATTGTCGTGGAGAAACTCAACGAAATCGAGATTATCTCCAAGACAGCCAGACGGCTCAACGTCATGCCTAACATCGGCATACGCATCAAGCTCGCCAGCTCGGGCTCAGGCAAGTGGGCAGAGAGCGGCGGCGACGCATCGAAATTCGGCCTGACGCCTTCAGAGCTGCTGCAAGCACTTGAAATGCTTGATGCAGAGGGACTGCACGACGGCATAAAACTCATCCATTTTCACATCGGAAGTCAGATTACCAAGATTAGACGCATACAGAATGCTCTCACTGAAGCCGGACAATACTATGCCAATCTGCGCAAGATGGGCTACGACATCGAGTTCGTCGACTGTGGCGGAGGCCTCGGTGTCGATTACGACGGCACCCGGTCGAGCAACTCAGAGAGCTCTGTCAACTATTCGATTCAAGAGTACATCAACGACTGCATCTATGCCTTCGTCGACATAGCCAACCGCAACCAAATCCCCCACCCCAACATCATCACCGAGAGCGGACGGTCGCTGGCTGCCCACCACTCTGTGCTCGTGCTCGACGTGCTCGGCGCGGCCACACTGCCCGAGATGCCCGAGGAATTTGAGGCCAAGTCCACCGACCACCAGTTGGTGCGCGATCTTTACGAGATCTGGTGCAACCTCAATCAAAAGTCGATGCTGGAAGACTGGCACGACGCCGACCAAATCCGTGAGGACTGTCTCGACATGTTCGCCCACGGCATGGTTGACCTCAAGACACGCGCAGAGGTGGAGGCAATGTACTGGAGCATTTGCCGTGAGATAAACGGCATCGCCAAGACACTGAAACACGTGCCCGATGAGTTGCGCGGTCTCGACAAACTGCTTGCCGACAAGTATTTCTGCAACTTCTCGCTCTTCCAGAGCCTGCCCGACTGCTGGGGCATCGACCAGCTGTTCCCCATCATGCCCATCCAGAGGCTCAACGAGCGTCCCACACGCAACTGCACCCTGCAGGACATCACCTGCGACTCTGACGGACAGGTGACCAATTTCGCCGTCAACGGCACGCAGCAGAACGTGTTGCCCGTGCACACACTGAGTCCCAGTGAGCCCTACTATATAGGAGCCTTCCTCGTAGGAGCCTACCAGGAGATACTCGGCGACATGCACAACCTCTTCGGTGACACCAATGCCGCCCACATCACCGTCAAGGACGGCCATTACAATATTGACCAGATCATTGACGGCGAGACTGTGGAAGAAGTGCTCGAATACGTGCAGTACAACCCGAAGAAGCTTGTTCGGCAACTCGAACAGTGGGTCAACCGTAGCGTCAAGCAAGGCAAACTTTCAATGGACGAGGGCAAGGAGTTTCTCAGCAACTACCGCTCGGGCCTCTACGGCTATACCTATCTGGAATAAGATCACAGCGCAGCCTTTCATTCACAAAGCAAGAACTATCAAACATGCCACAAACGCTCACCATCTTGAAAGTAGGCGGTGCCATCGTCGAGGAGGAGGCACAGCTGCATCATTTGCTCCATGAATTTGCCGCCATCCGCGGCCATAAGATTCTCGTGCATGGTGGAGGACGACGCGCCACCAAAGTAGCACAGGCTCTTGGCATTGAGACTACGATGATAGCAGGGCGACGAATCACCGACGAAAGCATGCTCGAAGTGGTCACCATGGTCTATGGTGGACTGGTCAACAAGAGTCTTGTGGCCCGCTTACAGGCTTTGGGTGTCGACGCCATTGGCCTCACCGGTGCCGACATGGATGTCATGCGCGCACACCGCCGGCCGCCTGTAGCCGTCGACGGCACTACGGTCGACTACGGATATGTGGGCGACATAGACCACGTTTGTGCCCGCCGACTACAGATGCTCATCGATAGCGGAATCACACCCGTCATGGCACCACTGACACACGACGGCCAAGGCCATCTGCTCAACACCAACGCCGACACCATTGCCGCTGCTGTGGCCAGGGCTCTCGCCCCTGCCTATGACGTCGCACTCCATTACAGTTTCGAGAAGGCGGGCGTGCTGGCCGACCCCAACGATGAAAACAGTGTCATCCGGCGCATCACCTGCGAAAGTTTCGCACACCTGAAAGCCCAAGGCATCGTGGCCGGAGGCATGTTGCCCAAGATAGAAAACGCGCTCAGTGCCATCGCTGACGGTGTCAAGGAAGTTCATATTGGTGAAACTGTGATTGCCAACGACTGATTGTAATCACAGGCCGACGGCCAACAAGAAAAATGGGCTGACAGGATAAAAAGAAAACTGATGATAAGCTTCAAAAACGATATTCTGCCTCTGAAGAATCAGCTGTACCGCCTGGCATTGCGTATCACGCAAAACAGTGCCGAGGCCGAAGACATCGTGCAGGATACGCTTTTGAAAATATGGAACCGACGCGACACGTGGAACCAGATAGAGAACATCGAAGCGTTTTGCTTTACCATGTGCCGCAATTTGGCTTTGGACAGCATCAAACGGGCGGGGCACGACAACCAGTCGCTTGACGACATGACCACGCAACGGCCTGACCGACAGGCCACCCCCTCCGAGCAAGCCATTGCCAACGACCGCATCCAACTGGTCAAGCGCATCGTCGACCATCTGCCCGAGCGGCAGCGTTCCTGCATTCAGTTACGCGACTTCGAGGGGAAACCTTATAAGGAGATTGCCCAAATTCTGCAAATGACGGAAGAACAGGTCAAAATCAATATCTTTCGGGGTCGTCAGACCATCAAGCAACACTTCCTCAAGATAGATAGCTTTGGCGTGGAAACTTCCCCCACTCCGGAAGGACTTTCCTAATAAAAAACTAATTACGAATTACTAATTTTCAATTCTTTTAATTAGTAATTCGTAATTAGTAATCGTACCTTTTACTTTCTCACGACTTTCCGGACAGCATGGGGATTCTTTTCAATCACGACGCCCCGATAACTGTCACTCACGCGCATGCCGTTAAGATTATAGCTGATGGTCGCGCCGTCTTGCACGTCCCTCAACTGCGACAGGCCTGTGGGCACAGACGATCCAAAATACTTATTGTACATGTGGATGGCTGTCTCCACGGGATCCCCGACGGGCTCCTCCGAGAAGGTGCCGTAGGCATAAGGAGCTCCTGCGGGCAGATACTTACTGTTGGTCTTGCCCGTAGTACCGGTAGCAAAGGGCCATTCGAAGTTGTTGAACCAGTCGGAACCACTCATATTGTTGTCAAAATAGTACTTCCAACGGGGATAGTAGTAACTCGACAGCAGACCATTCCATTCGCGGTTTCCATAGTCGTGGAGACCGCCACCGTTGCACTGTTCCTGTGCGCCCCAGGTGGTAACCAGCATGCGCGCATTCTGCTCATAGAGCTTACGCTCTGCATCGGTAGTGCCAAGTTTGCGGGCACGCTCCGTCCAACGACCGAAACGGAAGTCGGGCAACGTGCCGAGCAACGTGTCCTGCGAGAGAATGAGATCAAGGAACTTCGCCTGTGCAGCCTTGCGATCGCGCTGCAGATTGTAGATGGTGACAGAATCAAGCACTTGCTTTCCATAATCGGCAAGAGCCTGACGCATGATGTCGACAAGGTCGTAGCGGTAGTTGGGATTGTCCTTGAGCTTATCGGCCACCGTGGTCATCTCATAGGCCGCCTTACGCAAGTCCTCGATATTCCAATACCAGGAACTGCCTGCCCAAGTGCTGACAGTACCAGGACGCTGTGCCGGACGCATGAGGAACACCGACTCCGTGGTGCCCTGCTGTCCGTTGGACGTGCAGTTATAGATGCCGTTGGCCAGACGAGTCCAGGCCGACAACAACGTGGCATAAGTCTCAGCGTCACTCTCTGCCGTGACACCATAGCGCATCTGGATATAGTCGCTCAGCCATGAGGCCTGATCGTAACGTTGCTTGCCCGACGTGGTCCAGGGCAAGGCATAGAGCAATTCATAGAGCATGGGGTTGTTCTCAATGCCTTCGGGCAGGGCACCGATGCCGACGAGGTTGTTGTTTTTCTTGCCGTCATAGGCCGTATAGAAAGTGGAGAGCAGCCGAGGCAGACGGCCGAAGAGACCGACATTGCCGCCAAAGTTGCTGGTCTGCCCCCATACCCACATGTGCTTCTTGCTGCTGGCATCGCTGTTGGCACCGCCCAGTGTGGTCTCACCATTGGAGTCGCCGTGCAGATTGAGAATGAGCAGACGGCCCGCCGGCACCGTATGGGTGAGGTCTGACGTGGGGTTGCCCTGCCAGTGCTGCGCCACCCAAATGGCATCCGCATCATAGGCTTTCAATGCGTCCCACATGGCTTGAATGGAGTTGCGGGCACTGGTAACTCCATCAGGAACCCCGCCCTCATGGAAGGGGTCAATGGCATAATAGTGAGTTTGGAGATCATCGCCATAGACATCGGTGATAGCCTGATAGTATTTGGCGGCAAACTCCTTCAGGCGGTCTGTGTCGTTGACAAAATAAGGACGCGCGAATTGGTTCCACCTTCCACCATTGACAATGTCGGAGGCTTTCCAGCCCGCCACCTTACCTGCCGCTGCATACCGGAGGAAATCGCCCGGCACCATACCCACGTAACCGGGGATGAGCGGCGTGATGCCGAAGTCACCGAGACGACGGAAGATTTTCTTGGCCAACGCCTCACGCTGTGCGAACCACGATTCGGACTGTGGTCCACCCCACTCGGTCATGTTATTCATGAAGAACCAGCCATAGTAGGCACCACCAGTGACAAACTTGTTGACACCATCCAGTCCCTTGTATCCATAGCCGTCTTGCAGCACACGCTTCCACACGCATTCCATTCCGGTGACAATAAGCGGCAGATTGATGCCATGAAGTGCCATCCAGTCGATTTCCTGCTGCCAGCGGTCCCAGTCCCAGAAGCTCATCGTATAGCTGTGGGTGCAGAAGTTGAAGTAGTAGCGATAGTCGACAGCGGCCGTGTGCGACTCCTTGTCGAACACAGGCAGCACGGCAGGCAACTCCCCGGTAGGCGCGTTCCACGTGATGTCGACGCCGACACGGTGCAATCCCCAGTTGATACCACTGGCGACACCGAGGGGCGAGCTGCCCTCCACATGGATGCGCGAGCCATCGCAACTCACCGTGAAGCGGTCACGGCGATTGGCCTTGATTTCATAACTGATGCGTCCGGCATCGCCTGCCTTGGGCAGGATGCGTGCCAGAAGACTGTCGATGGCCGGTGTCTGCGCCGTTGCCGGAAGCAACGAGGCAAAGAACAACACGGCGACGAGTAAATGTTTTGCTTTCATCGTTTAGGTGTTAAAGCCCCTTTTACAGGACAAAATAAACAGAAACAGGGTTTGTTTGTACAAAGTTAAGACTTATCTTCAAATCTCAGCCCATTTTTCCACGTTCTTTATAACTAATTAACCTAATAACTAATTAACCCATAAACAACTTCCAAATAACCATTCATCATTAGGTCACTTATGGTTAGATAGCTTACAATAAGCTTATGATTAGATTGCTTATAACAATGAGTAACCGATACCCTTCATGAATACATCTCGGTCGTTAATCTTTTCCGTCAGAGCCATTTCGATTCATCTTATTTTTATATTTGTCAGATATAGAATTATGTCCGACATTCTTTTTCGCCATGACCTATGTCAACAAGCACCTCAATGACCTTCCATGTTTCACCTGCGAACCAAACGACGCATTCATGAATCCAATACTCTAAAAATGTGTTAAAATCCAAAGATTGTGTAACCTTTTCCCCGGCGGCTCGTCATCTTTATGTAAGCGAATCAAAACGCATTGACAAATGGACTATAAATACATCAACCAACTGCTGGAGCATTACTGGCGCTGCGAGACCACTCTCGAAGAAGAGGAAATCTTGCGGGCGTTCTTTGCTCAGGAGAAAGTTCCTGGCGATTTGCTCCGTTATCGTCCGCTGTTCGCTTATCAGCAACAGGAAAAGGCGGCTGATGTGCTCGGAGATGACTTCGACGAGAAGATTCTGTCCATGACCGAAGAGCCCAAGAAGGTCAAGGCACGCGTCATCAAGATGAGCGACCGTCTGAGGCCGCTGTTCAAGGCAGCCGCCGTGGTGGCCATCTTCCTGACCCTCGGCAACGCCATGCAGATGCCTTTCAACGAGAATGAGAGCGTGCCCATCGGCATTCCAGGCATCCAACACGGCTCATCAGTAGCCATCGGTGACAGTTCGACTGTCGACACACTGCAACAGAGCAGCATTCTGCCGAAAGAAGTTGCCGATCCGGCTTTCATCAAGTAAGATAATTTCTATGCTTTCTCTATAACAAATCATGTTTAGTAAAACAACAACGAAACTGTGAAGTTTCAAATTCTCTCAAATTTTTCATAACATACTAACGTAGAAGGGGCTGTCTGTTCAAAGAACGACAGCCCCTGTTTCTTGATTTGCCACTTTTGTTAACATAAACCACTGCCATACATCCTTAAACTATGCCACGCCGTATCGCATCGACGGACGCAAGATGATAAAGACAGGCGTATGCTTCAATACAGAGAAGCATACGGTGGATGAGCGGGTTATGAAAAAGATCTGCCAAGTTCTCGAATTATCAAAGAAAAACTGTAATTTTGTACCCATTATGAAACATAAAGACATTTACCTGGCATCAAAGCCAAGATATGAGATTTTAGACGGCCTCCGAGGCGTTGCAGCACTGATGGTTATATTTTTTCACTGCTTCGAAACCTATATACCAAAGTTTGGCACCCAGCATATCAACCACGGCTATCTTGCTGTAGATTTTTTCTTTATGCTATCAGGATTTGTAATAGGTTATGCTTACCAAGACAGATGGAACCGTATGAGTACATGGAATTTCTTCAAACGCCGCCTCATACGTCTTCACCCAATGGTCATCGCCGGAACACTCATCGGCGTCTGCCTGTTTTTCTTTGGAGAAAGCACCTTCTTTCCACAAATTGCCAAATGCGAACCATGGAAATTCTTTTTATGTCTTTTCCTTGCTTTGCTTATGATTCCGGCGGGGCCAAGCCTTGACATCCGAGGCTGGCAGGAGTTCAACTCTTTCAATGGTCCCAACTGGTCGCTGACCTTCGAATATATAGGCAATATCCTTTACGCCCTTGTCTTCCGTCACCTACCGACCGCCGTTCTCGGCGTACTGTGTACTGGCAGTATTTTCTTTACACTTGACATGGCACTCGGCTGGGATGTATTTAATTTGTTCACACAGCCGAAATATAACGTTATTGGCGGTTGGAGTTTAACTCCTGATCAGTTATACATAGGCTTTGGTCGTCTATTTTATCCATTCCTCTGTGGTTTGCTCATTTCAAGAATACTGTCCAAACGTACGACAAAGGGAAATCCGAGCAGTAACCCGTTCGGATTGCGTGGAGGTTTTTGGTGGGCATCAGCAATTCTTGTAGTTCTCTTTGCCATGCCACAGATTGGCGGAAAACCAGGTGTTGCCGACGGGCTCTATCAAGTCATAGCTATAGTATTGATTTTTCCGATTGTTGTCCTCATTGGCGCAGGCAGCAAAACCACTGATGCCAAAAGCGCAAAGTGGTGTGAGGTTTTGGGACAACTCTCTTACCCACTCTATATTGTCCACTTCCCATTTATGTATATGCAAATGACATGGGTGTTCAATCACCCTCAAGCTCCTGCGTGGCAGCACATCGTACTCAATATAGGTATAGTGCTAATGTCTGCTGGCATAGCATGGGCATGTCTCAAACTGTATGACGATCCAGTAAGGGCTTGGCTTAAGAATAAACTATATACAAAGAAATAATATTGATTTAAATTGATTTGAGGTATTCAGCAAAAAGAAATGAAGGAATGATAATCGTTTGAAGATGACATAACGTCATTGTCATGAGAGAATTATTTCATAACATATACTAACGTAGAAGGGGCTGTCGTTCTTTGAACAGACAGCCCCTGTTTTTTGCGTATCAGCCGTGAGTGGAACAGCAGTTGCCCCACTTGTGCGGTCGTTTCCTATTTTCTCTTCAACCGTTGTATCAGTTGGAACAGCGACGGAAGGAAGATGCAGAGCGAGAAGAAAAGGCCGGCCGACATCATCGTGCGGTCGCCATGGAAGAAGTCGATGAGCTTGCCGTCGTTCATCTGTGGCATCAGGTTGAACATCACATAAGCCATGGTGTTGTTGACCCAGTGGAAGACGATGCCGGGCACGATGGAACCCGTGCGATAATAGAGCCAGCCAAGAAGCAGACCGATGAGCGCGGCATGGACAAACTGCGGCCAGTTCATGTGCAAGGCACCAAAGAGCACAGCCGAGATGACGATTGGAATCCAATGATTCTTCTGTGAGAACATCGTCAGGAGCTTGCGGAGGATGGCACCACGGAAAACCATTTCCTCAGCCACCGGCGCCAGAATGCCAATGAAAAGATAGCCCACCGGCTTGCCCATGATATCCTCAAAGAGAGCCCCTGTCGACTCAGGCATCCTCAGTTCCATCTGCTCCAAAATCCATTCCGACGGCAGGATGGTGCCCAGGGCGAGCAGGGCCACCCAAAGCATCGACAACCACGGCTTGGAGCGCACATAGCTGTGCGAGAACGGCGACCACCGCCTCCACCCGAAAAGCAGGATGGTGAGCACCGATGAAATCACACTCACGAGGAGCAAGGAGTTACCATCGATGTTGTAATGGCCGTCAGTCATCTGTTGCAGGATGGACATCACGCCTGCGCCGCCTTCACCGACGAGGCCGGCAAAAACGACCGCACTGGCCACCACCCATTGAATGAGGACGAACACGATGAGAAACCATGCCACATCCAGCATGTCACGAAGAGTCTTATTCATTTTCTTTATAGTTTTCAAATAGTTTTTCTATCTGTGCCTTGTCAAGCTGCAACTGCTCACGAAGAGCCTCAGGAGAATCGAACTTGCGCTCCCCGCGCACTCGCTCATGGAAGCTTACAAGCAGCAGACTGTCATAGATGTCATCCTTAAACTGGAAGATATGGGCCTCCAGCGTCCGCTCATGACCCTCAAAAGTGGGACGGGTGCCAACATTCATCATACCCGGCCGCACGGTCACAGAACGCTCCAAACGCGCTCCTATGGCATAAACGCCGTCAGCCGGCACCAATTGGCCGAACGCAGAGATGTCGAGATTGGCTGTAGGGAAACCGAGCCGGCGGCCCTCCTGCACGCCGGGCACTACCTTGCCTACGATGGTATAGGGATAGCCGAGACAGAGATTGGCCATACCGATGTTGCCCTCGCGCACATATTCGCGGATGACCGACGACGACACATTGACGCCATCGATGACAAGCGGCTTGGCATGCTGCACGCTGATGCCGAGTTCCTCGCCATAGCGCACATAGTCATCAAAACCTTCCTTGCGGTTGTGGCCGAAGCGGTTGTCGTAGCCGATGACGAGCGCACGCACGCCGAGACGGTCGCGCAGCACCTTCTGCATGAACGCGCGCGCCGACAGGCGAGCCAAGGCCTTCGTAAACGGCACCACGACCGTAGCGTCGACACGGGTCTTCGAGAGCAGTAACAACTTGGAGGCAAGCGTCGACAGCAAGCGCGGCTGCCACTCGCTCTGCAGTACCTGCCGCGGATGGCGGTCGAAAGTAATCACCACAGACCGCAGTCCGCGAGCCCGCGCCTCATCAGCCATCTGGCGGATGAGGTACTGGTGACCTCGGTGTACTCCGTCGAAAAAGCCGATGGTAGCCACACAGGGCGGCAGCGCGCCACTCACTTTGTCAAGATAAATCGTTTCCATACATTATCCCGAAGATATACTCCGGCTTATCTGAGAATCTTCAGCGCACGCACCTGACCGTTCGACAGCACCTCACGGCGTATATAAAGACCGCGCTGCGTCGGCTGCTGTCCTCCAAGGGCTATGCCATCGAGAGTATAATAGCTCACACTGACGGCCGACGCGTCGTCGCTGACCTCGCGGATGGCCGTCACCTTCTGTTCCACATTGTCTATATAGACTGGCTTAATACCCTCGCGCGTCGGTGTGACGGGATGAATGGTGCCGTCAGCATTGAAGGTAAGTCTGTCAACACACACCTCACGGTGCACACCCGGCTCGTTACTAACATACTCGCGGTTGATGCGGTGATAGACGATATACCAGTCGTCAGTGCCGGGCACGTTGACGATGGAGTTATGTCCCGTGCCGTAGATATACTTGGAACTGTTGCCTATGAGCACAACCGGCTCCGCAGCCACCGTGATGGGCCCCGTTGGGCTGGTGCTTGTGCCGTAGGCCACGTGATAGTTGGAAGAACCCGTGTCATCGACACTCCACAGGAAATAATAGATTCCGTTACGATAGAATACGTAAGTTCCCTCCCGGTAGGCATAGTCTTGCAGTGTGCCACCCATTGGCGTGATGGTATACTCTTCGCCCACTGTCGCCATGTCGTCGCCCAGCAGACGGTAGTGCATCTGCCCGTTGCCATAATAGAAATAGGTTTGACCACTGACAGGATCGGTGAAGACATCCGAGTCAATCATCTGTCCGCCTGCTGTCTCCGTGAAGAGAGGCTTCGAGGCAGCACTAAACGGTCCGATAGGACTCTCGGCGAAGGCCATGCCCAACGTTTTCTTGCCGAGCGAGGAGTTCTGTCCACTGAAATAGAAATAATATCGCCACTTGCCATCTACAAACTTCTCCTCAATGCACGGTGCCCACGCGTTTCCGCTGGCCCATGCCACGTCGGTGCGGAGATTGAGAATGGTGCCCTCGTCGGTGAAATGAACAAGGTCGGGCGACGAGAACACGTTGAAACTGTAGCCACCCCAACCACTATAGCCGTCGGTGGTAGGATAGACATAAAAACGTCCTGTCTTCTTGGAATAGAGCACCTCCGGGTCGGCATGGAAGCCGGGAATGACCGGATTGCCATCGGCCTCGACCGTCACTTGATAGGTGCGTGTCGACGAGTTGTTGGTGACCGTGTAAGCAACGGGACCGTTGGAGAAATCCTGCGGGCCGGTGGGACTCACGGTATTGCCATAGTCGCCGTAGAGCAGCGGGTCGTAGTGGCTGATGTCAGTTCCCTGCTCTACTGGAACGAAGGCAGTGCTGCCTCCGATGTGCACGTAGTCCTGACGCACGTTGAAGTCATGGGCACCGCGCAACACGGCGATGGTTCCGTCCAGCGGCAAGGCCTGCAGCAGGGTGGCTGTCTCAGCGGCCGTAATGGGTATCACAGTGCCGTGACGGGGCGTGAAGGCTCCCTTGGTCTCCGTGTTCTGCACGAACTTGAAGTTGTAGAGGTCTGTGCTGGAACAGAACTGATAATGACCATTGCGATAACAGTCATACATCAGTACCCACTTGTCCGAGTTGATGAGTTTGAACACGCCAGCACCCTCCACGTCTTCCGTAGTCTGCTGCAGCGTGCCCGTAGGCTCCGACCACTGCGACCCGAGCGGCTGTCCGGGCTCGGCAGTGAGGCGGCGGGCCGTCACCTCGCAGATGCCGCCCTCGCCCTCGGTCTTATAGAAGGCGTGATAAAGACTGTCGGCCTCATTATATACAATATCCATGTCGATGGTGGCAGAGCCGCGGTCGTAGAGATAGGTGGGCTCGCCGATGAAGTCGGTGAAGTCGTCGTTGGCATAGCAGTAGTAGTCCTTGTCGTATTCAGCCGGACCGCCAAGGATAGAGAAGTAGACCATGTAACGTCCACGAGTGCCGTCAGCGTTCTCATAGTCGGGATCCCAGATGGTCTCCGGGGCCCAAACTCGCGTCACATGGGCAAAGTCGGTGCCACTGAAGCGTTCGGGGAAGTGGACGGTGGAATGGGTCCAATGTACGAGATCCTTCGATTTCATCATCACGATGCCGCGATTACTGGACCATCCAAGCGCACTCTTCATATCGGTGACGACCATGTAGAAACAACCGTCCTGACCGCGCAGGATGTGGGGGTCACGCAAACCGCCCATGATGGTGGTGGTGTCAGCCTTGAGGAAACTCTTTCCGTCGTTGATGGGGCTGTAGTCGTAGCCATTGCGTGAGATGGCGTAGTAGAGGTTCTCGTCGCTGTTGCTGGGGAAGTAGACAAAGAGATAGTTCTCATAGGGTTCCTGCTCGTGAATACGCACCTCAAAAGTCTTCGTAGCCTTGGCACTGCCTTTAAGCAGCGTGGCCGTGAGCGTGACGTGGTGGTAGCCCTCGCCCTGGGCGGGACGACGCACGACGCGCCCTCCATGACTGAGCCATGTGGTATCGGACGACTGCCAGAAAATGACGCTGCCCTCGTCGCCGACCGTCGGGAGCGTGAGGTTCTCATAGAGGTTGCTGTAGTTGCCTCCGGGTTCCAGGCCTCGTAGGTCGTAGTCGACCGCCTCCTGGTCGGAAAACTCGGGCATCACGCCGACGGCGAACGTCTTGACGAGCGTGCACTTGCCCTTCGTGAGCGTGGCCGTAAGCGTGGCCGTGGCCACAGGTTGGCCGTGAGCTGGCCGCGTGATGTGACCGCCGTCGGTGATGACGGCCATGTCGCTCGACTCCCAGCTGATGCGGATGCCGCCGTCGTAGGTCGTCGGCAGCTTCACGTCCTCGGTCAGTGCCGTCAGGTCAGGCATGGTAAAGCCCTCCATTTGGGCGATGATGCTGAGCGAGTCCTCATAGTCGTTGAGCGAGGCGGCGAGGTCGCGCAGCCCCACAAGAGCCGTACCTGTCATAGCATAGTTGGCCACGACGAAGTCAGCATAACGCGCCCCCTTGAGTGGAGCATCGCCATCATAACAACTGCGGCCGAGCCAGTTGCCCGTGGTTGCGCCCAGCGTCTCGGGATTGAGGCTGATTTTGTCGGAAGTAGCGTTGCTGTTAAGGAAGATGCGTCCCCTACCCCTCGACTGCATATAAGTCACGGTCACCCATTCGCCGTGGGGCAGTGCCGTCTTCGAGGTGACGGTCTGCTCGCCACTATAGTCGGTCTCAGTGATGGCGAAGCGCGTGTCCTTGGCCGAGAGCATGAGATAGCCCGTCGAAGCCGACTTGGAGAAGCACCACAGGAAGTTGCCGGCGGCATCGGTGCTGACCGTAGACGGGATGAAGACGGTGGTAGAGATGGTATAGTCGGATCCGAGGGTACCGATGAGGCGGCCTAAAGCATCGCCGAAATCGAAATAGCCCCCCTCGTTGCCGAGGTCAAGAACCTGCCTGCCGCCGTAACTGACGAGGCGGGCTCCCTGCTCCAGCGTGCCAGTGTAGGCACCGCCGCAGTCGGAGACCGACGAGAAGTCGTAGCGCACGACCGTACTGTCCTGAGCCTGAACCGCAGGTGACAGCGCGAGCAGACAAAGAAGCGAAAAGAAAAAGTGTCTCATATCACATGTTATTATCTATTCTTTCACAATCCGTTTACTAATACTGAGTAATGAAGAAACCGACATTTGACGGTTATAAACAAATCTATGGCAAATTTACAAAATTTTCCGCTCCCACCAAATATTATCGTCTTAAAAACACCCAATTCGCTCAAACATGCCTTCCGTTCGGAAGCAAGCGGCACAGAGAATGCCTGGGGGATAGGCGGTTGCGGTTTGCTGAGACGAAAAAAGAAAGAGCCGCCCGTCCTTTATGCGGACGAGCGGCTCTTGTGTTATGTCCTTCGTTTCCGAAAGACGTCAGCTGTGTGACGGCTTAATGAAGGAACGGGAGATACCAGTTGTTAGGATCGGTGAGATCCACCACGGGATGCTTGTAGGCAAGCTTGCGTGCCAGCCAGCGGCTACCGTAGTTGATGCCCCACGGGCTCTGCTCATTCTTGTGCGCAGCCATGCGGGTCAGGTCGGAGAAGCGGTGACCCTCGAAGGCTGCCTCCAGGGCATACTCATCACAGATGAGATCCTCCACAGCGTCAATCTGCTCTTCCATTGACGGCAACAGGCTGTCAATGTTCTCTGTCATAGGCTCCAAGCCTTCCAACTCACGAGTGGCGTTCACCTTCTCCCACACCTTTCTATTATAGGTGTATTCGGTGTTGATCATGCCCTGCGTGTAGCCGCTTCCATACGAGTGGATACCCGTGTTCTGTTCGAAGGTGGTCAGATTGTCGGTGGCCAGGAAAGGCACGATGGTACGAAGCATCGTGAACGTGGTGTCGCGCACATAAAGCGTGTCGTTCAGCAGGTCGCGGTTCAGACCATCCTTCAGCACGGCGAAGGCTGCATCAGGGAAGCCCATGCGGTTCATAGCCTCGGCCAGACGTAGATAGACAATCGACGTACGGTAGATGGGCACGTTTCCGCTGTTGAACTTGGTCATGACGGTCAACAGCGAATCGTCGCGCTGTCCGTTATAGAATGCGCTCCAACGACGCATGTCGCCGACACGGGCCGAGTTGACGATGGTCTGACGGTTCGAACCGGTCGTCGTCCAGAAGAAGTCCTGACTGTTGGACAGGTTCTCGTAGGCGGCCGACGCGTCAACCTCGTTGTCAATCATGTACATGTTGTAAGTGCTTCCGTTGGTCGACTCTGTGGAATAGTAGTCGAAGCCAAAGAGCTTGGGCAGGTTGGTGACCGTACCCCGCATCCGGTTGACGGCAAACGGCACATAGGTAATGACATTGAGGGCCGAAGAGCTGAAGCACGAGCTCCATGTGCTTCCGTTCATATCATGCACGCCGCTCGGCAAATCCCGGCGGTTGGGATAGTTGAAAACCGACGCTGTGAACGGCATGGCCAAAGACCTGGCACTGCTGGCACGCTGCGCAAAGAGATAAGCATAATAGCTGCGTGCGGCATTCTCATAGTCACCCGACTCCAGATAGAGGTCGCCCAGCACCAGGTCGACGGGGAACATCATGAGCGAAGACTCCACATTCTTAGTGGTACCGTTGTTCATCTGTCCGGCCGTAATCTGACCATAGGTAGGTACGGCGGTTCCCGACCAAGGCTTGAGATCCTCGATAAGCTGGGCACAGATGGTCTTCAGATCCTGACGGGCCGGCACCTTCTCTGCATCCGAGATGTTGGTAATCGGGTGCATATAGAAAGGCACTGATCCATAGGTCTTCACGAGCTGGAGGTAAGCCCAGGCACGGATCGACTTGGCCTGCACATACTCAGGGATGGCGACGGGACGACTACCAGTGTGCAGCGTTGTGTCGCGATGAGCCACATAGTAGTTGCAGCCGTTGATGATGTTGTAGTAGACGTAGGCCGAGTCATACTTGTTGGTGGCATCGGCCGAGAAGTTGGCAAGCTCCCGCAAGTCCTCAGACGTATAAACGTTGGTGGCGGTGAGGTCGCCGCGCATCTCATTGACCAGCACATACTGGTCGGTGGCCTGCTGCACGCTCCGCAGGATGCCGAGCGTATAGAACATCGAGTCGGTCTTCTGGTCCAGTGCCGGATCAAAGATCTGACGATCAGAATCGGTGTCCAGCATGTCGGAGCAGGATGTCATCCCCAAGCCCAAACCCAAGAATGCGGCAAATAAAAATATTTTCTTTTTCATTGTTGTCAAAAAACTGCGTTAGAGATTAATCTTAAGACCGAAAGTGAATGTCGGGCTGAGCGCGACGTTACCCGGGTCGATGCCCTGATAGAGCACAGAGTTGCGAGCCGAGAACTCGGGGTCGGAGCCCAGATACTTGGAGATGGTGAAGAGGTTGTTGGCCTCGGCCCAAATTGACAGGCCCTGCAGCCACGTGGAGCTCACGGGAACCTTGTAGGTCAGGTTGAGGGTCTTCAGACGCAGGTAGCTGCCGTCCTCAATCCAACGGTCACTGAAGCGGCTGTTACCCATCGGGTCACCGTAGGCGATGCGCGGCATGGAGGTCACCTGTCCCTCATGAGTCCAGCGGTTAAGCATGGCCTTGGTCTGGTTGTAGAAGTTGTTGCCACCCTCCAGCACGCTACGCTCATAGTTGAACACGTCGTTGCCGATGCTATAGTTGAAGCCGGCAGTGAGGGTGAACTGCTTCCACATGAGCTTGAGGAAGAAGTTACCATAGAGATCCGGGTTCGGATCGCCGATGACGGTCTTGTCAGCCTCGTCAATCTTACCGTCACCATTGAGGTCCTGGAAGTGGACGTCACCGGCCTTGAAGTCCTTACGGGCACCGGTCTTGTCGGTGAGGTAGAGATAGCCGTCCTTGCCGGCAGCCTGTGCCTCAGCATCAGAAGCGAACACTCCAGAGGTCTTGTAGCCGTAGAACACGCCGGCAGCCTCGCCGATGATGGTGGCCACGTTGTCAGTGCCATAGATGGAAGAGGTGAAGCCCTTAGCTTTCTGCTCGCCGTTCACCCAGAGAAGGGTCTCGTTCGGCAAGCTCTTGATCTCGTTCTTGTAATGACCCATGCTGACACCCAGCTCCAGATTCCAGTTCTTCGTCACGATGGGCTTGCCTGTGACAGAGAGCTCGAAGCCCGTGTTGTTGAGCGTACCGCCATTGCTCCAGTAGTTGTTGATACCGGCAATGGGGTTGTCGAAGGTCTTCATCGTCAACAGGTCGGTGGTGTGATTGTAGAAGAAGTTGAAGTCGATGCCCACCCGATTGTTGAAGAGGAACGACTGCAGACCCACGTTGTACTTGTTGGTCTTCTCGTAGGAGATCTCGTCGTTGCCCATGTTGGTGAGCTGAGCAGCGATGGCGTTGTTCAAGTACTTGTGCACCGTGAACGACGTGCGGGCAGCATAGTTGCTGATGTCATCGTTACCACTGAGGTCGTAGCCGGCCTTGATGAGCAGGTAGTTGATGGCATTGGTCTTGGGGAACCACTTCTCATTGGTCATGTTCCAACCGAGCTGCACGCTGGGGAAGATGCCCCACTTCACGCCACCCAGGCTCAGACCGCTCATGTTCTCGCCGAAGCGTGAGCTGGCCTCAGCAGCCAAAGTGGCCTGCAAGAAGTAAGTGTTGCGGAAGTTGTAGTCGACATTGGCATACCAGTCGATGCTCTTCCAGCTGTCATCCACACCCGTAGCCTCTGTATAGGTCATGTTGGCGCTGATGTTCGGCATCTTGTCGTTGGCACCCGAGGTGTACTGTCCCTGCGGTGCGTTGTCGTCGTAGGAGAAGGAGACGAAACGGAATCCACCGAAAGCATGCAAGTAGTGGGCACCGAACTGGTGCTGATAGTCGAGACGAGTGTCGCTCGTCACGGCCACTTCCTTGGAGAACATCGACTTGGCGAGGTTCTGCACGCGGCCCACGCCCTCGATCAGGTAGGTCGGCACGCCGCCCAGCGGACGGTAGTAGCGCTGCGAGATACGGTCAAGGGTATAGCTGAAGGTCTCGCTGAGCACGAGGTCCTTGGAGATCTCGTAGCGCGGAGCGATGGATGCATAGAACTCGGTGTTCTCCACGCGGTTCTTGTTGACCGCATCACCGTTGGCCAGCAGAGCCACAGGATTAGCGAGCGTCAGCGTCTCGTCGAGACCGGTCAGGAAGTCGTCGGCACCGGAGAGGGTGCTGGTGAGTTTTCCGTAGACGTTGTAGGCATACGGATGGAGGAACGGCGACTTGATGAGCGACAGGAAGGTCGGTGAGGACACGGGGCCTGCGCTGAAGTCTTCGGGCGCGCCATTGTCGAACACGTCACGGTTGACCTTAGTGAACGACATGTCGAAGCGAGTCGACACACGGTTGACAACCTTGATATCGGTGTTGAAGCGCACGTTCAGACGGTTGAAGCCATTCTTCTTGGCTGTACTCTGACCGTCAGTGTAGCCCACTGCGAGGTTGTACATACCAATATCGTCACCACCCTGCACATTGATATTGTAGTTCTGCGTCATGGCCGTGCGATAAACCTCATCGGTCCAGTCGGTGTTGTTATCGTACTTGTGAATCTGCTTATAGTAGCCATCAGTATCGAGGAAGTGGAACTTGCCCTGATACTTATTGATGTCGGGATAGGTTCCGAGCATCTCGGTGGCATAAAGGCGGTACTCGTCGGCGTTCATTACGTCGGGAAGATTCGGCACAAGCTCAAAGCCCACGCTGACATTGGCGTCAATGCGTGTGGCGAGGCTGTGTCCGCGCTTGGTCTCGATGAGGATGACACCGTTTCCGCCCTTGGCACCGTAAAGCGCAGTACCGTTCTTGAGCACTTGCACACGCTCCACCTCCTCGGGGTTGATGTTGAGCAGGAGGTTGTTGTAGTCGCCCTCATGCAAGCCGCTACGGGTGGGCTGCATGTCACGGATGATACCGTCGATGACGATGAGCGGCTGGGCATTGGCGTTGAGCGAGTTGAGACCACGGATGAACATGGCACTTCCGTAGCCGGGACCGCCGGAGCGGCTGATGGCACGCACGTCGCCACCCAGATGATTCTCGATGTCGCTCTCGATGGTCTGTGCAGTCGTGGAGCGCATGGACTCGGTCTTTGAGGCCAATATATTGGTGCCGTTGTCATACATCTTGCCGACCGTGTCGGAGATGAGCTGGATGCGGCCGGCAGTGCCGACAGACACCTGCTGGCTCAGATAGAGAGACGTGTGCACATACAAGGCCGTGGCGAAGGTAGGCACCTGAATGGTGAACTCACCCTTGGCATCGGTCATGGCCGTATAGCGGTTGTCGTTGAGAGTCTCAATTTGTACACCAGCCACCGGCTTCTTGGTGACGGCATCAACCACAGTACCCTTGATCTCCTTCATCGGGTACTTGGGGGCCTTCTTCACCGCCTTCTTCACGGTGGTGGCAGCAGGCTGTGCCCCGTCAGCGTAAACCACCTCGTCGTCGTCCTGGGCGTAGGCTGAGAGCGTGACACCCATAGACAGGAGGAGACTCATGCAGAGAATATTATGTCTTTTCATTTTCATTGCAATTAGTAGATTATGACGTAACTTGAACTGTTGCCGAAGTCATACTTATAGTCCGGATGAGTCTCTATATAATCGTCGAGCTCTTTCGGTACAAGGATGATGCAGTCGATGCGGATGGTGCGGTCGAAGACCTTGCCGGCCTGTGTGGCTGTCACACGACTCTGCAACGACAACGACGGATAGACGCCGTCGAGTCCCTCATAGGCAATGGGGAACTTGAAGGTGCCGAGCTTCACGGTATCAACACCGGGCACAAGCACATTAACATCCTTTCCCGTCAAAGAATCCTCAACTACTATGTAGTTACCACAGGCCGCGCCGAGTGACTGCGGACGACGGGCCTTGGCACCGGTTCCGTCCACATTGTAATAGAGGGAGGCCTGCACGTTGTTGGGCAAGCAGAGCGAGCTGGGAGTAGAGGCATCGTCGATGTTCTCCGACACGAAAACAGCATAGATGTTATACTCGGTCGACAGCACGTTGGGCAAATAGAAGTGAACCGTCGGGTTGGCGTCAGCGGCTACGGACACATAGCCGCTACCCGAGAGTTTTCCGGGCACTTCCGTGTTGCGTGTTACACTGGTCACATAATGGGTCTGCTTGGAGAACTCACTGGAGACCAAACAGTTGTTGCTCTCACCCTCTACCTTAATCACCGGAGCGAAGGAGTTCCACGGACGCTGGTGGAGCGAGTCGTCAGCGGTGATCCACATGGCACCATTACTCTTGTCGACGCGCTTGGTACCCTTGAAGAGCTCGTTTGCATCGTCCTTAAAGAGTTTTTTAACACCAGACGCTGACGGTACGATAGAGTCAACATCAAGCTCGCCACCGGTATAGGTCTTGAGTTTGCGGTTGCCACCATCACCATAGCTATTGTTGTTGAACACCAACGATCTGATGACAGCGCGCGTAATCATGGAGTCACGCAAGTAAGCTGAGTTGTAGCTGTAGACCGTGTCGCGGTCGTTGTCGCTGCGATCGTCGAACTCCACCTTCGGCAGATAGTTATAGTAGGGTGCCACCATGGCCTTGTAGCCTTCCCAAGCCTTGTTGGTCGGCACGATCATGGTATAGCTGGAATCCTCCGTGTTCAGATAGTTGCCGCCGAAACGGTAGAAGAGACTATTGCTCTCATAGAGCACAGAGTCGAGATAGGTGAGCTGTCCATTAACCGTCGGGCCGGGCACCGAGTTGTTCACGTCAAGCGTGGAGACCTCATACTTGTGATAGTAGTCGGCCAACGAGTCGATGGGGTACACACGGTTGTTGAGACTCTCATAGATGTTGGCACGGAAGGGCAGCAGGCCTTTGATAGCATGCAACGTTCCGTTCTTGCTGGCCATATTAGGCTGCAAGACGGTAAGGTTGCCCATGGTGTAGTCTCCGGCACCGGCAAACGGAATCACCTTCTTGTTGAGCAGGAAGACGTTCTCGTTGATGGCACCCGAAGCCGGGAAGTTACTTCTGGCGATGTGATTCTCAATGAACTCAGTGACGAGCGTCTCATCGTCGATGGCGGCCAAAGAGTCATACTCGAACGTGCCGTTCACCGGCGCCCACACGGTAATGGTCTGTGTGCCGTTGAGCAGGTCGACGTAGCCTGCCCGCTCGACAAGAGAGGCGAAGTCGGTCAGAGTCGTGTCAGCCTTGATGTTCTGCCATATGGTGGCTGTGGCATCACTGGTGAAGGTATCATAGTGATCGTCCCAGTCGGAGCAGGCGGTGGTGAGAGCTCCCGCAGCGAGAGCCATCACAACCATTGCGTTTCTATATAATTTGTTACGTTTCATTTCTCTGAATTACTTGATGGTTTAATACATATCCTCCAGATAAGTGGCGTTGTTGTAGACGCTTTGCGGGCAGAGCTCCAGGAAGTCGAGGTGGAACTGCGACGTGGTGTTCTCCGGCATAGAGGTCTTGAAGCGCAGCCAGTACTCACCCTGACGGAACTCACGGCGGGCCAAGATGCGGCGCAACACGACGTCATTTGTATTACCACGGTCACGACCTGTGCCCGACTGGAAGGTTCCGCTGACAGCGAAGGAGAGCGGGCCACGCATCCAGCCAAGGTTGTGCATGTTGCGGTCGGTGGTGACACCCATGTCGCCTTCCTTGGTCTCCTTCCAGTTGTTCCAACCAGTGTTGGCGTCAGGCGTACCATCCTGTCCGGGGCTCACGGTGACACGCATGTCGAGAGGAATGTCAAGGGTGACCATCTGGTCAGCCACGGAAGTGCCCTCGCCAAGATAGCACTGCATCATACCACGCAGGTTGTTGGTGTGGAAACCAATGCGCAGCTCGTAGGTGCCATCGGGCACCGGCGGCAGACGCAGGGCAAAGTCGTAGGCACCGAGGCAGTTGAACTCATCCTTCTGATAGTTGAACCAGTCGGCGGTGATACCCGGCAGATAATAGAGGCGGGTGTTGTTGCCATTGTAGATCTTCAGGTTGTTGAAGAATCCATCGCCACAAAGCACATAGCCGCCACCCAGACCACCGTCCTTACCGGTCTTACCGCCGTTGAGGGTGCGGATATCGTTCTCGGAACGGTTACGCAGGTTGTTGCTGTTCATCTCCCAAAGCAGAGAAGCCACGTCGAAACGCATGCGCTCGTTGAGCACCACGTCGGGCACGTAGTGGTCGTAGACCAACATACCCTCGATGGGATGGATGCATCCGTTGAGCGGCTGGTCGCCGTTGAACTGCTCGATGACAATACCATCTTTCTCGACGGGGTGCATATCATCGGTGCCGAAGCCGCCGAGACCGTCGCCAGTGCCCGGTACGGTGTTGGTCAGCGTGCTGTTGCGCACGGCCTTGTTGATGAGCCGGTCGCGGGAACCCTTGGCCCCCGAGACCTTCATCAGCGTGTAGGGCAGCATAGTCTCATAATACTCATAGATTGGCATGCCGGCTATCTCGTTGTTGGAGATAACGAGCTTGGTATAGTCGACCGACTGCTTCATGATGTGGTAGCGCACGAACATGTTGAGACAGTTCCAGGGGTTGGTATAGTCAGTGCCCGTGGAGATCTGGATGTTGTTGTTTCTCACATAGTCGTACCACTCAGCGCAGTTGGCATACTGCTCGTTGGCATATCTAACGAGGTCATTGAAATTGTTGATACCGTTGACGTTCAGCGTGCGATTAGTCTCGGGGAAGAGGGTGAAGCCCACGTGCACCTCTTTGGGCACATAGAAGTCATGAGTGACCTCCGGCTTGATATAGCCTTCCTTGACATAGTCGGTCAGCGAGTCGGCCAGACCGGTGCGCTTGAGTGCCTCCGAGAAGAGGGAGAGCTCCGGGTGGCGTGCCAACTCCGAGGCGACAAGGCGATTGGAGCGGGTCAGCGGCTGGCTGATGATGTGCACCACGCCGTTCTCCACCTCATTGTCGATATCGATAATCTGTGAGTTGGAGTTGAGCACGGTGTTACCGGTCTCCGAGCTGATGCTGGGCGTCAATGTACGTCCGAGCATGGTATTGATAGGATCCGAGGTCATGTCGACAGACAACAGCTTGGAACTGACGAGATGGAACTCGGCGATGTCCTGACAGAGCGAGTCGGTCAAGCCTTCCAAGCCAGGAGCCGTCATGCCGTTGTGAGGCCGGTCAACCTGCGTGGTATCATTGTAGAGACTGTCCACGTAGGCGTCCATCTGCTCGTTGAGCGGGGCAAAACAAGTGTACTGCCCGTAGGCGGACAAAATATTGTCCATGCCCGCACGCTTGATTATGTAGTTGAAGCTGCTGAAGGAGTCGGGGCGGCTCTCCAGATAGTCCTCGATGGTCTCGCCGGTGAAGGTATAGAGATTCGACTCGTCTATATCCTCCGAGCAGCTGGCCAAGGAGATGAAGGCCGGCAGAATGGCCACATAAGCGATCCCGCGGAGAAGCTTCTTTAAGTTTATTGTTTTCATTTTCCCTTATTGTTTACTGATTGTTTCATCTTCTGAATACACAGGATTCTGTTTCAACAGGGTGTTGACCTTGGTCTCTGCCTCGCGGATGGGGAAGTAGAGGTAAGGCTCACTCTTCATCTTGTAGAGGATGGCATCGCCGCCGCTTTCATATTTACGCGTCACGAAGTTGAGCATCTTGTCGTAGAGCGCGGGCCATGCCGTGCGGTCTGCCATGAGCACATTGGGCTCCACGCCGTCCATGTGGCGATAGCTGTAGCGCACGAGGTCGAACCAACGCTTGCCCTCGAAGCAGAGCTCACGCTGACGCTCAGCGAGCACGAGGAGCTCCAGAGCAGTCTTGGTGTTGTAGGCGTTGAAGGTCAGCGAGTCGCCGTTGGTAAAGGAGCTGTAGTCCATAGACCGGTCGTTGACAGTTTTGACGAGTTGGAAAGCCTGACGCAGGTGAGTGTAGTCGGTGTCGCTCTGAGCGAGCTGCACCTCAGCCTCGGCCTTCATCAGCATCACGTCGGTGAGACGATAGACAATCCAGTTTTGGTCGAAATTGTCATAGTTTCTATTGTTGTTGGTCTTGCTGTCGGCGACATGGGCACCCGACGAGTTGCGCTCTTCCGACTGGTCATTGAAGGAATTCGTCACCATCTTGCGGATGGAGAGCTGTGCCAGGTCGGCACTACCCACGCTATAGCAGTTGTTCCAGTAGCGGCGGTCCTTCTGGCTCATGTAGACAGAGTTGCCATTCTCACGGTTGGCATTAGCATCGATAGAGGCAAAAAGCTTCGTGGCCATCAGGCGGCTGTTGGTGTTGGAGCTACCCAATTTGTAGTAGTAGTTCTCCAAAGTCACGTTAGACGTGTTGGCACCGTCGTACTGCCATTCCAAAATGCTTTCATCGCTGTTTCCGCTGACAAAAATGCTACTGAAAGCATTTGAGCCGCGCTGCAAGTGATAGATGTCACTTTCATCGCCCACGGAGATGTTGTTGCGATTGTTGGCCTTGTAATAGGTATCCTTCGAATCGATCACAAGGTCGGCATAGCGCACGGCCTGCTCATAGTCAGCCTGGCTCTTGTGCATGCTGCCGCGCCAAAGATAGATGTCGCTCAAGAGTGCCCACACGGCATCGCGTGTGAAGTATCCCTTGTTGCGCCAGTCGCCACGTCCGTAGGCACCGGAGTGCATGATGTACTTCTCGGCCTCGGTGAGGTCTTCGATACAACGCTGCAACACGCTGTCAGGCGTACTCTGCGCCACCAGCATCTCCTGCTCGTCGCCCTCGTAGGCCTCGGTGGTGTAAGGCACGTCGCGGAAGGTGCGCACAAGGTAGAAGTAGGCCAAGGAACGCAGCGCGAGCATCTGCGCGCGAACCTCATCGTAGTCGCCCTGCTGGAAATCGGGATCGAGGGCCAGCACATCAGGAGCGTGGTGCAACACGATGTTGCAACGATTGATGACGTTGTAGAAGGCGTTCCAGTTGTTATAGGAGTTGGTGGGCTGCAGGTTGACCACCGAAATGTTCTCCAGTTCATTGTCGACAATGTTCTCCAACTTCGCCACCTCATCAGAGCGGAACTCGCCCCAAATGATGGCACGCGCCTGGATATCACCATCAAGCATGGCCTTGTAGGCACCTGTCACCATATTGTCGACATCCGACTTCGTCTTCCAGAAGTCTTCGCCGATGGTCTTGTCAGTGGGATAGATGGTAAGGAAGTCGTTGCACGACGTCATCGTCATGACACCGACAGCCGCCACGGCCACTGTTCTGAAAATATTCTTGACTTTCATAAGTTTGTTTCTGTTAGATTAGAATCCGACCGTAACGTTCAAAGTGATAGACTTGCTTCGCGGTGTCTGCGAGTTGTCCTTGGCGATACCCCATGCTCCGGCAGAGTGCTCCGGGTCGGTTCCGCTGTACTTGCTCCAGCAGAAGAGGTTCTGTCCAGACAGACTCATCTGCAGACGGCGCATGCCAATCTTGGAGAGGAGCTTCTTGTTGAAGTTGTAAACGAGCTGAATGTAGCTCATGCGCACGAAGGCTGCATCTTCCACATAGCGGTCGCTGCCCTGGAAGTTGTAGGCCGAGTTGTACATAGCGCGCGGAATGCTGGTAACATCACCGTTCTTGCGCCAACGGAAGTTGACGGCCGAACTCTGGTTGATGGCACCGAACTGCTGCTCCAGGTTCATCTTGGCGTTATTGACGACGTCAATGCCGGCACGATAGTTGAAAGAGGTCTTGAGGCTCCAGTCGCCATAGAACAGGTTGATACCGAAACCACCGCTCACCTTCGGGTTGGAGTTGCCGAGGTAGACGATGTCGAGGGCGTTGATCTGTCCGTCGTGGTTGATGTCCTCGTAGATGGCGTCACCACCCTGGAACTGATAGGTCTGGCTACCGTCGCTGTAGTTGTAGACCTGGCGGATGGGATCGCCCTGGGCGTTCATCATCACCTTTCCGTTAACGTCGACGGCCACAGGGGCAGTCTTGCCGCTGGCGAGGAAGTCGTTGATGTAGGCACGGTAGGTCTCAGTGTCCCAACCGTTCTGCTTCTTCAGGTTGTCGAGATACTCATAGGTGTACTGGTAGACGCCCTTGTAGCGGAAGCCATAGATGGAACCGAGCGGGTTACCCACCTGAATGCGGTTGAGGTAGGAACCGCCACCACGTGTGGTAGCCGACCAAGTGGAGTTAATGCTCTCCAGCACAGTCGACTGCATATCGGTAATCTCGTTGAAGTTCTGTGAGATGTTGAAGTTGGCACTCACCGAGAACTTACCCACCTTGATGAAGCGGTTACCCTCGATGTTGAGTTCCCATCCCTTGTTCTTCATACCACCGACGTTGGCCCATGCGAGCGAGTTGAAACCGGTGGAGCCGGGAATACCGACGCCGCCCATCAGCAGGTTGGTGGTCTTCTTGAAATAGTAGTTGAAGTCACCGGTGATGAGGTCGTGGAAGAGGCCGAAGTTGCCACCGATGTTATAAGACATGGTGCGCTCCCACTGCAGCTTGTTAAGCTGGAGACCTTCGAGATAGGCCACAGAGCCTGCGCTGGAACCGACACCATAAGCACCTGAGATGGCATAGCGCGCATACTGCAAGTACTGCTGTCCGGGCTGGTTACCCACAATACCCCATGAGGGACGGAAGGCGAGCATGGAGAGCCACTTGTTGGACCACTTCATGAACTTCTCGTCGGAGATGTTCCAACGACCGGAGAGACCGGGGAACCAACCCCACTTCTTGTCGTCACCGAACTTGGTGGTACCGTCGGCACGGAGACTGAAGTCGAAGGCGTAGCGACCCTTATAAGAGAAGTGACCGGTGTAGATACCCGACATGCTCTTCCATTCACCGTTGCTGGTGCTCATGGTGGTGAGGTTACCATCGACAGTCGGCGAGGTGACGCCGTTGGGCAGGTTGCTGGCGGCAACGGTCTGCGAGTTGTTGGTGCCCGAGGTGAGCTCCCAACGCAAAAGCATACTGGCAGACATATCCTCGTTCTTGAAATGCGGGTAGTAGGTGAGCGTGTGGCGCGTAGTTACGGCCAATGAGTTGTAATCGTAGTTGTTGCTGTAGTTGTAGCTGCCTGTGCTCCAAGCATCAGTGGCAAGTGAACCGGGGAAATACTTCGGTGTCGACTGCGAGTTGATGTCGAGATAGACCAGACCCGTGTAGTTGAGCTGGCTCTTCGCGTCATCGGTGCCCAGGAGATAATAGTCGAGACGGAACTCAGGCGAGATACGATAGACGTTCTCCTCGCGCCAAGCTCTGTTGGCGATGGCCACGGGGTTGCCGAGGCTGCGGATGGTGCTTAGCTCACTCGAAGAGGTGCCGGCAACCGACGAGCCTGCTCCAGCGGCGCCACCCGGCAGGATGGCATAGAACTCGTTGGTATCGCTGCCGTCAGCGTTCTGACGATAGATGCTCATATTAGGAGCCATCTGCTGCGCGCGGCCGAGGATGTTGTCGTCGTAGTTCTTGTGGTTGGCCGTATAGGTCAGCGGGAACGTGGTCGAGAACTTGATGCGGCTGCTGACGAAATAGTCGAGCACGAGCTTCGTGGAGAAGCGGTCGTGAGTCTGCTTGAGAATGGTACCGGTCTGGCGGTCGTAACCGGCCGAGATACGGAAGTTGGCTTTCTCGCCACCACCGGTGATGGTGAGGTAGTGATACTGGCTCCATCCGGTCTTGGTGACAGCGTCGACCCAGTCGGTGTTGTTGTTCCAGTTCTCATATTCAGCCCACGAGGGGTTGTAGTTGATTTCGTTGATGTTGGTCGTGGCGGTAGCGCTCTGTGCGGGGTTGTAGAGCTCCTCCTTCATCATCATGGTATAGTGGTCACCGTCGAGTAGGTTATAACCCTTGGGCTGCCAGCTGGCCTGGAGGCGCAGCGAGTAGTCGACGCGGGTCTTACCACGCGAGCCACGCTTAGTCTTGATGGAGATCACACCATTGGCACCACGCGAACCCCAGATGGCGGTAGCGGCGGCGTCCTTGAGCACGTCGATGCTCTCGATGTCCTGCGGGTTGACCGACAGCAGGGAGGCGTAGGTCTCCTCGTTGGCGTTCTGGAAGTCGAAGGTAGCATCAGGATTCTCGAAGATGTTGTCATCGACGACAATCAGCGGCTCAGACGAACCATTGATGGTGGTGACACCACGAAGACGCATGCTGGTACCGGCACCGAGGTTACCGGAGTTGGCCACAATGTCAAGTCCGGCGATCTTACCCTGCAGGGCCTCGTCGGCAGAGGTGAAGGCCAGACCCTCGACCTCATTCATGTTGAAGGTCTGAGCGGCCACGGAGACCTCGTTCTCAGGAATGGCGAGACCACCGCGGTTAAACTTCTTCTTGGCTATGACGACGACCTCGTCGAGGGTGCGCTCGTCTTCCATCTGAATGTCGAACACGGTCTTGTCACCAATTGGAATCTTCACCTTCTTATAACCCACGTAGGTAATCTCCAGGTGATTCTTCTTGTTCTTGATGGCCATCGAGAAGTTACCGTTGATATCGGTCTGCGATGCCGAGACGATACGGTCGTTGGCATCACGCTCCGTAACGTTACACATCATCACAGGCCCGTCGGGAGCGTTGACGGTACCTGAAATACGAATCTCTTCCTGCGCAAATGCGGATGTCCCGAGGAACATGCAGAGCATCAGAAGCAGATATTTTATCGATTTTGTTTTCATATTCTATTTATAAGATAGGTTAGTTTACCTGCGTAACTTCATCTTAGCCCGTGCGATGTTGGCCAGACGCTTGGCACCGGCCTGAGTCTTCCACGCACCGAAGTCGAAATCAGTGTTGCGGCACAGCGGCGTGTTGATCTCGTGAATCACGGCGAACGAAGATGTGCTGATGGCAGAGGCTGCCACACGACCGGCATCGAAGACCATGTCGCGTGCCATCTTGTTGACGAGGAGATCCTGGCTACCACGCTCGATGGTCACCTCGCGGCCACCGGCATCAGTAACCGTAATCTTGTCGTTCTCACGGTTGACCTGAATGTCAACGTGCACGCCCAGCTCGTTGGAGCAGGCTGTGGCATACTGTCCGTTGATGGCGCTCTTGTCGGCGAAGATGGAGTTGTCTTGGAAGTGGTAACGCACGAACTCGTTGATCTCGTCGATCATGGCCAAAGCCTTGTCCTGAGCCTGCTTGTAGAGCTCGTCGTGCTGAGAGCCTTCCTCCAGAGCCTCGGCTTCAGCCATCACCTCGGCCACATCGTCCCAGCTGGGCAGACCGGCGTCGTAGGCCTTCTGTACGGCCTCGTTATTGGGAGCGTAGACAGTGTAGTTGAACGAATTGAAGAAGTAGACGTTACGATCGAGACCCGAGTTGGCCGAGTTGTCCTCAGCGGTGAACACACGGTAGGCGTTCGACGGGTTGGAGTGGGTGGTAGCGTCGGTGCGCGTGCTGATGCCCGCGAAGTTCAGCATCTGACTCCAGTCGTACTCGCTGTTGAGAGCCGCGCCGGTGCAGAGGTTGATAAACTCTGAGAAGCGGTCCGAATTGTTGTTGAGCGTTTTCCAAACAGATGCCGTCGGAGCCTCAATGATGTGGTCGATGATATAAGTCGTACCGTTGGTCTGGCGGCTTCTCTCAGTGATGTTGGAAGCAGGACGGTCGCCGTCAATCTGCGCACCCGAGCGCACGGTATTGCCGTCGATCTCGATGGCGCAACCGTTCTTGGTGAGATAGTAACGATCCTCACCCATGGTCTGGCCCTTGGCGAGCACGACGGTATGGGTGTTGAGGATGTCCTTGATCTGCGAGATCACGGCACGCAGACCTGCGCTGTTGTCGGCATCAGCGAGCTTGGTCGAGTCGCCCATCTCACCGTTGGTGGGATTGTAGGTCCACGTAGAGGCCGAGAAGTTGTAGGCGCTGTTCTTGTTGAGATAGAAGTGAACTGCGCGCTGCGCGTTGTTGGTGTGTCCGAGCGAAGCCGGGTCGATATACATCTTGTCGAAGGCGGCGTCGGTGGGCACGAAGAGTCCGTAGTTGGAGCTCATGGCGAGCAGGTAGGCGTAGTAGTTGATGTTGAGCGGCGAGCTGGTGCTGGTACCGGTCTTTCCGAGCTGCGTGAGATAGTAGAACACGAGCTTGTCGTTGGAGTGGAGCACGGGGCCGAGCACGGAAGCCCACTCATCCGGCACGATGACGCGGTTAAGCATATAGGCCACACCGTTGTCGCCGATCTTGACGTCATAGCTGCCGTCGGTGTTGGTGTTGAGGTCAGCGAGGGTGACGCCCATGGGGTCGCCGGATCCGTCGTGAACCACATTGCCGAACTTGGAGGGCACGGCGTCGACGAAAGAAGGCTTCATCAGGTCGCGCACGAAGGTCTGTACTATATTAATAGGTATAGAGTCGAGGTTTTCGGCGAGGTTCTCCGGCGTATTGGGCTTGCTGCCATAACGCTCGATGATGGTGCGTCCGGTACCGCCGTTGACGAAGTAGTCGATCATGGCAGTGTCTGTAGGCACGAACATGGCGCAGATGTCGCTGTAGGGGTTGGTGCCCGAATAGCCGTTGGTGTAGCCGTTCCATCCCGGGTCATAGGCCAGCGAGTAGGACACAGCGTTGCCGTTGGGGTCGATGGTGAAAGGAGCGCTTGAGGAGCTTCCCTGCGAGCGTGTGCTGAAATAGCGCTTCTGGAACACGCTGTCGATGAGCGGCAGACCGTTGACCTGTGCGTAGTCGTTGTAGTTGACGGTCGTCGAGGCATCATAGAACGGTGCGGAGAAGCGGTCGAGCATGCGGCTGAAGTAGTCGCTCTCACCGTTGGTGCGGATGAGCTCTGCGATGCTGCCCGGCGGCACGAGGACGTCTTTCACCTGATGGATGTAACCGTTCTGGCAGGTGATGTCCTGATTGATGATCTTGTCGCGGAAGATGTAGGCGGCATTCTCAGTGTAGTCGTCACCGGTGATGACCTTGAAGTCACTGTTCTCACCCGTCGTCGTGATGTCGTTCTGGATGAGCTGTGGGCCGGTGAAATGAACCATCATCGGGCGTGTGCCGTCCATCACCATGTCAAGGCCGTTGGTGAAGCGGTCCCAGTAGCGGTTGTTGGCAGGCAGCTCACCCCGGCTGTAGAAGTGGGTGATGCCGTCGATGACGTTGGCACCGGTGGTGTGCTTGAGCGAGACACCGTCGTCAACGCCCGTACCGTCGGAGTTGCTCACATTGGAGAGCATCTCCACGAGGATGGCGTTGTCGAGCATCGACGAGTAGAGCAACTGGCGCTTCTGCTGGTCGGTCAGCTCCTCATAGCTACTGACGCCCCATGAGTTGCTGGCAAAGAAGCGCTGGAAGGCCTCGTCGTTTGCCGGGAACACTGTTTTCGAACCGGTTCTCGACAAAGTCTCCTTGTAGTCGAGGTCCTCGACCAGGCGGAGATAAGTGTTAAAAGTACCGGTGAGATGCTCGGGGTTAGGATCCTTGAGCTCCTCATAGATGCTCTGACCCAGCCAACTCGGGTAGTTGCCCTCGTCGTCCAGATCGTAATCGTCTGAGCAAGCTGTGAATCCTCCACAAGCCACTGCCATGCAAACGGTCCAAAACCCTTTGTTCAGCAGTCTGGAAAAGCGGTAATTCATAAATTTGTAATTTTGGTTATTTAAATATTAATTTTTGCTTCACACGCAAACACAAGTATACAGCCACCTCACCTACAACAGGCAAGGGAGCCGACGGTCTGATATTTTTACCAACTCTAATTTTCCTGGTCGCCAATAAATTTTCATTTTTGGTCTCACTGCAATTGCATTATTTAGATTTTTTATCCTAAGTTAGCATGCAAATATACAACTTTTATTGCTATCTGCCAAATTTTTAACATTTAAAACCTAACTTTTTTAAAAATAAATAGCCCCTCCCCTTTTGCCGGAATTCATGAGCAGAAACACAAGGGTGAGCCTCGTACTCATCCGAGCGGGACACAAGCCGTTTTTGACGCATTACCCAATGTCGTTCCGGCGAGACGATTCGGACGGGCAAAAGACCTATTCAATACAGCGCGCATAACGTCCTCTTTTTTGGTCGCATATTTGCAGGTATGAAACAAAAGTTGTATCTTTGCAAAGCGGGAGAAGCGGAGTGGCTTTTCCCTTTTTCATATCCAAACACATTGGATTCGTCGGAAAGGGGCTATTCACCGTTATACAGCCATGTTAAAGACCGTCTTCCGGCACACAGAACACGGTCTGTCGGCTAACAAAAGAAGGCTTTTCGCCCAACAAGTAACCACCGTTCCGCATACCGGACGTCATCATTGACAAATCAATATTTTTCATCCATGTTTTCATGTCGAATTCCGTTGTTGCCATTTCTTACCTTTTTTTATTTTTTTTCGGCAACAACAGAAGCGTTTCCCCTACCCTTTCTTTCGGCCAAGAGCTGCAGGAAATGAGTGAAAAGAATGACGCCTCCGGCCTGCGGACTTGCAGAGGCGAACCTTGTGACCGCCCGCCCATTCCGACAGAAACAGAGAGCGCACATAAAGGACACGTCCGCACGTTTCTTACGAAACATGCGGACGTGTGACAGGATGCGGCCGTTCCGACCGCTCTCCCGATGAAATGGGGCTTTTTTCCGGCTATCTGCCGATATATTTCCGCCCGGCGGAGACCCGGATGCCACGTGCTGTCGAGGCGGCATCGTCCGTGAGACGCATGCCCTGCAGATTGTAGACGCCGTCGGCAGCGGTCCGACCGGAGAGGGCAACATCATCAATTCCGGTCGGCGTCACGAAAGGGTCGGTGGCAGTGATCACGAGCTCGCCGTCGACGATGGCGGCCTGCACGGCCTCATCCTGCCTCACGTCGAGGGTGCGACAGCCCACGGGCGTGACGAGGGTCAGCTGCCCGGCGGCATCAGCCTGCACCTTCACGGTGTCGGCACTCACCTGAACGGCACGCGCGTCGACGCCACTGACGAAGAAGCGCAGCACGTTGGTGTAGCTTCGGTTCTGCATGACGTTGAACGAAGCCGTGGCGGCACCGTCGCGGATGGTAGTAGGACGGGCGAAGACGGGCGCGCCCTGCGTGGTGGCGATGCCGCGAAGCGTCACGCTGTTGGTGGAGCCATCAAAATGGCTGAGCATGAGATAGCGCGTGGAGTCGGGGTCGGCGACGATGACACCGTTCCACCCTGACACCACCCGGTCGCGCAGGTCGATGAGCTGACTGTCGAGCTGACGTGTCTGCGCGGCGGTCACGTTGCTATACCATGTGAAGTTGCGGCGGCCCACGGTCTGCCCGGCCACGTAGGAGCGGCGCTGGTCGTTGTAGGCAGCATAGAGTTTCGCCGTGAGGATGGAGTTGTTGTTGGCACGGTCGCCGAAGGCCATCTGTCCGTCGTTGTGGGCCACAACGCCGAACGCGTTGTCAATGTTGACCCACGACGAGGCCATCCGCATGAGCGTGGTGCCGTCAGTCTGCTTGTGCGTATCGTTGTAATATAAGGTACGCGCGCGACGTGTGAGGTCGTCGACCGAGACAGCCATCAGTCCGCCCAGCTCACGGCTGACGGTACAGTCGGCGTTGGCACTGACCTGATCAAGGTAGATCACGGCGTTGCCCGGCGTGGAGAAGATGGCGAAGCGGTTGTCGAGCGTCTTGCCGTTGGCGCTCAGTCGGCCGTTCATGGTCCAGGCGTCGCCGTCGAGACTGTAGACACCGCTCAGCACGGGCACGGCGTCGGTGGCCTGTCCGTCGACGGCGTACCAGCCAATGAAGTTGCCGGTATTGTTCTGCTTGAACGGAACCACAATCTTGTTCTTGTCGGCCGAGTTGGCGGCAATGTATCCGGTGTAGCTGCTGATGCCCGGTGCCCACGAGAAGGTGGTGAAGCGGTCGGGCGTGAAGGCACGTACGATGTTTTGCGTGGAGAACACTTTGGCCTTCGAGTAGCGGGCGCGGAAGGCGTCCCAGGCGGTAGGCTCGACGGCGGCAGTGCTGTTGAGCTCGTGCATGAGCCACGTCATCATCACGCGATGACCCTCCACGCCCATGCGGCGCGCGCCGATGTCGGAGCGCAACAGCCACGAGCCGTCGTCCGTAGTCTGCTGTCGCGCGCGGATATACTTGTAGGCCATGTTCTCCAGCATCAGTGCGTCGGCGTCGCCGAGGAAGGTGGCCAGCGTAGAGTAGGACGTGATCTGGTCGTAGAGGAAGAGGCTCCAGTCGTTGCCGTTGGGCATGGCGAGCTCGCCATCGGCAAGAGCCAGCCAGTTGAGCACCTGTTGCTGCACGTCAAGGCTGTGATGGAACAAGGCGTTGGTCTTCCATTTCTCTGTGCCGTGGAGCGTGGTCTGGAAGAGGCGCAGGGCCAGGGCAGCCTCGCCGAGTTCCTGAATGACGACGTTCTGATAGCTCGTATGGAAGTAGTTGTGGTTTTGCAGCGTATAGTCGTTGTAGAGGTTCTGTCCGGCATAATAGTCGGCAACGGTCTTCTGATCGTAGTCGGGATCGATGACGGTGCGGTCGCGCGCGTCGCTCGCATGCGAGTAGCTGTTGATGGCGAAGGCGCGAAGGCGGTCGAACCAGCGCGGCGCGAGGGCATCGTCGGGGAACAGACCGAGGGCCGCGGCGAGCACGTCGGCCTCCCAACCGTTCTCCTCGGCCTTGGTGTCGCCGTTGTAGCCGGTGGGAACAGAGCGTTGCAGCTCATAGTTGCATTCGGCCGTGAGCAGCGCGCGTATGTATCCCTTCTGCGCGTCGCTGAGCTTGTCCCACTGGAAGAAGGCGGCATAGGCCACGCTCATGGCCCAGAGCGAGCTCTCCCACTGCACGTCGGAGGTCGACGTAGAGCCCCAGTAGTTACCGCCCGAGCACACCTTGAGGCGGTTGGCCTTATGGGTGGAATAGGCAAAGACCAGGCTCTTCATGGCCATGTCGTCGATGTCGTCCCACGTGATGCCCGCGGGAAGCGTGACACGGCCCGGGCCATACTTGGCAAGGAAGGCGCAGAGCATGCCAAGGTCGGCGTTCGAGCGCACGCCGTCCTCATTGTTCTGCATCGTCGAGTTGCTCTTGAAGCAGCCGCAGGCCTCGCCCACGGAGTTGGGCTGCTGAGCCTCTTGGAAGTCGGCCTTCATCCACGTGGCGAAGTTGGCCACCATACTGATCAGCCCGGCCTTCATCTCATCCTCGCCGACGAAGGCGTGCGTGATGGCGTCCTCGGTGAGGCTGGCCACGTCTTTCTCGGTGGGCTCGTCGGGAACGATGGGCTCATCGCTGACTTTCGTCAGGCGCACGTCGTCAATCATGACGCAACTGCCGCCCGAAAGCCAGTCGACCTGCAGGCCGACGCTGACATCCTGCGGCGCGCTGACCGTGAAGCGCACCTTCCGCTCCGTCCATGGGGCGGTGCGGAAGAAGCCCGTCGCGCCCTGCTCGAAGCTGTCGCCCGAGGCCTCGCCGCCCGCGAAGAGGCGGTAGGACGACGTGGCCGAGTTGGCATAGGCCGACCGCAGCCGCGCCGTGAGCTCATAGGTGCCGCGGGGCAGACGGCGCAGGGTCTGGCTGAGCGTTGATGCGCCGGCAGACCAGCCCATGCGCAGATAGTAGGCGCGGGTGCCATCGGCGACGGTGGTCACGAGGCCGAAATTGTTGTCGGTATAGCAGTCGGCGGTGACCAGCAGGCGCACGACGTCGCTGCCCGTCACCGTCCATCCCGTGGGAGCAGCGAGGGTGTAGCCGCGCAGGCCGTCGGCACTGTTGTTGACGGCACTGAGCGCGCTGATGTCGTCTTGTTCGAACGACGGATTCTGCACATACGTGGAGGTCACGTCTTGCGCCGATACGGCCAGGCTGAAGCCGATGGCGACCGATAGGAGAATTTGTTTCATGAATTTATGCCTTTATTATATAGTTGTCACCTTACTTATATAGTTGTCACAAAGTTAATCATTAATTTCCAATTCACCACCTTTTGCCTTGGAAAATTCAGCGAACAGAGAACCTGCCGGGGCGAGCCGGAGGAGCGCACAGAGAAGTTTACCGCCTCTTCGAGGCCATCATACGCACGTCTACGCGGCTCTTTGGTGGAAATTTGAACGATTTAGGTCGAAAAAACTTTCATACATCATTTTTTTTGTTTATATTTGCCGACTGAAACGGACGAACAATCAAACGACCGAAAACGAACGACAATAACAAACAAACGAATCATATTTGAGTTTTTATATCATTTTTTTTTAATGTCCAACTAAATCTAAACAAGCGTATGAAACTATTTCGTTACGTAGCATTACTGTTTTGCGCAGTAATGGGTAGTCAGCTGGCCAACGCCCAATGGGTGCAACCCACCCCGAAGACGTCGGAGCTCACTACTGAAGATTCTGTCTACATTTACAATGCAGGACAGAAGAAGTGGTATGGTCGTGGAGAGACCTGGACCACGCAGCTCATCCTCACCAACGAGGTCGTGTGCCGCTGGATGCTCGTAGAGCTCGAGGACGGCACCTATCGGATCACCTCGAATCCCGAGGGTGGTGTGACCAACAGTGACGGCAATCCCGTCTCTGGTGTCAACACGCTCATCTGGCGTCAGCCCAACGGCACGATGGGTGAGGGCGTCATGGGATGCTACACCGACGGTCACCTCAACGGCGACAAGGACGGTCATCTGGAAGGCGGCAACTGGGTCATCACATCACAGGGCACGCAGGGCTACACCATCGCCGCTCCCGCAGGCACAGAGAATGTCAGCGACGGCATGGTGCTCGGCTATATAGAGGGACACGCCTCCAGCGTACAGCCCACATGGGGACTCTACTACGACGTCTACTATGTCGGCAACGAGGCCAACTGTCTTGTGCAGTTTGTCAAGCAGGCCGACTATGACGCCTATGCTGCCGACTACGCACGCTACAGCACCGCGCTGAGCCTCCAAGCCCTCATCGAGGAAGCCGCAGCCATGGGTATCGACGTGAGCAAGTATCAGGTGGTCTACGACAACCCCAACTCCACACAGGAGGCTCTCGACGCCGCCATCGCTGCCCTCCGCACCGATATCGGCAACAGCGCCACATGGGACAACCCGCAGGACATCACTGAGATGTACATCACCAACCCGAACCCCGTGCGCGACATCGAGGGCTACAGCGGCACATGGACGCCCAACGCCTTCGACGCCGCCAACAACGTGGCCGAGTGCTGGGGAGCCGTAGAATACAGTGGAACCAAGTACTGGCAGACCATGAACAACCTGCCCTCAGGTGTCTACACGCTCACGATGACGGCTCTGACCCGCTCCGACTACGACGCCAAGTTCTTCGTCGGTGAGGACTCCGTGCAGATCGCACAGGTCGACCAGAACACGGTCAACTCACGCTCTGGCGCCGCTGTTTGGTTCGACGAGGGCAATGGCCGCAACACCATCTCCTTCTACACCATCGGCGACACCACAGACGTCACCTTCGGATGGCGCATCTCCACGCAGAGCGACTACTGGACCGTATGGCGCGACTTCCAGCTGCTGAGCTACGGCACGTCGCTGGAGTCGTTCCAGCACCTCTCTGAGAGCTTCGCCGGCAACTGGCAGGAAGAGTTTGGCGATGCCACCTACTGCGACGCTGCCTATGAGGCCGTCGAGAACGCTATCGCAGCCAACCAGACCGCTGCCACCAAGGAAGACGCCGTGGCCGCTTTTGAGGCTACCAAGCAGGCCCTCAACGACCTCCGTCTCAACATCAAGCTGCTCATCCAGCTGCAGAACCTCGTCGACGAGCTCGACATCAAGAACTTCGACGAATACAACGGCTATCTGACCGACGTGCTCGATGAGGCCAACATCATGCTCAACGACCTCGACGCAACAAACGAGGAGATCCAGGCCATGATCGACAAGCTCTACGAGACTGAGCGTGAGGCTGTCGACAATGAGGCTCTGCCCGGCAGCGACATCACCAACGTGAAGATTGTGAACCCGACCTTCTCTGAGGGCGGCACCGTCGAGCAGGATGAGGAAGGCAACTGGTATGTCACCAGCTCTGAGGGCTGGAACCTCATCGGCGGACAGGGTGGCGAGAACTACCTCAACGGCTCTTACGGCGTAGCCGAGTCGTGGATGGGTAACTTCGACGCTTCTCAGCCCATCACACTCGCCAAGGGTGCTTATGAGCTGAAGGTTCGCGGCTTCTACCGCACTTCTTCTGATCCCGACTACAGCACTCCGTACCGCTACTGGCTCGAGGCCAACGGCGAGGACACGGGCAACAACACCGTACGTGCTGAGATCTACGCTGGCGCCAACGCCACCAAGTTTGCCAACATCTTCTCCGTGCGCTACACTGAGGAGCAGATGAACACCATCAACGGCGGCAACGGATTCGCCAAGAGCATCGTCGGCAACGACTCCTGCTACACACCGAACAACCAGGCTTCGGCCCGTGAGGCCCTCAAGTCGCCCACCTACGGCCCGAGCTACGAGCGCAGCGTCAAGTTTGTCGCTCTCGGCACCGACCATCCTGTCACCATCGGTCTGCGTGCCCAGAACATCATGCCCACAGGATGGAGCATCTGGGACAACGTGCAACTCATCTTCACCGGCCGCGACTATGACGACCTGAAGGAGGCTCTCGACGCTACCATCGCCTACAACGTTGACCTCGTCAACAAGCCCATGGCTGCCGCCACGAAGGCTGCCCTGCAGGAGGCCATCGCCACCGCACAGGCTGCTGCCGACGAAGATGGCATCTATGCCGGTGAGGAGGCTCTGGAGGCTACCGTTTCGGCTGCCAACGCTTCCGTCATGAAGTACGAACAACTCTCTACCGCTAAGGCCAACCTCGACGAGGCTCTGATCACCTACGCCTCCACAGCCGCCGCACAGGCCATCGCCACCGCACAGGCTCTGCAGAGCGAGGTGGCTGCAGAGATCGCCGCCGGCTCCATCAACGATGAGGACGTAGCCGCTAAGATCGCCGAGATCAACGACGTCATCGCCAAGCTGAGAGTGCCCGAGTATGCCGGTGCCTCTATGGAGAATCCTGTCGAGATGACTTCTGTCATCGTCAACCCGACCTTCGCTGACGAAAACGGCGGCAGCGCTGAGGGCTGGACCTACACGGGCAGCAACGTCGACTTCGTCAACACACACATCGCTCAGAGCTGGAACCAGGATGCTGACATCTATCAGACCATCTCTCACCTGCCGAAGGGACTCTATCAGGTGCTCTGCCAGGGCTTCTATCAGTATGGTACTTTCGCTACCGACGCTGCTGCTGTCTACTACGACGACTCCGTGCGCGTCAATGGCGGTACACCCGACTCGCTGAAGGTCAACGGTTACCTCTTCGCCAACGGCGACTCCGTGGCCATGAAGCCCATCATCTTCTGCCCGAGAGACATAGACAACTTCGCCCTCGTCACCTCCGCACCGCTTGACAACAACTGGAAGGAGTATACGCCTTATGGCGACGAGGATGGCACCATCTTCTACATTCCGAACAACCGCGTCGAGGCTGCCAACCGCTTCCAGACGCTCACCGACGTCAATTCGACCGACCTCAACCACGACGGCAACCAGGCTGACCCGGCTTACCTCAACTCTGTCTTCTGCTATGTTGACGAGACAGGTCTGCTGACACTCGGCTTCTTCAACCACAGCCACGTGGCCAGCGACTGGACAGCTGCCACCAACTTCCAGCTGTTCTACTTCGGCGACGGTGACGACACGAAGGACTTCGCCGGAACAACAGGCATCACCGACCTCACCAACCAGACCGTAAACGGTGCACAGCAGTTCTTCACGGTTGACGGCCGTCAGGTCTCCAACCTGCAGCGCGGCGTCAACATCGTGAAGACCACCGGTCTGAACGGTAAGACAACGGTTAAGAAGGTTATCGTGAAGTAAAGAAATCCATTTCATAAAGAACCTTGCGGCGTTGCGGACACGCCGCCGCAAGATTCTTACCACTCAGAAAAGACCGGTTTCCGTACATCGGAAACCGGTCTTTTTTTGTGTTCATACGCGCATGAAAAGCACCAAAAGATATACGTTTAAACACGTTTTTAGCAAAAATTAGTGAAAAAACATCGTTTTATGATTCATAAATAAAATATTATGTCTATATTTGCGAACGATTATCGAAGAGCATAAGCAAACCGCCATCAAAATGAAAGGATGCAATGACAAGTGCTATTACTCCACGACCTATGACGGGCAACAGACCGAGAACAAGAGTATTGAAACTTTATATTAACTCATTTAATGTCCAACAAAATCTAAAAACAAGCGTATGAAACATTTATTCCGTTTCGTAGCATTACTGTTTTGTACAGTAATGGGCAGTCAGCTTGCCAACGCCCAGTGGGTGCAGCCCACCCCGAAGACGTCTGAGCTGACTACCGAGGATTCTGTGTTCATTTACAATGCAGCACAGAAGAGATGGTTCGGCCGTGGCGAGGCTTGGACCACGCAGCTCATTCTCACGGATGGGAGCACCATTACTAACGGTGCCGGCAGTGTGATTCGATCCATGCTCGTCAAGCTGGAGGATGGCAACTACCAGATTACCTCCAACCCCGACGGTGGTGTCAGCAACTCCAACGGCCAGCCCGTATCGGGCACCAACACCTTGATCTGGCGTCAGCCGAACGACGGTGTCATGGGTAACGTGATGGGTTGCTTCACCGACGGTCACCTCAACGGCGACAAGGCCGGTCATCTGGAAGGCGGCGAGTGGGTAATCACCGCCACCGGCAAGAACAACAGCTACACAATCGCCGCGCCCGCAG
>CAYPJA010000006.1:0-91927 GCA_964411005.1 uncultured Prevotella sp. | reverse complement strand
CAACAGAAGAATGGCAACAGGTTGTTCCAAATAATAAGCATTTGTAAGTCTTACATCGAGCGTGTTCACTTCTCCATCACTGTTAACATCGCCCATATTCACGCGTACAAAAGAACCTTCCCTTGTCAGTTCCTTTTGTTCAACATTACCCGCAGAGACACTTGACATAACACAGAATCCGTAGTTCAATCCTTCGTAGAATCTATAATCCACATAACCTGAGTCGACACCACACTCGGCCATTTTCTGCCAAGTGGCATCTGAGCCTTTCTGTACATATACATCATATTTCCATACGCCTGACCTACTGTCCACACCTGCCATATATATACGGGCAACACTGTCGTTTCGTTGTTCGACCTCCGTCACATGACTTTCAGGTGCTACGGCATCCACCGTGTTTATCCAAGGTGCCTTCATAATTGGATCTTCGTAATCAAAGACAATGCTTGCACGGTTACTAAGTGTTTCTCCGTCATTCAGCCGCTTCTTTAAACCAATATCATAATTTAAAAATCCAACTCCGTTTCCACCGTTGTTGACAGGCAAAACACCCTGCATGAAGTCGTACGTTTCTTACAACGTAAACGGATCAAGAGACGTTATCGTCCATGTTGCTATTCCTTTATCAACGCTATAAGACAATTCCACTTGTGCTATTGCATTGATGTCCGGACGCATATCAATGGTCTTAATGAAGTTCTGTGTTCCGTCAAGCTCAAGGATATTCTCACCTATTTGAACCTTTGTTGGCTTAAAAGATTTCAAATCAAACTTTGTCGCATCCAAAGTGTCACGCACAACAATTTTGTGAGCTGAGGCATTGGCTATCTCCGGGTCATTTTCAAACTCAATGGAATAGCTTACATTCGTGACATCAGCCGTCATGTATTGGCTTCCCGCCTCAGACACATAGCCATGCATCTCGTTTGGATCTCCAGGATTATAAGGATTACATGTATGGCGAGACGGTTCCGGGCAATCAGGATTATTGTCCAACATCTCCCTTGTCGCATTATATGTATCCATAACACGTTCGATCGCAGTCTCACCTTGTATACAATGCTGAAGCCAATACCAGAGCAGATCTCCAGGACTAGGCAGCCTACGACTTGGGAAGAACTCATAAGGGTCATCAAAAAGGCCGCTCTGCGCTAACTGCTCTCTCATAGCCCTATTGTGCATGTTTTGCAATGCATTCTGAATACCGCCCAGTGTACCACCCAAAGACCATGCCATTGCGCACGTGCACTCGCCTAATCCATTGAGATAATCACAGGGATCATCTGAACATCCCGCGAGCACGTCCATAATACGGTTTGAATTCGGAAGTTGGGCATCTATAAACGCTTTCACTTCCGGACCTTTCATGTTCCATGGCGTTCCCGTCCAAGCATAAACATTGAACAACTGATGGTTTCCCGTCTTAACACCCAATGTGAAATTCATGCTTTCACCCGGCAGTATCTCAGGCAAGATAGCAGGAACCACCCTTGTCTTACTCTTATTGCCCCTAAAGTCATCGTATTCGAAGACTAACTTCATTCCCTTTTCATAAGGCTTTTTGCTACAACCTACGACAAAGTCCATGAATTCCACACTGGTCATCTCGTCTACATGATCAAGAGCGAAGAAGAAAGGAACTGCCTGGTAGGCTATATTACTCTTATTAGTCAACTTTATACTTACAGGATATGGGTCTGCTACGGAACGTGGATCTGTGATTTCTATCTCTATCCTGTCAAAACGAGGTGTAGACAGAGTTACATAGCTTTTCCTTGTGATTGTTTGCGTGGTTTCACCATCATCAAAGTTGAGCACAAGATCATACTTTCCATACTGTTCCTTTCCATGCATTTTCATGTAAAGTCTTGCTTGCGACTTTCCGCTACAGCCAATAGAGTCCACACCAATGACACTGTCATTCATACAAAGCATGGCAGATTTCAGATTATCAAATCCATTACCGTCAAGTTGAAGTATCTGGACACAAGGCATCACTCCTAATTCGGTTTGCGAGGTGCCAAACAAGGCGAATTTGTCAATATGATTAAACTGCAAATTAATGTAATCACTCTTCGTACTCGCCACATCATGCACAGCCAAATAGTAAGTTCCGTTGGCTGGTATATGCGTTCCGCCTACCATAACCGACTGCAATCCTTCTGCCTCATACAAAGACACACCCTTGTTGTCAAAAAGCTGTATGCTTGTCGCCAACGAACTCGCAAAGGAAACGCTGTCTCCCCTTTCCGCATCAAACTTAAACCACTTTATGGTGTTTTCAGCAGGACGGACAAAGGTTTGCGTAGCCTGCAAGATATTGATGTCCTGCACCTTCTGCGAGACACTATAATCCACATACTGCCTCATCGCGTCTACTTGTCGTCCTGTCGCATCATGAAAAGCGATATGAAAATCATTCTTAGCGTAAATCATTGGAGTGCTCTCCCTTACTTCAAAATGGAAGCAAGCGCTACGGATTGGCTTCGTATCTACAGGCAACAGTTTAGCGAGCATAAATGGACTGGTACGTTTTTCAAGTTGCACTGTTTTTGCATTGGCCGCATCATCATTCAGCCAATACTTATAGCTCATGATGCCATACCCACCCAAAGGAGTCTTGACAAAGAAGTCGGTCTTTATAGGCGTTGACGTTCCGGTCTCGCTTACCATCTGATAAGCAATGCGGTGAAGACCGTCTTCAAGCGAGGACACATCCAATCCCAAATGGTATAATCCGTCAACACCTTTACATTTTTGTGTCCGGAAATCATTTCCATCCACACAGTAGACCAGACTCATGTTATCAAGCTCTTCTTGTGTCGCGCTACGAAAGAAGAAATGGTCTGACACATTGGAGGCCGCACCGCTTGGAGTGACCACCTGCACTTGTAGATTATGCAAACCATGTGACAACGAAGCCACATCCATATCCAAATCAACCATGCCTCCTTCGGAAGACACTTGCTCCATCTTATACGGCTTACCGTCTACTGTGCAGATTACATTCAAAAAGCCTACGCCTTCTGTCTGCGGAACCTTGACGAACATCCGTTTCACCGGCACCGTGGCCGACTTCTCACCCAACACCTGCATATACAGTACATGGAATCCATCTCCCACATCGGCAACATCGATCATGGTCGGTTCACCTGTATATCTCAAACGCTTGGCACGCGCGTAATCGCCATCCATCCAATACTCGATGGTGGCCTGCGGCATCGCATGATGCACAAAGTATCGGGTAACAGGGACACTCCAGTCACCTTTCTTATCCCTCACTTGTATGTGAATGGCATGCAACGAACCATCCAATGCAGACAAATCAGCGTCTAAATGCAACATGGATGACGAGAAAGAGCCAGTCTGCTGGCATCGGTCATCTTTGTCGAACCAGTACCTGTATGCGTAGTCCGTCTGTCCCCATGCCATCTGATGCAGGCACAGGAAAAGTACTAACAATATATAACTTCGCATAAGCAAATAAAATAATTTCGTTTATCGCTTACTGGACAGCATTCACTTGAATGTCCACACTCAGCTTGCCATCCGCAGTAGACTTGGCAGCCACGTCACACTTGGTGATCTGTGGATTGGAAGGAACTGCATCAAAAGGCAGACTGCCACCATGAATACCCACTTCCTTACCGTCCATTCCAAGATACTTGGCCTTGGCAGCATCCGTTAGCTCAAAACATTCATTATCCAGATTCTCCAGCGAGGCACCACGATACGTCTTGAACACATCCGCATAACTTTCAACAAAACGATTGGTAGAGTTAGAGATATTCTTAAATACTTCGCCATTTCCAAAGCCTATACAATTATAAGCCGTACAACTTCCATCTATATAGCTTCTCTGTAGGCCGCTCCTCGATGTTAATAAGCAATTTTTAAAGGAAGAAGATCGAATGCTTTGTATATCATATGCAGCACCATGTCCAATCAGTACGCAATTGACAAACTCGAAATTTGATGTTTCACTACTCCTTGAAGAAGCGCCTTGTATAACAGAATTGATACACAATGCTGAACTTTCATAATTTAACTTTAAACCACCGGTCACTCTACAATGGATAAAATTCGCGTCTTTTAATCTGGAGTCTTCGAATCTATAAACAATATCTTTCAGCCTACATTTCAAGAAATAGGGATTACAAAGATTCTTATATCTAATGGTATGGTTGGAGTAAATGCCTTCTATGGTCAACTTGCCCGACACCGTATCGGCAATATCTATCTCAAAGTCGCCTGTAATGACGGTAGGCTCAACCACTTGCGCAGTATCGATTCCCATCCCGGCGCCACGCAAGACAATAGCCTTGTTGATATTGGTAGCTACAAACGTGCCAGATGATAGTGTTATCACATCCCCATTCACCGCCGCATTGTAAGCTGCGGTCAAAGCGCCTGACCCATAAAATGTACTGATTTTGTCCTGATGGATAAGCGTTGCCATCATCGAACTTTGTGCAAGACTCACGGTTGCGCATACCATTGCAACCAAAAACATAAACATCTTTTTCATGTTGATAAAAAATTAGGGCGGAACTGTTCGTGACTTTTCCGCTCTCCGGGTACCGCCAAGCACCTCACGTATAGAATAAGCACGAACAGTTCACGCCCTTCATGGACGTGAACCTTCGTCACTTGTTCTCATACGAATTTGAATTTGGCGGTTTCAGAGAGTCGAGAAACAAGGACTAAGTCCTAATGTATTATGTCTTGATCGCAAACAAAAGGCTGAGCCTCATGTTGGATCTTCGAATACGAAATCACTTACATGTTCACAGTTTGTTGATAATAGAGTTTTTTACGTCTGCGTACAGACAAGTTTGAATTAAAATTTTTATGGCTTTAGACTTACCGACCATACAGCGAAACACCTTCAAGCCGGTTTCTGAAGGTTTAAAACCTTCCCTCACTTTTTTCTTGCAAAGATAGTTGGAAGGAAGTTTCCAAACAAAATAAATATCACGAACAGGGCTCATTGTTCAACGAAACATGCATTAAAAAAGTGCTACACCATCTACAAAGGTGTAGCACTGACTCTTACTTATTTTACTAATTACTAAGAAATAAATCCTCAGTTCATCTCTCTTTCTGCCTTATCCATCTTGTCAAGATAGAACCGGCGCACGTCTGTCCATTTATAATAAGATCCGGTGACGGCCTTGAGGTCGGGCAGGGTGGCCTCATCCTCGTTGAGCAACACCTTGACAAGCACGTCGCCCGTGCCCTTCGTGGGCCGATAGAAGACAAACTGCACATTGCAGCCCATGGGGAAAATCCGGTAATTATACCAGCCGCGGTCGTCGAGGTCTTCCAGATTGTTGATGGTCTCGCCATATCCGTTGAGGTTGAGCAGGCACACTAAAGGCATGACGCACACCTCATGACCGAAACGCAGCGTGGCCCCGGGGTGCTGCTTGCCCACACAAGTGTCGGCAGTCTCGATGATGTTGCGCAGCAAGTAGCTTTGATTGTACATGCCGGCACCACTGTTCTCACGGCAGGGACCATAGTAGGTATACCAGTAGGCATTGTTGCGCAGCCAGTAGTTGTAGACTTCCTCTTCTGTGAAGAGGTTCCACAGGGTGAGCTGACGACGCAACTCGGTGCTCTGCAGGTTGGAGGCCAGCTTGGCGAGGTGGTCTCCGAGACTGTTCCGACGGATGTTGTGGTTGACATAGGCTGTGTCATTGAACAGCACCGTCATCAGATGGTCATAGTTGACGTGACGGCCGTTGAACTCGCCCAGCACTTGTCGGGCGGCCTTGGTATCGCGCAGACGATTGTATTTCGACTTGCTGTCGTTAAGATACCACATGTCATGCTCGCTGGCATCGTGCAGGATGTCGAGATCGGGATTCATGGAGATGAGCTGCAAGAGTTCGTTCTCCATCGACAAGATGCAGCGGATGACGACCGTAGAGCGTGCGTCAACATGCGCCTTGCCTGCAAACACTTCAGGAAAACGCTCCATCATGCGCTTGGCTATACCGCGATGCTGTTGTGCGCCGAGCAGCGTCAGCTCTCCGTCGCGCAGCCTGGCTTCCTCACGGATGAGGCGAACCTTCTCCAGCGTGGCCTTGCCCTCGGGCGTCAGCACACCTGCCGAATCGGCCCGAAGCAACGTCTTATAGGGACTGTCATAGTCGTTCGTACCGATGAGATAGCGCGAACCATGACGACCATAGTGACTGATGTAGTAGGGGGTGTAACCTTTCGGAGCCTTGGAAAGTTTCTTTGTCGGCCCATAGTAGGCCACATAGTTGCTGCCGGCCAGATTGATGTCGGCCGCAATGTCTTTCTTCGACTGCTGCCCCATAGCCGTCAAGGTCATCAAGCACAGACCTAAGGCAAAAAACATTTTCTTCATAATAAGATGTCGTAAGTTTTGGTTTTGGGTTTGTTTTTCGTGCAAAATTAAGATTTTTTATCCGTTGCGACAAATAATCGGAACAGAAAAATGAAGTTCTGCCCCTTGTCGGGAAAAAGACAAGAGGTGGCTATATCTGTCCGCTCTCCACCTGTCTGACGACGCGCTCGGTGAGCCGGTCGATGCCGTTGGGGTCGTACTGCTTGCGCAGACTGGCGCCGAAGGCCCAGGCAAAGGCTTGGTAGAATCCGGCGCGCACAGGGCCGAGGAAAGCTTGGATGAGGCTATAGGAAGAAGAATTGCACTCGCGGTAGACAAGTTTGATGAGCAACTTGCCCTGCGGATAGGTGAGTTTCTTCATGCGGGGCGTATACTCTTTCTTGATCGATTCCTCCACATATTTCATATGCCGGTCCTTGGCTTTCTTGTTGGGCAGTGTCTCCAGATATTCATAAGTTTCCAGAATAATCTGATTGACCTCCTTGGCGATGGGCAAAACTTTCTTGACATTGCGCACAAGACGGTTGTAGTCGGCGCGCTGACGGGCGTTCGTGAACGTCGGCTCGGGATAGACGTAAACATTGTTGAGCTCGATGTAGGGTATAGAGTCTTTTCCGTCAAGCACACGCCCCATCCTCACCTTCGGCTCGAAGGTGGGGTTTTCCATGTCGATGTCGGCATCGGCCACGTCTTCAGTGTGCACAATGCCCTGCCGCTCACTCTGTGCCGACAGCGGCAGGACAAGAAACAGCGCGGCAACTACCGCCAAAACAAATCTTGTCTGCATTCGACCGCAAAAGTAATCATTTAATCGCATTCCGCATTCTTATTTAGCTTTTATTTTTATTTGTTTTTCTTTGCTATATCGCTTGTTTACGCTATCTTTGCATTTGGAAACAAAAAAAATAATCAGACAGACTTATGCAATTGGTAAACCCGCAACCCGAGACCCGCGACGGCTACTATATCTCTGCTAAGATGAAAAAAGTATGGAGTATTCAGCTCGACTTGCTCCAGCGATTGATTGATGTCTGTCGCGAGAACAACCTGCGTCTGTGGTGTGACGGCGGCACCATGCTCGGCGCAGTGCGCCACAAAGGCTACATCCCCTGGGACGATGACGTCGACGTCTGCATGCCTCGGCCCGACTTCGACCGACTGGAAGAAATCTGTGGGAAATACTTTCTGCAACCTTATCACTACCAGACCGCCCGCACCGACGTGCGCTATCCACGCGCTCACGCCCAGCTGCGGCGATGCGACACCGCCGCCATACGTCCCAGCGACTGCTACCGGCCGTTCGACCAAGGCATCTTCATTGATATTTTCCCCCTCGACGGCTATTCGGACGACCCCGCAGAAGTGCATGAGTCCGTCGCCTTCGCCATGAAACGCATGAAGTGCCTGCGCAGCGTCGACTACCCCCTGTTGTGGTCGGGACGTTTCGGTCTCGTCTTCCGCAAATGTAAGTGGCACTACAAAGTCATCAAGGAAGGTTTCTACGAGCTCTACAAACCCGTCGACGACGCGTTGCGTTCCTGTCCGTGGGACGACGCACGGCGCGTAGCCAAGCTCGCCTGCGACGGCGACCGCCTGGCCTTCGATCGGCACATCTTCGATACCACGCTTTGGGTGCCCTTCGAACAGATGCAGGTGCCCATTCCCGGCGGCTACGACCAGTTCCTCCGCACGCAATATGACGACAACTACATGACTCCCGTCAGGGCCGCGACAGCCCACGGAGAGCTCATCCTCGACCCAGACCACAGCTACCGCGAGCTCATGCCCGAAGTGAGACGGCAATACCGGCGGTCAGCATTGAAGCGTCTTTGTGCCAAAATTTTCCATAAGAAAAATTAACAACAACATTCTCTATGAACAGCAACAAGACTGTCTATCTCGGCATGATCGGCGACATCATGCATCCGGGACTCATCAATATCATCCGCGAGGGTGCACGCCACGGCAACCTGATGGTCGGCCTCTTCACTGACCGGGCCATCGCCACCCACCGCCGCATTCCCTATATGACTTACGAACAGCGCAAGGAGGTCGTTGAGAACATCCGCGGCGTCAGCTCCGTCGTGCCACAAGACGACTGGAGCTACGTGCCCAACCTGCTCAAGTATCGCCCCGACTACATCATCCATGGCGACGACTGGCAGCACGGCCCTGAACAGGAACTGCGCGAGGCCACCTTCAAGACCATGGAGGAGATTGGCGGCAAGGTCATCGAGATTCCCTACACGCAAGGCATCACATCCTCATCGCTCGACAAGGAAATCACCAGCATCGGAACCACGCCTGACGTACGGCTGAAATCGCTACGCCGTTTGCTGGCCGCCAAGCCCGTGGTGCGCATCATGGAGGTGCACGACGGCCTTAGCGGTCTCATCGTCGAGCACACCGAAGTCAGCCACGGACTGGAGAACCGCTTCTTCGACGGCATGTGGTCGTCGTCGCTCACCGACTCTACATCCAAGGGAAAGCCCGACATCGAGGCCGTCGACCTCACCACCCGCATGCAAGACCTCACAAACATCCTTGAATGCACCACCAAACCCATCATCTACGACGGCGACACCGGTGGCCTGCCCGAGCACTTCCAGTTCACTGTGCGCACTCTGGAGCGCAACGGCATCTCAGCCATCATCATCGAGGACAAGACCGGGCTGAAGAAGAACTCGCTCTTCGGAACTGAGGTGGAGCAGACGCAAGACTCCATCGAGCACTTCTGTCACAAGATACGCATGGGCAAGGAAGCGCAAGTCACCAAAGATTTCATGATCATCGCGCGGTGCGAGAGTCTCATCGCCGGCAAGAGCATAGACGACGCTCTTCAGCGTTGCGAGGCCTATGTCGGGGCTGGCGCTGACGGCATCATGATTCATAGCCGCAACAAGAGTGGCGACGACGTCCGCCAGTTCTGTCAGCGCTTCCGCCAGAAACATCCTTTCGTGCCCATCGTCGTCGTACCCACGTCCTACAACCAAATCACCGAGGATGAACTCCACGCCTGGGGGGCCAGCATCGTAATCTATGCCAACCACCTGTTGCGCGCTGCCTATCCCGCCATGTGCCGTTGCGCAGAGACCATTCTTGAGCACAAACGCTCCCTCGAGGTCGACCCCATCTGCATGCCCATCAAGCAGATACTGGAACTCATACCAGGAACGAAATAATCAAAAAAAAGACTTCAAACGACATGATTTCCCCCGAACGATTCTGCCATACGCTGCGCGCAGCCGGCATCGACTTCTATACCGGCGTGCCCGACTCGCTGCTCAAGAATCTCTGTGCATGGCTCACCGACCACGCTGACGACCGCCACCACATCATCGCCGCCAACGAAGGCGGAGCCATAGGACTTGCCGCAGGCCACTATCTCGCCACCGGCCAGATTCCCCTCGTCTACATGCAGAACTCAGGCGAAGGCAACGCCGTCAATCCCTTGCTGTCACTCACCGACAAGGAAGTCTACCGCATCCCCGTGCTGCTCGTCATCGGCTGGCGCGGTGAGCCTGGCATCCACGACGAGCCACAGCACAAGAAACAGGGACAGGTGACTGTGCCGCTGCTTGACGCAATGGGCATTCGCCACGAGGTGCTTACCACCGATGACCACGAGCTTGACGCACAGATCGACCGGGCCATCACCCACATGCGTACCACGGGCGAGGCCTTTGCCCTCATAGTGCGCAAATCCACCTTCGAAAGCTACCAGTTGCGCCACACCGTGGCCGACCAGTCGACGCTCAGCCGCGAGGAAGCCATCCGCATCGCGGCCTCCACCATGCCTCGGGATGCCATAGCCGTAGCCACCACAGGCAAGATCAGCCGCGAGTTGTTCGAATATCGCGCAGCGATGGGCGAAGGCCACGAGCGCGATTTCCTCACCGTGGGCAGTATGGGACATGCCTCGCAGATAGCCCTCGGCATCGCCCTCGCACAACCCACACGCCCTGTCTACTGCTTCGATGGCGACGGTGCCGTCATCATGCACATGGGCGCGCTCGGCATCATCGGCAACATGCACCCTCACAACTTCCGCCACATCGTCTTCAACAACGGTGTCCACGACTCCGTGGGCGGCCAACCCACCGTGGGCTATCGCATCGACCTGCCAGCCATCGCCCGTGCCTGCGGCTACAAGACTGTGCTCACCACCGACAATGCCGGCACCCTGCGCCAATTACTGGACGACATCAATCATGCCGAAGGGCCTGTCTTCGTGGAGGTGAGGGTCAGGAAAGGGGCGCGCGCCGACCTCGGACGACCCACCACCACGCCCATAGAGAACAAGGAGGCACTCATGCGCTTCCTCCAGCAACGGTAAGAACCAACCACTTAAAAGTAAGAAAACTCATGGAAAAAACAGACATCCATATCAAGCGGAACATACTGCTCAACCCCGGACCTGCCACCACCACCGACACGGTGAAGCTGGCGCAGGTCGTCCCCGACATCTGTCCGCGTGAGGAAGAGTTTGCCGGACAGATGAAAGGCCTGCGCGAGAACTGTGTCCGCATGGCCCACGGCAATCTTGAGACCGACACGGCCGTGCTATTCTGCGGTTCCGGAACCATCAACATCGACATCTGCCTGAGCTCACTCTTGCCAGAAGGCAAGAAGGCACTCATTGTCAACAACGGTGCCTACTCGGCCCGGGCCGTCGAGGTATGCCAGTATTATGGCCTGCCGCACATCAATCTGCAGTCGTCCGTCTTCGAACAACCCGACCTCGAAGCGGTGCGGCAAGCACTCGATGCCGACTCCGACATCGCCCTTGTCTACACCACCCACCATGAGACCGGCACCGGCATCATCAATCCCATCCGCGAAATAGGTGCGCTGGCTCATGCCCACGGCGCTGTCTTCGTCGTCGATACCACGTCCAGCCTCGGCCTCGTGCCCTTCGACCTCCACCTCGACAACGTCGACTTCTGCATGGCCTCAGCGCAGAAAGGACTCATGGCCATGTCAGGACTGAGCTTCATCGTTGGCAGCCGCGACCTCATTGAGCGATCAGCAGCCTATCCCAAGCGGTCCTACTACTGCAACCTCTATCTCCAATATTCGTTCTTTGAGAAGACCGGAGAGATGCATTTCACGCCGCCCGTGCAGACCATCTACGCCGCCATACAGGCCTTTAAGGAGTATTGGGCCGAGGGTGAGGAAGCCAAGATGATCCGACACCGCCGCGTCTTCGAGGCCATCCACCGTGGAATCGACGCACTCGGCTTCCGCGAGGTCATCCGTCGCGACATCCAGTCGGGGCTCGTTGTCTCAGTCAAATATCCCGACGACCCCCACTGGGACTTCGACCGCGTGCACGATTACTGCTATCGCCACGGCTTCACCATCTATCCCGGCAAGATCACCACGACCAATACGTTCCGTCTGTGCTCGCTCGGCGCCATCGACGTGGCCGATATCGAGCGCTTCTTCGCCGTCTTCCGCGAGGCGTTGGAGCACGAAGGCATCCAAATTCCCGCACACTATGATGATTGACACTGCCGTCATTATGGCGGCCGGACTCGGCACACGCTTCGGCCACATGACTGAGACCATGCCGAAAGGCTTCATCGAATGCGGTGGCAAGCCTATGGTGGTGCGCTCCATCGAGACGCTCATCAGCTGCGGCATCAGCCGCATCATCATCGGCACGGGCTACAAACATGAGGCCTACGAGGCCCTGCGCGAACGCTTCCCTCAGGTGGAATGCGTCTTCTCACCCCGCTATGCCGAGACCAACAGCATGTACACGCTTTGGAACTGCCGCCACGCCATCGGCCACAATAACTTTCTGCTCCTGGAGTCGGATCTCGTCTATGACCGCAATGCGCTCACCCGCCTTCTCGACGATTCACATCCAGACGTCATGCTCATCACGCCCGTCACCAAGTTTCAGGACCAATACTACGTCGAATGCGACTCACTGGGCACGCTCACGCGCTGTTCCACCGACCGTCAGGCCGTCAATGCACGGGGCGAGCTCGTGGGCATCCACAAGCTCTCAGCTCCATTCTTCAGCCGGATGTGTGCCGACTATGGCCCCCGCGCCGACAGCGAGCCCCGCCTCGGCTACGAATATGAGCTCCTGCGCATGTCGCAGCAGGTCAGCCCCGTCCACGTGCTTTGCGCCGACGATGTACGCTGGTATGAGATTGACGACGAGCGCGACCTGCAATATGCCGAGGAAAACGTGATGAAATACATCTGAATCCGCCATGGTAGAATATGACTTGAAAGACCTCCACGCAACGATGCTTGGCATTCTCAAGGCCATCGACGAGACCTGCCGCCGCCATAACCTACGCTATTTCATCGCCGCCGGCACCCAGCTCGGTGCCGTGCGTCACCACGGCTTCATCCCCTGGGACGACGATGCTGACGTCTGCATGCCGCAAGCCGACTACGACGAGCTCTTGCGTCATGCCCACGAGTGGCTACCCGCGCCCTTCGAGCTCATCTGTGCCGACACCTCCGACACCTATCCGCAGCCTTTCGCCAAGATTCAAGACAGCACGACCACGCTCATCGAGCACGCCCACCTGCGCTATCTCGGCGGCGTCTACGTCGACGTGTTCCCCCTCGACGGCATGCCCGACAGTCGATGGAGGCAGTGGCTCCACGTGCGCCACTACAAGCACCTCTGCAAGCTGCTCTATTTCACCCTGCGCGACCCCTACCGCCACGGTCACGGACCCAGCAGCTGGCTGCCTCTGCTCTGCCGCCGCCTCTTCACCGCCCGAAGCCTGCAGGCCTCCATCAGTCGCCTGCTCCACCGCTATCCCTACGACAGCTCACGCTACGTGCTCTGTTTCGACGACGATTTCCGCAGCATTGTGCCCCGCGAAGTCTTCGGCAAGGGCAAGCCCTATACCTTCGAGGGCCTCACGCTCTGTGGAGCGGCCGACAGCGACACCCTTCTCCGCCACATGTACGGCGATTACATGACGCCTCCGCCACATGGAAAAGAGTTTCAGCACCATTTCTACTACCTCGACCTGAACCACCCCTACCGCGAATATAAGGGCGAAAAATAACTAAATGCTTTTCCGTTAAGTTTTGTTTACCCTCTAAAAGATGAAAGAACAAGACGCCAAAGGCCGCTCCCCACACGATGGTGAAGAGCGGCCCTTTGGCATTTCCCGGCCTTTCCTTCTTTGAAGGACGGGAAATGAATCAATGGTCAGGATTCGCTTACCGCATCACCTTGACCGATTTACCGTCCTTGCGGACAATGAGGATACCATGACCGTCAGCAGGCAGCGAGTCGGCAATCTTCATGCCCTGCAGGTTGTAGACACCGTTGGCGGAAGTGCTGTTGACCTTGACACCACTGATGGCAGTGACGTCCGTATAGCGGTCGCTAACGATGCGCATGATGGGCACATACATCCGGCTCTCATAGTTCCACTCGCTCATCACTACCTCTGCCTCCGCGTCGGGATAGGTAGTGTCGTAGGAGATGTCATAGCGCGTACCCGCGGTCTGCGTGAGGCTGGTGCCGTCCTCGTCCGGCTCAAACAGCTGTTCCTCCACCAGACTGCCCTTTTCGTCATAACGTTGCACCTGCTTGATACGCATACAGATGTCGGCCTCGGTATATTCGCCGTCCTCATCCATGTCCATGTAGTCAATTTCCTCCAGCGTGTTGCTTCCGTTGGCATCGTCAACGGTATAGATAGTGACAATCTGCGACGGCTCATCAGTGTAGGCGATGGTCTCCACATATCCGCCCTTATCATCGTAAGTGATACAGACGGTAGCAATGTCCACAGTGTCGGTGCCTTCAATGGAGGTAATGGTGGCCGACGAGAGCTTGTTGCCAAGCGACATCCAGTCGCTAAACTCACCGACGAGCTGCCCGTTGGTCTCCTTCCAAACGAGGTTGCGCAGATACTGGCTGGTCTTCCATATGAGATCGTTTCCGCTTTCGCTGTACCCCAGCTCCTCAAACTTGAAGCTGTTGATTTGGCGGGTCGTAGGGTCTACGGTGTTGGTGTAGCGCTGCATCTCGTCGAACGCCCCGTTGTAGGGCACGGCAACGGTCAGTGAGAGCACGTTTCCGTCGGCATCGCGCGTAACGTTGCGGCGGAAGGCATCGCCCGTGGCCACCCAGTCGCTGCCCGCCCACTGATAGCGGTCTTTGGAGAGCGTGATGAGACGGGGATAGAGCATATCGTAGGTCTGCACGCGCTTGGTCGAATTGGTGAAAGTCTGTCCTCCGTCATCCGAGGTCTGCTCCAACAGGAGCGTGTTGAGTCCTTCCTTCGACCATTCGTTGATGGTTCGACTGATGGTGGAACCATCATCATAGTCCTGCTGCAGGATGTTCCCGTCGGCATCATAGCGGTAGGTATACTCGCCACCAGGCATCCAATCGCCGTTTTCCTCGTCATAGATGTACTCAGTCTGATGGGTGGGCAATACCTTCTGCGCCCAAGCCACTGGCATGCCGCATACGAGCAACGACAGCGTGATAAGCGTAAAATGTCTCATAGAAAATAGTTGTTAAAGTGAATATGTAGTATGAATCAACTGCCTGTAGCGGAAGCACTGCGCGCTGTGGTCGTTGATGACGCCGATGGCCTGCAAATGACTGTAGACGATAACCGAGCCTAAATAGGTGAAACCGCGGTGCTTGAGATCGGCCGAGACACGGTCGGAGAGGTCGCTGCGCGTCACCCACGTCTGCTCGTGGGCAGGACGCACCACGGTCCGGCCGTCGGTGAAGCTCCAGATGTAGCGGTCAAAGGAGCCCCATTCCTGCTGTATCCTGACGAAGGCGCGAGCGTTGCCGATGATGGCACGCACCTTGCGCGGCGACCGGATCATACCCTCAGTAGCGACAATGCGGTCTACGTCTGCATCGCCGAAGGCGGCCACGGCGGCGGCATCAAAACCGGCTAAACACTGGCGGAAGACCTCGCGACGCTGAAGCATCATCTTCCACGACAAGCCACACGACATCGATTCCATGAGCAGATACATAAAGTGGTCACGGTCGTCGTGGACGGGAACACCCCATTCAGTGTCGTGATAGGGCAGAAGCACCGGGTCGGCGTTGCACCACGGACACCTCACGGGATATTGCAGATGGTTCATGGCATGGCCGCCCCACATGGTCTCGCCGACAAAGCGAAAGCCCACGGCCAGGTAGAGCCGCTCGGCCCACGGATGGGTGTGGTCGACGAGCAGGCCGACAGGCTGGTCGCCGTGGCGGCGCACCACCTCACGCAGCAGCGCCGTGGCGATGCCACGCTTGCGGAAGTCTGGCTTCACGCAGAGCGAGTCGATATAGTATTCGCCCGCACCTGTCTCGTCATCCATCTGGCTGTAGTCGCGTCCCAGCTCCTCGCGCGCAGCCTCAATGAAACGACGGCGCAAGCGGTGCAGGTCGCGACCGTCATAGGCCGTGAGTATGCCGGCCAGCGTGTCGCCCTCCATGGCGGTCAGCGTGCCGCGGTAGCTGTACTGGCTGTCGTCCATGGCCACGAGACGCGTCATCATGCGGTGGAAGTCGGCCAGCGTGCGGTCGGGTCCGGCCAAGTTCTGGCAACAGTCATGATCCATGGCCTCCATGATGAGTGTCGCTATCTCAGAGGCCTGATGGCGCAGGGCCGGTCGGATGTCTATTTTCTTTCTCATTTTTTTCGGGTGGTCTGGGAAGTCTGCCCGCCCTTACGGCATATGCACCAAATGCCCAACACCACAAAGGGTAGGCTGAGAATCTGTCCCATGTCGAGCGGCAGATACTGTTCGAAGGCTACCTGTATGTCTTTGGTGAACTCGATGAAGAAGCGGAAGGTGAAGACGAGCGTCAGGCAAAGACCGAAATAGAATCCCGTTCCGGCCTTCACACGCCGGTGGCGGTAGATGGCCCAGCCTATGAGGAAGAAGCAGGCGTAGGCCATGGCCTCATAAAGCTGTCCGGGATGGCGCGGCGCCTGGTCCACCAGCTCGAAGATGAATGCCCAAGGCACGTCGGTCACCTTACCGATTATCTCCGAGTTCATGAGGTTTCCCAGCCGGATGCAGCAGCCCGTGAGCGGTGCCACGAGACCAATGTCGTCGAGCACGAGCCACAAGCTCACGCCAGTGCGGCGACAGTAGAGCCACAAGGCGACCATCAAGCCGATGGCACCGCCGTGCGAGGCCAGCCCCTCATAGCCCACGAAAGTCCAGTCCCACCCCGTAGCGGCGAACTTGACGGGCAGCAGCATCTCAATGAAGTGCTTACCCGAGGAGAGGAAATAGTCGGGCTGATAGAACAGGCAGTGGCCTAAACGCGCACCCACAAGCACACCGACGAAACAGTAGATGAACAGCGGATCGAAGACCTCGTCTTTCTGCCGCTGATCCTTGTAGAGCCATTTCACGAGGAAATAGGCGACCACAAGCCCGATGAGCCAGCACAGCGAGTACCAGCGCACGCCCCACGCTCCAAAGTGGAAGGCAAAGATGTCGGGGTTCCAGAGTATGTAGCAAAGCATCGGCATCAGACGTTGAATCGGAAGTGCATGATGTCGCCGTCCTCCACGACGTATTCCTTGCCTTCAATATGAAGCAATCCGGCCTCGCGTATGGCGCTTTCTGTCTTATACTTGATGTAGTCGTCATACTTGATTACTTCGGCCCGTATGAAGCCCTTCTCAAAGTCGGTGTGGATGACGCCCGCACACTGCGGTGCCTTCCAGCCCTTGTGGAAGGTCCAGGCCTTCACCTCCATGGGGCCGGCGGTGATGAAAGTCTGCAGGTTGAGCAGATGGTAGGCTTTCTTGATGAGGCGGTTGACGCCGCTCTCCTCCAGTCCGAGCTCGTCGAGAAACATCTTCTTGTCCTCGTAGGTATCAAGACCGGCAATGTCCTCCTCGGTCTTGGCGGCGATGACCATGGCTTCGGCACCTTCCCGGGCGGCAATCTCCTCAATCCGGCGCGCGTAGTCGTTGCCGCTCTTGGCACTGCCCTCGTCGACATTGCAGACATAAAGCACCGGCTTCGTGGTGAGCAGGAAGAGGTCGTGAGCAGCCTGCTGCTCCTCTTCGGTGTCGAAAGTCACCGAGCGCGCGTTCTGTCCCTGCTCCAAGACGGCCTTGTAGGCCTCCAAAACGCCCACGAGCGTCTTGGCGTCCTTGTTGCCTGCGGCGGCCATCTTCTGCTGCTTGGCCAGCTGGTTCTCGATGGTCTCGAGGTCTTTCAACTGCAACTCGGTGTCGATGACCTCCTTGTCCTCCACGGGATCCACAGGCGCACCGCCCTCGCGCACGACGTTGTCGTCGTCAAAACAGCGTATGACGTGTATGATGGCGTCACACTCACGGATGTTGCCCAGAAACTTGTTGCCCAAGCCCTCGCCCTTACTGGCACCCTTCACCAGTCCGGCTATGTCGACTATCTCACACGTAGCCGGCACGATGCGTCCGGGATTCACAATCTCGGCAAGCCGCGTCAGCCGCTCGTCGGGCACGGTGATGACACCCAGATTGGGCTCGATGGTACAGAAGGGGAAGTTGGCTGCCTGCGCCTTTGCGCTGCTCAGACAGTTGAAAAGGGTGGACTTGCCCACGTTGGGCAGTCCCACAATGCCACATTTTAATGCCATATCTTTTTCTTTATCGTTTTACATTTGTCTGCAAAGTTAGTGCAAACGAGCGGAAAGACCAAAAAAAGCAAAAATCTTTTTGCTTTTTAAGGGCTTTCCCGAGTGCCGCCTAAGTTATCTAAAGTTAGTGGAAACGAGCGGGAAGACCGAAAAAGCAAAAGGCCTTTTGTTTTTTAAAGGCTTTCTGCCGTGCAGAGGCGAGTCATGCGCCCATCCGTATGCGCCCACCAGAGCGATATGAACAACACGCCAAAAACGTCTTTACGAAACGTCCGGATGGGAACAAGCCTTACCCCCTGCATGGCGCACACGCGAGAAACTCACCTCCGTTTTTATCCGTATTTTTCACATCCAATTTTTCTCTTCGACGTTTTCCCCGTATCTTTGCTTTACAGGAGAGGCCGACAGACTTCTCCCTTTGTCTTTCCGCCGGCCATCGACAGCGCGAGACCAGCCACTCCCCAGCCTGCAAAACACCGTTCCCCAACGCTGAAACACCGTTATTTGTTGCGCAAGAAGCCGTTACTTGTCGTTCAAGAGACCATCACCAACCACTCGAAAGACCATCTCCAACACGTCAAACTGCCGTCTCTTGCAAGCCCGACAGCCGACTCACGCCGTCGCGCACCGCCGCTTTCCGGCCGACCTGGCGTCCACCCCGAGAAGGACAGGCCAACTTCTATCTGATCAGCCGCAGCAGCTGCTTGCCGATGACGTCGTATCCACGCTCGTTGGGATGGAGCCCTTCGATGAAGAGCTGCATGTTGACGGTGCCGTCGGGCAGAGTGAGCTGAGACGTAAGGTCGGTAAGATCGGTGTGACGGTCGGTTTTCAGCCACTGCTTCAACAGACCATTGGTTTCAGCGACAAGACTCTCCTTGCCTTTGGCGGGCAGGATACAGAGCACGTGAATCCGCGTCTGGGGCAGGCGCCGTCGAAGTTCGTCAGCCAGATCGACGATGCCACGTGCCACCTGCCGGGGCCGGGCACCATGATTGAGGTCGTTGATGCCGATGAGCAAGAAAGCATGTTGCGGCGCGCAGCCTTCGAGCTCGCCGTGCTGAATGCGCCAGAACACGTTCTCGATGCGGTCCCACCCGAACCCCATGTTGGTGACACGCCGCTGTCCGAACCAGCGTTGCCACGACTGACCGCCGTTGCAATGAGAGAAGGGCCGGCCGCCCCAGAAATGGGTGATTGAGTTGCCGATGGTCAGAATCTCGGGATGAGAGGTTCGGTTGAGGGCGATGACCTCGTTGTGACGCTCAGGCCACTCATAGACCACGTCGCGCCGCTGTGCACGCGGATGGTAACGACGGCAGACGCTGTCTTCGGGCAGCATGCGGCAGAGCGCGCGATGATAGGCCTGCGCATAGCGCATGTTGCCGATGTCGCCCGGATGAACGCCCTCAATCATACCCTCCTCGGTCAAGTCAAGACTGTCACTGCAGAGATAATAAAGGCCACTGACGCCCTCGGCTTTCAGCTCCTCGTAAGCCTTCCGGAACAAGGCGTTGCCGTCGGCATACCGTTTGGCATAATCAAGCTGGAGCGCTTGGTCTGACGGACGATAGCATTCAGCCATGAGGATGGGGGCCTGGCTGCGAGTACGCAGTTTGCGCACGCCTTCCACGGCACGCCGGGTGATTTCGTCGCCAAGGCCAAAGCTGTTGGGCATGGGGTCAAGGATGAAGGCGCGGGCATCGAGTTCGCAGAGCATGTCGAAGACAGCAGGCTCCATCAATGCCGATCCCGAGAAACCGAGGTTGACAACGGGATAGCCACTCATGCGCTCCAACAGATGCGTCCACATCAGACCGGGCCGAGAGGGTGACGCTCCCTGCACGATGGACGACCCGTAGACAACGACGGGCCGCTCCTGCGAGGGCATCAGAAAGCGGAAGTCGCTACCCTCGCGGGTGCCCACCTGTAGCCATTCCACCTCGTTGTAGGGTGGAAGGTAGAGCGTGTAGACCAGTCCGCGGTCGGCAAAGACCGGCGAACGCAAGCCAGTGTATCGATAGGTGATGGTGTCGTGGCGATTGCTCCACTGCATGTGCGCGCCTACCCAGTGGGTGTTGCCGTCGGCATCGGTGCCATAGAGGTCGATGCCGCTATGGTCGGCGGGGGCCATGTTCCAAGGGGCCGACACGGAGCGCACCTTGTAACGCACAGTGATGTCGGACGACGTGGTAGCAAAGCGCACCGACAAGCCGCCAGCCTGTTGCGAGAGCTGCCACACCGAGGGCGGCATAGTTTCCTTGAAACGATCAGGCAGACGATGGAAAACAGGGCCTATTTCGGCATTCCAACCACGTCCGGCGACATAAGAAGGCGTAGCATCGAGTGGATTATGCCATACTGGCTGTTGTGCCTGTATTCCGCATGTAGCAAGACAAGCCGCAAAGAAGAAAACGATTCGTAGGATAGTCATAAGGGAAAGGGTAGATTATAAATAGATTTCAGACAAAAAAATAAAGCCCTTCCTGATAGGCCTAAGCCGTCATGGAAGAGCTTTTTCGGGCGATGCCACTCACAGGAGAGACATCATTTTCTGATGGAATTGAATTACCAATAATATTTACAATATTAGTTAAGAGCCTTCTCCAGCTCAGCACCAGCCTTAAACTTGGCGATGTTCTTGGCGGGAATCTGGATTTTCTCGCCCGGCTTGCGTGGGTTGACGCCCTCACGAGCCTCACGCTTGGAGACTGAGAAAGTGCCGAAACCGACGAGCTGGATTTTCTCACCTGCTACAAGACCGTCCTTAATGGCTTCAACAGTGGCGTCGAGGGCCTTCTTGGCGTCGAGCTGGCTCAGCTCAGCAGCCTCTGCAATCTTCTTGATTAATTCAGACTTGTTCATAATTTTAATTTTAAATGATTTATAATGAATGATTTTGCGCTTTTTGCTGACAAATATAAGTTAAAGATTTTATAAATCAAACAAAATTCAGAAAAAATTGATTGTTTTGGGTCAAAAAAACTGTAAAATGGTCGATTTATGTCAGTTTCAGAGATATTTTTCGTAATTTTGTGCCCGTTTAAACGATATAAAGATTCTAGTAGAAATATAAAGAATATGTTTCGCATGCCCACTGTCACCAAGAATCTGTTGGTCATCAACGTCTTGGCTTTCCTTGCCATGCTGGCACTGAAGAGTGTTCCCCTGCTCGGCGGCAGCACCGCCGACCTGAACGATGTTTTCGGTCTCCACTTTTTCATGGCTCCCGATTTCCACTGGTACCAGCTGTTCACCTACATGTTCATGCATGCCAATTTCGAGCACATCTTCTTCAATATGTTCGCCTTGTGGATGTTTGGCTGTGTGGTCGAGCGCGTATGGGGCGGCAAGAAGTTCCTTTTTTATTACATATCATGTGGAATCGGTGCCGGCATGTTTCAGGAGTTGGCCCAACTGATTCAGTTTTACGTCATCGCTCAGGAGCAGATACCCGATTTCTCGCTTCCGTTGCTACAGACCGTGGCCGATAACAGCGCCTCCGCGCTCAACCTTTGGACGACGGTGGGTGCCTCGGGTGCCATCTATGCCGTGCTGTTGGCCTTCGGCATGATTTTCCCCGAAGAGCGCATCTTCATCTTTCCGCTGCCCATCCCAATTAAGGCCAAATGGTTTGTGATGTTCTATGCCGTGCTGGAGCTGGTGTCTGCCATCAGCACCACGGGTGACGGCGTGGCTCACATCGCCCATTTGGGCGGCATGGTATTCGGATTCTTCATGATACGCTATTGGAACAAGCATCCAGAGAGCGCGAGAATAGACAGCGGCGAACAGTTTTTCGGCAACTTGCGGTCGCGGTGGGAACGTCGTTCCCATAAGAGCAGTAACCGCTGGACTACCACGCGCACCGACACCCGCAGCGAGACCGATATGGAATACAACGCACGCAAACAGCGGGAGCAACAGGAGGTAGACGAGATTTTGGACAAGATTCGCAAGAGCGGATATGACAGCCTGACGGCCGACGAAAAGCGTAAGCTCTTCGACCAAAGCAAGAAATGATGTCCGCACAGACGGCGACCGCGGTCAAGGCTGCCCGATGCAGACATTCCTAAAAACACAAACCATGGTAAGAAAACTCAAGAAAGTGACAATACAGGCGATGGTGGCTGTCAATATGGCGGCCATCATCGCCTTGATTTTTGTGGGCTACAGCGACCGTCTCGACCCGGTGAGCCATCCGTTGCTGTGCAATACGGGCCTCGCCTTCCCCGCTGTACTGATTGTCAATTTGCTGTTCCTCGTCTTTTGGGCGGTATTCCGGTTCCGCCTGGTCATCATCCCATTCATCGGCTTCGTGGTCTGCTTCGTGCCTGTGAGAAAATACACGCCCTTCAACATCCGGCATGATGTGCCACGGGATGCCATCAAGGTGCTTTCTTACAACGTATGGATGTTCGGCAACGGCGAGAAAAAGAGCACCGACAACCCCATCTTGCAGTATATCAGGAGGCAGAATGCCGACCTAGTCTGCCTGCAAGAATCGGATGCCAAACTAATCGGGCAGGAGATAGTCGACTCTGTGCTCAACCCCGTCTACGCCTATCGCGACACGGCGGTCTCCATCATGGGCGGCGACATGATGACCGTCTACAGCAAATATCCCATCCTACGCCACGAGCACATAGACATCAACTCCCAGTCCAACCAGTCGACGGCCTTTTGGATCGATATGGACGGACGACAGGTCATCCTCATCGGATGCCATCTGCAGACCACGGGCCTAAGCCCGGAGGACAAGACCGAGTTCAAGGAACTTGTCAAGGGCGACATGGAGCGCGACAGTATCCGCTCATCGTCGGCCAATCTCATCCACAAACTCAGCGAGGCCACAGTCAAGCGCGGCCCACAGGCCGATGCCGTGGCTGCCTTCATCCGCCGTCACCAGCACGAGAGCATCATTCTTTGTGGCGACTTCAACGACAGCCCCATCTCGTATGTGCACCACACCATCGCCCAAGACCTCACCGACTGCTACATCGCCACCGGCAATGGCCCCGGCATCAGTTATCACCACGGAGGCTTCTATGTACGCATCGACAACATCATGTGTTCGACCGACTGGATACCCTACGCATGCCGAATAGATACGGAGATAGACGAGAGCGACCATTATCCCATTGTCTGTTGGCTCAAAAAAGAGGCTAAAAAGTGAAAAAACAACGATTTATAAGCTGGAAATTTCTCAAAGTGTGAAAAAATATGTATCTTTGCACGTCTATTGAATAGGAGAAACAAATATTAATAACTACATAACAAACAATGCAAAACAAAGGATTAGTAATTACGATTGCCGTCCTCTTGACGCTTGCGAGTCTCTTCTACCTGTCATTCTCGGTAGCCACCAACTACTATGACGGTCAGATCAGCAAGCTGAAGACCGAGCAGGAGAAGCAGGATTTCAAGGATTCTGTGAAGTACCTTGGCACTTATTCTTACCAAAAGTGCCTTGAAACCCAGATTGGACTGGGTCTCGACCTGAAGGGCGGTATGAACGTCATCCTCGAAATCAGCGTGCCCGATGTCATCGAGACGCTCGCCGACCACAAGCAGGATGCCGCGTTTGTCAAGTCTGTCCAGGAATCGCGCACGGCCGAGGAGAACGGTCAGGGCAAGTTCCTCGACCTGTTTTTCACCAACTTCAAGAAGAATGCGCCAGGCCGTCGGCTCTCTGAGATCTTCGCCACACAGCAGCTGCAGGGCAAAGTGAGCCCCGCCAGCAGTGACGCCGATGTGGAGAAGGCGCTCCGCGAGGAAGTGCAGGCTGCCATCGACAACTCGTTCAACGTTGTCCGCACACGTATCGACAAGTTCGGCGTCGTGCAACCCAACATCCAAAAGCTGGAGGGACAGGAAGGCCGCATCATGGTTGAGATGCCTGGCATCAAGGAGCCGGAGCGCATGCGCAAGCTCCTGCAGGGCTCAGCCAACCTGGAGTTCTGGGAGACCTACAACGCACAGGAAATCATGCCCTATATCAATCAGCTCGATCAGCGGCTGGCTCATGCCGGCGAAAGCGACACCACAAAGGCAGACACGACGAAGGCCGTTGCCGCAAAGACTCCGAAGCTGAACCTGAACAAGGGCACCAAGGGTGCTGAGGCACAGCTTGCCGAGGCACAGAAACGCAACCCGTTGCTCGCACGCCTGAAGGTTTATCCAGGTCTAAGCACCGTCGGCTTTGCCAGCATCAACGATACAGCTGCCATCAACGAGATGATTCACAGCGATCTGGGCAAGCAAGTGCTGCCGAGCGATCTGAAACTGCTCTGGAGCGCCAAGCCTGCTGACGGCATCGGCCTGCGCAACCACTATGAGCTGCACGCCTTGAAGGTGACCACCACCAACGGTCGCGCACCGCTGGAGGGCGACGTGGTAACTGATGCCAAGGATCAGTTTGACAACATCACCGGACAGCCGGAGGTGAGCATGACCATGAACTCGGAAGGCGCACGCCGCTGGGCGGCCCTCACCAAGGCCAACGTGGGCAAGGCCATCGCCATCGTGCTCGACGACGTGGTCTATTCTGCACCGCGTGTCAACTCGGAAATTGACGGTGGACAGTCGTCCATCAGCGGCAACTTTACCGTGGAGGAGACCAAAGACCTCGCCAACACCTTGAAGTCGGGCCGCATGCCTGCCCCTGCCAAAATCGTGCAGGAGGAGGTAGTAGGACCTACCCTCGGCGCACAGTCCATCCAACAGGGCGTCATCTCGTTCATCATTGCCTTCGTGCTGCTGATGGTCTACATGGTGATCATGTACAACTGGGTTCCGGGAATGATAGCCAACTGCGCACTGTTGGTCAACATCTTCTTCACACTGGGCATCCTCACATCGTTCCAGGCGGCTCTGACCATGTCGGGTATCGCCGGTATGGTGCTGTCGCTCGGTACGGCCGTCGACGCCAACGTGCTGATTTATGAGCGCACCAAGGAGGAGCTGCGCGCCGGCAAGGGTGCCAAGCAGGCACTGGCCGCCGGTTACAGCAATGCCTTCTCGGCCATCTTCGACTCCAACGTCACGTCAGTCATCACAGGTATCATCCTGTTGTGGTTTGGTAAGGGCCCCATCCAGGGATTCGCCACAACGTGGATCATCGGTATCGCTTGCTCGTTCTTCAGCGCCGTCTATCTGACACGTCTGGTCTACGAGTACAAGATGAAGAAAGACAAGTGGCTCAACCTCACCTTCACTACTCCCATCTCGAAGAACTTCATGCAAGGCATGAGCTTCAAGTTCATGTCGATGTACAAGAAGACCTTCACCGTAGCCGGCATCGCGCTGCTCGTGTTCATCATCAGCTTCTTCACCCGTGGCTTGTCGAAGAGCATCGACTTCACCGGTGGCCGCAACTATGTGGTCCAGTTCGAGAAGGCCACTGAGCCTGAACAGGTGCGCGGCTTGCTTGACCAGGCCTTCCCCGGCTGCACCAACAGTGCCCTCGCCATCGGTACCGACGGCCGCACGGTGCGTATCTCGACCAACTATAAGATTGAGAGCAGCAACCCCAACGTCGACGACGAGGCTGAGGACAAGCTTTACAAAGCCCTCAAACAGGGCGGTCTGGTCAGCCAGAAGAGCGTGCAGGCCTTCAAGAATCCGGATGTGCGTGCAGGTGGATCCATCATCAGCAGTGCGAAGGTGGGACCGTCGGTGGCTTCCGACATCACCAATTCCGCCATCGAATCAGTGATTTTCGCTCTCGTGGCCATCTTCCTCTACATCCTGCTGCGCTTCCGCAACATGGCCTTCTCCATTGGCTCCACGCTGGCTTTGGCCTTCGATGCCATCACCGTGATAGGCTTCTTCTCGCTGTTGCATGGTGTGATGCCGTTCTCTATGGAGGTTGATCAGACGTTCATTGGTGCCGTGTTAACGGTTATTGGTTACTCAATTAACGATAAGGTGGTTGTGTTTGACCGTATCCGTGAGAACCTGAAACTGCATCCGAAGCAGGATTATCAGACGCTCTTCAACGACTCCATCAATCAGACGCTGGCACGTACCATCAACACGTCGTTCTCGACGTTGCTCGTACTGCTCTGCATCCTGTTCCTTGGCGGTGAGAGCATTCAAGGCTTCGCCTTCGCCATGACGCTGGGCGTGGTCTTCGGTACACTCTCCTCCATCTTCATCGCATCGCCCATCGCTTACCTCGTACTGGGACGCAAGATCAAGGAACACACTGCCGACGACACAGTTACGGCTCCCGTCGCAAAATGAAACATAAGAGAATGATCCCGACGTTTCGGGAAATCTGATAAAAAACGAATCGGCCCGCTCATCGATGGATGAGCGGGCCGATTGTTTGATATAAGTTTCTGTCAGTTTGTTCGAGACATGAGAGTCGCCGACAGAGTCATTTTTTCTGTCTCGCCTCTTTCTTCCCGTTCTTTTTTCCCTTCTTCACCTCATCTTTCTCAATGGTGAAGTCGAGCTGCCGTTTTTCCAGATTGGCCTTGGCCACACGGATGCGGATGGGGTCGCCGAGCTGATATTTGTGATGATGGCGTCGTCCGTGCAACAGGAAGTTGCGCTCGTCGAAGTCGTAATAGTCATCGTCGAGGTCTCGCATCGGCACCATGCCCTCACAGTGGTTCTCGTCTATCTCGGCATAGATGCCATAGGCCGTGATGCCGGAGATGTGGGCATCATAGACCTCACCTATCTTGTCGCCCATGAATTCCACCATCTTGTATTTGATGCTGTCACGTTCGGCGTTCTGCGCAATCTGCTCCATGTCGGAACAGTGCTCGCAGAGCTCCTCACAGTGTTTCTCGTTGGCCGATCGTCCACCTGCCTGATACTTCGTCAGCAGCCGGTGCACCATGGTGTCGGGATAACGCCGGATTGGCGAAGTGAAGTGAGTGTAATAGTCGAAAGCCAGTCCGAAGTGGCCAATGTTGTGAGTAGTATATTTGGCCTTCATCATGGCGCGCAGGGCCACCGTCTGTATGAGTTTCTGCTCGCGGTGGCCTTCCGTCTCGTCCATGAGCTTGTTGAGGCTTCGGGCAATGGCTCCCCGCGTGCCGTCGGTCTTCACCTTGTAACCGAACTTGACCACAAACTCACGCAATGTCTCCATCTTCTGCGGATCCGGATTGTCGTGTACGCGATAGGGTAACACCTTCGCCTTCTTGCCCTTGGGCACCTTGCACACACTTTCGGCCACGGTTCGGTTGGCCAAGAGCATGAATTCCTCGATAAGTTTGTTGGCGTCCTTCGACCGTTTGTAATAACAGCGGATGGGATGTCCTTTCTCGTCGACGTCAAAATGCAGTTCCTCAGTGTCGAATTTGACAGACCCCTCCTTGAAACGCTTGGCCCGCAACTTCTTGGCCAGTCGGTCGAGGGTGCAGATTTCCCAGCCATATTCACCCTTGAAGCCAGCCTGTCCGGGGTCTGGGGCAGGCTCGCCGGTACCGTCCTTGACACCGTTGTCCTCCAGAATCTGCTGTGCCTCCTCGTAGGCATAGCGTCGGTTGGAGCGGATGATAGTGTGAACGATGCGGTATTTGAGCACGTTGGCCTCGTCGTCGAGATCGAAGACGACGCTGTAGGCGAGCTTGTCCTCGTCGGGACGCAGTGAGCAGACAAAGTTGCACAGGTGTTCGGGCAGCATGGGGATGGTTCGGTCGACGAGATATACACTCGTGGCACGCTTCTGGGCCTCACGGTCGATGATGTCTCCCTCCTTCACATAATGGCTCACGTCAGCGATGTGGACGCCCACCTCATAGTGCCCTTTGCCTGTCTGACGGATGGAGAGCGCGTCATCGAAGTCCTTGGCGTCGCGCGGGTCGATGGTGCAAGTCCACACATCGCGCATATCCTCGCGCTCGGCAACGTCCTGCGGCGTGATTTCTCCCGTGATGTTCTCGGCCGCCTTCTCCACGTTCCTCGGATATTTGTAAGGCAACTGATATTGTGCAAGAATGGAGTTCATCTCGGCATTGTTGTCACCGGCCGGCCCGAGGATGTCCACCACCTCACCGATGATATTCTTGTGGTCGGCGTCGGGCCACTGGATGACCTTCACCACGGCGCGGTCGTCGGTCTTTCCGCCCTTGAGCTTACGCTTGGGAATGATGATGTCGTGTACGTAAAGCGTCTGCGGAGTGACCAGGAAGGCTATGTCATTGTCCACACGCAGACGACCTACAAACTGGTCTTTGGCCCTGTTCAGTATTTCGATGACCTGTGCCTCCTTGATGTGCTTCTGCCGGCGTGCCATGAACGACACGCGGACACGGTCTCCGTTGAGAGCTGACATCGAGTTGCGTTCCGAAACAAAGACAGGCTTTCCGCCGTCGTCGGGCTCAAACGAGTTCTTTCCGTTCGACTTACGGATGAAAGTGCCTTCCTGCACCTGCCCCTTGGTGTTGAGTTTGTAGCTTGTATCAGATGTTTTGGTCAGGAAATCGTCCCACGCCATCTCTTCCATGATGTCGATGGCAAGCATCTTCAGCGGGTGCGTATCGAGGTGAAGACTTCTGAATATGTCCTTGAAACTGAGATTGCGGTCAGGCTGCGAAGTGAAGAGTGCCTCAAGCTGCTGGCCCAGTTGTTTCTTGTTCATGCGTTTTCCGCCTTTTTTTCCTTTTCCCATAGCTTTGTTCAGCGTTATTGATTACTGTTTGCAAATTAACTAAAAAGTTTCGAGAAATCGCTAAAACGTTTTGATTATTTTGCAGTTAATGATTTTTGTATTACCTTTGTAACCATGAAAGTTCTCATAAACGGAGCCAGTGGGTTCATTGGCAGCTTCATCGTGGAAGAAGCTTTGCGGCGCGGCTTCGAGACATGGGCTGGTGTCAGCAAGACTAGCTCAAGACGTTACTTGCAGGACAACCGCATTCATTTCATCGATTTGAATCTTGACTCAGAGGAAGAGCTCATCGAACAGCTGCGTGGACACGACTTCGACTATGTAGTCCATGCCGCCGGCGTGACGAAGTGTCTGCATGCTGCCGATTTCCACCGCATCAACACCGAGGTAACACGCCATCTGGTGGAAGCCATCTTTAAGCTCCAGATTCCCATGAAGCGGTTTGTTTACCTGTCGTCGCTCAGCGTCTTCGGTGCCATCCGCGAGCAGGCACCCTATCAAGAGATAGAGGAAACCGACACGCCGCGCCCCAACACGGCCTACGGAAAGAGCAAGCTGGAGGCCGAGCGTTATCTCGACTCCATCGGCAACGACTTCTCTTACATCGTCCTTCGCCCCACCGGTGTTTACGGTCCACGCGAGAAAGACTACTACATGATGATGCAGAGCATCGAGCGGCATGTCGACTTCTCGGTCGGTTTCAAGCGGCAAGACATCACCTTCGTTTATGTGAAAGACGTGGTGCAGGCCGTATTTTTGGCTTTCGACCACGGCATGAGCGGACGCAAGTATTTTCTTTCCGACGGCAATGTCTATCAGAGCAGCACGTTCAGCAATCTCGTCCATGAGGCTTTGGACCGTCCGTGGTGGGTTCGCGTCAAGGCCCCGTTATGGGTGTTACGCCTCGTGACGCTCTGCGGTGAGCTCTACGGACGCATGACAGGGCGCATGACTGTGCTCAACAATGACAAATACAATATTCTCAGTCAGCGCAACTGGCGCTGCAACATCGAGCCCGCCGTCGACGAGTTGGGCTTCCGGCCTCATTACGATCTGCGACAAGGCGTCAATGAGGCTGTGGCATGGTATAAGGAGAATGATTGGTTGTGAGAAATGTGTATGTTTTTGAATAAGGTCTTAGGAAACCAATAAATGAAATTGTTCGAACTGTTTGCTATCGATAAGAAGCCACGTAAGGGATTGTTGCCATTAGAGTGGGTCGTGCTGGCTTATTTGGCGTTCACACTGGTGCTGATGCTATTGGGCTCTGTGAGGCTCGACAATCCATCCAGCATGCTGTGGGGACGCTTCCGTGTGGTGACTCTGATGGCCGCCATGTGGATAGTATACCGCCTCATCCCATGCCGGATGACCCTGTTGCTGCGGATTCTCTGCCAGGTGGTAATGCTCGCTTGGTGGTATCCCGATACTTATGAGCTCAACAAACTACTGCCCAACATGGACCCGCTTTTTGCCCGGCTCGACCAGATGATATTCGGATGTCAGCCCGCATTGCTTTTTGCGCAGCATTTTCCGTCACCGGTCATCAGTGAACTCATGGACATGGGCTATTTTGCCTACTATCCGATGATTGGCCTGACACTCTGTTGGTATTTCTTCGGAGGCTACCGCGAGTTTGAGCGTGCCGCTTTCATCGTCATAGCCGCTTTCTTCATCTATTATGTCATGTTCGACCTGATACCCGTCACCGGCCCCACCTATTATTATAAGGCCGTCGGACTGGACCAAATAGCGAAAGGAATATTCCCCAGCGTGGGCGACTATTTCAATACCCATACAGCCAGTCTGCCCTCACCGGGCTACCGTGACGGGCTGTTCTATCAGCTCGTAGAGAGTGCCAAAGAGGCCGGCGAGCGTCCCACGGCAGCCTTCCCGTCGAGTCACGTAGGCATCAGCACCATCTGTATGCTGCTGGCCTGGCATTATAAGCGCAACTACCGCGGCAAGCTGCTGCTGTGCATCCTCGCGCCTTTCTATGTCTTCCTGTGCATGGCCACAGTCTACATCCAGGCCCATTATGCCATCGATGTCATTGCCGGATTTGTCTCCGCGCTGGTCATGTACGCACTGCTCTTGTGGCTATCGTCCAATTTCAGCAACACTAATCCCCAACAACGCAAAAGAAAGAAATGAAAAAACTCTATATAGAGACCTACGGATGCCAGATGAACGTGGCCGACTCGGAAGTGGTGGCATCGGTGATGAAGATGGCTGGCTATGACATCTGTGAGCAGGAAGCCGATGCCGACGCCATCTTCCTGAACACCTGCTCGGTGCGCGAGAACGCCGAGAACCGCATTTATCACCGCCTCGACCAGCTTCACGGCGAACAAAAGAAAGGACGCAAGGTCATTCTGGGCGTGCTCGGCTGCATGGCCGAACGCGTCAGAGACGAACTCGTGCGCAACCATCACGCCAATCTGGTGTGCGGTCCCGACGCCTATCTCAACCTGCCCGAGATGGTAGCCGCAGCCGAAAACGGCCAACCCGCCGTCGACGTGGCCCTCTCGACGACCGAGACCTACCGCAACGTGCTGCCGCAACGCATCGGCGGCAACCGCGTGAGCGGCTTTGTGAGCATCATGCGTGGCTGCAACAACTTCTGCCACTACTGCATCGTGCCCTATACGCGGGGACGGGAACGGTCGCGCGATGTGGAAAGCATCCTCCGTGAGGTGCGCGACCTCCACGACCGGGGTTTCAAGGAAGTGACGCTGTTGGGACAGAACGTCAATTCTTACGGCCTGTTGCCCAACGGCAAGCGTCCCGAGGGCGGTGTCATCGTCAGCGAGGAGGACGGCCAGGAGCTACATGTGTGCTCATTTGCCCAACTGCTGACGCACGTGGCCCGTGCCGTGCCCAACATGCGAGTACGCTTCACCACCTCCAATCCCGAGGATATGACCGAAGACATCCTGCAGGCCATTGCCGCCGAGCCCAATCTCTGCCCGCACATCCACTTCCCCGTGCAGAGCGGAAGCAACAAGACCCTGCGGCTGATGAACCGCAAATACACCCGTGAGGACTACCTCAGCAAGGTTGCGGCCATCCGTCGCATCATTCCAGAGTGTGGCCTGACGACCGATGTCTTCGTGGGCTATCACGACGAGAGTGAGGACGACTTTCAGCAGACACTGTCCCTGGTGCGCGAGGTGGGCTTCGATTCCGCCTTCATGTTCAAGTATTCGGAGCGGCCGGGCACTTATGCTGCCAAGCATCTGCCCGACAACGTACCGGAAGAGGAGAAGGTGCGCCGGCTGAACGAGCTCATCCAGCTTCAGACACAGATCTCGGCCGAGCGCAACAAGGCTGACGAGGGCAAAGTGTTCACTGTTCTCCTGGAGCGCTTCTCGAAGCGTAGCCGACAGCAACTCATGGGGCGCACCGAGCAGAACAAGGCTGTCGTCATCGATAAAGGAAATCATCACATCGGCGAAACGGTCAGTGTGAGAATCACCGGGTCTACCTCCGCCACGCTCTATGGCGATGAGGTGACCGCTTCCACAGAGTCTTCCAACCACCAAAAGCATCCAGCATGAAAGAGTTCCTACAAGTCTTGAGGCGCTTCGTACCGCCCTACAAGAAATATATCGCACTGACAGTAGTCTTCAATCTGCTGTCGGCTCTGCTCAACATCTTCTCCTTCGCCACACTCATCCCTATCCTTCAGATTCTCTTCAAGACCGATGGCGGCGTACAGGCCACGCATCTGATGGAGTGGGGCAGCGGCGACCTGAAAGATGTCTTGTCGAACAACGCCAACTATTACGTAGGACAGCTCATCTCCTACGCAGGTGCCACCAACACGCTGCTCATCATCGGCGGCACGCTGGCTGTGACCACCTTCCTCAAGACCGGTGCCTACTTCCTCAGCGCAGCCTCGCTGATACCGGTCCGGACGGGCGTCGTACGCGACATCCGCAACCAGCTCTACCACAAGATCACATCCCTGCATCTCGGCTTCTTCTCTGAGGAGCGCAAGGGCGACATCATCGCCCGTATGACTGGCGACGTGCAAGAGATTGACAACTCAATCATGTCGTCGCTCGAAATGCTTTTCAAGAACCCTATCCTCATCCTCATCTATTTTGCCACACTCATTTTCGTCTCGTGGCAACTCACCCTCTTCACCATCATCTTCGTGCCCATCTTCGGATGGTTCATGGGCTTTGTCGGCCGCAAGCTCAAGGCACAGTCCATGAAGGCTCAGGCCCTATGGAGCGACACAATGAGTCAAGTGGAAGAGACGCTAGGCGGCCTGCGCATCATCAAGGCCTTCACGGCTGAGCAGAAGATGAACGCCCGCTTTGCCAAGATCAACAATGAGTACCGCGACGACCTCAACCGCGTCAACACGCGGCAGGCCATGGCACACCCGATGAGCGAGTTTCTCGGCACAGTGATGATCATCATCGTGCTCTGGTTCGGCGGAACGCTCGTCTTGCGCGACAATCCCGTCATCTCCGGACCCACGTTCATCTATTATCTGGTCATTCTCTACAGCATCATCAATCCGCTGAAAGACTTCTCCAAAGCCAGCTATAACATTCCGAAGGGCCTTGCCTCCATGGAGCGGGTCGACAAGATTCTCATGGCCGAGCCCGAGATTGTCGACAAGCCAGCCCCAGTCCATATAGACAACTTCGACCACGACATCGAGTTCCGTCACGTCTCCTTCGCCTACGAGGACGGCAAATCACCGCAAGGCGGACAGCTCCACTGGGTGCTCAAGGACATCAACCTCATGATTCCCAAGGGCAAGACCGTGGCTCTGGTGGGACAGAGTGGCGGCGGCAAGTCGACACTCGTCGACCTCATCCCGCGCTATTACGACGTACAGAAAGGCGAGGTGCTCATCGACGGCATCAATGTCAAAGATCTCGCCATCCACGACTTGCGCGAGCTTATCGGCAATGTCAACCAGGAAGCCATACTCTTCAACGACACCTTCTACAACAACATCACCTTCGGTGTCGAGGGTGCCACGAAGGAAGAGGTGATTCGTGCAGCCAAGATAGCCAATGCCTACGACTTCATCATGGAGTCGGAGAAAGGCTTCGACACCAACATCGGCGACCGCGGTGGCCGTCTCTCCGGCGGACAGCGGCAACGCATCTCCATCGCGCGCGCCATCCTGAAGAACCCACCCATCCTCATCCTCGACGAGGCCACGTCGGCTCTCGACACCGAGAGCGAGCGGCTGGTGCAGGACGCGCTTGTCAAACTCATGAAGACGCGCACCACCGTAGCCATCGCCCACCGCCTGTCGACCATCCGCAATGCTGACGAGATCTGCGTCCTCCACGTGGGCGAGATTGTCGAGCGGGGCACTCACGACGAGCTCATCGCCATGGGCGGCTACTACAAGAAGCTGCACGACATGCAGGAATAAGAACCTCCGCCCGTCTTCGCCCCCACAGGAAGGCTGTTCGTTCCCATTCTAACAAACTATTATTGATAAAAATGCAAGTCTGGTTAGTCTATCACATATTCTATCTCATCAGCCTGTTGCCATTCCGTGTACTCTACGGCATGTCTGACGTATGCGCCTTCATCATCTATCACATCGTAGGCTACCGGCGGAAAGTGGTACGCAAGAATCTTGTGACCTCGTTCCCCGAGAAAGACGAAGCCGAGATCAAGAGCATCGAGAAGCGCTTCTACCGTTGGTTCTGCGACTATTTTCTGGAGGCCGTCAAGCTATTGAGCATAAGCTCCAAGGAACTCAACCGCCGCTTCACCATCACCAACAGTCAGGACATCAAGCAATGCTTTGAGCAGGGACAGAGCGTGGCCGCCATCCTCGGACACTATTGCAACTGGGAATGGCTCTCGTGTGTAGGCAAGGACCTGCCCGCCAACTGCATGGTAGGACTCATCTACCATCCACTCTACAACAAGGCTTTCGACGAGCTCTTCCGACGCATCCGCATACACGAGAAGAACAGCATACCCGTTCCGAAGAAAGACATCCTGCGCCTGCTCGTCAACTATCGACGTCAAGGAACGATGAGCATCTTCGGCTACATCAGCGACCAGACACCCAAATGGGAGAACATTCATCTCTGGCTGCCGTTCCTCAACCACGACACGCCCGTCTTCACCGGCGGCGAGAAGATTATGCGCAAGATGAACAACGCCGTCTTCTATGCCGAACTCACCCGCCCACGCCGCGGCTACTATTCGCTCACCTACCACCTGATCACCAAAGACCCCGGCAGCCTGCCCGAATTTGAGGTGACGCGCCGCTTCTTCCACATGCTGGAGCAGACCATCCGCCGCGAACCCGCCTACTATCTGTGGAGCCACAACCGCTGGAAGCGCACTCACGAAGAGTTCGACCGCCGCTTTGAGATTGTCAACGGCAAGGTCGTTCGCAGGAAGCAGGACAGCGGGGAAGATGCCGCCCAATCATGAAAGTCTACATGCCATGCGCGAGCCAAAGATCATCCACAATCCCCGCTATGCGTCGCTGCAACCGTTCCTGACAGCGTTGCCCGAACGTTTCGCCTCGGGCCGTCTGCTCTATGCCGGACGCAACGAAATCCGTGCTTTCACCTCCGACGGACAGACAGTGGTGGTGAAACGCTTCGCACGGCTCCACCTGCTGCGTCGCATCATCTATTCTTTCTTCCGCACCGACAAGGCACTGCGCAGCTACCGCAACGCTATGGAGCTGTTGAGACGCGGCGTGAGCACACCCGCCCCCATCGGCTATGTCGCCGTGCGGCACGCCGGACTCATCAAGAGCCTTTTCTATGCGTCGGCCGAGACCAAGGCCATCGATGTGAAGAGCCAACTAATCGAAAAAGAACCATGGAACGAGCCGCTGCTGCAGGCCTATGCCGCATTCGTGGCATCGCTCCACGAGCACGGCATCCTTCACCGCGACCTCAATCCTACCAACGTGCTCTACGAGTGCGACAGCTGCGGCCACTACGTCTTCACACTTATCGACGTCAACCGCATGACCTTCTACGACGGCCCCGTGCCCAAAGACGCATGCATGGAGAACCTCACGCTCTTCTGGTGGCTCACGCCCGTCTATCGTGCCGTGCTCGATGCCTACGCCGCCCAACGCGGCTGGACACAAGCCGACATCGACCGCGCCGTGCGCGTCAAGCAGCTCCATGACCGCCGTTGGGTGAGGCGCAAGCGTCTAACGGCTTTCTTCAAACGCAAAAAGAAGACATGAACAACTATTACATCCAGATTCCGACCATCAACAAGGCCAAAAACGACATCGACGACATCGTCGACAGCATGGGCTACGTCAATCTGGCCCGCCGTCAGTATGGTTCGGGCGGCGTCGGCCGGTTCCTCACAAAGCTCCTCGCCGTGTGCCGCATTCCCGTGGCCCTGCGCCGGGGCGACGTGCTCTTCCTCCAATATCCCATGAAGAAGTTCTACAAGATGGCTTCCACCCTTGCCCGTTGGCGCGGAGCCCGTGTAGTGACGGTCATCCACGACCTCGGCGCCTTCCGCCGACACAAGCTCACACCCGTGCAAGAGAACCGCCGCCTCGCGAAAACCGACTTCCTCATTGCCCACAACCCAACCATGTGCCGCTATCTCGTCGACCACGGCTTCCGGGGAGGCATCCACAGCCTGCAGATCTTCGACTATCTGTCGCCCTGTAATCCCGCTTCCTACGCCACGCCACACACGCCTTGGCGCGTGGTCTATGCCGGCAACCTCGGTCACCGTCGCAACGAGTTTCTCTACCACATGGAGGGCATCGTCGACGGATGGCAGTTCGACCTCTATGGAAAGGGCTTCGAACCGTCACTCAACCGTTGCCCGCAGGTGCGCTACCATGGATTCATCGGCAGCGACGATTTCATCAGCCACATCGAGGCCGACTTCGGGCTCGTCTGGGACGGCGACTCCACCGATGCCTGCACCGGCCCCTGGGGTGAATATCTGCGCATCAACAATCCACACAAGACCTCCTTCTACCTGCGTACCGGTCTTCCCGTCATCGTCTGGAAGCAGGCAGCCATGGCTCCCTTCGTGTCACAGTCGGGCGTAGGCATCACCGTCGAGCGTCTGGCCGACATCGGCAGCGCGCTGTCGGCCCTCACACCAGCCGCTTATACCGCCATGAGGCGGCAGGCCACGGCCATGGGTCGCCGTCTTGCCGAAGGCCGTTACATCCGGGAGTCGTTGGACGCGGCCGAAAAATATCTTTCCGAACAATGAAGACCATCCTGATCATCACCCGCAACGCGCTTGTCAACGTGCGCCAGATGGCCGACGCGCGCGGCATTACACCCGACGGGCAGTTCCGTTTCGTCATCAACGACCCTGCCTGCAACCCCGACTTTGTCGTCGTCAACAGCAAGGCCCTGCGCCACGCCACCACCTTCCCCGTGCCGAAGAGCCACACCATTCTCATCACCGACGAGCCCCACAGCGTGCTCGCCTATCCAAAAGGCTACTACAGCCAGTTCGGCACCGTCTTCACCACGCAGCCCGAGGTGCGCCCATGCCCCGGCACCCACGTCATACACACCCACACGCTGCTGCCCAGCTATGTCGGCGCAACCTTTGAGCCCGACCGCACCAACCGTTTCCGCATGACCTACGACGACATCCGCGCCGACCGTCCGCACAAAGAGAAACTCATCTCCGTCATCGCCAGCTACAAATCGTTCTCCAAGGGACATGCTGACCGCATCCGCTTCGTGCGCCGGCTGCGCGAGCGTTACGGCGACAAGGTCGACATTTTCGGCGAACAGCGCAACAGCTACGACTTCAAGGACAAGTATGACGTCACCGCTCCCTACAAGTATCAGATTGTCATCGAAAATTCCTGCGGCCCCGACTACTGGACCGAGAAGATAGCCGACTGCTTCCTCTGCAACACCTATCCCATCTATCACGGCTGCACCAACATCGGCCGCTATTTTCCGCAGGGAGCCCTCACAGCCGTCGACATCAACCGCTTCGACGACACCTGCCGCACCATAGAGCGGCTTCTACGTGAGCAGACATGGGAGAACCACCAGCCCGAACTCATGGAAAGCAAGCAGCTCGTGCTCGGCCGCTACAACATATTCAACGTGCTGGCCCATGCCTGCGCTGCCCTGCCCGACGCGTGCGGACAGACCACGCTCCGGCCGGCCTCCGACTTCTTCTCCCTCCACAATCTCTATCTCTACACCGTCGGACGAAACTTCTATAAACTCAAGACCCAGTTGCACCTATGAGCATCACCATCGGCGTCATCCTCTCCACCTATAACAACCCCGCCTGGCTGGAGAAAACCTTCTGGGGCTACATGGCTCAGCAGCGCAAGGCCGACGAGATCATTGTCGCCGACGACGGATCCGGCCCCGAGACCCAACAGCTCATCGAGCGTTACAGTGCCTATCTTCCACTGAAGCACGTGTGGCACGAGGACAAGGGATTCAGAAAGACCACCATTCTCAACAAAGCCCTTGCCGCCGCCAAGGCCGACTATCTCGTCTTCAGCGATCAAGACTGCGTGCCACGCCGCGATTTCCTCGCCGTCCACGCCCGATATGCCGAGAAAGGACACTTCCTGTCAGGAGGCTATTTCAAGTTGCCCATGGACATCAGCCGTCAGCTCACGCGCGACGACATCCGCTTCGGCCGCGCTTTCAGCCTGCGCTGGCTTCGCGGGCAGCATCTGCCATGGACGTTCAAGTGCACCAAACTTATACAGAACGGTGTCTTCACCCGGTTCATGAACCGCATCACGCCCACACACGCCACCTGGAACGGCATGAACTCCAGCGGCTGGCGCGCCGACATCCTCGCCGCGCGCGGCTTCGACGAGCGCATGCAATATGGCGGCGAAGACCGTGAGCTCGGCGAGCGGCTGATCAATGCCGGACTGCGCTCCAAGCAGATTCGCTACAGTGCCATCGTGCTCCATCTCGACCACAAGCGCCCCTATGTCAACGAGGAGGCATGGGAACGCAACAACAGCATCCGGCATGAGACGCGCGAACGCCACCTCACACAGACCGAATACGGAATGAAATGACATGAATCAGCGAGAAGTCCGTTTGCTGCCACAGACAACACAGACTTCTCACAAACTCTTTTACAGACTTTCTTAGCAGCCTGCGAATGGGCTGAGATCATCTCTACCCAACCCGTTTCCACAAACCATCGCCGCGCAGGCGCTGTAGGTAGGGTTAGAGGGCCGTTCGCATCCACCGCACCAGGACGATATGAACAACACGTCAAAAACGTCTCTATGAAACGTCCGGATGGGAACGAGGCCCACAACACCGTTACTTGTTGTGCAAAAGACCGTCGACGCCCATGCGAAAGACCATCTCCGGCACACCAAACTGCCGTCTCTTGCAAGCCCGACAGCCAACTTACGTCGCCGTACCGCCACTTTCCGGCCGTTTTTGTTTTGCCATTCCTTCAGGGTTTTCCAATTCTTTCGTCACTTTCCTTATTTCTTTGAGCAGCAGGTTACGCCTGTATAACAAACTCGCAACGGGCTACATCTTCACAGTAAGGGAAACCTTCGGACAGCTCATCCTGCGCAAGCTGAGCATAAGATGACACCGCCGGGAGCGGACCTCGCGTCCGCAACGGAGCGAAGGATCGTATTGATACACATTGCCCATAGAAGAAAACAAACAAGAACAGGGGCGAAAGTTTACGCTTTCGCCCCTGTTTCATAGGTAATCATAAAGACTTGTCTTTGCGCCAGACGCACGAGTCTTATTCAAGCACAGTGAACTCGGCGCAGGTGGCAAAGTCCTGTCCGTCCTGCGAGCTCAACGCCGTGAAGCGAAGATAGCGGGCCTTGACGGGCTTGTCGAAGATGACACGACGGAGTTTGAGATTGTTCTCGAAGGTGCCCTCAGCCACGGTGTCACCCCATTTCTGTCCGTCATTGCTCACCTGCACACGCCATGTCTTGACGTTTCCGTTGCGCGAACCCTGACGGGGCAGGAAAGTGAAGCCCTTGATGAGCTTAGGCGTGCCGCAGTCGAGATCGAACCAGTGAGGATAGTTGGCCACGGTGACGCTGTACATGGTGTGCCAATAGGTGTTGGGATCGCCGTCGACCATGTGGCTGGCATCACCCTCACCGCTCTCGACAGACGAGGCGAACTTGACCGTCACAGGCACGTTCTCCATACGGCTGAAGTCCTGTGAGAAATTAAAACCAGAGCCTTTCTCGAACGCCACGACAGTGCCACCCTCATAGAAGTTGAAGGGCGCGGTGTACTTGTTCAGCTTCTTGCTGCCTGCAACGCGATAGAAGATGGGCGACTGGCCGTCTCCTTGGATGGTAACGTTGCCGCCGAAGTCGCGTGTGATGGTGAGCGGCTGCTGTCCGGTGAGTGCCACATTAGCCTGAGCGACGAGCGCGTCGTCGGCCATCGTGCTGACAGGACGGATGACGAAGCCGAACGTATGAGGCGTTGACTTCACGCGATCCTTGTCGAGCGGACCGCCTTGTCCGCAACTGTTGCCGCCAAGACCGGTGACGGCCGCGTCGAGATGCAGCCAAATGCCGTCAGAAGCGGGGAGCTCGTGGGGATGATTGGTCATGGCGAGTTGCTGTGCCGTGTAGGGAAGAGCCGAGAAGCTCATCGTGGTGTCGGCCACGAAGATAGCACCGCCCTGCTGCGCGTCGGCGAAGGCCACCCAGCGGCTGTCCTGATGGTTAGCCATGTCTTGCGGCTTGGGGAAGTTCTCATACTCGCGGGCCACGTCGGGCTGGTCGTAGAGGGCTATGTTCTGTGCGGTCTTGCGGTCGGGATAGTTGTCGATGGGGCCACGGCCATAATACTTCATATGGCTTAGTTCCTTCGGCAACTTCATGACATAACCCAGACGGGGCAGCGTGAGGTTTGAGTTGTTGGCCGTGATGGAACTCCGGTTCTCGACGGAGCCATCGGGATAGACGGTGTAGACAACGTTGGTGATGAACTTGAAGGAAGGTTTCTCACCACTCTCGACGAGCTTCTTCCAGTTCTTGTCGGCACCTTCGAGACGTGCTGTCGACGTGCCCTGGCTCTCGACGGTGAACTTAACACTCACCGTTCCGTCGGCGTTCTTCGCCACCTTGCTGTCAATGGCCTTGTGCTGGAGGTTGTAGAGTCCGTTCTGATACCAGCCACCATAGACCCAGTTGTCGTTGTTGACCCAAGCACGGAATGCGTCGACCTTCGGCCCACAGCCGTCGGCGATGACCTTGCGGCTGCCATAGGAAAGACTATAGATGCTGCCCGTGACCTTATCGAAGCTCAGCGTGAAACCGTTACCGCTGACGCTAACGGACGAAGCCTGGTCGGCGACGGTCAACGGCTTGCTGTCAGCAGTCTTGGCGACGCTGGCCAGCGCGGGACGTGCCACAGCCTTCTGAACCTCCAGCTGCTGCTCGGCCTGAATGTATCCGGCCTTGGCCCACGGCTCGTCGTTCTTCAGACGGAAGGAGACGATGAGCTGATAGTCGCGGGTGGCGTCGAGACCGGCTGTGAGTCCGCTGATGGCCACGGTCTTGTGACTGCGTGGAGCCACGGTGCCGAGGTCCACGGTGCCGCTCTTCACCTCCTGGCCGTCGGCAAGGAGACGATAGGTGACATTGTAGCCACTGAGGTCATCGGTGTAATAGTGCTTATTAAACACATCGATGATGCCCTTGTCCTTGTCAGCCCATTTCACGCCGATATTCTGATAGACTTTCTTCACCTCATAATACTGCGGTTTGGGCTCCATGTCGCCAAAGATGATGCCGTTCATGACAAACTGGCCGTCGTTGGGCGTGTCGCCGAAGTCGCCGCCATAGGCAAGATAGCGATGACCATCCTTGGTGTAGTTGTACATCGACTGATCGATCCAGTCCCAAATGGCGCCACCACAGAAGAAGTTGGTCGACTCGATGGCATCCCAATAATCCTGAAGATTGCCCACGGCATTACCCATAGAGTGGGCATACTCGGAGATGTGGAACGGATACTTGATGCCCATGGTGCCCTTGACAGCAGCCTGAGTCCAAGCAATGGAAGGATACTGGTTGGAGCCCATGTCAACAATATTGTTGTTGCGCTCATACTGCACGGGGCGTGTGGCGTCGAAACTCTTCAATGTGTCGTAGGCAACCACGAAATTGTGGCCCGGTCCGGCCTCGTTGCCGAGACTCCAAATAACGATGGACGGCTCGTTGACGAGCGAGCGGGCCATCTCCATGACGCGTGCCACATGGGCCTTGAGCCACTCCTTCGGATGGGAGAGCGACTCTTTGCCATAGAAATATTCGTGGCTCTCGAGATTGGCCTCGCTCTCCAGATAGATACCGTACTTGTTGCAGAGATAATAGAAATAGGGGTCGTTGGGATAATGTGAGGTACGCACGTGGTTGATGTTGCCACGCTTCATCAACATCACCTCTTCCAGCATCTGTTCGCGCGTGATAGCGTGACCACGGGCAGGATTGGTCTCGTGACGGTTGACACCCTTGAGCTTAAGAGTCTTACCATTAACATAGAAATAACGTCCGGCCAGTCCGAACTCGTCATCGGCAGCCTTGGTGTCCTTAATCTCTACGGTGCGGAATCCTGTCTGCACACTCACGGCCTCGACGAGCCGGCCCTTCTTGTCCTGCAATTCAGCCACGAGGGTGTAGACATTGGGCTCTTCGCCCGTCCAAGGCTTCACGCCGGGACAGGTCACCGTGAGCGCAGCCTGCTCCTCGCCACCCTTGGCCACCCGCAGGGGAGCGGTTGACGGGAAGGTCTGCTTGAGCGTGTTGTCGTCGCCGTAGAGCCGGTTCTCATAGAGTTTGTAGACCAGCCGATAGTCTTTTACATCCTTCTTCGAGAGATTCTGCACGGCCGCACTGATGTCGAGGCCGCCCTGGCTGCCGTCCCACGTGGGCTTCACCACGAGGTCGCGGATATGTACCTTCGGCGTACTGTAGACAGCCACGGTGCGGAAGATACCGGGCAGGCGAAACATGTCTTGTGCCTCGAGGAACGATCCATCGCAAGAGCGATAGACCTCCACAGCCACCTGGTTGTCGCCCGGATGCACATAGGGCGAGATGTCGAAGCGGGCGGCATCGCGCGAGTTCTTCGAGAAGCCTACATACTGGCCATTTATCCAGAGATAGAAGAAGCTGTCGACGCCGTCGAAGGAGATATAAGTCTCACGGCCGTCCCAGCTCTCGGGGATGGTGAACGTGCGCTTGTAGGAGCCCACCTCGTTGCGATACTCGTAGGTGGTGTAGTTCTTTGGCGGCTCACGCATCACGCCCTTGCGCCAGTCGTCGACGGCAATGTCATACTTGAAGATAACCCACTGGTTGACATAGATGGGTACGCCATACTTCAATGTGCCATCTTTCTGTATGCCCTGAATGTTCCAGGAACCCGGCACAGCGATGTCGTCCCAACCGGACGTGTCGTAGTCGGTCTTCCAAAAGTCGGCAGGACGGTCGTCTGGATTCTTCGAGAAGTTGAACTTCCACTCACCGTTGAGCGACTGCCACCAAGAACTGTTCTCAGGCAGGAACTTACGTGCCTCCTCCTCTGAAGCAAACGAGGTGAAAATGGCACGGGGCTGCAACTTGTTGTAACCCAACAACTCAGGCGATTGCCACTCCTGCCCTGTAGGCGCAGTGGCTTGCCCATAGTCGTAACCTTCCAGTTGCCCACCGTCGGCCACAGCCGTCAGCGAGACACATGAAAGCAGACAAAACAATAATGATTTTTTCGTCATTGTCTATAAATGAGTTTTTAGTTAGAAAAATTATGTTGCAAAGATAGTAAATAAATCTTGCAAAACGGTTGATTTCACTTTTTTTATTCCTTACAGACAGTAAGTTAGGCTTCAAGTGGGAAAAGGCAATAAAAAATCTCCTGTGCCGTTATTTTCCAAAACAAAACAGTGGACTCATCCACATTGTCAAAAAAAAAGCTCATGAAGCAAAAAATACTTCCCTATATCTACTGCGTGCTGCTGGCAATGGCCTGCGAGACTGCCTTCTCCGTCACCACATCGCCTTTCCACTTTTTGGGCATCTCCGGCGACTCTGCCATCTTTCAGACCATCGGAAAATATTGGGTAGAGGGCTATCTGCCCTATGTGCAGGCATGGGACTTGAAAGGGCCACTCGTCTTTCTGGGCAACTATTTGGGCTATCTGCTCACAGGATCACACGTAGGGGTATTCATTGTGTTGTCAGCATTGCTGAGCCTGACGTTCATCGGCATCTATCGGCTGTTGCGCGAAGGCTTCACGCGGCAGTGGAGCTGCGTGTTGCTGTTGTTGCCTGCGCTAACCTTCTCAGACAACATACATGGCGGCAACCGCGTGGAGGAGTTTCTGCTGCCATTGCTGACACTGGCCTATCTACTGATGTACCGCTGGCTGAGCGCGGTCAGCGACGAGGACACAGTGAAGCATCCGGCCCGCTATGCGCTGGTCTACGGTATGGTGCTCGGCGGCGCACTGATGTCACGGCTCACCAATGCCGTCGGCGTGATGGGAGGAGTGGCTGTCATCATGGTGTGGCTGATGGCTCACCGCGAATGGCGTAACCTCGGACACAACGCGCTCGCCTTCATTGGTGGCTTCGCCGTGCCGACAGTGCCGTTCATCATCTATTTCTGGTGGAAGGACGCGCTCTTTGACATGTGGTACGGCACCGTGCTCTACAACCTCGACTATACAGCGGCGTCAGGCAACGACAAGAGCCTCGCCTATCTCCTCGCGCACTATATTGACACATGGCTCTTGCTCGGCGTGGCCGTAGCCATGCTCTTCCTTAACCCGAAACGACGACTTGCAACCATCGTGTGGACTGTTGTGGCCGTGTGCTCACTGTTGTGGCTGCTGAGCGGCAACGCATGGATACAGTATGGACTCATCTCGTTGCCACTGTCGGCGGTAAGTTTCCTGGAAATGAAAAATCTACTGAAGGCTGTCGGTGAACGACGCAAACGAGTGTGCCGGCGGGCAATAGCCATGGTAGTGGTCTGCTACGTGGCAGCCACGGCGGCTATATTCGTCAGAAAACTACAAATATACGCCAACACGGTGGAGGCACCCGATGCCTACATCGAGTTTATGAGCGACGTGCCGAAGACCTACAAGAAATCGTTCGTAACCTTCAACTGCACCACCTATTTCCATACCGACGAGGACGTGCCTCCCGCCTGCCGCTTCTTCGCGCTGCAAGACTTTGAGGCGGCAAAAAGCAAAAGCCTCCAGCACTATATGCAGGAGGCTTTTGAAACCGCCAAGGTGAAATGGATTCTGTCTGAAGGTGAGCCTGTCACCATCCGCAAGATGATTCGTTCCGAATATCACGTCTATAAACAGGACTCGAAGAGTGGCCTCATACTCTACAGACGGAATGAATGATATAGCCTACAGGATTCGCTCCCTCAATGGGGAGAACAGACGGTGAGATTTACTTCTTCACGGACGACAGCGGACTGCGATTGCCGCGAACCTGCGTTACGAAAGCCTTGGCCGAACCAAAGCGCAAGTTCATGTCGATACGCACGGGAATGTGGTTGTCGTCATCGGTGACGAAGAAACGCGCTATCTCCTTATACTTTCCGTCGTCGAGTTCCTGATAAGACAGTTTCAGGCAACGGTATTTCACACCGTTGTCACCTTTTATATAGTATTTTCCTTGAAACTTGATGAAAGCAGGCGTAACTCCCTTTCCGTCGGCAATATTGAATCTGACGACATGTCCTTTCTCCCAAGTGGACACATTGAACGACCTTGCCCGCTGGAAGATGTTCAGCATGTCGAAGACACAATTCTGATAAGTCTCCTGCTTCCAGGTGTGCGTCTTGTCGTTATGCTGACGGTGCTGACGTATGTGGCACTTGCCGCCTGGATAAGTATAGAACACCTCGTCGACCGTGTAGCGCTTGCCCTCATGGGCTCCCTTTCGATAATAGAGCGGCGAGAGGTCGGTGGTGGAATAAGTGAGAAGCGTATCGCGCATGACAAAGAAATTGTCGGCGCGGCTGTTTCCACGCGTAATCAAACTTGTGCGATAGGCCGGCTGACCTTTATAGTTGCTCTGCACGGTTGACATGGAGGCCGTGCCCACCTTCACCCACACCATCTTCCAGTTGAAGTAGAGATTGTAAGCCAAATACTCGCCCGACTTGAACGCCTTGTTCTCCCACGCGCACTGACCATGCATCGCAATGGCCGAAACCATGAGAAACACTAACAGCAATATCTTTTTCATCTTTCTTATGAGGATTTATTGAGTTCAAAATATACTGTAGTCGCTGCGGCCCGTGGCATCACTTGGGAATATACTCTATGCCCATCCGCTGCGCACGATCGGCATTGCGCTGTCTCACCTTCTTCTCCTTGTCAGGTTTCTGCTTGGTGATGGCCGCCGGTTTCTGCGCGTCGAGTCGTTTCGCCGTCGGACTCCACGTCAGCGTGACATCCCATTTGGCCCTACACTCGATGCGATCCGGGTAATAATAGACGGCTTCCGGCTGACGCCCAGCTGCATAATCGCCTGTGTCCCAGATTCCGTTTTCGTTCTCATCGACAATGACACGCATGTAGTAGGTGCCCGCAGCAAGATAATAGAACTCAGCCAAGCCATTGGTGGTCGTTACCTGTCTCACTACGCCATCGCTGCCATTAAGCAACTGCACGATGAGCTGCTTGCCGGGCAGGCCGAGAAGGGTCATGAGCAGGGTGCCGTAATCATCGAGAGCACCCACGCGGAAGCCAGTCTTGCGCTTGACCGACACCTTGCCGTAGAGATCGGTGAAAGCCGCGCTGTCTATCTCCAAACTGTACTCGGTGCCCGGTCGCCACTCGCCAATGAGCGCATAGCGACGCATAGGAACAAAGCTTCGGTCCAGACCGCTCAACTGACGCTGACGCAGGCAGGTCTCATTGGAGTCGGTGAGGGCGACAAACTTGAACGGTGAGCGGTACCAAAGCGTGTCTATCTTCGAATAGAGATGTATCAAGCTGGTGTCGGCGGCCGACAGAGGCGTGGCAAAATCGAACCGGATATTCTGCTCGGGCGTAATCTGATTTTCCACCTTCACCTCATAGGAGAGTCGGACGGGCGGCATGATGCTGTCGTAGGGGCGGCCGCGCTTGCGATTTTTTTCTTGTTCGTCCTTCCATTTCTCATAAGCTTTCTGCTGAAGCTTCATCCTTCTTGCATAAGGCAACTTGGCCAGCATTTCCAGTGTGTCAGCATGTTCGACAAGCTGACCGAGCGTGTCGGTCATCTCATAGGTGGCCACCAGGCGCAGCGTGTCCTGATTGACAAGTGCGGTGTCGCGCAGCCAGTAGGTCACGGTGTCACGCTTCTCACTGGCTTCCACAAAGAAAGCATTGCGGCTGTCGAAGTTAAGCCCCTCGATGAGAGGCAAACGGTCGCTGCCATAACTGAAATAGAACGTGAAACGGTCGGCATCCTTGCGCTCGGTCTTGACCAAATAGCGGTCAGTGATGACGGATTTCCATGCACGCAACACGATGTTGTCGGGCACATAGTGGGTGTAAGGCACGCGCAGGATGTTCTCGATGTGGAGCGAGTCGCGCCACAACGTGTCCTGCCGGATGTCGGCGAAAGCCAACGGACGGATGGTGTCTCGCGAAAAAGCCACCATCTCGCTTTTCTGTGTGTAGCGGTAATCGCCGTCGGCATCCTGCAAGGCATAGACTCGGTAGCTGCCGGGAGCTATGCCTCGCACGATGAAGCGGCCACGGCTGTCGGTGCGCGCCACACGCAACATAGGACTGGCGGTGAATGCCGAGTCGTCCAAGTTGCTGTAGAGACCGACGAGAATGCCTTTCACGGGCTCCAGATTGTCTGCTTGCAGCACGATGCCGCTCACCTCCATGGAGTCGATGGTCTCTCCGGTCGAGAAAGTGTAGGTATAGTTGCCCATTGGGTTGCCTTCATTGTTGTCGGAGATGGCATCAGAGAAATCGACCGTATAGGTAGTGTTTGCCTTCAACGAATCGACAAGTTTGATTTCTATATCCTTTCCGGCAGCCTTAATCTCGGGTTGTTCTATCTGCGGCGGCGACACTATCACCTTTTCCGATGGGTTGGCTATCTGGATGTATTCGTCAAAATGAATGAGAATCTTTTTCGTCCTCACACCCACCTCGCCTTCCCTCGGGGAGGCTCCGACCACCCGCGGCGGCGTTTCGTCGTACCATCCGCCGTCAGGGCTGCCCATGCGGGCGCAGGATGAAAACAGGAAAGGCAGGGAAAAGAAAAGCAAAAAGAACAATGAACAAGACGGACAAGACAACCATAAGAAAGACTTGCTGTCTGTCTTATAATCACTTCCGGCATGCTTTTTAACAATGAATCGCATTCCTTTCAACGTTTAATTATCTTCTTGCTGTTAGTCTTTTACGCCTCCATTCATTCCTTTACATCGGCACAGTTCATGTCCAACAACTCGTCGAGGCTCTTTCTTGAGTTGCTGAGCCGCGGCACCTTGTGCTGTCCGCCCAGTTTTCCTTTCGACTTGAGCCATTCGGCGAAAAGTCCCTTACTTGCCCTGATGACCTCCAGCTGCTGAAGCGTGATATCGTGGGAGCGCTTGGCCTCGTAGTCGGAGTTGAGTTCCTGCAGCTTCTTATCAAGCAAACCAGCAAACCGCTGAAGATCAGAAGGTTCCTTGGAGAACTCGATGAGCCACTGATGCCGGCACTTGGCGTTCCGATCCATATAGACAGGGGCGGCCGTATACTCAAGCACTTCGGCTCCCGTTTGGTTGCAGGCATACTCAAGTCCTTTCTCGGCGTTGTCCATGATGAGTTCCTCACCAAAGGCATTGATGAAATACTTGGTACGGCCAGTAATAATAAACTTATAAGGATTGGTCGAAGTGAAGCGCACGGTGTCGCCAATGATGTAGCGCCAAAGGCCGCACGAGGTAGTGATGACCATGGCATAGTTGACGCCGGTCTTCACACCCGTCAGTGGAACGACCGTCGGGTTGTCGCTTCCATATTCGTCCATGGGAATGAACTCGTAGAAAACGCCATAGTCGAGCATGAGCAACATCGACTTGTCCTGCGGATCATCCTGAATGCCGAAGAAGCCTTCCGAAGCGTTGTAGGTCTCCATATAGTGCATCTTAGGCGACGTGATGAGCTGCTCATACTGCTTGCGGTAAGGCGTAAAGGCAATTCCACCATGGAAAAAGACCTCCAGATTGGGCCAGACTTCTTCCAGATGCTGCTTGCCCGACAACTCCATGACGCGCACAAGCACCGAAAGCATCCACGAAGGCACGCCTGAGATGTTGGTCACATTCTTGTTCAGGCACTCATGGGCGATGCGGTCACGCTTCAACTCGAAGTCGGACAGCAGTGCCGTTGCCTTCTTAGGCACACGCACGAGATTGGCCAAGGGGTTGATGTTCTCAATCAGAATGGCACTGAGGTCGCCGACGAGACTGCCTTCCACATTGTAGTTGGGCGAATGGGAACCGCCGAGAATGAGCGAACGACCATCAAACATGCGGCTGTTGGGATTGTTGCGCAGATAAAACGCCACCGTATCCTTTCCTCCCTGGTAGTGAATGTTCTGCAAACCCTCATGAGAGACGGGGATGAACTTGCTCTTGTCGTTGGTGGTACCGCTGCTTTGGGCGTACCACTTCACTTGTCCGGGCCAAAGTACGTTCTCCTCACCATGCCGCATGCGGTCTATATAATTTTTCAAGTCATCATAGGTGTTCAGAGGAACATTCTTTGCAAACTCGTCATAACTGCGAGTCGCATACAAAAGATAATTGCGTCCGTACTCGGTGTCCTTGCCGCGCTCTATGAGATAGCGAAGCGCACGCTCCTGTAAAGCCTCGCCGCCGCTCTGATGCTGCAAGAGCTGATGCTGACGAGGCACAAAAACTCTACGGGCTATGCTTGTTAAACTCATCTTTTCAGTTAGTCAAAATCGACTTATAGATAATCGTATGTGAAGTGCAAAGTTAATCTATTATTTTGGATTGCGATAATAATTTAAGATTTTTATTGACTTTTAGTCTTCCCAACCATCCACGGAAGCCAGCGGTTGAGCACCCATACGATGGGGAGACAGCAAAACAGACTGATAGCCGCAAACAGCACATTCAGCACTACACCACCGGACATGACCGCCGGACTGACACGTAACACGTAGACCATCAGTCCCTTGAGAAAGGCGAAGGTGAGCAGATGGAACCCACAAATAGTGAGCGTGTTACGTCCGATGAAGGCAAAAAGACGACACTCACCGAAAAGACGGTCGGCAAGACGGCCCAGATAGATCATCAGGTAGACGCCACAGCAGGCGCCGGCGAGGAAGAGCAGATAGTTGCCATAATAATTGGCATGCATATTAATGCGACCATTGAAGACAGACACAACCACCGTCGCGACAAAGCACAGCAGTGCCGTGAGCCAGTCTTGCGAAATACGCCCCTGCAACTGATGTCCCATGGCATAGAAAACAATGGCGACAAGCGCCGTGCCTATCGAGAATGGCAACGTGACCGGGCTCCACACCGACACGCCGAAGCCCAGCACCGCAAAGCCCATGATGAGCAACCAAGGATGGCGCGCACCCACAAAGAGCGCATCGTGGAGCAACTCAACCAGATACAGACACAAGAAAAACCACAACGGCACATCATGAATCATCGAGGGACCGTCACCAAGCAGGGCAGCCACAAACGGTGCCGACCAGGAAACGTCGTCCACCTCGGCGCCAACATGACGGCCCACCAAAAGCCAAAACAAATACATCACCACGTTGATGCTGACGTAAGGAACGATGAGCTGACGGAACCGGATCCATGCGAAATCACCAAAAACAGGATGACGCGACGGTGAGAAAAGATAGCCTGAAAGGAAAAAGAAGACCGGCATATGAAAAACATAAATCCAGTCTTGCAATGGTTTCCAAAGCGGCGTATGGGCCAAGACCACAAGAAAGATGGCCATAGCCTTGACGTAATCTATCCAAATGATTCGTGTTTTCATCTTGCAAAGATATTCTCCTTTCTGTTGATATAAGGACTTTTGACACTGGCAGCATCGAGTAGCGAATGGAAGAGGAACGAAGAGTTGAACGCTCTTCCGCTATTCAGCCGCAAAGCCTCCACGCGCTGTGGATAACGCTGTGCATAACTGTCGGAATACCACACGAAGCAACCGGGACGGTGCAAGGCCGGATGGTCGCTCCCATGTGTATAGAGACCGTCTTCGCCCAGGCATTCGGCATGGTCGGAGAGATAAATCAAGATGGCCCGGCGGTGGCGCAGGCGGTTGATGAGCGCATGCCAGAAACGATCACTGTAGGCTATGGTGTTGTCGTAGGAGTTTACCATCTCCTCGTGCGTGTTGCGGGAAATGACCCGGCTGCGGATGACGGGGCTCCAAAGGGCGCGGTCATAATGGGAGTTGTACCACCAATGGGAACCGATAGAGTGGAGCAGGACAAACTGGCGTTGCTGCGGTCGCCGCAACTCGCGGTCAAAATGAGGCAACATGTCGCCGTCGAGCCACCGGTCGAAGACATAGAGGCTCTTTCCGCCGTTGGCATAGATGAGCGTGTCGCACTCCTTCATCATGTAGATGAACGTGGGCACACTCTCCTGATTGGCAATCCATGTGGTATGGTAACCCGCCTGACGGAGCAGCGAGATAAGCGAACGCTCTGTGTAGGCGCGGTCAGGGTGCTGATGGTCGGCACGCGTGAGCAGATAGGGCACACTCTGATGCGTGAAACAATACTCTGACCATACCTGTGGCAGCGAGACAACATTCTTCTCACGGCACAGCAGCGGCGTGGTAGCCCGCTTGTAGCCGTTGATCTGCATGTTCTGCGCACGCAGGCTCTCGCCGAGCACGAAGATCACGGTGAGCGAGTCGTCGCTGCACGTAGCTTCTCCGGCAAAAACCGGCCGGTGCTCTTGGGCTATGCTGTGGTCGTCGAGATACTCTGTCACCGCATAATATATATTATAAGGTATGCGCGAGGCTATGGGATGAGCAAAAGCACCAACGTTGTTCATTGCTATCACAAGCACCAACGCTATCAGCGCATGCAACCACGGACGACGCAGACGGACACTACGCCACCGCCACCATACCGTCCAAGCCGATACAGACAGCGACAAGAGGCAAAGCATGATAAGCTGCCAGCTGACCACATCCAAATCGGTTCGCAGGTCGTTGACCATGGCCAAATCGATAATCATTGGTGTCAGGGCCACTTTCACCGTCAGCCGGAAATAGGCCAGAACCGTACAGAGAAGCGTGAGTAGCGGAAAGCTGACCGCAAAGAGCCATCGCCATGAGGACAACAGCCATAACATCGCACCCGATGTAACCGTCACAACACCCCATTGGGCAGCCAATATCAGAAAATCGCGTATGCCAGAGCAGGGCATGCCATAAAAATCGGCAAAGACAAAGCATACTCCGTACAGCAACGTTAGTGCCACTACGAACAGTAGGTATCGTTTTGTATTTAAGTTTATGTTCATCCGTTTTATCTAAATAGTTTATTTGTAGACATTGCAGTTTTCCCCATTCCTTTTTAATTTTATTACTTTATTTAAAAAATAAATAGAAAGAAAAGATTAGAAAGAAGGGCCGTTGATAAGTGCAAAACTTTCTTCTTGGATATTTGGTTATTTGAGTTTCAACATTTAATCTACAGATTTCCACACTCATTGTCTATTTCTTTTCTGTGAGGATCAATGACTTGACTGCTTTATCCACAATTTCAACATTCGGTGCAAAGTTAATAAGTTTATATCTTTTTCTGTCTGAAAAGTGTTGAAAAGTTGCTTTTTGTCGGTTGAAAAGTCTGTGGAAATCCACAATAAAATAGTCCATAGCTTGTGGCTGTGGATAAAGTGGGAGTTATTAACGAAGTTATCAACAGGGTTATGAACGGTTTTTCAGCACGATTTCCACACGGTCGGCAATCGTGGATGGCGTGATTTGGTTTAGGCAGGCAAGGTCTCCGCGCATGCAGGTTTTGTTGCCATAGATGCTGCATGGGCGGCAGTTGAGGTCTATTTGTATGGCATTATCGGGATTTTGACCCCATCCCATGAATCCGGCGTAAGGGTGCGTGGCTCCCCAGACGCTCACTACAGGTGTATTGACCAACGAGGCAAGGTGCATGTTGGCTGAGTCCATACTGATCATTACGTCAAGATGGCTCATGAGAATGAGCTCGTTCTGCAGTCCGCCAAGCAGGGCTGACGCGTTGATGGCCTGTGGGTGGCGTTCGGTGAGATTGTCGAGCTGCGTCTTCTCGTAGTTGCCTCCGCCGAAAAGGAAGATGCGACACGAGGGATGGCGCTGTGTGATGGAGGTGATGACTTCGTCGAGCATTTGCAAGGGATAGATTTTCTGCTGATGAGCTGCAAAGGGAGCTATGCCTATCCACTGCTGGAAGCCCTTCTTCTCACCGATGCTCTCGGGCAGCAGGCGCAGGTTGCCGCCTCCGGAAGGATAGATGGAGGTGAAACCTTCGAGCCGGACAGGATAGCCGAGCTTGTCGAGTACCTCGGCATAACACTCAAACGAAGTGGGCAGCTGTCGCAACACCTTATTATAAGGTACAGTCAATTTTCGCTTCAGGGTGCGGTGCTTGTTGATATGTGCCACTGGGAAGCGGTCCAGATTGAAGCGTGTGCGCAGATACTGTGAGCGCAGCACATCGTGGAAGTCGGCGATGGCCGTGAAGTTTTTGGCCACAAGCCGACGGTAGAGGGCGTTGAGACCCTTCACGCCATGATATTCGCGCTTGATGTCGGCCTCCATGAATCCTACGTTTGGTGCGAGTTGTTCATAGAAGACGCGCGCGAAAGGCTGGCTCAGCACGGTGATCCGCACATGCGGATATTGCTTTGCCAACGCATAGACCACGGGCACCGTCATGGCAACGTCGCCCATGGCCGAGAAGCGGATGATGAGTATGTGCTCGGTCTTCACTTCTGTTTGTATAGAACGGGGTTGGTGTCTACGTCGTTGTACATCTTCATCTGCCGATACACCTTCATGTATTTGCGTCCGGCACGAATGTCATCGAGCAGCTGGTCGATGGCCGTAGAGAGATCCTGCTGTTGTTCGAGTAGTATGTTGAGCTTGTGCTGGCAGCGGTTGCGGTGCTCATCGGTGGCGTCGGTGCGATCAGCCTGTTCACGCATGTGATAGATCTTGAGTGCAAGGATGCTCAGTCTGTCGACGGCCCATGCAGGGCTTTCCGTGTTGATAGTGGCGTCGGAATGAGGCGTCACGTCGGAGAACTGCTGCCGGAAATAAGAATCGATTTGCTCAACGAGGTCTGTGCGGTCTTGGTTGGAACGGTCGATGCGATGCTTGAGCTGCATGCCCTCCACGGGGTCGAGGTGAGGGTCGCGTATGATGTCCTCCAGATGCCACTGCACGGTGTCTATCCAGCACTTCAGGTACAGGCGGTTCTCGATGGAGTCGCGGTCGTATGGATTGCTGATGGGTGTGTCGATGTCGTCCTTGATATGATAATCACGGATGGCTTGGTTGAAAATCTGGGTGCAATGTACTGCAAATGACATTTTGAGGTTGTTTTTAATAGATATTGTATATGTTGTGCAAAGATATATATTTAATTTGAAACGACCAACGAAAAGTGGCTGATTTTTATGCGATGAGCCTACAAAATACTTGAAAAAACCTGCACAACTTAGCGAGTTTGTGCAGGTTAGGAGTCTTTTTTACGTAAAAAGTTTGTCCATGTGAGGAAAAATTTGCAACTTTGCACTCGATTTTGATTTAGGAAAATATTTATAAACACTTTTAAAGATTATTATTATGTCAGAAATTGAAAGCAAAGTAAAGGCTATTATTGTAGACAAATTGGGTGTTGACGAGGCTGAGGTGAAGCCCGAAGCAAGCTTCACCAACGACCTTGGTGCAGACTCTTTAGACACAGTGGAGCTGATTATGGAGTTTGAGAAGGAGTTTGGTATCTCCATCCCTGACGATAAAGCTGAGAAGATTGCTACTGTGGGCGACGCCATCAAGTATATTGAGGAAAACGCTAAGTAATCAGTCGGCTTTCTTATTAACTAACTAAATGGAATTAAAGAGAGTTGTAGTAACAGGACTTGGTGCCGTGACGCCTCTGGGCAACACTGTCGAGGAGACGTGGAAAAGCCTTGTGGAAGGCAAGAGTGGCGCCGCTCCTATTACTCAGTTTGATACTACCAAGTTCAAGACCAAGTTTGCCTGCGAGGTGAAAGGGTTCGACCCGAAGGAGTACATCGACCGGAAAGAAATGCGGAAGATGGACCGTTACACGCAGCTCGCCATGGCCACAGCCATACAAGGCGTGAAAGACTGTGGAATTGACTTGGAGACAGCCGACAAGAACCGCATAGGCGTCATCTATGGTGTGGGCATCGGAGGTATCAAGACGTTTGAGAAAGAGGTGGTCGAATACGGTCAGAACATCGACCGGGGCCCGTTCTTCTCTCCGTTCTTCATCCCGATGATGATCTCAGACATCGCGGCAGGCCAGATCAGTATCCATTTCGGATTCCATGGCCCCAACTTTGCTACGACGAGTGCTTGCGCCTCTTCGAGCAACGCCCTTGCCGATGCTTTCAATCTCATCCGTTTGGGCAAAGCCGACATGATTGTCGCCGGTGGTGCTGAAGCTGCTATTTGCGCTACTGGCGTGGGCGGCTTCAACGCAATGAAGGCACTGTCAACACGCAACGATGATCCTGAGCACGCCTCGCGTCCGTTCTCGGCCAGCCGGGACGGCTTCATCATGGCTGAGGGATCGGGCTGCCTCGTTTTGGAGGAGCTGGAACATGCCAAGGCGCGCGGTGCCCATATCTATGCCGAGATGGCCGGAGAGGGCGAGAGTGCTGATGCTTATCACATCACGGCATCGCATCCCGAGGGCTTGGGCGCCCGGCTGGTCATGCAGTCGGCACTTGATGATGCAGGCTTGACTCCTGACGACATCGACTACATCAATGTGCATGGCACGTCGACACACGTGGGCGATATTTCGGAAGTCAAGGCCATTAAGGACGTTTTTGGCGATGCAGCTTTCAAGCTGAACATTTCTTCGACCAAGTCGATGACCGGTCACCTGCTGGGTGCTGCCGGAGCCGTGGAGGCACTGGCCTGTGTGAAGGCTGTCGAGAGCGACATCATTCCGCCCACCATCAATCATGAGGAAGGCGACGATGATCCCGAAATCGACTACAACTTGAACTTCACGTTCAATAAGGCACAGAAGCGCACCGTGCGTGCCGCGCTGAGCAACACCTTTGGTTTCGGCGGACACAATGCCTGTGTTATCTTCAAGAAGTATGCTGAATAATTTGTTCGATAAAATAAGGCTCCCTTTCCGCAAGGAAAAGGAGCTTTATTCGTCTCTGTACAACATCATCGGCGTCTATCCCCGAAACATCAGCTTCTATAAGACGGCGCTTATGCACAAGAGCGTGATGCACCGTAATGCAAAAGGCAAGCCGGTTAACAACGAGCGGCTTGAATTTCTCGGCGACGCCATCCTCGATGCCGTTGTCGGCGACATTGTCTATCGGCATTTTCCGGGCAAGCGTGAGGGCTTTCTCACCAACACCCGTTCTAAGCTTGTCCAGCGCGACACACTCAACAAACTGGCGCAGGAGATGGGTATCAACCAGCTTATCCTGAGCAGCGGTCACAGTTCCTCGCACAACAGCTATGTGGGAGGAAATGCGTTCGAGGCCCTGGTTGGCGCCCTTTATCTCGACCGCGGTTACAATGCGTGCATGACATTCATGAAGAAACGCATTCTGACCCAAATGATCAACATCGACAAGGTGGCTTATAAAGAAATAAACTTTAAGAGCAAGTTGATAGAATGGAGCCAGAAGAACCGCGTCAAACTGACCTTTGAGCTAATCGAGCAGGGCAAGGACAAGAACGGAAGTCCCACGTTCGCCTACAAGACCGTGCTGGAGGGCGTTGAAGGCTGCGAGGGCCGTGGCTTCTCAAAGAAAGAAAGCCAGCAGATGGCCAGCAAGCTGACCCTTGAAAAGCTCAGAAAGAAACCGCAGTATATCGATATGGTGTTTGCGGCCAAGAGTAAGCGCACTAAAATGGAAGAGGAGCCTGTCAACCTGGTGCCGGACACAGAGCAGAAGGACGACTTCATCATTCCGAAGGACGATAAACAGCCTGCCAAGAAGCATGTCAACGCATTCCAGGAGCGAGTATATTCTGAAAAGGAAAGCGCGCAGGATAATGTGCGGCTTGATGACGGCGAGAAAGTGCAAAGCAACAAGAAGAGAAAGGACGACGAGTTCGACTTGAGCGATATATCGGCCAAAGGACAAAGCCGGGAGGACATTATTGCCGCTGCCGAGGCTGAGGCTTTTGGTAACGGTAAGTAAGCAAGTATTCAATCACACTTTAATACTCAAAAGACCGTTTTTCGCAATGCGAGAAGCGGTCTTTTTTAAGATTGTTATCAGCTTATTCATCCAACGGAGGGTCACGTCAATCAATGCGTTTCTCATCGGAATCATACAAAGAGAGCCCGAAGCAGTCCCTCATATCGGGATATTGCCTCGGGCTCTCTTTGTGTAGTGAATAATATTGATGTCGCTTCCTATAACGAAATCTTGAATGTATGGTGTTTTGCCTTTACGATCCAGACGCCTGAAGGCAAGGGCAGGCACATCTCATGTCCGTCGGTTGTAAGGCTCTTTTGCAGTTTGCCATCGACCGAATGGATGTATACCGGGATGCCTGCCGCCGAACTTTTGAGGTAAAGACATCCATTGTGGCCACTCACCTCTATATTATCTCCTGCAACACAATCCACAGCCGTGTCGTCACCGGAAACCACTACATAATAGTATTTTACGTCGACGGTGAAGTTACGCCTACCCTCAAACGAGGCTGTTACGACAACTGTGTGGTCGCCTACGCCGCCATCCAGCTTGTCCATATCAACACTTGTCAGCACATATCCGGGAATGTTGCTGCTAAAACTCACCTGTGGCGCACTGCCGCTATATACAAAAGTATCACGGCTGGCTTTCAACATGGGCAGATGCGTGGTGTTGTAGAGCCACCCGTAATGTTTGGCGTCGGGCACATAGACGTTACCCTTATTGACGTTTCCGTTTCCCTGCGGTGCCTCCGTAGGAGTGACTATCATCGTTTGCAAGGAATCTATGTCCTTGAAAGCCCAGCTTCCGATGGTTTTCACACTTTTAGGAATGAATACCTCAGAAAGGGAGGTTCGGTAAAAGGCATCTGCGCAAATCTCTTCCACGCCGTCGGGAAGATAGATTTCTTTCAGAGCTGCGCATTCGCGGAAGGCAGCCTCGCCTATCTTCTTCAACGACTGACCGAAGGCGACCCTGTTCAACGTACTGTTTTTCCAGAACAACTGTCCGGGTATATACTCCACCTTATCGCCGAAAACAACCTCTTCTATCGGTGCCTTGCAGCCATCTGTGGTGTGATAGACGTCAAACGACTTCTCATTCAGATGAATTGCATTCCATTGCATGACTTTCAGCTTCGGGCAGCGGTCAAACAAGAAGTAATAGTCCATATCCTTCAATCCCTCGCCGATGGTGATGGATTCCAGGTCTCTCATGTCATAAACAGCCAGTCTTCCGAGACTCCTCACACTGTCAGGAATAACCAATGACCTCACGCTGTCACATCCGGAAAAAGCTTTTGCGCCGATGCTCTCCAGCGATTTGGGCAGATTGATTTCAACCACACTGTCTCGCTCATACAGGAGACAGGCTGGTATGTTTTTCACCGACTGCCCGAAGGTGATGGTAGTAAGCGCACGGTCGAAGGGAGATGTCTCCATGTCGTCTGCGCTGACACAGTTGTAGTTCACTGTCTTGAGTAGTGGGCAGTCGTGGAAAGCCCGCTTTCCGATGTGGCTGATAGTCGTTGGGAGTGTCACAGAACTCAACCATTCACAGCCTTCTGCGGCACCGTCGCTGATGCTCACCGTGCCCTCTCGTATGTTCAGCTCAAACGGATTCATTATCTCGTAAGTGGGAATGTACAGATAGGCCGCATGGTCTATGTAAATCATCTTGCCCGACTCTTTCCGTCCTATCCACCCCGTTCCATGAAAAGCCTGTTCGCCTACTTCCTCAATGGACCCTTTTGTGCTGATCACCGCCAGCGCGCCCACATTGCAGAAAGCCCGCTGTGGCAAACGCTTGACGGTCTCGCCGAATTCAACCTCCGTGAAACCGCAGCCCAGGAAGGCACTCTCGTTACGGAAATTCAGCTGAACGTCGCAGTCGGCGGCGTTCCAATAAAGTTTTTCCATACCCGAACAACCGGAGAAAGCATTGGCTCCGACAAACTTCAAGCCTTTCGGCAATGTGATGGATCGCAACAAAGGACAGTCGGCAAATGCCGATCCATAGTCGGTGTAAGGAGCCCATGCATCGCCGATTTGTTCCAATGTCTCGGGCAAGGAAACGTTTTTTAGGATTGCACACGCCCGGAAGGCATTGCTGCCAACCATCGTCACGCCTTCTCCAAGTTCCACCTTTTCCAGATTATGACAACCGTAGAAAGCATAGCGGCCCACATAAGTCACGCCTCCTTTCACGACGACACGTTCTATCTTGTCTTTCCATTCGTGCCAGGGCGGTAGACTGTCTGAGCCGTTAGGATTGAAATAATCATCCATGCGTCCCGAACCATCAATGTTGATGGTTGGTCCGTCGAGGCTCCAGGTCACATCGGTGCCACAGGTTCCCTGTTGTGCCCATGCTGCCACTTGTGCCATGCAGGCCAACAGCATAAGCAGAGTCGTTCTTTTACTCATTGTTTCTCTTTTTGTTTTTTTTCAGTCTTGCGGCGGTGGCCAAGGCTTTCGCTGACAGTTTGTTCTGTTCAGTCCGCCCATCAGCTCGCCGCTGATGATACAAATATCGGCAAAACGAGGTAGCGTCGCAACTTTTTTCTGTGAACAGGCAGAAAAAAAAACAAACCCAACCGCATGTGTAAAACTCACATTAAATGCAGGTTTTATAGTTGAACTTTAAAACGGAGAGCATGAAAATTGATATAAGAAAATGATTTAATCGGCCGGCGGGCGACAAAAAGCGGTGAAACCCTTGCCAATTATCAAAAAAACAGTTATCTTTGCATACCAAACAAGCAAGGGCTCCTGTAGTTCAACGGATAGAACGGAGGTTTCCTAAACCTTTGATCCGGGTTCGATTCCCGGTGGGAGTACAACGTTCTACTATTACCCAAACATCTCTAACCCATGATAGGAGCAATCATTGGCGACATCATAGGTTCTCGCTATGAGTTCGACCACATTCCCCGACAAGGATTCCGGCTTTACACTGACGACGATGCCTATACCGACGACACCGTCTGTACCATAGCCGTTGCTGATGCCATACTCAATCGGAAAAGCTATCGTGACACGCTTTTGCATTGGTGCCGCCGCTATCGCCATCCGAAAGGCAGCTATGGGAACATGTTTGCGCAGTGGATTGATTCTGCCAATCCGCTGCCGCAGGCCTCATGGGGGAATGGCGCCGCTATGCGTGTCAGTCCTGTGGGATGGCTGTTTGAGGACTATCATGAGGTGCTCGACGAGGCAAAGGCTGCCACCGAGGTGAGTCATTGTCACCGTGAAGGCATCAAGGGAGCGCAGTGCGTGGCTACGCTCATCTATTGGTTGCGCACCGTGCGAATCACCAAAAACGAGGTGGAGAATGCCGTTAGGCGCAATTTCGGCTATGTGCTGCCGTCTTTGGAGGACATTTATAAGATTGGTGGTGAAGGACATTTCGATGCCTCGTGCCAGGAGACGGTGCCCTGGGCCATCCGTTGTTTTCTCGAAAGCTCCAGCTTCGAGGACGCCATCCGCATCGCCGTGATTGCTCGCGGCGACACTGATACCAAGGCTGCCATCACGGGAAGCATAGCCGAGGCTTATTACAACATTCCCGACCATCTTGTGGAACAGGCCTACGACTATCTTGAACCAGACATGCTTACCGTTGTTCAGCAGTTCTATGAGCGCATCCAGCAAGATTTGGTAGGTTGAGGATGTATTCTTAATTTTTCGGGAATGGCAAAATATGTATGCCTAATATTTTGTCATCACGGGATAAATAACTATTTTTGCAGAAAATAGAAGTGCATGATTAGTGTACATCCATTATGGTCTGACGAGTATTGGCCACTCCTGTTGCAGCTCTATCTGCGTAAGCCCGTCGGCGTGAAGCCGCTCTATGCCAAGCCGACAGTGGCGTTGGCGTTGGAGTTGCACATTGAGCCTCGCTGTCTCTACAAGGCCATGTTTCATTTGCGCGGGCTCGACATGCCCAGCCTCCGCCATTTGTGGGCCGTCTACGCCAACAATCCGCGTAAGCTGTCACGCGACTGCAACCGTCTGCGCCACATGGATGGCTTCGGCAAGGCAGGCGAATTTTATGAAGGCGTGACGCTCAACGAGTCGTGGGAAAAACTGTTCGTGCCCATTGAGACTGCCGACGATGACCCACCGATGTGCGTCATGCCTGTGCAACTCATCATCATTCTTGACCTTTATTTCCGCCTGACACCTGTCACGATGGTAGCCGCTACGCCGGAAATCATTGAGTTGGGAAAACTCATCCGCCTCAGCGCACAGCAGGTGGTCGCCATCATGGACGTGTTTCAGTTCTGCGATCCTTATCTCAACCGTGCCGATTTCATGATTGACCCATTGCTGCCGGCCTGCATGGAGACATGGCAACGCTATGGCAATGACAATCCCGAGGAACTGTCGGCCTTTGCGGCACAACTCAAGGAGTACTTCAAAGGATAGGTTTCCGGTATAAGGCCGATTGCGGCTCACATCTTCATCCATATTTAAAGAGAAATAGATTTGGCTCAGAAATTAATACAAACCCAGACACAGAAGCTTGTTCAGCAACAGCACCTGTCGCAACAGCAGATACTCAACATCAAGTTGTTGGAGATGCCTGTCACCGAACTGGAGGAGAACATCAATGCCGAACTCGACGATAATCCGGCCTTGGAGAAAGACGACAGCGACAGCGTGTTGGACGAAGGCGGCGGTCTGGACGAGGGAAACGTTGGTACTGATGCCGACGGCGACGAGAACTATGAGCAGCAGACCGAGCGTGAGGAACGCGAGGACGCGCTCGACTCGGCATTGGAGGGTATTGGCCGTGATGACGAGATGCCTGAAACCTACAGCCGTCAGTCTGACAACAACGCCGACTACGAGGAGATGGTTTATGGAGACACCACTTCGTTCTATGACAAACTGAAGGAACAGATGGACATGGAGGAGCTCACGCCCCAGGAGCATGACATCATGGAATACCTTATCGGCAGTCTCGACAACGATGGCATCCTGCGCAAGGATCTCGACACCATCGCTGACGAGCTTGCCATCTATCACAACATCGACGTCAGTATGGCCGACATCGAGAAGGTTCTCAAGCGTCTTCAGACCTTCGACCCGGCCGGCATCGGGGCTCGTTCGTTGCAGGAGTGCCTGTTGTTGCAGATAGCGCGCAAGCCCAAGAGCCGCCTGCGCGACCTCATGGAGCGCGTCATCACCGATCATTACGATGAGTTCACCAAAAAGCATTGGAACCGCATCAACGAGGCCCTTGGCTTGAGCGACCTGCAGAGCGCGGCCTTGCAGAAAGAGATACGCAAGCTCAATCCCAAGCCCGGTGCCTCGATGGGCGAGACCGAGGGACGCAACATCCAGCAGGTGACGCCCGACTTCATCGTCGACAATGATGATGAGGGCAACGTCACCTTCTCCATCAACTATGGAAACATACCGCAGCTGAAGGTTTCCGAGTCGTTCAGTGACATGGTGGACACCTACAAGACGAACAAGGAGCACATGAACCGTCGTGACAAGGAGGCTCTGCTCTATGCCAAGCAGAAAGTGGAGCGTGCCAGCAGCTTCATTGAGGCTGTCAAGCAACGCCGACACACGCTCTATGTGACGATGAAGGCCATCATACAGTGGCAGCACAAGTTCTTCGAGAATGGTGATGAGGCTGATCTCAAGCCAATGATTCTCAAGGACGTAGCTGTCAAGACCGGGCTCGACATATCAACCATCTCGCGTGTCAGCAATGAGAAATACGCCCAGACGCGATGGGGTACGTTTCCGTTGCGTTTCTTCTTCAGCGATAGCTATACCACTGAGGACGGCGAGGAGATGTCGACACGCAAAATCAAGGTGGCCCTCAAGGATGTCATTGAGCACGAGGACAAGCGTCGGCCGCTCAGCGATGACGCCTTGACCAAAGAGATGAAGGCCAGAGGTTGTCCCATTGCGCGTCGCACCATAGCCAAATACCGTGAGCAGATGGGCATTCCGGTGGCACGGTTGCGGAAGGAACAGTGAGAATGAGGGGAAGTGAAAACAAATGATAAAGAGAAAAACATAAGGAAGTGAAGGAAAAGAAAGTGATACTGGCCGCACGCGCGCTGAGCATGGTTTTCACGCCATTCTATCTGCCGTTGCTGTGCATGGTCGCCTTGTTTTGCTTCAGCTATATGAGCTTGTTTCCATTGGCCTACAAGCTGCTGGTGGTTTCCATGGTGTATATCTTCACCATCTTGGTTCCCACTTTGCTCATCCATCTCTATCGGAAATATCAGGGATGGACGCTGAGAGAACTGGGCGTCAAGGAGCGTCGCATGATTCCTTATATCATGAGTATTATCAGCTATTTCTGCTGTTATTATCTCATGAGTTTCTTCCACATGCCCGCCTTCATGGGAGCCATTCTCATGGCGGCCCTGTTCATACAGGTCATCTGCGCGCTCATCAACATCTGGTGGAAAATATCAACCCATACGGCGGCCATCGGCGGTGTGGCGGGAGGTCTGCTTGGCTTCTCATTCATTTTTGGGTTCAACCCCGTCAACTGGTTCTGCGTCGTAATGGTTGTGGCCGGACTTGTGGGCACGAGTCGCATGATACTGCGTCAGCACACGCTCTCGCAGGTGGTCTGCGGTTTTTTGGTGGGATTCTTCATCGCCTTTTCAACCATTTTGGCCATTTAAAAAAGAAAGAAAGCACAAAAGGAAAAAACATAAAAACAAGATAATAACAAAACAAATATGAAACCAGTCATCAGTATTATCATGGGCTCCACAAGTGATATGCCCGTCATGGAGAAAGCCATGAAGTGGTTGAACGATAATGAGATTCCGTTCGAGGTGAATGCGCTGTCGGCACACCGCACGCCCGATGCCGTCGAGTCGTTTGCCAAAGGAGCCAAAGAGCGTGGCATCAAGGTCATCATTGCCGGTGCCGGCATGGCCGCTGCGCTGCCCGGCGTCATAGCGGCATCTACGCCGTTGCCTGTCATTGGTGTGCCCATCAAGGGCATGCTTGACGGTCTTGACGCCATGCTCTCCATCATCCAGATGCCGCCAGGCATTCCCGTGGCCACTGTCGGCGTCAACGGAGCGCAGAATGCGGCCATTCTGGCTGCCGAGATGATTGCTCTCGGTGATGAGCAGGTGGCCGCCAAGGTGGAGGCCTGGAAGGCCGGATTGGGCAAGAAAATAGAGAAAGCCAATGCCGACCTGGCTGCCATCAAGGACTATCAGTATAAGTGCAATTAAGTTTTAACCAATAAAGGAATATAATATTGGATTTATTCAATTATCATCGGCGCCGGTCAAGCGTGGTGCATATCGGCGCGCTCGATATGGGTGGTGACAAGCCCATCCGCATCCAGTCGATGACGACGACGAGCACTGACGACACCGAGGGCTCAGTCCGGCAGGCCGAGCGCATCATCCGTGCCGGGGGTGAGTTGGTGAGGCTCACCACACAGGGCACCAAGGAGGCCGAGAATCTCAAGCCGATTCACGATGGTTTGCGCGCCGATGGGTTCAGTACGCCGCTCGTGGCCGACGTCCACTTTAATCCGAACGTAGCCGACGTGGCTGCCCTCTATGCCGAGAAGGTGCGTGTCAATCCCGGCAACTATGTCGACCCGGCCCGCAAATTCATCAAATATGAATATACTGACGAGGAATATGCGCAAGAATTGCAGAAAATAGAAGACCGCTTTGTGCCGTTTCTTAACATCTGCAAGGATCACCACACGGCCATTCGAATCGGTGTCAACCACGGTTCGTTGTCCGACCGCATTCGCAACCGTTATGGCGACACGCCCGAAGGCATAGTCGAGAGTTGCATGGAATTTCTTCGCATCTGTAAAAAGCAAAGCTTCGACGATGTTGTCATCTCCATCAAGGCGTCCAACACGGTTGTCATGGTGCGCTCGGTGAGGCTGCTTGTGGACCGGATGGAGCGCGAGGATATGCATTATCCGCTTCATCTTGGTGTCACTGAGGCCGGTGAAGGTGAGGATGGTCGCATCAAGAGTTGTGTGGGCATTGGCGCGCTGCTTGCCGATGGCATCGGCGACACGGTGCGTGTATCGCTCTCCGAGGAGCCTGAGGCCGAGATTCCTGTAGCCCGGCATCTCGTCGACTATATCGGTCGCAAGGCCGGACATATCCTCATCCCGGGCGAGGCTTACAGCGGTTTCGACTGGTTGCGTCCGCAGAGACGGCCAACGACGGCTGTCGGTCTTGTCGGAGGCAATCATGTGCCGGTGGTGATAGCCAGTCTTGCCGCAGGTTCTTCCCCGGCAGGGCAGGCAAAAGGTTCGCAGGCTGGCCAGGCCGATTATTATTACGTAGGCTCAGCCTTGCCGTCGCAGCTGGACGAGGGGCGGCGATACATTGTCGATTATCAGCTCTACGCACAATTGCAGGAACAGAAGGCCTCGTCTGCTCCGAAGTCTGGTGACGCCGGTTCCTCATCCCTACAGGTCAACGAGGGCATGAAAGAAAATATTTTCCCCATCTTTCCTGTCACAGCCATGCCTTTCATCGGCATGATAGAGGCGCCGTTGAAGTTTCTGGTGTTGCAGTTTGGCACGCCGTCCGACGAATATCTGGCCTGCCTGAAGGCTCATCCCGAGATTGTGGTGGTCTGTGTGAGCCATCATCAGAACCGCCTCGGCGACCAGCGCGCGTTGGTGCACGAGATGATGAACGCGGGCGTAAGCAATCCGGTCGTTTTCGCTCAGATGTACCGTTTGCGCGACAAGGAGGAGTTTCAGTTGGAGGCTGCCACCGACATGGGCGCACTCTTGATTGACGGCCTCACTGATGGTGTATGGCTTATGAACGATGGCGACATCACAACCGACGACATCTGCGACACGGCTTTCGGCATCTTGCAGGCCGCACGGCTACGCATGTCGAAGACAGAGTATATCAGTTGTCCGGGTTGCGGCCGTACTCTTTATGACCTGCGTGAGACCATTCGTGAGATTCGCGAGGCCACCAGCGACATGAAAGGGCTGAAGATAGGCATCATGGGGTGCATCGTCAACGGGCCCGGTGAGATGGCTGACGCCGATTATGGCTATGTGGGAGCCGGTCCGGGCCGCGTGTCTCTCTACCGCCGCCAGCAGTGCGTGGAGAAGAATATCCCGCAAGAGGTGGCCGTAGACCATCTGCTCAAGCTCATCCGGCAGGACAAGGAAGAGAAGGAGCAGGCTGAATGATGAAAGATTCCCGTCATCCTGTTCGCGTCTGACGCGCAAGGATGCAGTAGGATCGACACCGGAGGATGTGACCGACTCTTAGTGACGGCTTGTACAAGATGAAATCTCTCCAAACTTGCTGAAATAAACAAGTTTGGAGAGATTTATCATGTTTAGCAGAAAGTGATATAAAATGATAAAGTTCAGCGAACTGTAATCAATGTGATATAGGGTTGATAGTCGTTTAAGTTACCGACTTCTCCATCTGTCGTTGCCCGTATACGTTTTCTTTTAACATGATTCTTCATTCTTATATAAGGAACTACTGAACACAATAAAATAAAGAAGAAACAGTTATAAAGGTATATGATTCATGTTTCGTCCGAATAATGGATAAACAAGAAAGAGAAATGAAGAAAAACAAAAAGAACGAAGAAATGCCGGAATCAGTGGCTGTTGTCATATCCACTTACAATAATCCCGAATTTCTGCATTTATGCCTTTTCAGCCTTTGTAACCAAACCTGCAAGCCAGATGAGGTCGTCATTGCCGACGATGGGTCCACCGATGCCACACGGCATGTTGTCAGCCATTTTGAGGAACGGCTGCCGATTAAGTATGTTTGGCAGGAAGACAAGGGCTTCCGCAAGGCAATGATTATGAACAAGGCTTTTGCCCTTTGTCAAAGTGAGTACATCATTCAAGTGGATGGCGACATCATCATGGGTCGTCACTTCGTGGAAGACCATATGAAAGAGGCTCGGCGCGGTTGTTATCTTAACGGAAGCCGTGGAAAATTTGACAAGAAGAAGACTGATATCTTGAAACGCGACGGCCATGCACGTCCTCATTTCTTGTCAAGAGGGCTCCACCGCCGTCTGAATGCCATTCGTATCCCGTTTCTGACTCCGCTTTTCTACCAATACAAGAAGCACAAGAAGGTGCGCGGATGCAACCTGTCGTTCTGGCGGAAAGACCTGTTTGCCGTCAATGGATATGACAACGGCATGGTGGGTTACGGCACTGAGGACATTGACTTGCCGGCGCGGCTTGAGCGTCTGGGCGTCATGAAGCGCTTTGTCAAGTTCAAGGCCATCGAGTTCCACCTGCATCACAGGGAGGCGGATGACAAATATGTGGCCATGAGTCCTAACCACCAGCGGTTCGTTTACTATAACGAGCACAATGTCGTCAGGGTCGATGACGGCATCAGCAGATTCATACAGTAGCCGGTTTCGTTTTCCTTATTCTTCTATTGACGGGTTGTTGGCACGGTAGAGTGTCAGCCCGGCGGCCTTGTCCGTTTTCCAGACGTGATAGTTCTGGCGCAGGATGCCGTCGATTTCGCGGGCCTTTTCATTGACCAGCACCCACTCGGGCAGTCTGCGGAAATCCTCTTGCAGATAGCGCCGATAGGTGAGACTCTGCTCGGCCTCGAAGTCCTGGAAGGCGAAGAAGCGCACCTTGGGGCGTATGTCTTCGTAGAGATACCAGTTGGCCGGGCAATTGTAGGCTGCGAAAGACTGCTTATAGCCTTGCGGTAAGCCGTTAATCATGGAGCGAAAGGTGGTTAAACGGTCGTCATAATGATAGTTTTTGGTCAGCCGTATGGCATGTATCAGCGCGCCGGAGATGACGATGGCATAGACGACGATGATGGCTGCCGCTCGATGGAAGGTTCGTCCGTCGGCTTTCTCGTGGCATAAGTCGGTAAGTTCCATGAGGCTGATGGCTACGAGAGGCAAAGAGGTGATGGCGTAGTGGGAGAACTGGTAGCCGCGGAGCAGCCACAGCAGGTTGACCATAGCCACGCCCATCCACATCACCACTGCCATCCGGCGACGGCTTTTCAGCAACAACATCAGGATGGATGTGGCCAGCAAAAGCCACGTGTCGGCATAGTAGACCATGGATTTGGCCACTTCCACATAGCTCTTGATGTCAGGCGAAACGGTTCCGGCGTAGTCGAGATTGTAGAATATGGTGCCATACCACATGTCTGCCGTGGCGTCTTTTGCCCAAAAATAGAGGAGGAAAGGCAAGACAACCGCTGCAAAGCCGGCGGCGAAGGCGGCTACATTGTGCAACAGGTTGCGCCAACGGCCGTGCCGCGCGATCCATACGGCGATGATGGCGACGGCCATACATATTCCCAAACCATTGGAAAGGCGCGTCAGCAGGCTGAAGCCGAGCACAAGACCGTAAGCCACAGCCCAGCGTGGAGGGTGCTCCGGAGAACGTTCGGCCTGCTCCAGCCAGCGATAGATGAATGCATAAGAAAGAGCCAGCAGCGGCAGCAGATATTCTTCCACGGTGTTGCCGCCCAATATGTTGGCACCGAAACTGAACAGCGAGAAAATGACAGTCGGGCACAGCAGATCACGGTGACTGTTGCAGACGAGGCGGCACAAGATGATCAGTGTCGCGCTGAGCGAGACCCATTGCAGCAGAAAAACACCTGTCCGCGATCCTGTGAGCGCGTAGCCGATGGCATTGATGAAAAAGATGATTGGTCCCTTGAGATCCCAGAGGCCGACATAAGGCAACACGCCCTCGCTCCATGCTTTTCCGATGATTTGGAAAATGGCTGAATCCCAGGCGCAGGGTTCCTTATAAAGGGGAGATGTGGTGAACGAAAAGACCGACAGCGTGATGGCTGCAAGCACGATGAGGATGATTGCGACAGCCTGTTTGGATATGGGCTTTATGGGGGTCATGATGCGGAATCGTCCTTTTTTTTGATTGTCAATTCATTCTCCTCAGATATGGATTTGTCTTTTTTGCGTTTCTGATAGCGTTCGACCAGATAGACGGGACGTCCCTTGGTCTCGATGAAGATGCGGCCCACATATTCGCCGAGGATGCCGATGGTGATGAGCTGTACGGCCCCAAGAAAGAGGATGACGCAGATGAGCGTGGGGAAACCGGCCACGGGATCGCCCCAGACGGCCACCTTGATGAGCGTCCAGACCAGATAGAGCAGGGCGACGAAAGCTGTGATGATGCCTGTGATGCTGGCCAGCCGCAGCGGTGTTGTCGTGGTGCTGGTGAAGCCTTCGATGGCCAGTGCTGTCAGTTGGAGCAGGTTCCAGTGGTTGCGTCCGTAGTGGCGGTCGGCGCGGTCGAAGACCAGTTCCTTCTTGCGGAATCCCATCCAACTGAACAAGCCCTTGGTGTAGCGTTCGGTCTCGCGCATGCTTTTCAGCGCGTCGATGCACTTGCGGTCCAGCAGGCGGAAGTCGCCCACGTTCTTTAGGATGTCGTAGCGTGTGCAGCGGCTGAGCAGATTGTAGAAAATCAGGGTGAGACGCCTGCGCAGCCAACTCTCCTTTCCGCGGTCCCGACGGCGCGCATAGACATCCTCATAGCCCTGCTCCCACCACGAGAGCATATCGCGCACCAACTCGGGCGGATCCTGCAGGTCGGCATCGAGGATGATGGCGCAGTCGCCACGCACATGGTCGAACCCGGCCAGCATGGCTTTCTCTTTTCCGAAGTTGCGCGAGAGGATGACGGTGGCCACGCGGTTGTCTGTCCGGCACAGGCCCTCGATGATGTGTGGGGTGGCGTCGCGGCTTCCGTCGTCGATGAAGAGTAGTTCCCAGTCGTATTGAGGCATCGAGTCGGTGAGCTTCCGCAACGACTCATAGAGGTGCGGAAGCGATTCCTGCTCGTTGTAGCATGGCACGATGATGGAAACCAGTTTTGGCATATTGTATAGTCTTTGTGAATGTTTGAGACTGATAGCCGGCCTCGGTCAGATCAGTTGACGACGGCCACTTTGCAGACCGTCCCTTTCTCGCCTTCGGCCGTGGCCACCTGCACGAAGTAGATGCCGCTGGCCACACGCTTCGACTTGCGGTCCAGGCAGTACCACTTATAGGTGTTGCCGCTGGCTTTTCCTTGATTGACGAGTACGCCGTTGCTTGTCACGATCTTTACGTCGCAGCCATCTTGCAGTCCGGTGATGGTGACGGGGCCGGTATATCCGGGCTTGACTGGGTTGGGGTAGGCCCAGACATTGTCCTTGTTCATGTCGTCGCCGGCTGTCGTGGCATCGCTCTGATAGGAGCAGAGGCCGCGGTCGGTGCCGAAGAAAATCTCACCCGTGGCGGGATTCATGGCCACAGACTCGATGTTGTCGCTTAGCAGTGGACTGTTGTCGGAGGTGAAATGCTTAATTTGCGAGACGTTGTCGGAGGCGATGAGGTAGACGCCGCTGCCGTTGGTTCCGAACCATTTGCGGTTGGCGCGGTCGACATAAATGCTGCTGATGTCGACGCCCGAGAGCAGATAGTCGGCCAGGTCGGTACCATCGTTGCGTGGCACCTTGGGCTGTGTGAACACGGGCGATGAGGCCGTGATCTGGTCTTGCTTCAGCATGAGCGGGCCCACATTGGTGCCCAGCCAGATGTTATGGTTTTGGTCTTCGGCCACGCAGCGGGCGTAGATGATGCTGACGGTGGTTCCGTCCTCGTTGGTGAACGAGCTGTAGGTGTTGAGCGCGTTGGTGCTTGGCTGGTAGGCGAAGAGGGCCGGGAAGCGGAAATCGTTGTTGACAAACCATAGCAAGCCGCGGCTGTCTTCCATCATGGCCTGCATGTGACGGTGGGTGATGCCTCCCTGCATGAGCTCGGTGTGATGATGGGCGGCCCACTGGGCTCCGTCGAAGGAGAATATGCTCTGCGAGAGGTTGTTTGAGTTGACAAGCCAGAGGTTGCCGTCGCGGTCATAGGTCATGGCTTCGACGATGACATAGTTCTTGTTGTCCTTGATGGCGGCCTGCAGGGGGCTGTTGTCGTAGTTCCATTCGTTGATGAGTCGGCCGTCCTGAAACTCGTAGATGCCGCCTCGCGAGCCGGCAAAGACATGGCCGTTGCGTGTCGGGTCGGGTGCGACCGACATGACATCCTCGTAGCGGTGCTGACGAGTGGCGAAGTCGTCTTGATAGATTTGCCATGTGTCACCCGTGAGAACCTGCACGCAGCCTTTGCGCAGGAGGTCGTCGATGGCAGTATAGCCACCGCTGCCCGTATAGAGGCTGCCTCCCTGGAACTTCATGAAGCCGAAGGTGTTGTATTTTGGACCGCCTGGCGCAAGCGTGCCGACGAGGGCCAGCAGGTCGGGGTCGATGGTCTTGGTGCGTGGCTTATAGGCACCGCTGTGCTTCCACGAGGCGTTGTCGAGCAGGTTGTCGGCCTGGGCGGCGGAATAGAGGCCGCGCGTGGGAGAGGCCGCATAGATGCTGTCGCCCTGCAGATAGGTATAAGCCACGTTGAATCCGAGGTTGTAGGTGTCGCTGATTTCGGCATCGGCCACGTTGAGCTTGACAATGCCGAAGCCTGTGGAGAGATAGGCGTAGCCACGCCACATGGAGATGTCGTTGACGGTCTTGTCTTCCGTCATCGACTTCGAATAGTAGTCGCTGATGTTGGTGACGTTGGCGTTCTGCTCCAGCAGGTCGATGTTTCCGTTGCTGTAGACGACGACCAGCCGTCGTGCCGCCGTGTTCCAGCCGATGTGGGCGATGTCGCAGTCGCTCAGCACGGTGGTTTTGTCGTAGGTCTGCAGGCTGTGGTCATTGCGGTTGTAGCTGTAGAGGCCTTTCGAGGCGAGAACGTAGATGACGTTTCCGCTGGCTTGCTCCACTTCCGTGACGTCATGGTAGGCTGGATAAGCCTTCCACAGGCCGTCGGCACGGATTCCGGTGGCGGCCGTCAGCAACGATGCGGCAAAGATTATTTTTTTCATATCAAGGCTCCTGATTGGTCTGGAGATAGGCGGCCAGGCGGGCCACGGCGCGCGCCCGATGGCTGATGTGGTTCTTGACATCCTCGCCAAGGGCCGCGAAACTTTCGGCGTAGCCTTGTGGCACGAAGACAGGGTCGTAGCCGAAGCCCTCATGGCCGCGCTTCTGCATGGCGATGTCGCCTTCGACAGTGCCCTCGAACTGGTGTACCAGGAATGGTTGTCCGACCCGTTTCCACACCTCTTCGTCGGCCAGTGTGCCGTCCGCACTCCTTTCTATCAACGTGATAATGGTGCGGAAACGTGCGCGGCGATTGTTATTGTTTCCTAATTTTGTGAGCAGTTTCCGCATGTTGGCCTCACTGTCGTGGCCTTCGCCGTCAGCATAGCGCGCGCTACGCACACCGGGCTCGCCACCGAGAGCGTCTACTTCGAGTCCCGTGTCGTCGGCGAAGACGTCGATGTGGTAGTGTTCCCACACCCAGTAGGCTTTCTGCATGGAGTTCTCAGCCAGTGTCTGACCGTTCTCGGGAATGTCGGCATGGCAACCGATGTCGGCCAGTGAGAGCACGCGGAAATGCTCACCGAGTATCTCACGGATTTCTTGCAGCTTGTGGGCATTATTGGTGGCAAAAACGATTTCTTTCATTTCTTCTTTTCTTTTTTCTTGGGAACCTTCACTTTGATAGGGTCGAAGCCCTCGCCATAGACACCGATGACGGCCGACTGCGACACGAAGGCGTTGGGGTCAATCATCTTGATGAGGCGGAAGATGGTAGTGCTCTCATGCTTCTTGGCCAAGATGCAGAGCACCTTCATTTCCTGTCCTGTGTACCAGCCGTGTCCGTCGAGGATGGTCACACCGTGGTCCATCTGTGTGCCGATGGCATCGGCTATCTCTTGATACTTTTTCGAGAAAATCAAGAACTGCACCGACTCGCGCCGCGCGTTCATCACATAGTCGAGCATGAAGTTCTCGACGGCCATGGTGCATAGACCAAATACCACCATGTGGACGCGTTGGATCATCGTGCCGAACTGCGGGATGAACAGGCAGGAGCCGATGATGAAGAAGTCGACGGCGATGAGCACTTGGCCGAGCGAGAAATTATAGAATTTGTTGACCGACGCAGCGATGATGTCAGTGCCACCGGTGGAGCCGTTGTTCATGAAGACAATGGCCAGACTGGTGCCTGTGAAGGTACAGCCGATGAGCAGCGACATGAACTCCTGCGAGTCGCCCAGTATCCTCACGTAGCTGCCGTCGGGGTTGGTGGGCATCAGCTCACCCGCCGCCCACAGCAGGAACGAGAGCATACAGATGGCGTAGATGGTCTTCATCAGGAACTTCCACCCCAGAATTTTCAGTGCTACGACGAGCAGGGCGATGTTGATCACGAAGTAGGTGTCCTGAATGGGAATCTTCGTGGCATAGAACACGATGGCTGCCGCGCCTGTCACGCCTCCCGTCACAATCTCGTAGGGAAGGAGGAAGAACGTGAAGGCGAAGGCATACAGCATCAGGCCGAGGGTGATGAAGATGTAATCCTTGGCCTCATTCCATATCATCTGGTGATTGATAGTCATAGCGCGGAGTGTGTGAGTTAGTGTTAGTTAGTGAGGTCGCTTGACTATTTCACCACGATGTTGATGATTTTTCCGGGCACGACGATGACCTTTACGATGGTTTTTCCGTCGAGATATTTGGCCGAACGCTCATCGGCGATGGTGGCTTGCTCCACGGTTTCCTTGTCGGCTCCGGCCGGGAAGAGCTTCTGGTAGCGTGCCTTTCCGTTGAAGCTGACGGTCATCTGAATCTCGCTTTCCACGAGATATTGCCCGTTCCACTTCGGCCACGGCGCGTCGCAGACGGTCGTTTCGTGTCCCAGGGCGTTCCACAGCTCCTCAGCGATGTGAGGCGCGAAGGGCGCGATGAGCACCACCAAGTCAGTGAGTAGCTGACGGTTGTGGCACTGTTGCTGCCCCAGTTCGCCCACGGCAATCATGAAGGCTGATATGGCCGTATTGTAGCTAAACGATTCGATGTCGCCAGTGACTTTCTTGATGAGCTTGTGCACGCTCTTCAAGCTGTCCTTCGAGGCGGGCTCATCGTTGACGACGAGCGTGTCTTGGGCGCCGCGCTGATTGCCGTAGAAGAGTGCCCAGAACTTTCTCAGGAAGCGGTGACAGCCGTCGATGCCGTTGGTATCCCAGGGCTTGCTGGCCTCCACGGGGCCGAGGAACATCTCGTAGAGACGTAGCGTGTCGGCGCCATATTCCTCGATGATGTCGTCGGGATTGACCACGTTGAACATCGACTTCGACATCTTTTCCACAGCCCAGCCACAGACATACTTGCCGTCCTCCAGAATGAACTCTGCCTCTTTGTATTCCGGCCGCCACTGCTTGAAGGCCTCAGTGTCGAGCACGTCGTTCTTGACGAGATTCACCCATACATGGATGGGCGTCACCTCCTTGTATTGATCCTTCAAGTGCAGGCTGACGAAGACCGGACGCTCGGGCGTGCTGAGCTCGCCGACGCGGTAGACGAAGTTGCTACGGCCCTGGATCATGCCTTGATTGACGAGTTTTTGGAACGGCTCCTCCTCACAGCTCACGCCGCAGTCTAACAGGAACTTGTTCCAGAAGCGCGAGTAGTTGAGATGGCCCGTGGCATGCTCGGTGCCGCCGACGTAGAGGTCGACGTGGCGCCAGTATTCATCGGCCTCCTTCGATACCAGCTCGTGCTTGTTGTGTGGGTCCATGTAGCGCAGATAGTATGCGCTCGACCCGGCAAATCCCGGCATGGTGTTGAGTTCCAGGGGGAACACGGTCTTGTGGTCGATGCGGCTGTTGTCGGTCACCTCGCAGGCCACCGTGTCCCAGGCCCAGCGGCGGGCGCGGCCCAGTGGCGGTTCGCCAGTCTCGGTGGGCTCATATTTGTCGACCTCCGGCAGCTGCAGGGGCAGTGCCTCCTCGGGCAGCATGTAGGGCATGCCGTCCTTGTAGTAGACCGGGAACGGCTCGCCCCAGTAGCGCTGGCGGCTGAAGATGGCATCGCGCAGGCGATAGTTCACCTTTACGCGGCCCAGGTGGTGGGAAGTGACGAAGTCTTTTGTTTTTTGTATGGCTTCTTTTACAGTGCATCCGTTGAGCGAGAAGCCGTCGAGCGACGTCTTGCCCGGCGCTGGCGAGTTCATCACAATGCCCTCCTTGGCGTCGAAGCTCTGCTCTGACACGTCGGCACCCTCGATGAGTGGCACCACGGGCAGGCCGAAATGGCGTGCGAAGGCATAGTCGCGGCTGTCGTGGGCAGGCACAGCCATGATGGCTCCGGTGCCATAGCCCGAGAGTACATATTCGGAAATCCAGATGGGGATGCGGTCGCCCGTGAAGGGATTGACGGCATAGGAGCCTGTGAAGACACCCGTGATGCGGTGGTCTGACATGCGCTCCAGCTCCGTGCGCTTACCCACGTAGTCGAGATAGTCGGACACTGCCTGCCGCTGGTCGTCAGTGGTGAGTTCGCTGACGAGCTCTGATTCGGGCGCGAGCACCATGAATGTCACACCGAAGATGGTGTCGGCGCGCGTGGTGAAGATGGTGAAGTGGCGGTCGGTCCCGGCCACGTTGAACTGCATCTCCGTTCCTTCCGAGCGGCCAATCCAGTTGCGTTGTGTCTCCTTGATGGAGTCGCTCCACTGGATGGTGTCGAGACCGTCGAGCAGGCGTTGCGCGTAGGCCGATACCCGTAGGCACCACTGCCGCATCTGCCGCTGCACCACCGGATAGCCGCCGCGTGCCGACACGCCGTCGACCACCTCGTCGTTGGCCAGCACCGTGCCCAGTCCCGGGCACCAGTTGACCATCGTTTCGCCGAGGTAGGCCAGCCGATAGTTCATCAGCACCTGTTGGCGTCGCTTCTCGTCCCAGCCCTTCCAGTCGGCCGCGCTGAAATTCAGCTCCTCGCCGCAGGCCGCGTCTATGCCCTCGGTGCCTTGCTCCTCAAAGTGCTTGACGAGTTTTGCGATGGGTTTTGCGCTTTGGCAGCGGCGGCAATAGAATGAGTTGAACATCTTTTCGAAGGCCCACTGCGTCCAGTGGTAATAGGTGGGGTCGCAGGTGCGCACTTCGCGATCCCAGTCGAATGAGAAACCGATGCGATCAAGCTGTCCGCGGTAGCGCTCGATGTTCTGCTCCGTCGTCACGGCTGGATGCTGGCCCGTCTGTATGGCATACTGCTCAGCGGGCAGGCCGTAGGCATCATAGCCCATGGGGTTAAGCACGTTGTAGCCCTGCTGGCGTTTGTAGCGGGCGTATATGTCGCTGGCGATGTAGCCCAGCGGATGGCCTACATGCAGGCCTGCCCCGCTGGGGTAGGGAAACATGTTGAGCACGTAGAACTTCTGTTTCGTCCTGTCCTCGGTGACGTGGTAGGTCTTGTCGTCGGCCCACCGCTGTTGCCACTTCTTCTCAATCTCTCTGAAGTTGTAATCCATCTCTTGATGTCTGTATGAAAGTTTCCGGCGTGCGCGGTGCTGCGGGCCCGCGTACACCTTTTTAATATATATAATACATGTCTTGTTGCAAGTGCAAAGATAGTGCTTTTTGGTGAGAAAAGGAACGTGTGGCCCGAAAAAAGCACTGCCGAGCGTCCTCCTGGTTGTCGTTTCGAAGGCTTGATATAGGTCAAAAACAAGCTAACTACATGATGTGTGCGTACACAGAGACTTGATTTGGGTCAAGAACAACGGCTTAAAATGAAGTTTTTTCTGTTTTTGTTTGCGCACACACCGTTTTTCTTTGTACCTTTGCAGTGTCAAAAGAAATAAGGCTTGAGACAACAAAAAGAGAAAGTAAGAAAAAAAAGATATTAAGTTCAATAGGTTTAAGGTTAGTAGATTGTTTTTATATAGGTTTTTAGTTTTTGGTTATTAGGTTTAAGATTTAGATTCAGGTTAGTATTTTCTCAACTAGGTGTAGTTGATTTAAGGTACTTAGAAAAAGAAAGTTTTCAGGTAACACAAATCCCCAACTCATGTGAATGAGCTGGGGATTTGGCTTTTCTCAGCATTAGTGTGCAATATAATCAATCTTCCCAGACACTGAAGGGCTTGGCATCGAAACGGAGTATGAAATGCTGCTTTGTGCATTTGATGAGGATAATGCTACATTCAAAAAGCGTGTAGGCACAGACCGAACTATGTCAACCTATTCATCAAGAGTACGGGCAAGAAACCATGTTGCAGCTTTCATCAAGGCGAACTATAAGTGTAAAGGTATGTTGATGATAGAGCAGACTCCCGACTTTATCAAGGAGTTTGCGGTATTCCTCGCAACCGACAGAGGTTTGATCTCTTTTCGCTTGCCAATTCTTCAATAGGTATGTCATAGTGAATAAATAGTAGATACACAATGGATACCTGCTATTTATCATTTATCGCTTCTGCTCCTCTATAAATACGTCAATTTCCCCTAAATAACCAATTTCTTTAGGAAGTACGAACATATTGTTAGGATTTACATATTTTCTGAAATGGTCTTCAATATCGGATATTTCCAAATCTTCAATGCTCGTATTAGTATTAAATCCTACAGGTTGAATATGACACAATTTCCAATCAGACAAAGCATAACTACCTAATGATTTGGTGTACTTAGCATTTGCCTTAATCTCTTTTGTTGCCATAAATAACACTGGTAACTCTTTTTGGCTCAATAGTTCTTTGATTCGAGATAAAGTAAACACCGTTCCTTTTAATACATTACTATACGCCCAAATAGCTACAGTATTGTCTGAAACGATAATTTCTCTTCCACAAGGATGCATAAATGATTGGCCTCGTTTGTCTGTTTCTTTGCGAATAATCAATGGCATATCTTTGTCTGCAATCCATTCCTCTATCAGATTATTCCAGTTTTCAAGTACTTTAACATCTATATGAGGGTTGTTAGGAGAATTACGCCATAATGTACCTATCTCTTTAATTTTCATTCGCATTTCCTCTCCTACCAAATCATTTGTGGGCATACATCTTTCAGACTGTTTATATGGTGTGGGTTGTCTCGATATTAGAAACTGCATAGCTCGTTTAGGCGGATATTTACAACTATACAATCTTCCCTCTTGATAGCTCTTGGTTTCAATGATTTTTGAAAAGACACGATAGAAATCAGCTTTTGTAAGTTTGAATGTTCCATTCGGAGTATGAACAATAAATGAATCATTATCATTCAAAGGCTCAATCAAATCAGCCTTGAAACATAATCTACTACTTGTATATTCTACCATATGCTAATTATTCAAACATATTATACCACAAAGGTACTCGAAATAAACTAAATGAGAGAATTTCTGCCGTTATACCGATGGAAGCCGATCCTTTGCACGTTACAGGGAGATAGACAACGAAATGAAGTGTGAACTGGTAGCGTTGATAGACTGAATTGCAGCAAAACAATCAGAAAAAAGCGGTTCGTTAGCTAATCAAATATAGAAAAAAAGTTTAATCAAGTGTAAAATATTGCGTAAAATCCTCTTTATACGATAAAAAAAGAGGTCATCACGTCATTTTTTTGTAGTTGCTTTTTTATCTATGGTCAATGGTTTTCCATCCGCTGTATTTCCTGCTTGGGAAGACGAAGATGTTGTCGTTGATGCCTCCCGAGTGGAAGCGGCTGATGTGGATGGTGGTCCAGAAGAAGGCGACCTTGATGCGCAGACTCAGCGGCGCGAAGGTGCGCTTGTCGACAAGCGCCTTGGCATGCTTGATGGTCGACTTGGCTTTCTCCTTGGCGTCGAGGCTGATGAGATAGCCTTCGGGGGTGTCGCTGACGTGATAGACATAGTCGTCGGGCGCGAAGGTGAACTTGCTGGCATACTTGTCACGGCCGGGATCGCCGGGATTAAATATCTCGACGGTCTTTCGCTTGTTGTCGGCGCGGTAGAAGGTGCGGCCATCGTTCCATGATGAATATCGCTTCTCGGTGAACGCCTGCTTGCGACCCTTATACCAGATGGTGCCGGCGGTCTTGTAGATGCCGATGATGTTGACGGCATAGGTGAGCGTGGAGCCCTGTGGGCCGAACACCTGCCGGTAGGCGCGGTCGAAGAAGGCGCGCGCTTGTCGTTCGTTGGGGGTGGCGGCCGACGTGGCGAGACTGGCGATGAGGGCAAAAATGAGGAGGGTGGTTTTGACTGCTTTCGTTTTTTCTTGCATGGGTGAATTATCACTTTGGGTCGACAAAGTTACTGCAAATGGCCGACATGGGGAAGGAAAAGGCGAGATTTTTAATTGTTTTGTGTTTATCATTCGGCTTCTTCATCGGCAAATCCGTCTCCGTCTGTTACACTGGTTGTAGGTGGTTGGAAGGAATATGTAAGCATTCTTTGTTTCATAATTACATTCTGTATAAAAATAAGAGTGTTATCTTTTGATTTGATATTTTTATCGAAAAAGTTGGTAGAAAAATGCCTGTCCGATGTATTTTGAATTACTTTTTGTCTTATCTTTGCAGACGGAACCGGACAAAAAGATTCGATACGGGACAACAAACATCGAGCACTATGGCCACTATTCACTTCACCAAGATGCAGGGAGCCGGCAACGATTACATCTATGTCGACACTTCTTTTTATCACATTCCCGACCCTGCCGTGGCCGCCAGGTTTTGGAGCCGTCCTCATTTTGGCATCGGCAGCGACGGTCTGGTGCTCATCGGGCCACCCACTGATCCTGTCCGGGCCGACTGGAGCATGCGTATCTTCAACGCTGACGGCTCGGAGGCCATGATGTGCGGTAATGCCAGTCGCTGTATCGGCAAGTATCTTTACGATAAAGGGCTCACACACAACACAAACATCCGGCTCGAAACACGCTCCGGGGTGAAGACGCTCAGCCTTCATCCCGGGGCCGATGGCACGGTGGAGACGGTCACCGTCGACATGCAGGAGCCTGCTTTCCATGTGCCAGAACAGTTTTTGGAAGAACTCGACCCCGTCAGCCAGGCCGCCCGGTGTCTGCCTGAGACACTCGGCCACCGCTTCGTCAGCATGGGCAATCCCCACTATGTGCTTTTTATCAACGACGAAAAAGAGTTGGAGCGGACAGGGCTGTATGGGCGACGGCTGGAGAAGGACGCAGCCTTCCCCGGCCGCTGCAACATCGAGTTGGCCCTGCCCGTGGGAAGGAATCGGCTACGTGTGCGCGTATGGGAGCGTGGCAGCGGCATCACTTTAGCCTGTGGTACGGGAGCTTGCGCCACGGCTGTGGCCGCAGCGAGCCTCGGCATCACCGGTCGTAGTGTCGACATACTTATGGATGGCGGCACGCTCCACATCGACTGGCGTGCCGACAATCACGTCTGCATGACCGGCCCGGCAGCCTTCACTTTCGAGGGAGACATCTCTCTGCCCGATGGCGCAGGCACGGCAACGGTCCCCATTCGCTGAAAGAAAGACAACAACCAATAAGAAAATAGAAAGAAAAATTATGGCACTTGTAAACGAACATTTCCTAAAACTTCCCGGCAACTACCTGTTTGCCGACGTGGCCAAGAAGGTGAATGCATTCAAGGTGTCGCACCCTAAACAGCGTGTCATCTCACTCGGCATCGGCGACGTCACGCAGCCGCTGGCCCCCGCCGTCATCGAGGCTATGCACAAGGCTGTCGACGAGATGGCTGTCAAAGCGAGCTTCCGAGGCTATGGCCCTGAGCGCGGCTACGACTTCCTGCGCGAGGCCATCCTGAAGAACGACTTTCTCACGCGTGGCATACACCTCGACATCGATGAGATATTCGTCAACGACGGTGCCAAGAGCGATACTGGCAACACGCAGGAGTTGCTGCGCTGGGACAACAGCATCGGCGTCACCGACCCAATCTACCCCGTCTATGTCGATGCCAGCGCCATGATAGGGCGTGCCGGCGTCTTCGACAAGCAGCAGGGCCGATGGAGCAGCGTGACCTATTTTCCCTGCACGGCCGACAATCATTTCATACCCGCACTGCCCGATCACCGCGTCGACATGATCTATCTGTGCTATCCAAATAATCCGACGGGTACCGTGCTTCCCAAGGAAGAGCTGCGCAAGTGGGTCAACTATGCGCTTCGCAACGACTCCGTCATCCTCTATGACGCCGCTTATGAGGCCTATATACAGGACGAGACCATCCCTCACTCCATTTACGAGATCAAGGGTGCGCGCAAGTGCGCCATTGAGTTCCGCAGCTATTCGAAGACGGCAGGCTTCACCGGCGTGCGCTGTGGCTATACCGTCATCCCCAAGGAACTCACTGTCACCGACCTCGAAGGGCGGCGCGTGGCGCTCAACGGGCTTTGGGACCGCCGTCAGTCGACCAAGTTCAACGGCACTAGCTACATCTCGCAGCGCGCCGCCGAGGCCATCTATACGCCTCAGGGCAAGGAGCAGATTAGGAAGACCGTCGCTTACTATATGGACAACGCACGCCTCATGCGCGAGGCTCTGTGCAAGATGGGGCTGAAGGTCTATGGCGGCACCGACGCTCCCTACCTTTGGGTGCAGACACCCGGCGGTACGGAGAGCTGGCGTTTCTTCGAGCGTTTGCTCTATGGGGCCGGCATCGTGTGCACGCCCGGCGTGGGATTTGGCCCCAGCGGTGAGGGATACATCCGCTTCACCGCCTTCGGTGACCGCGCCGACTGCGAGGAGGCCATGGAGAGAATCGGCAAAACGCTCTGAACAATGACAACGGTGGACGCTGCCCAAGTATCGTGAGCTGCTGTTCATCAGATGAAAGAACTGCCGTTCATTCGATAGAGAATAGGAAATAGTCTGACATTTTTTTGATAATACCGTGGCAAATTCAGGCTCGCCTATGTTTGCCCGAGGCGTGAAAAGGTCGACAGAAAACAATTATTTTTTTATTGGTTGTTTAAAACAGACGGAGCCCGACCGTGAGGTCGGACTCCGTCTGTTGGTTCATGTGTTGCACCGGATCAATCGTGTGCCGCACCGGGAGACATCTCCGTTTGCGCAGGTTGAGGCTCCCGTTTGGGTTTCAGCTTACATGCCGGCCTTGGAGACGAGCACGCGGGCACCGCTATGACTGAAGTCAGACGGCACGGCATAGCTTACGCCGTCGTAGCTGACGGTCTGTCCGGCTCTGACGTTGACGCCCTTATAGCTCTTGTAGCCCTGTCGGCCACCCGTGGGCTCACACTTCTTGCCGCCGATGCCCATCACGGTGCCGCCGTTGATGAGGAAATTGAAGTCGGTGGAGATGGCGCGTCCGTCGTCGGAAGCCGCGGCAGCATATACTTCGCCACCGTCGATGGTGATATTGCCGTCGCTCTTGATGGCGTGCGGTTTCGTGTCGTCGGTTGTGGTCGAATAGAGTTCGCCGTAGCTGAGGGCCGTGACGGTTCCGGCCGTGACGACGATGTCGTGGTCGGCATTGATGGCCTTGCCGCCTGCGCCTGTGGCCATGGCGGTCACGGTGCCACCGCTGATGGTGAGCACGCCGCCGGGCTTGAGTGCCGCGCAACTGCTGATGTCGGCTTTAGTGGTGTCGTAGAAGGCTGACCCGGTGACGGTCGAGGCGACTTGTCCACCGGTGATGGTGACGGTTGAGTCAGCTTTGATGCCTTTCGAGCCCTCGCCCGTGGCGGTGATGTTGAGCGACCCGCCGTTGATGAAGATCATGCCATTGTCGCCTTCGGTAATCTTGTTTTTCTTGCCCACGTCGAGGCCGTCGCCGGTGGCCTTGATGGTGATGTCGCCCTTGTTGAGGCGGAAGTACTGGTTGACGTGCATGCCGTCGCTCGGTGCGCTCGTGACGACGATGGTGCCGCCGTTGACCACGGCATATTCATCCGAGAAGAAGCCATGGCGCGCGTTGCCGTTGATGGTGAGTTTTCCGTTGCCGTTGATCTCTGTGTGTCCGTTGATGAAGAAGCAGGCACGCTGGCTGCCCGGGCCGTCGGTAAGCGTCGAATTGCCCGTCAGGTCGACTGCGATGCGTTTGCCGTTGTCGATGGTGATGGCACCGCCGTCCTTGTTGGTCAACGTCAGACCGTCGAGTACGAGTCGTGCCTTGGCATCGCCGTCCATATAGAAAGAGCCGTCGGTCGAGGTTCCCGTGAGCGTGTAGATAATCTCACCGGTGTAGGTCGAGTCGGCGATGATGCTTACGTCGGCCCCCGTATCCGTGGCGGTGACGTGTGCCGCCAGGTCTCCGCTGACGGTGACGCGTGCCGAGGCACCCTCATAGTCGACACTGACTGTGTTGGCGGTCACGCTGCCCGGGCCCACCTCCACGCTGCTCACGTCGGTCAGGCGGTAGGTCTTGCCCTGCACGGTGAGCTGTGTGCCGCCCGTGAATGTCATGTCGCCTGCGTCGGCGGCCGAATGGACATAGGTGATCTCGCCCACATGAACTTTGACTACTTGTGCCTGCAGGCCTGTGGCCGCGAGGCAGAGCGAAAGAATCAGACTGGTCTTTTTCATCGGATGGCGATTTTGCGGGTTTTACCATTCTCACGCACTACGTAGACTCCCTTGTGGAGTTGCGCGCGTGCCTCATCGAGGTTCTTATAGGTGCCCATGCTGCTGCCCGACACACCATAGACGGACACAGGGCCGTCTGTCTTGGCGTCGGCATTGATATCGCTGATGCCCGTTGCCTCGTTCGAGAAGAACATCTTGTTGAGGTCGACCAGCGCGAAGGTGGCCTGCGTGCCTCCCTCCGTGGCAATCATGTTGCCTCCCTCGAAGGTGAGCACCAGCCCTTGGGCGGTGAAGCTCTGCTCCGTGCCGTCGGTCTTCTGCACGGTCAGATAGTTGTAGCCGTCGGCCATGGCCACACCTGCAAAGGCCACAAGACCGACGAATAAGGTAGTGATTCTTTTCATACAATATTCCTTTTGATAACAGGGCAAAGTTAGCGAGATTCCGCTTAAAAGCCAAATCTTTCAGTCTGAATCGCAAGAAATAAGGTTGATTTTCATTCTTTTTTCATATTTTTGTAACATGAAATGGTTTGAACGAATATACAATATCTTCTTTCTTTTGTTGTGGACCGTCAGTCTGACGGTTCCCGCTCTGCTGTCGGCACAGCCGCACTATCGTCAGCAGGCCATGAGTAGCGAGCGGCTGGGGCGCGGCGTGGTGGCTTGGCGCACGGGCGACAGCGTCGTCGTCAGTTGGCGGTGGTTGCGGGCTGATGTGCCCGGAGCGACCTTCGATGTCTACCGCGACGGCGTGCGTCTCAACGAACGACCGCTGACGGGTGCTACGCGCTTTGTGGATCACCGGCCTTTGCTGCCCCGGCGTACGGGCGGCATCGTCAAGGCGCAGACAGCTGTCTACGAGGTCAGAGGCGGCAGTTGCGACGGAACGTTCGTCTGGTCAACGGCCAGTCCCGACGGATATTTACGCATACCCCTTCAGAAACCTGCCGACCCCGACACCGCTGTCTATGGCCGAGCTGTCAGCTATACGGCCAACGACGCCAGCATCGGCGACGTGGATGGCGATGGCGAGTATGAGATTATCTTGAAATGGGAGCCCACCAACGCGCGCGACAACTCGCAGGCGGGACTCACTGCGCCGACGCTTCTCGATGCCTACCGTCTCGACGGCACGCGTCTGTGGCGCATCGATCTCGGACCCAACGTCCGCTCGGGTGCCCACTACACACCGTTTCTGGTCTACGACTTCGACGGCGACGGCCGTGCGGAGGTCATGGTGCGTACCGCCGACGGCACACGCGATGGCGCGGGTACCGTCATCGGCGACAGCACGGCCTCATGGACGGTCAGCGCCGACAGTCCCGACCGCCGTCTTGTGGGCCGTCAGCTCTCCGGCCCCGAATATCTCTCGGTCTTCTCTGGGCTTACGGGCCGCGTGCTGGCCACGGTTGACTATGTGCCTGGCCGCGGCCGCGTGTCCGACTGGGGCGACTCTTACGCCAACCGCTCGGAACGCTACCTTGCCGCTGTGGCTTACCTTGACGGGCGCAAGGCCAGCGCGGTCTTCTGCCGTGGCTACTACACGCGCACGGTGCTTGCCGCCTGGGACTGGGACGGCCGCCAGCTGCGTCAGCGCTGGACCTTCGATAGCGACCTTCTTGACCACCGCGCCACCCTTGCCGACGACAAAGAGAACACGCTCGACTATGAGACCCACCGCTATTGGGGCGGACAGGGAAACCACAACTTGCGCACCGGCGACGTGGACGGCGATGGATGCGACGAGATTACTTATGGTGCCATGGCTGTCGACCACGATGGCCGTGGCCTCTACACCACGGGCTTCGGCCACGGCGACGCCATTCATCAGGGGCCGATGGTGCCGGGCAGTGACACCTTATATATATGGGACTGTCACGAGAACCGCCGCGACGGTTGCGAACTACGTAATGCCGCCACGGGGCGTGTCGTCTTTCAGGCCAAGGCCGGATGGGACGTAGGACGCTGCATGGCTGCCGATGTCGACCCACGCAATCCCGGCTGGGAGATGTGGAGCAGCTGCACCGACGGCGTCGTCGACTGGCAGGGGCGTCCGCTGGGCTATCGCATCCCGACGGAGAACTCGGCCATCTATTGGGACGGCGACACGCTGCGTGAGCTTCTCGACCATCGGCGCGTGCTGAAGTTCAACTGGCTGACCAGTCGCATCGACACCCTGGCCGTGCTCGACGGTGAGTTCAACAACGGGTCGAAGTCGAATCCCTGTCTCTCGGCCGACATCCTCGGCGACTGGCGTGAGGAAGTGCTTGTGCGCGACAAGGCCAGCACGGAGCTGCGCCTCAGTCTCTCGCCCCATGCCACGCCGTGGCGCGTCGTCTGTTTGGAGCAGGATTTGCCCTATCGCGAGTCGGTGGCAGCCCAGAACGTGGGCTATAATCAGCCGCCCGAGATGGGAAGCCGGCTCGCCCCTTGTCGGGAGAAAGAATGAAAAGAGATGCTAAAAACGGTGCTTTTCCTTTGTTATATCATTCATTTTCAGTAATTTTGCATCTGTCAGATGAGTAAGAACACAGATTCGAAATATCTTTCCACCGTGCTGCGGCTTTTGGCTTGCGGTCTTCTGGCCTGCCTCGTGCTGGCGGGAATGCCGGCCCTGCGCTGTCTGCATGCGTCCGACACGGTCGCCGTCGGCACCATGGCCGACGAACCGGCACCGCTACGCGATCGTCTCCACGGGGCCGAGATCTCCGAGTCCGGTCACCGCGAGTCTGTCTTACCCGACGTTCATTCCATTTATCGCATCTGCAGTTCGCGCCCCGAGCGCATAGTCCCCACAGGCGGAGGCCATTCCGGTCCCAGCTGTCTGCGGATAACGTCGCCGGCCGGGACGATGATGCAGTCAGTCCTTTTTGCCGTCACGTTGAGCCGTCTCTCGGCGGTTCCCGTGCGTCATGCGTCCCCTTGCCGCTATTATGTTTTCGAGCTGGGACGCATGTTGTGTTAGCCATCTGCGCAGGATAGTTTATCCTGCACATCCCAAACGCTTCCGCGAAACGTGCGGACGGCCGCGAAGGTCGCCCGTCTCATCGCTCGCCGTCCCTCAGAAACATGGTTGGACGGAAAAACATTCATATCAATCACAAAACAAATACTTACAAGTTATGGCTAACATCAAAAGTCTGCGCATCGGAACAGCCGTTGCGCTCCACCCCTATATAGAAATCAACAAGAGCATGTTCGGTCTCATCCAGAAGGCCGTCTATACCCCTACGGGCAGTCCTGTCGATGCCTTCAAGATGCAGTACACCAAGGAGCAGGGCGACGCCTTGCAGCGTCTGCTCAATGCCAGCGGCGCCGATACCGCCGCCCACGTGGGCGCAATGGAGAAGCCTACGCCCGCACCCGTGGGCAATGTCGAGCTGGAGCTCTGCCTGGCGCGCGACCATCGCTTCGCAGCCATGCGTCTTTATCGCTATTCCGGTTTCCAGTATCGGCCCGAGACCGAGCTGAGAGTCTATGAAGGAGACGATGCCGAAATCGTAGGTCAGCTCTTCTGATCCTCTGAATCCTCCTATTTTTTGCGGTCTTTGCGCCCCTTCCGTCATCGTATGGCGGCAGGCTCGCAAAGACCGCAAAAAGCTTTTAGTACAGCCGAAACACCTATCCTGTCAGCCGCTCCTCCCCTCCTTGCCGACCGTCTCTCCCGTCCGGTCCCCCTATACACGTCATCTTGCTTTCCAGACATGCTTTCTTGCTTTCCGGGAGGTGTCCTTTCGTCTTGCAAGAGACGGCTTGTTGAAGCGTGAAAGATGGCTTCCTGCAATGCAGAAAGCTAAGCTCCTCTCTCTGCCCAGTCGCCCCGGTCGAGCTGGCGGTAGCTGATGGCTTCGGCAAGGTGGTTAGTTCGGACGCTTTCGCTATGGTCGAGGTCGGCGATGGTGCGTGCCACCTTGAGGATGCGGGTGTAGGCACGGGCCGAGAGCGAGAACCGATCCATGGCCATACGCAACAACTGGATGCCCTCGTCATCGGGTTCGGCAAACTGATGAATCATGCGCTCGGTCATCTGCGCGTTGCAGTGGATGTCGTGGAGGCCTTTGAAACGCTCTGTCTGGACGGCACGTGCGGCGATGACGCGCTCTCTGATGTTTGCCGAGGACTCGCCGGGCTGCGTCTTCGAGATGTCCTTGAACGGGACGGGCGTGATCTCGCACTGGATGTCGATGCGGTCCAGAAGCGGTCCGGAGATCTTGTTGAGATAACGCTGTATCTGTCCCGGCGTGCATACGCAATGGTGGGTGGGGGCGCCGTAGTAGCCGCAGGGGCACGGGTTCATCGAGGCCACAAACATGAACGAGCATGGATAGGTGATGGAATACTTGGCACGCGAGATGGTGATCTGCCGGTCTTCCAACGGTTGCCGAAGCACTTCGAGCGTATGCTTGTTGAACTCGGGCAGCTCGTCGCAGAAGAGCACGCCGTTGTGGGCAAGTGAGATCTCGCCTGGGAGCGGCGTGATACCGCCGCCGACAAGGGCAGCCTCGGAGATGGTGTGGTGCGGCGCACGGAACGGACGTTGTGAGATGAGCGATGTGTCCTTGCCCAGCTTGCCGGCCACTGAGTGAATCTGCGTGGTTTCCAGACTCTCGGCGAGCGTGAGTGGCGGCAGGATGGAGGGCAGCCGTTTGGCCATCATCGATTTGCCGCTTCCCGGCGGTCCTACCATGATGATGTTGTGGCCTCCGGCAGCGGCCACTTCCAGGGCCCGTTTCACGCTTTCCTGTCCGCGCACGTCGGCATAGTCGAGGCTGAACTGGCTCTGATGCTCATAAAACTCCTTGCGTGTGTCGACGACGTAAGGCTCAAAGTGCTGTTGGCCGGTGAGAAACTTGATGACATCAAACATGGTTTCCATGCCATAGACCTCCAGTTGGTTGACCACGGCGGCCTCGCGCACGTTGGCCTTGGGGACGATGAGTCCCTTAAAATGCTCTTTTCGGGCTTGGATGGCGATGGGTAAGGCTCCCTTGACCGGCTGTAGGTGTCCGTCGAGACTGAGCTCGCCGACGAGCATATACTGGTGGAGGTCGGACGCGGCAATGGCGCCGTCGGCGGCGAGAATGGCCACGGCGAGCGGCAGGTCGAAGCCGCTGCCTTCCTTGCGCAGGTTGGCGGGGGCCATGTTGACGGTGATGTCGCCGTGCGGAAACCGGTAGCCGTTGTACTGCAGGGCGGCGGCGATGCGGTCACGGCCTTCCTTCACGGCTTCGTCACCTAAGCCCGTGAAGTGATAGAGCATGCCTTTGGTGATGCTGACCTCGATGGTGACGGTATTTACTTCTAAGCCGTTGACAGCGGCACTATAGGTTTTTACTAACATGAGTTGCTAAAGGAATAAGCGTTCAGACGGCAACGGCCGGCGTGGCTTTAGGCACCGGTCTGATTCTTCAGTCGCTGCTCTATCTCGACGAGCGACAGCCCGCGTGCCGCTACGCGTCCGCGCTCGTAGACGATGTTGTCGGGCACGTTCCAAAGTCCGAACAACCGGACGAGTCGGCCTTCCAACATCTGGCCGTCGCAGATGACGGGCCAGTCGGTGGGGCTCTGTTGGATGGTCCGGCGGCATTCGTCCTTGCCGCCGTCGATGCAGATGCTTAACACGTGCAGGCGGTCGCCATAGTCTTGCTTCAGGTTGCGCAGCTGCCGTTGCATGTTGACGCTCTCATAGTTCCATGAAGCCCACAGCGTGACGATGGCTACCGGGGCCGAGGCTATATAGGATGAGCTGACAGGTTTTCCGTCGATGTCGTGGGCTGTGAAGGCAGGCACGCGGTCGTTGTCGGTCGCTATCTTCATGAGGGTGGCTTTCTCCTTCAGCCGGATGAGATAGCCGTTGCGAGGCTGTTCGCGCAACATCAGGTTGATGAGGTTGAGCGCCTGTTGGTAGTCGGGGCGGTTGCCCTGCATGACATAGAAGCTGACGAGATAGACGCTCACGGCCGATTCGGGATGATCTTTGATGAACTGCACGGCAAGTTTCTGCATCTCGGGTGGCGATGCAGAGACAATCGACTCGCGGAAGCGGTTCATCAGCTCGTTGTCGTCAGTGCCTTTGATGGTCATCTCCTTGAGGTGCGAGGCATCGCCTTTGATGTCGACGCTTGCCCCCGGTTCGGCGAAGATGGGTTGTTGGGTGAAGTTGGGGAACACCATCATAAGCACCGTCGGTTCTTCCAGAGGAATCTCCAGCGCGAAACGGCCGCCCTGCACCTTGATGGTGTCGATGTCTTCAATGTCGCCGTTGGGGCTATAGACATAGAACTCTCCTTGATTCAGATGCAGCAGTCGTCCTTCTATCTTGAAATGATGGCTGTCGGTGCCGCAGGCCGTGAAGGTTAGTGCAAGCAGCAGAAGAAAGACACTGAATGAATATGGGCGCTTCATAGGAATGGTGGGAAAATGAAAGTAGAAGAATGAAAAACGAGAAATGAAGACGGAATTGAGGAACGGAAACGAGGGGGTGAGAATGAGCGGGTGGAGAGGGAAAACGTGAAGAGTGAAGAATCGAATAGCCGGGCTGTACAAACAGTGCTATTTGATTCTTCACTCTTCACGTTTCATTTCTCACTTTTCACATGATGTTCCTCCTTATTTGTGTTGCCTTATTTGCGAAGGAACTGGAATTCCAGGTCGTTGTCGGCGATGTCTTTCAGCGACGGGTCGCGTTCGATGGCCTCTTCGAGATAGCTCTCGGTCGCATATTTGTTGCCACGGCGTGCGCTGATGATGGCGTGGAGATAGCTTTCCAGGCCTGTCGGATTCTTGATGGCGTCGAGCGTCTTGGCAGCATTGGCGTAGTCCTTGCTCAGAATCTGCGCCAAGGCAGCGGTATAGCTGGTCTCGTCTTTCAGGTTGCGGGCTGCTTCGGCATAGTTACCTTTGGCAATATTGAGCGCACCGGCAGCCTCGTTGTAGCCGTTGGCATCGGCGGCGCGGCCGATGTATTTCTCTGCCTCGCTGATGTCGCCATCCTTGAGGGCAAGGATGCCCAGATTGGCATAGGCCTCGCTGGCGTTCTTGTTGGCGGCAATGGCCTTCTGCAGATAGGTCTTGGCTTGGTCGTAGTTGCCTTTGTCAAACTCCATCACGCCGAGGTTGTTCAGCGGGCGATAGTCTTTGTCGTAATATTGGGCAGCCTTCTGATAGATGGCTTCCTTGGCAATGAGGTTGCTGTCGAGGGTGGCGGCATAGAGAAGCTCGTCGGGCGACAGTTGGGTGGCGTCGGTGGACAGTTGCTGCTTGATCTCGTCGTCGCTGCGGCCAATGACTTCATAGTTGACGGTCAGGCGGCTGCGGCGCAGCTCGGGTAGGATGCCGGTGGCCAGCTCCTGGAAGCCCTCGCTCATGTTGCGGATTTGCTGCTCGCGCTCTGCGGGATCCTTATACATGGACAGCACGCGCAGAATGACATCCTTGTCCTGAATGTTGCTGGCCTGCACGAGTTGCTGGAAGCCTTCCCAGTCCTGTGCCGTGTAGTGAGCGTTGACGTTGGCACCTGCGAGCTTGCTCTGTTTGAGCTTTTGCTGCACGTACTGTTCGGTGTTGTTCTGACGCTTGTTGGCCAGCTTGTCGTTGAAGGCAAAGCCTCCTTCTGGCGAGGCATAGGCGCTGATCTCTACATTCTGCAAGTAGAGCTGCTCGCGGTCGGCGTTGATGCGCTGGAGCAGGCTGATGAACTCTTGCACGGAATTGTTTTTCAATTCGCTCTGGCGGAGATTGGCCTGATTGACGAGGAAGCGGATGTTGGCTTCCTGCTTCTGCCGCTGCACGCGCTGGAACGAGTCGGGGGCTATGACGGCACCGTCGGCCATGAGTGTCTTGCGGTAGAGCTCAGAGGTGGCGATGATGCCGTTGCCGATTTTCACGTCATAGGCATTCACTTTCTTTCCCTTGCGCTCGTTGACCACCATCACAAGATCGCTTTTGCGATAGGTGTCTGAATAGGGGAAGTTCGACTTCATGGTGAATCGGCCTCCCAAACGGTAGTTGATGGTCTGGTTGTTTCCCATCACTTTCTCGCCCTGGAAGGTGGCAGCCTCGCCGCGCAGCACGCTGCCGTCGGTGGTGCGCAGCTCAGGCGTCAGAGTGATGGTCTGGTTGCGCTTGACATATTTCTCAGGAAACATGCCGCTGACTGTGGCACTGACCTGTCCTCCCTGTGCCTCTAATGGGTTGGGGTCGACTGAGAAGTTGCTGGCTGTGAGGTTTACTTTCTTTGAGCAGGATGCTAAAAGGATGAGCGAACAAGCTGATAAAGAAAGAAAGAGTTTTCTATTCATACCAAAATAAAAAAATGATTGATGTGCCGCGAGCGGGACTCGAACCCGCACGGCCATTTCTGGCCAAGGGATTTTAAGTCCCTCGTGTCTACCAATTCCACCATTGCGGCATCCTGTAT